>NZ_BAAGWA010000005.1:0-308733 GCF_054780595.1 Noviherbaspirillum agri
AGCGCAAGCACCGCGAGCGCGAAGGCCTGCCGCTCACCGCCATCGATGCGAAGGGCTATTTCATTCCGCTCGAGAGCGTGCGCCGCAACCTCTCCGAGAAAACGGCTGAGCTGGCGACGAAGGCGGGGTAAATGTGTCAGCAGGGACGGCAGCGGAAAAGGATGTGCGCAGGCCCGCGCCCACCACGTCGAGGAGACAGGCTGCGGCGCTCGCTGCCGCCTGCATGCTGACAGCGCTGCTGGCCATGCCGGTGGGGTCAGCCTGGAGCGCGGTCCACACGGTCAAGCCGGGCGAGTCGATTGCGGCAGCGATCGCCGCGGCCGCACCCTGGGACACCGTCGAGGTTGAGCGCGGCGATTATGCCGAGCGGCTGGTGATCGACAAGCCGCTGGTGCTCAAGGGCCTCAACCGGCCCACGATACGCGGCGGCTTCACCGGCGACGTGATCCGCGTGCGCGCGCCCGACGTCACCATCCAGGGCTTCATCGTGCGTGACAGCGGCATCGACCAGACCGCGCAGAATTCGGGCATCTATATCCAGCCGAATTCCGACCGGCCGGTGGTGCAGGACTGCGACGTCGTCTTCAACCTGTTCGGCATCTGGCTGGAAGGGTCCGACGATGCGCGCATCGAGCGCAACACCGTCACCGGCCGGCGCGACCTGATGTCGCCGGCGCGCGGCAACGGTATCCAGGTCTACAACGTCACCGACGCGCAGGTCGTCGACAACCACATCAGTTATGCGCGCGACGGCATCTATGTCGACTGGTCGCGCAATGTGCTCTTTCGCGGCAATCGCATCCACAACCTGCGCTACCGCACCCACTACATGAACACCCACCACAGCGTGTGGGAGAACAACGAGGTCTACCTCAACCGTGGCGGCCTGGCGCTGATGGAAGTGCGCAGCCTGACGGTTCGCAACAACATCGCGTGGGGCAACACCGACCACGGCATCATGCTGCGCACGATCCAGGATTCGGTGATCGAGAAAAACACGGTCGCCGACAACGGGCGCGGCTTCTTCATCTACGACGCCGAGTACAACACGCTGAGCGACAACCTCGTCGCGGGCAATGAGGTCGGCATCCACCTTGCGGCCGGCTCGGCCAACAACAAGGTGGACGGCAACGACTTCATCGACAACCGGCAGCAGATCAAGTACGTCGCGTCGCGCGACGTCGAGTGGGGCAAGGCCAAGGGCAATTACTGGAGCAACTACAGCGGCTGGGACCAGAACGGCGACGGCAAGGGCGATGTGCTGTACGAAGCCAACGACGTGGTGGACCGGCTGAACTGGCAATACCCGCTGCTCAAGCTGCTGCTGACGAGTCCTTCAATACAGACCCTGCGTTTCGTGGCGCGGCAATTCCCGATCCTGCGCGCGCCGAGCATCGTGGACAAGAATCCGCGCATGGTCCCGTGGAATCCGGAGTGGAGAAAGTGGAGTGAAAAACGTTCCCATCCAGGTAAGTAACATCAGCAAGCAGTTCGGCGATGTCCGGGCGCTGGACAATGTCAGCCTCTCGGTGGCGCAGGGCGAGATGTTTGGCCTGATCGGCCACAACGGCGCGGGAAAAAGCACGCTGTTCAAGCTGATGCTCGGGCTGATCGCGCCGAGCAGCGGCACGATCAGCATCAACGGCGCACTCGCAGGCAACGGCAACTTCCGCGACGTGCGGCGACGCATCGGCTACCTGCCCGAGAATTTTGTCACCTATGACAACCTCACCGGGCTGGAAGTGCTGCACCTGTTCGCCGACCTGAAGCGGGTGCCGCGCGAAGAGTGCGCACCGGTGCTCGACAGCGTCGGCCTCGGGCATGCGATGCACCGTCGCGTGCGCGGCTACTCCAAGGGCATGCGCCAGCGCCTCGGCTTTGCGCAGGTGTTGGTCGGCAAGCCGGACCTGATCTTCCTCGACGAACCGACCAACGGACTGGATGCGGAAGGCATCCACGAGTTCTATCGTGTCCTGCGCGATGCGCAGTCGCGCGGTGCGACCATCATCATTACCTCGCACATCCTGGCCGAGATCCAGGAACGGGTGGACAGGCTGGTGATCCTGAGCGGCGGGAAGATTACCGCCGAAGGCACGCTCGCCCAGCTGCGCTCGCAACTGGTGCTGCCTTCCACCATCGAAGCCAGTGTGCAGCCCGATTGCCTCGTCCAGGTGCGTGAAGCGCTCGCGGCGCTGTCCGACGTGACGCTGCAGATCGAGACCGGCACGCAGGACGACGTGGTGAAGGTGTACTGCCCGGCGGCGCGAAAGATCGACGTGCTGCATCTGCTGACGGGCATGCGCAACGCCGTACGCGATATCGTCGTGCATGAGCCGACACTGGAAGACCTGTTCTTCGGATACGGAGGTGAGCATGACTAATATCGATCTGGCGCAGGTGCGCATCATCGCCAGCAAGGAATTCCGCGACCGCATCCGCAACCTCTGGGTACTGGCCGTGGCGGTGATCTTCTCCCTGTTTGCGCTGGCCATTGCCTATTTCGGCTCCGCCCAGCAGGGCTCTGTCGGCTTTCGCGGCATTGACGTCACGATTGCCAGCCTGGTCAGCCTGGTGATCTACCTCGTGCCCTTGATTGCGCTGATCCTCGGTTACGACGCCATCGTCGGCGAGCGCGAGCGCGGCTCGCTTGAACTGCTGATGTCGATGCCGATCACCCGCTTCGAGATCCTCTTCGGCAAGTACCTCGGCCTTGCGCTGGCGCTGTCGGTCTCGACGGTGGTCGGCTTTGGCGCCGGGCTGTTGCCGATGGCGTCGCAGCTCGGCATGGCAGACCTGTACCACTATCTCGGCTTCGTCCTGTCCGCGATCCTGATGGGCATGGCCTTCCTCAGCGTGTCGCTGCTGATCTCGGTGCTGGCCGCCGACCGCATGCGCGCGTCGGGCCTCGCCATCGCGCTGTGGTTCTTCTTCGTGCTGATCTTCGACCTGTTGCTGACCGGCGCATTGGTGCTCAGCCAGGGTAACCTGGGCAGCGCGGTATTCGGCACGCTGCTGATGTTAAATCCCGCCGACGTGTTCCGCCTGCTGAACATCTTCAGTTCCGAACAGGTGCAGACCATGTACGGTCTCGCTACCGTGATGCCGGAACGGCTGACCGACCCGCTGGTGCTGACCGGCATCATGCTCGGCTGGATCGTGATGCCGTTTTCGTTTGCCTGCTGGCGCTTTCGCTAGCGCGATGGCGGATCGTCAAGTTTCCCATGCCGGCATCAGCCGGTACAATGCCACGCTTTTCGCGGCAGTTTTCGCGGCAGATAACGCAATACCGGCATGGACATCAAGATCAACGACGAGCTGCGGGCCTACATCGACCCGCTGAACCCCTACGAATACGAGGCGCTGGAGCGCAGCCTGCTGGCGGAAGGTTGCCGCGATGCGCTGGTGCTGTGGGGCGATGTGCTGATCGACGGCCACAACCGTTACGACATCTGCCGCAAGCACGGCATCGAATTCAGGACGGTGCAGAACGACCGCTTTGCCAGCATCGACGACGTGATGCTGTGGATGATCGACAACCAGCTCGCGCGACGCAGCGTGTCGGATTTCCAGCGCGGCATGCTGGCGCTGCGCAAGAAGGCGATCCTCGCCGAGCGCGCGAAGGCGCAGCAGGACAGCGAACCGGACGCAGCACCGGCAGACGCGCCGGCTGCAGACGGTCAGGCACCGGAGCAGGCCGCGAAATCGGCGCAATCGACGAAATCACCGAAGCCGCCGCTCGCCACCCGCGAGGAAGTCGCGAAGATCGCCGGCATCAGCAGCAATGCGGTCAGCCGTATCGAAAAGATCCAGAAAACCGCCACGCCGGAACTGGTGGAAGCAGTGCGCGCTGGCACGATTTCGCTGAATGCCGCCGCAGCCGTTGCGACTTTGCCGGGCGAGCAGCAGGTGGCGGCAGTCAGCGGCGGAAAAAAGGAACTGCAACAGGTGGCGCGCCAGGTGCGTGAAGCGAAGTCGCCGCCCAAACCCCGCGCAGAGGTGCCGGCAGAACCGATCGAGATTCCGACCGATCCGGATGAACTGCGTGCGAAGTTCGAGGCGCTGCATGCGGAAAACGCGGCGCTGAGGGCGAAAGTGGTGGCGCTGACCATCGCGTTGAAAGAGGCGCGGCAGGCCGCATAGCAGCCGCCCAGCCGCTGCCTCGCTGACTCAGGCGGCCGGCGACAGCGGCAGCACACTGGTCACGGTCTCCCGGAAATAATCACAGCGACCATCCTTGCTGTGGCTGATGATCCACGTGGCCGATTCCACATCCTGCGCCTGCACGCCGTAGTAGAACTGCTGGTGCAGTTTGGTCAGCACCCAACCGCCGCCGAGCGGATTGCTGCTGACTTCGATCATCTTCGTTCCCTTCGGAAAGACGTCTGTGCCGAGGCGCTGCAGCAGTGCCAGCATCTCGGTCTTGTTGGTCGCCTTTTGCCATGCGACATCTGCGTCGTCCTGATAGTGATCGATGCGAAAGTCGATGTTGTCATCGATCAAACCAAACAGGCTGGCGCCATCGCCGCGCTCGAACGCACGCAGCAGGGTATCGATCGTTTGGGTTTCGGTTTGCATGAGCATCCGTGTTCTCCTGTCGTGTGGGATGGAGAGGACACTGTAACGAGGCTCAAGCAATAGGCATAATATTTTGTTAATGTGGTTGGACGATAAAATTCCTATGGATGGCCGCCATGTTCGACCTCAGAACCCTGAAGTATTTCGTTGCCGCCTATGAAGAAGGCTCCGTCACCGCCGCAGCACGGCGCTGTTTCATTGCGCAGCCCTCCATCAGTACCGCAATCCAGAACCTGGAGCACACGCTTGGCGTGCGGCTGTTCGACCGTGCAAAGAACGGCATGACGCCAACCGCTGACGGCCAGCGGCTTTATCCACGGGCAAAGGGCTTGCTGGCGGATTCTGCCGCCATCGTGCAGGGCTTTCGCACTGCGCCCCAGCGGGAAATCCGCCTGCATATCCAGGACGACATGCCGGTGCGCCGCGCCGGCCCGCTGATCGAGGCGCTCTATCGGCAGGTACCCGGCGTGCGGCTGAAAGTCACGCAGCAGGATGACGGGTTCGACCTGAAGCTCCTCTCGGCAGACTACAAGCGCGAGAACGAATGGGTGCAGTGGTTGTGGGAAGAGGATTACGTCGTGTTGATGCCGGAGGCGCATCCCTTGCGTCTGAAGCCGCATCTGGAGCTCACCGACTTGCATCAGGTGCCGTTCATCGAGCGGCCTTACTGCGCGCTGAACGCGTTGTTTGCGCAAATGCTGACGCGGCAGCACATCAAGCCAGACATCGTGGCATCAGCAGTGCGCGAAGAGGCGGTACTCGGACTGGTCGAGCTCGGTATCGGCATTGCGGTGGTGCCGGAATCCCACAGCGATGGGCTGCAAAATGTCATCACGCGCCCGCTGCGGCATGACAGCGGTCTGAAGCGCCGCGTTGGTCTCGCTTGTCCTGCAACGGATCTTGATATGGTCGACCTGGCCCGGAATCTGGCGGAGGCTTTGGCCAATCAACCCGCCAACACGTCAGTCGGTACGCATCGGCGCTTGTCTTGATCCGTCGAAAGGAGTGCGATCGCGTGCGACGGCGTGCGGCAGAATCATGCCTTGACAAAAACATGCCGCAATCCCATCTCTGGCGCGAAACCAGCTGCCGCGCATGTCGTGCGTCAGTGCCTTGTTTCGTCCAGCTCGTCTTCCAGGAACAGACGATAGCGTCCCTCCGCATCCGGGCCGCCGTAGGACTCCGTGATGTATTCCCTGTCGTCGAGTTCGAACCGTTTGCCGAGCGGCGGCAGGTCGGACAGGTTGTGGACTCCAAGCAGTGTTTGCGTGCCGTCAGGCTGGCGGTAAATGAGTTCTACGTGCATATCCTGCCTCCAGGTACGTTGCTGGTACGGATAGAGTACAGATTGCGGCAACAGTTCAGTCGGAACCGTTCCAATCCGGCATGCCTTTCGCTTGCCATCCTTTCTCTTCATGCCGATGCGGGAACCGTCCGCTGCAGGCGGTTTCTACACGTGATGAAGCTTGACGGATGAAAGGACGATCATGGACAGCATCAAGGCAACAATCCAGGGCGACGAGATGGACAGCTCGGTCGAGTTTTCCGTGGAGGAAGTCATCGCGCATCAGCGCGGCAAGCGCTGGGGCGACATGAGCGACGAGGAACAGGATGCGGCAATGAAGGAGTACGCATTGCTGCTGGTGTCACGCCAGGGCGGCGGCACCGTTCCCGGCAATCCGCGCGTGAGCCTGCAGGAAGGCACCTTCTCGAAGGAACGCGGGCGCGGCGCATAGCCCTTGCCAAAACAGGAAGCATGAAAATCAACGGGGCCAGGTCTTGCCTGTCACGCACGCCTTGCACACTGACGCCGTCGGGCTGTCAGCTTGCTTGGCCGGCAAGAGGCAAGGCCTGGCCCCGCTTGCGCCGGTTGGGGTACCGGCCGACGCAGACGGGAGGAAGCCGGCATGCTTATGCCTGCTTCGTTTCCTCTCCTGCCGAATAGCCGGGATACTTGGCGAGCCGTTGCTGCAGGCTGCCGGCGACGCGCGTGAGCACGCGCAACCGCGAATGACCCGTATAGTCATCCTTCAGCTTTGCCTTTGTCAGTTCCTGCAGCGCGGAAATCTCTGCCTGGACCCGGTGCAGTCTCCATTCGTAATACCACTTCATCGCATATAACCTGTCGTTGGGAAAAAATTTAGTCGAGCACGCTCATAGACTGAGCGCGGATCGCATTTGTTCCCGAGAAGAAAGACTTAAATCGTAACAACGGAATCGTTGACGTTACGCCATGATGGTCATTGCAAACACATAAGAAGCTTTAGCTGCGATCCGGGATCGCCTGAGTCCAGATCGACACGTCATCGTTCGTCATATTTCCCAAAGGAACGACTCGCCCGTCCTGCAAGCCTTGCGCGTCGATGTCATTCAGATATTGCTCCCGCGACAAGAGGGTGCCGAGACAGAGGTCCTGCTGCGGCGCCGGCGAGTGCGTTTCCCGGCGCAGGCGCTCCATCAATTCATCCATGATCGCTACCGGCACGAGGCCACGTTCGGCGGGATAGACAAAGCCGAACATGACAAGGTGCGCCAGCAGGATGCGCCAGTGCGGCTCGAAGCGGCGGAACAGCCGTTGCCAGTCGATTTGTCCGCCGCAGCTGCGCAGCAGATGTACGACATCGGCGCCGTCGAAACGCTCCCGCTCCATGATGAAGGCCTTGGACCAGATTATTTCCTCGACCGGGCAGATCCGGGTCGGGATGCCCAGCACCTCGGCGGGCGCGGAAAACGCGAACCACGCATCGTCGACCTCGGCAATCGCATTGCCCGAACTGAAAATGAGGTCGATGTACACGCCATTGGCGTGGATCTTCCCCAGCCAGTGCGGAAACGTCAGCTCCGTCTCGTAGCCCGCCTCGGCCAGCGCCGCGCTGATGCGCTCGTAGTCGCTGCGCCGGATGAAGATGTCGAGATCCCTCGTGTGGCGGTTGATGCCGGTGTAGCGGTTGAGCGCATAGGCGCCGCCGACGAGGTAGGGCAGCGCCGAGGCATTCAGCACTTCCAGCACATGCCGGTAAAAGGCCGTGGTATCGCCATCGGGTTCAACGCCGGTCGGCAATGTCGCGTTCAGATTTTGCATGGTCCGGTTTCCAGATACATGACATGGGACTGAATTCATCAAACGGTACGCAAGCCCTTTGTTTGATGAAACAAGTTCTACGAATCAGCAAAACTTATGCCACGCAAGCATTGTCACTACACGCATGGGATGCATCGCGGAGCAAGACAACGACACTGCAGAAAACGACCATGCGCGCCGCGATCACAAACAGGAGCACAACGTGATATCACAAGAAATAATTCGTTTTGCCGCAGTCGGCGACATTCATTGCAGGAAGGAATCGGCAGGCAGCCTGCGTCCCTTTTTTACGCAGGCAGCTGCAGCGGCCGACGCCTTGCTGCTGTGCGGCGACCTGACCGATTACGGCTTGCCGGAAGAAACCCATGTGCTGGTGGAAGAACTTTCCGCCGCACGCATTCCCATCGTCGCGGTGCTCGGCAACCACGACTATGAATCTGGCAAGCAGGACGAGGTGCAGCGCATCCTGACCGAGGCCGGCGTGCGGGTGCTCGACGGGGAAGCCTGCGAAGTGCATGGCGTCGGCATCGTCGGCGTGAAGGGATTCGCCGGTGGTTACGGCCGTGGCGCGCTGGGGCCGTGGGGCGAAACCATCATCAAGCACTTCGTCAACGAAGCGGTGCAGGAGGCACTGAAGCTGGAGTCGGCGCTGGCCAAGCTGCGCACGCAGCAGCGCATCGCGATGCTGCACTACTCGCCGATCGAAGGTACGGTAAAGGGCGAGCCGGTGGAAATTTTTCCTTTCCTTGGCACCAGCCGCCTCGAAGATCCCTTGCTGCGCTACCCGGTCAATGTCGTGCTGCACGGCCATGCGCACCGTGGCTTCCCTGAAGGAAAGACCGTCAACAACATCCCGGTCTATAACGTGGCCAAGCCGTTGCTGCAGCGCTCCTTCACGGACAGGCCGCCGTTTCGGATCATCGAAATCCCCAAAACCGAGGCGGAGACCGTGTAATTACGGCAAGCCATCTATGTAACGCTGACAATTCCACATGTCATTGCGGGCGGCGCCCTTCAAGGCACTGATGCCGGTCAAGCGGAAATTGGCGCCCGTTGTTTGCGGCGCAAAAGTTGGCCGTGCAGAACAGGCATGCTTCGGTCATCGTCCTGCGGCGAACTGCAGCATTGGGAAGGCTATCCTTCCATGAGCGGCAACAGGTACATGCAACCGCGCCGGCATCGGTGTGTCAAATCAACATTCTGTTGCTTTCGAATACCGATGACCTTGTCGCCATTCACCGTCGCTTCCGGCTGAATGCGCGTGCGCGCCGGTCAGCGGAGAAGAACAAAAGTGGATTTGGACAAGATGACACAGTACGCCAAATACGCACGCTTTTCCGGCCACATGGTCATGGTCGGTTTCGGCAGCATCGGGCAGGCCGTCCTGCCGGTCTTGCTGCGGCATCTCGATATCCATCCGGAACAGATCCGCATCATTTCCGCAGCTGACGACGGCATCGGCATCGCGCGCGAGTTCCATGTCAGCTTCAAGGTACTGCCGCTCACGGTGGAGAACTACCGTGCGGAACTTGAGCCGCTGCTCGGCGAGGGCGACTTCCTGCTCAACCTGTCGGTCGATGTGTCCAGCAAGGCGCTGGTGGAATTGTGCCGCGAGCGCGGTGCGCTGTACCTCGACACCTGCATCGAGCCGTGGGCCGGCGGCTATATGGATGCGGCGCGCCCGGCGTCGGAGCGCTCCAATTACGCGCTGCGCGAAGACATGCTGGCACTGCGCATGCGCAACACCTCGCCGGCCGGGAAGCCGGCGCCGACGGCTGTCGTCACCTGCGGCGCCAACCCGGGGCTGGCCTCGCTGTTCGTCAAGCAGGCGCTGCTGAAGATGGCTGCCGACAACGGCATTGCGTTCAGTGGCCCGAAACATCACACCGGCGACGCCGACCACACCCACCACGCCGGCCATGCCGACTGGGCCGGACTGGCGCGACGGCTCGGCATCAAGGTAATCCATATCGCCGAGCGCGACACGCAGGCCGGCGCCCGGCGCAAGCGGCGCGGAGAGTTCATCAATACCTGGTCGACTGCCGGTTTCATCGGCGAAGGCATGCAGCCGTCGGAGCTGGGGTGGGGCACGCATGAGCGCCACTGGCCGGCGGATGCCGCGCGCCACGCATTTGGCTCCGGTGCGGCGATCTATCTGAACCGGCCGGGCGCAGCGACGCGCGTGCGCAGCTGGACGCCGCTGGAAGGGCCGTATCACGGCTTCCTGATCACGCACAGCGAATCAATTTCGATTGCCGATCACCTTACGGTGCGCGACAACGAACGGACTGGCGGCGATGTGCTGTACCGCCCGACCGTGCACTACGCCTACCACCCGTGCGACGACGCGGTGATGTCCATCCATGAACTGGCCGGGCGCAACTGGCGACCGCAGCTCGCGCAGCGCATCCTCCGTGACGATATCGTGTCCGGCATCGATGAGCTGGGCGTGCTCCTGATGGGCAACCCGAAGGGCGTGTACTGGTATGGCTCGCGCCTGTCCATCGAGCAGGCACGCGCGCTTGCACCGTACAACAATGCGACCAGTTTGCAGGTGGTGGCCGGCGTGCTGGCGGGCATTGTCTGGGCGCTGCGCAATCCGCGCGCCGATGTGGTGGAGCCGGACGACCTCGACCCGCGCGAGATACTCGAGATTGCGAAGCCGTACCTGGGGGAGCTCGTCGGCGTCTATGGCGACTGGACGCCGTTGCAGGGCAGGGAAAGGCTGTTTTCCGAGGACATCGACCGCGACGATCCGTGGCAGTTCAAGAACTTCCGCGTGATGTAAGCGCTCCATGCTGCCCGCCGTGTCCGCCTCGGGAGGCGATGCAGACAACATCAGGAATCTTTTGTGCTGCTGAAAAAAGAAACAGGGCTGAACGAGAATTCGTACTACGAGGCCAGCGTGGCACGGCCGCCGGCGCGCGGCGTCTTGCACGGACGGGTCAATGCGGACATCGGCGTCGTCGGCGGCGGCTATGCCGGCATATCGGCGGCGCTGGAACTGGCCGAGCGCGGCTATTCGGTGGTGCTGCTGGAAGCGCGCAGCATCGGCTGGGGCGCATCCGGGCGCAACGGCGGGCAGGTGATCGTCGGCTACGCCGGGCAGGCTGCGATCGAACGCCAGCTGTCGCCTGCGGATGCGAAACGGGCCTGGGACATCTCGGTCGAAGCGATGGACCTGCTGCAGCACCGGATCCGCAGGCACGCGATCGACTGCGGCTACACGTCCGGCTACATGACGCTGGCAACGACGGCAAGGAAGGCGCGCTCGCTGAACGGATGGATCGAGCATCTTGCCCGCATCTACGACTATCCGGTGCAGGCGATCGCCGACGCCGACATCGGCGACTGGATCGCGAGCGAGCAATTCCACGGCGGCGCCTATGACCGGCGTTCCGGCCACCTGCATCCGCTGAAATACTGCCTCGGCATGGCGGATGCCGCCCGTGCGGCCGGCGTGCAGATCTACGAGAATTCGCCGGTCATCGAGGTCAGGCGCGGCGAGCATCCGGTAGCAAGGACGCAGCATGGCGAGCTGGGCTGCCGCTTCATGGTGCTGGCCGGTAATGTCTACCTCGACCAGTTCGGCGGCACCATCGCACCGGAACTCATGCGCCGCATCATCCCGGTCGGCACCTACATCATCGCCACCGAGCCGATGAGCAAGGAGCGCGCCGATACGCTGATCCGCCATCGCGCCGCGGTGTCAGACAACAATTTCGTGCTCGATTATTTCCGCGTCACCGCCGATCACCGCCTGCTGTTCGGCGGCGCCGACGCCTTCAGCGGCGCGACGCCGCCCAACCTCGTCGAACATGTGCGAGAGCGCATGCTGGCAGTCTTCCCGCAGCTGTCCGACCTGTCGGTGCCGTATGCATGGGGCGGCTTCGTCGATGCGACCATCAACCATGCGCCGGACTTCGGCCGCATCGGCCACAACATCTATTACCTGCAGGGCTTCTCCGGCCACGGCCTTGCGCTTGCCGGCATGGCCGGAAAACTGGTCGCGGAAGCGGTGGCGGGACAGGCGGAGCGCTTCGACCTGCTCACCCGCATCCGGCATGCGCCGTTCCCGCGCGGTGCGTGGATTCGCAAGCCTGCGGTCGCGCTGGGCGTGATGTACTACAAGCTGCGCGACTTGCTGTAATCAGGCGCCCACCAATCCCTGTCCGCAGACGCGAATCGTGTCGCCGGAAATGCCATACGCGCCCGGCGTGCTCAGGAAGGTGATCAGTTCCGCCACATCCCGCGGCTTGCCGCCCTGGCTCAGCGAATTCAGTCGCCGCCCCAGTTCGCGCGTCATGAATGGCATCGCATCGGTCATCGCGGTTTCGATGAAGCCCGGCGCCACCGCATTGATGCAGATGCCGCGCGCAGCGAGCTTTGGCGCCTGCGCGGCGACATAGCCGATCAGCGCCGCCTTCGTGGCCGCATAGTTGGTCTGGCCGAAGTTGCCCGCCACGCCGCTGATCGACGACAGGCACACGATGCGGCCGCCGTCGCGCAGCAGGTTCTCGTCGATCAGCATCTTGTCGGCTGCCGCAATCGCCGCGAAGTTGATGCTGACCACCATGTCCCAGAAGTGCTCCTTCATGTTCGCCAGCGTCTTGTCGCGCGTGATGCCCGCGTTGTGCACGACGATGTCGACGCCGCCGAACTTGTCGCGGAAAAAATCGGCGAGCTGGCGCGGCGCGTCGGCGCTGGCGATGTCCAGCGCCAGCGGTGTGGCACCGATCGCGTCGCAGGTCTCGCGCAAGGCATCGGCCGCGCCCGGCACGTCGAGGCACACCACCTGCGCGCCTTCCTGCACCAGCCGTTCTGCCGTGGCACGGCCGATGCCGCGTGCACTGCCGGTCACCAGCGCAACCTTTCCCTTGAGGGCTTCATGCAGCGGCAATGCCGCCGGTGCGGCGACGCGCGCGGTGACATGCACAACCTGGCCGGACACATACGTCGTTTGCACACCACAGAAGAAGCGTACGACGCCCGCAAGCCGGTCGACCGCGTCGCGTGCGACATAAGCGAGGTTCACGGTCGCACCGCGTTTACCCAGTTCCTTCGCCAGCGAGCGGCTGAAACCTTCCGCGCCGCGCGCAGCGGCCGCAGCGACCGGATCGCTTTCCGCTTCCGGCAGTGCGGCGGTGATCAGCACGCGGGCATTGCGCGCGATGCGACGCATGACGGGATGGAAGAAATCGTAGAGCGCGCGGTAATCGGCCGGTGTCGCGCAGCCGGTCGCGTCCATGATCAGGATGTCGGCTTTCACATTCGGATCCTCCGGCAGCGCCTGCAGCGGCTGGGCGCCGCCGTCGCGCACGGCGGATTGCAGGCTGCCCGAAGCGTAGGCATTCGGCGCGCTGCCGAGCAGCACCGTCTTGCCCGCGAACGGCTGCGCCGCATAACCACGCTCCGCTCGGGCGAGCTCCACCGGCGTCGGCAGGCCCAGCATCTTCACGATGGCGGCGGTGGTCGAATTGTTGGACAGTTTGATCAGCAGGTCGGACATCAGCGTTGCTCCTTTGTTGTGTATGGCCTGCAGGTGTCGCCGGCATTCAGGCATGGCTCAGGCATCGGGCGCACATTGTAGCGCCCCGTTGCATGGTAGAAATTTTGCCGTGGCGTGTTACCCACACTGCGCGCAAGACGCCGGAACGTTTGATGCTGCGGTTGTCAAACCGCCATACGCCGACGAAAGCCAATGCAATGAAAAATCCATGGACCAAAAAGAATCCGCTGCTGAGCATGTGGCTGAGCGGTGCCAACGCGGTCGCTGGTTCTGCGCGCAGCCGCGCCACCGCGCAAGCGAAACGCCAGGCAACGGCGATGATGAATGAGGGCATCAGGCAAGTGACGGAGTTCTGGACCGGCGCTTTGCAGCCGCCGGCCAAGCCGCGCAAGAAGAAGCGCCGGTCGCGCTGATGTCGCCTGTCGCCCGCAGGAAATCAGGATGGAGCAGAACAATCAACAAGCTGATTTTTTTGAGAGGAGAATCGTCATGAAACGTACCGCATCGGCCGTCTGGAGCGGTGGCCTGAAAGATGGCAAGGGCAGCATTTCCACGCAAAGCGGCATCCTCGACAACACGCAGTACGGTTTCAGCGCCCGCTTTGAAAGCGGCACCGGCACCAACCCGGAAGAGCTGATCGCCGCCGCCCATGCGGGGTGCTTCACGATGGCGCTGTCCGCGCAGCTTGGCGAAGCCGGGCTGACGGCGGACAACCTGCGCACGACGGCAACCGTCACCCTCGACAAGGTGGAGGACGGCTTCGCGATCACCAAAATCCACCTCGACCTCTCGGCGAAAATCCCCGGCGCGGACCAGGCAAAATTCGAAGCGGCCGCCAACAAGGCGAAGATCGGCTGCCCCGTATCCCGTCTGCTGAAGGCCGAGATCACGCTGGACGCGAAACTGGAAACCTGAGCGGCTGCCGGCCGTTCAGGTTCTGGGCAAATCCTTAGGTCTTGGACGACGCTGAACTCTGCCCGAACAACACCTTGCGTTCCTCGTCCGACATCTTGTCGGTGCGGGAATAGCTGTCGGTGGTGTTCGCGTAGGCACGCATGGTGGCGGGGCGTGCCGCAATCGTCTCGAACCAGCGCCGCACATGCGGGAAGTTGTCGATGTCCTGCCCGTGCGGCTTGTGCGGCACGATCCACGGATAGCAGGCGATGTCGGCAATCGAATACTCGCCCGCAATGAACTCGCGGTCGGCCAACTGCTTGTCCAGCACGCCGTACAGGCGGCTGACTTCCTTCGTATAGCGGTCGATCGCATACGGCACCTTCTCCGGCGCAAAGACATTGAAGTGACCGACTTGCCCGGCCATCGGCCCCAGTCCGCCGACCTGCCAGAACAGCCACTTCAACACCTCGGCACGACCGCGCAGATCGGCCGGCAGCAGCTTGCCGGATTTCTCCGCGAGATACAGCAGCATCGCGCCGGACTCAAACAGCGTCACCGGCGCGCCGCCATCCTGCGGCGCATGGTCGACCAGCGCCGGGATCTTGTTATTCGGCGAGATCGCAAGGAACTCCGGTGCGAACTGCTCTCCCTTGCCGATATCGACCGGAATCTTCCGATACGGCAGTCCGGTCTCTTCGAAAAACATCGTCATCTTGTGGCCATTCGGCGTCGCACAGTAATAGAGATCGATCATCGTTCTTCCTGTTCTTGTTGAATGATGGTGGCGTGAATGCGGCCAATGAGTATGACCGGACTTGCAATCGCTTGCAGGCGCAGCCTCTACTAATGCCGTACGGATTTACTCGCTATTGCGGTAGCGCATGCATCCGAAGATATCGCTTGCTATTGCCTCGCCATGCGCGCATTCTCGATGGATGCCATTTGGCTAAATCTTTCATCGACCGATGTACTCACCAAGGAAACATCATGACTCTACCCATCGAACCACCTCAGGTGACGGGCAACGGTATCGCTTTTTACGTACGGGTCGACTCCGAAAAACGGGAGTGCCTGATTTCGACGGAAGCCTTGTTGAAGCTGTGCAGAATGAAAAACGGCGCGAAGGCGCCGATGGAAATGTATCTCGCGTTTGAAGCCACCATCAATGGCGTGGCGCGGCGGATGGTGGCAGCGAGAGTGCCTGGTACGCCGATGCTGATCGGCCCGGACAGCTTCCGCTGACCCGGACACGAGTCGCATCAGCCAATCAGCCCATCAGCGGCGGCGATGCGGCGGCGCGCCCGTTGACGGCCCGCGCTTTTCGAGGTGGCGGAAGGTGATGCGGCCCTTGGAGAGATCGTAAGGCGACAGCTCAAGTGAAACCATATCGCCCGCCAGGATGCGGATATGGTTCTTCTTCATCTTGCCTGAGGTATAGGCAATCAGTTGGTGACCGTTGTCGAGATCGACACGGAAGCGGGAATCGGGGAGCACTTCGGCAACCCGGCCATTCATTTCAAGAAGTTCTTCTTTCGCCATTGACTGTTCCAGTAGTGAGAGCGGCGGCCCTTGCAGGCTGCCTGCCTTGTTTCGCCGGCCGGCATGCGCCTGGCCGCTGCGGGAGAACACCGTCTGCCACGGCAGGACGGCACGATTTCGCTGTCGCCGCCTTGTCCGGCGGACGCGCGCGCGAGGAGCACGTTGTGTGGTCTTGAATGATGGCGCAGCAGCGTGCGTCAGGAAGCAAGACGGAAGGTTGAATGAAATTAGCGCACCTGGGAGTGCAATGCGTGCGCCGAGGAGAAGATGCGGATTGGGGTTTCACTCAAGAAACAGAAAGCAACCCGCTCATCGAAACGCTCGATTATACCGCATCGCTGCATGCATCACCGCACCGGGCCGGCGCGGTGCGCACCCTGTGTTATCCTCGGCGCCACCCGATTTTTCCTGCCCAACCATGAAATGCGCCATCGTGCCGGTGACGGCATATCAACAGAACTGCAGCATCCTCGTCTGTGAAGAAACACAGCGTGCCGCGCTCGTCGACCCGGGCGGCGAGCTGCCGCGACTGCGCGCAGCGCTCGAGCAGCTCGGCGTGACGCTGGAAAAAGTCTTCCTCACGCATGGTCACATGGACCATTGCGCTGCTGCCGACGAGGTCCGCAAGGCATGCGGCGTGCCGATCGAAGGGCCGCATCGCGACGACAAGTTCTGGATCGACCAGCTCGCCGAAGCCTGCCGCCGCGTCGGCTTCCCGCCGGCCGAAGCCTTCGAGCCGGACCGCTGGTTGAATGATGGCGACACCGTCACCTTCGGCGCGCAAACGCTGGAAGTGCTGCACTGCCCTGGCCACACACCCGGCCACGTCGTGTTCTTCCATCGCGGCGAACGCGTCGCTTTCGTCGGTGACGTGCTGTTCCAGGGCTCCATCGGCCGCACCGATTTCCCACGCGGCGACTACGACACGCTGGTGCGCTCGATCCGCGAGAAACTCTGGCCGCTCGGCGATGACGTCGTTTTCGTCCCCGGCCACGGCCCGACCTCGACCTTCGGCGCCGAGCGCACGCACAATCCGTTCGTCGCAGACAAGCGCTTCGGGTAAGAATTGCTCGGCGCTATAGCGCCTGATCCCGGAACCACACCAGCTGGTGCGTCGTCGCCAGCAGTGCGCCATCCCGCGACCAGATGCGTCCCTCCTGGTCATAGAAGCCGCCGTTGAAGGCATTTGCCTTCGCGGCGCCGAACGCAAACAGTCCCTGTTGTTGCGCCAGCGTCTCGCTGTCGACATGGAAGTTGATGCTCAGCGTGACGGTCGAGATCGGTGTCGGTGCGCCCTTGCGCACGAAAAGACGGGGAACGAACGAGTCACAGTAGGCGGCAACCGAAGCAAAGTCCAGTTTGCGCGGCGGCACGTCGCCGATCCAGCATCGGGTCGCGCTGTCGTCTGTGCCGCGCAGCGGGTCGCCGTCGACGTAGCGCATGTCGTATCTTTCGAGGAACGGCACGCGTGCCGGCGCGGGGTGCCGTGGCAGCGACTCGGGCGGCGTCACCTCCGGCAAGCGCGCTTCGGTGTCCGACCAGGTGTCGCGCCGCACCGCAAATACAGCGGTGCCGGTAATCGCCGGTTCTTCATCGGCTTCCTGCCGGATCTCCATTTGCCAGTGCTGCGTCGAGCGGCCGGTACGCGCCGGCGACACCTGCACAATGAAGTCGCCTTCCTTGATCGGCCCGGCGAAATTGACAGTCAGCGCCAGTGGGTCACCGAGCCGCTGCGGATGCGTCAGCATCGCGTGTAGCAGCGTGGCGACGGTCGTGCCGCCAAAGGGAGAGATCGCGTTCCAGTAATAACCGGATGTGCGGCCGTGCAGCGTCCCGTCGTCCTTGCGGACGAGGCGGATGGCTTGATCGAAGGGATGGTCGGGAGAATTCATGGGATATCAGGAAAAAGCGGCCGAAAAAAGAACGACCGTGCGATTTGCATGATAATCGCATTGCGGAAAACGTGCTGCAGGGGGAAAATCGGTCTTAAGTTGACCAAAGAAAAGATTTTTTAAAGCAAAATTACATTTTGCAACCTTTTAGAAGACTTTCTCGGTGGAAAACGGTTTAGATTGACAATGCGTTGAGTGAAAGTTACTCAGGTTTTTGCTCTTGCGTATCCTTTATTGGCAGGCCGCACCCTGCTGCAGCACCCCTTCCGCACACAATAATAAATAACCGCGGTTCCTTTAGGAGAGACAACATGTTTTTGAAAAAAGTACTCTGCGTTGCTCTTGCCGCTTCGGCGCTCACCCTGGCCCACGCTGGCGAGGTCGCCATCGGGTCCGTCCTGGGCCTGACCGGCCCGGTTGCATCTACGGCCGGGGATGGCATGAAGATCTCCGAGGGCTATATCTCCATGATCAATGACAAGGGCGGGATCAACGGCAACAAGCTCAAGCTTGTCATGCGTGACGACCACTACGAACCAGCCAAGACGGCGGCGCTGGTAGAGGAAGTGATCGTCAAGGAAAACGTCGTTGCCCTGGTCAATGGACTCGGCACCGCGAATACCGGCGCGCTGATGAAGACCGGCGTGTTGAATCGGTACAAGGTGCCGCTGGTCGGCGTGTTCAGCGGCGCGGATGTCATCCGTGGACCGGGATCGGAACAGATCTTCCATACCCGCGCCAGCTACACCGACGAAGTCATGAAGATTGTGCGCCTGACTTCCACGATCGGCTTGAAGCGCATCGCCGTGCTGTACCAAGACGACCCTTTCGGCGCCGGTATCATCCAGGGCCTCACCAAGGCGGCCGATCACTTCAAGTTTGAACTGATCAACAAGACGGCATACAAGACCGGTGAAACCGATTTCACATCGCACGTAAAGGCAATCCGCGACTCCAAGCCGCAGGCAATCTTCCTGATGGGTGTGCCGGAAGCGGTGTTCCGTTTCATGAAGGAGTACGATGCACCGACAGGTGCTGCACAAATCTACACGCTGTCCTATGTGCCAGCGCAGACCCTTGCGGCTATCGCGGGTGAAAAGCGCGTGCGCGGACTCGGTATCAGCCAGGTCGTGCCGAACCCGAATTCAACCACGTTGCCGCTGGCCAAGGACTTTCAGAATTTCCTGAAGTCGCCCTACGGAAAAGGCGTCGCATCAAATACCCTGAACTTCGAGGTTTACCTGAACATCCGTCTTGCCGTGGAAGCAGTCAAGATGGCAGGTCCGAAGCCCACGCCGGAGAAGGTGACGCAGGCGCTGATGTCGATGGAAGACTTCAAGCTGGGCGGCTATCCGATCAGTTTCGGTCCGACCAACCGCCGCGGTTCGAACTTCCTGGACATTGGCGTGATCGGCGCAAACGCACGTCTTTATTACTGATTGCCGGCAGCACGCGTAAACCGCACCATCCTGTCACGCCGCCGCTTTCAACGGCGGCGTTTTTTATTGCAGCATCGCGCCGTGTCAGTGCTGAGTCGGTTTGTCCTGGTCCGGCCGTTCCGGCTCCTCCGGCCGCAGTTTTTGCATGTCCTCCCGGCTCATGCGATGCGGCCGGTGCGGGTCTTGCGAGGGTTCATCTTCAGGCAGCAGATGCTGGTCGCCGGACTGCTTTTCGCGTTGCTGATCGTGGACCGACTCGTTCCTGCTGCGGTTGGGCTTGGTCTGGCGCATGGTGCGTTCCTTTCCTTGGCACACAAATCCCTTAGAGGCCGCAGTTCAAAGCGAGTTCGGCATGATTGGCACTGACCGCGAGCGTCTTCATCGCGCTCCTTGTTGTTCAGTTCATCCCGCTTTCCGGGCGCGGGAGGCGCATATTCACCAAGCATCCCCGGACTACAGGATGCGCGCACCCCGCATCCACCGGAATTTGCGGCCAAAGCGATAATTGCCGCCGTCGACGTTGACGATCAAGGTTTCGCCCGGGAACCGGACCGAAGTCTGGATCGCTTGCAGCATCTCGGAAACGCGGCGCTTGGTATGCAGCTGCAGCATGCCGGAGGCGCTGAAGCCGAGCACATAGCAGGGATTCTGCGGGAAATGCTGTACCTGCTTGCGCACAAGGTAAGCGCGGTGCAGCCCCGGAATCGCCCGGAGCTGAACCCGCAGCTCCTCCAGTGCCTCCGTCGCCAGGCCGTGTTGCTCGAACTTGTCCTTCACGCGGACCGAATTGCGCTCCCGTTCTGCCGCATCAAGCAGCTGCGTCCGCTCGACCAGCCGCTGGTGCCACAAGCGCGCTTCGTCTTCCTTGCCGCGCTGCCAGAAGTAATCCCGCAACGCGGTACAGCCTTGCAGAATGGCTTGTTCCTCCAGCTGCATCGCGCGCTCAACCATGGCGATGCCTGAGGTCTCGCCGCGCGCAAGCAGGCGTGAGCCGAGGCCGAAGTTGATCCATGCGTTGTCCGGTTCCTGCTCATGCAGGGCCTGGAATTGCACCAGTGCCGCGTCCGGTTTGCCGCCGATGCCTTCGGTCAGCCCGGCGCGCTCGAAGGCTTCTTTCCATGTGAGGGCCGTGCCGCTTTCATGCAGCGCATCCAGCTCGGCCAGCCGGCGCCGGCCTTCCTGCACCTCCCGGTGGCGCTCCTGCCAGGCCGGTTCGATGCTGTCGCGCCAGCGCCGGTCGAATGCCGCGGTCACAGCCTCGAGCGCCGCGCCGAGCAGGCGGTCCGCCGCTTCACCCGGCGCGGGTGGTGCAAGCCGGGCGGTTGCACCGATCGCCTTCAGGCGGTCTGCCAGTGCGGGATGCGTGTCATCCACGGTGGTCTGGCGTGCCAGTGCCTGCTGCAGCCAGACATGAGAGGAGGCCGCGTCCATGTCGGTGGACAAGCCGTGCGCCATGTCGGAATACGGCGCAAAGCCGGGCTGCGGCAGCTCGTCCGCCTGCCGGTGGATCTTCGGCCAGTAGCGCTCGCCGAGATAGCTGTCGATCACATTGACGCTGGTGAGCGCTTCCGCAGCGGCCTCGCGCGACGTGAGGCGCACGGCAGCGGCATCGGCTTCGTATTCGTTGGCACGTGCGAGCGGGAAGGAATATGTGCTGAAGTAAGGCGCGTACCAATTGAGGAAGGGCCTGAACAGCACGCTGCCCTTGCTCTCATGCGCGTCCAGTGCCTGCACCAGGCGGCTCCAGCGTAACCGCTGGCGATAGACCCAGTTCGACAGGCGGCCGTGTCCGCCGGCGAGATGGCCGAACTCATGGGCGAGCACCGCCCGGAACTGTTCGACAGTCAGTGCCTTCATCAGCGGCAGCCCGATCAGCAGGTAATTGCGGTGCCAGCCGAAGATGCCAAGGCGCGGCGCCTGCACCACGCCGGCGTTGAAGTCGTCGGTGACGAGCACATGATGAAAGGCCGGGGCGCCGAGCCGGCGCCGCAACTCGGCGATCATCGCGAACAGCTCCGGCGCATCCTTCGCCTGCAATTCCATGCCGCGCGGCGGGGCGACTTTCACATGCAGCGCCTTGACGATCATCCACAGGAAGAAGCCGACGACCAGCGCGAGTTTCACGCCAAGCGCTTTCAGCACCACGACAGACGCGAGCAATGCCGCGAAGAGAAGCACGATCAGCAACAGCATCGCGCCAAGATAGGCATTGCCGAGCAACGCCAGCGCCATGACACGCTTCTTGTAACCGGAGGGGTCCTGGCTGGCCCGTTCTTCCAGCCGAAGCACAAGGGAATGGAACTGATCGTTAGTCATCTTGTTTTACAAAAATAGATGGGCAAAACGAGCAAGGCAGAAGCCGATTGCTTTGGTGGCAGGAAATAGAGTGTAGGGAATCACCCCTGCAATGTCTATTGAGCAATTAGAGTCAGCATGTTAAAGCTTGCAGGAAGGTAAATCGCTGAAAAAGACGAATTGTTACGAACAGATGCTGAAAGAAGCCGGAGAAGTGCGCGACCATGCGGCGATGCATGCCGGGACGGCGCAGCCCCCGGCAGAAGCGGGTGAAGAGGCGGTGCATTTCACTCACCCGACAGAGGTTTTCGAAAAACATGCTGGCAATATCGGCGGAAAACCAGTATATGGAAGCCAACTGTCTCGCTTGGCCACTCCTGATCCGGAAAACCCGATGCATCTGAACACCCCAATCTGCGCGCGCACGTCGCGCCAATCCCGTGGCACGGAAGCACGCCCATGAACGACCATCCCGTCATTACCTGGACTGAAGGCGGGCAGACGCGTAGTGCGCGCTGGCGCTCCGAAGCTGCCTTGCCGCCACCAAAGCGCGTCGCTGTCGCCGACGACCGCATCAACGCCGACACCGCCTACCGGCTTGCATGTGAAGGCACGGCCTTGCTGTGGCGAGGCGATTTTCAGAATGCGCGGCAACTGCTGCAGGCGCTGGCACGCCGCATCGACCGCAAGGCGAAAAAGCCGGTGGTGCCGCCATCGCCTGCAGATGCCTTCCATCTCAACCGCAAGGCGCTGGCCCAGCGCGCACGCGTGCTCGGCATGTTGCTGATTCCATTCGATGCCGGCCATGTGATTCCGCTGCGGCGAGCGCCGGATGTGCACGCCGCCTGCGAGCAAGCCTACGGCAGCGCGGCCGAGCCCTACGTCGCTTCACTGCGCGAACTGCTGGGCCTGATCGGTGCGCATGAATGGCGCAAGAAAGGGGTGGAGATCCCGGCGCTCGGTGCGCGCATCCATCCGCATTACGGCGTGTTTTCCCCGGTACGCGGCGAGTATGTCGACCTGGTCGCGAAAGCGCCGCTGCCATCGGCGAAGCTGGCCTTCGATATCGGCGTCGGCACCGGCGTCCTGTCGGCTGTGCTTGCGCGCCGTGGCGTTGCGCGCATCGTGGCCACCGACCAGGACCAGCGGGCGCTGGCCTGCGCGCGGGAGAACCTGGAGCGCCTCGGGCTCCTGGCCCAGGTTGAACTGCAGCAGGCGGATCTCTTCCCGGAGGGACGTGCGCCGCTGATTGTGTGCAATCCGCCATGGCTGCCGGCGCGGCCGAGTTCGCCGATCGAATATGCCGTCTACGACCCGGACAGCCGCATGCTGCGCGGCTTCCTCGGCGGACTCGCGGCACATCTGGAGCCGGGCGGAGAAGGATGGTTGATCATGTCCGACTTCGCCGAACATCTCGGCCTGCGCACACGCGACGAACTGCTGGCCGCGATCGATGCCGCCGGCTTGAAAGTGATCGACCGGCTCGACATTCGCCCGCGCCACCCCAAAGCAGCCGATGCCAGCGATCCCCTGCACGCCGCGCGCGCGGCGGAAGTCACGTCATTGTGGCGTCTCGCGCCCGGCAGCGAGCCAAGGTAAAAGCAGATTAATACGGCGCACTCAGGTAGGCCATGCGGATGGAGGGTTGGTCGATGAGCGCTCGCCGCCACTGCTCCTCATACCCGACCGGTACCTGCACGACGAACGTGAGGTTCGCGTCGTTCCGGCTCAGTACTCTCAGGTCGAGGTCGTCGAGCATGAGGGCCGCTTCATTCATCTGTCCCGGTTCGGCTTCGGCAATGACGATGCCCGGCTGGTATTGCGCCACATACGGCGGGACTCGCGGATACCTGGTGTTGTAGACGATCAGGATGCCTTCGTCATAGCGTACGGAGACGTAGTAGCTTCCGCCGCAGCCGGCGACAAGCATCCCGGCTGCCGCGGCGATAGCGGACGACAAGAATTTTCTCCGATCCATGGTCACCTCCTGCAAGTAGTGTGAGGTTACCAGACGCCCGGCGACGGAATGCCGCCGGATTTCCCTTGCCTGTTGCGGACTAAGCACGAACCGATGACGAACTGAAGACGAGCTGGCCGCAAGTGCGGCCGCTCTTGCCTCAGCCCTGCACAGTCCTGCTACTTCAGCGCATCCGACGACTTCACCTGGTTGCGCAGCGCGAACTTCTGGATCTTGCCGGTCGACGTTTTCGGCACCTCGCCGAAAACCACGCTGCGCGGTACCTTGAATCCGGCCAGGTGCTGCTTGCAGTGTGCGATGATGTCTTCCGGCGTGACCGTCGAGCCCGGCTTTACTTCGATGAACGCGCAGGGGGTTTCGCCCCATTTCGGGTCCGGCTTCGCCACCACCGCGGCCGACATCACGGCCGGATGACGGTACAGCACGTCCTCGACTTCGATGCTGGAGATGTTCTCGCCGCCCGAAATGATGATGTCCTTGCTGCGGTCCTTGATCTTCACATAACCGTCCGGATTCATCACCGCCAGGTCGCCGGTGTGGAACCAGCCACCGGCGAAAGCTTCCTGCGTTGCCTTTTCATTCTTCAGGTAGCCCTTCATCGTGATATTGCCGCGGAACATGATTTCGCCCATGGTTTCGCCATCGGCCGGCACCGGCTGCATCGTTTCCGGATCCATCACCGTCACGCCCTGCTGCAGGTGGTAACGCACGCCCTGGCGCGCATTCAGGCGCGCGCGTTCGCCGATGTCGAGTGCATCCCATTCCTCATGCTTCACGCACACCGCGGCCGGGCCGTACACCTCGGTCAGGCCGTAGACGTGGGTAATGTCGAAGCCCATCTTCTCCATGCCTTCGATCATTGCAGCAGGCGGCGCAGCACCGGCGACCATCGCCTTGACGCTGTGGTTGATGCCAGCCTTCAGCTCGTCCGGAGCGGACAGCAGCAGGCTGTGCACGATGGGCGCGCCGCAGTAATGCGTCACCTTGTGTTCGCGGATCAGGTTCAGGATGGTCGCTGCGTCGACGCGGCGCAGGCAGACGTTGACGCCGGCGCGGGCGGCAATCGTCCACGGGAAGCACCAGCCATTGCAGTGGAACATCGGCAGCGTCCACAGGTAGACCGGGTGCTTGGGCATGTCCCATTCGAGGATATTGGACACGGTATTGAGCAGCGCGCCGCGGTGGTGGTACACCACGCCCTTGGGGTTGCCGGTGGTGCCGGACGTATAGTTCAGGCAGATCGCCTGCCACTCGTCGGCCGGCAGCGACCAGGCGAAGTCGGCCTTGCCGCCGGCGACAAACTGTTCGTACTCGATGCCACTCAGGCGCTCGCCTGCGCCGGTGTATTCCGGGTCATCGACATCAACGACGAATGGCTTGTTCTTGCACAGTGCCAGCGCGCCCTTCATCACGCCGGAAAACTCGCGGTCGACGATGACGGCTTTGGCTTCGCCATGGTCAAGCATGAAGGCGATCGATTCGGCGTCGAGGCGGGTGTTGAGCGTATTGAGCACGGCGCCGGTCATCGGCACGCCGAAATGCGCTTCCACCATCGGCGGCGTATTCGGCAGCATGACGGCAACCGTGTCACCCAGGCCGATGCCCTTTGCGCTGAGTGCCGAAGCCAGCTGGCGGCAGCGGTCATAGGTTTGCGCCCAGGTACGGCGGACAGCGCCATGGACGATCGCAAGCCGGTCGGGATAGACACTCGCAGCGCGCTCGATGAACGTCAGCGGCGACAGCGGCGTGTAGTTGGCTTCATTGCGGTCCAGGCCTGTATTGAAAATATCGGACATTCCATTCTCCAGTTGACATACTCAGCAAGAAGAGCCCGCTGCGACAGGAAGCGCGCCGGCATGCAGGACGCCGGCGCCATATGCGCCGACCGGGCACAAAGGTGCTTTCTATCGAAACAGGCTCGAACAGGCTGTTGAAAAACTACTGCGCGGACCGATCCTGCGGCCTGCGGTGCTCTGCGTACCACGCGTACGCGTGCGCTCCTCGGTCCCAATCTCGGCCCGCTTGCTACGTTTCTCAACAGCCTGCCAAGCCGACACTTTAAATCCTGCGGCTGTCGTCGTGCTGACAAACCGCCGCTTTCTTGACCTGGAAACGACTGCGCCGCAGGAGTCAGCCCGAAGCAGGCAGTTTTGAACATGGGTAATTTCCCTTCGAAGCGTGCATGTATTCATGCGCTGCAGCAACAGGTAACATTCGCCTGTACCAGTCATCCAGCAGGCAATCATGTCCGAACAATCAAAGACCGTGTCCCTTGTTCTCGGCGCAGGCGGCGCGCGCGGTCTGGCCCACATCGGGGTGATCCAGTGGCTTACCGAGAACGGCTATACCATCCGCTCCATCGCCGGCTCGTCGATGGGAGCGCTGGTCGGGGGTATTTATGCCAGCGGCAAGCTTTCTACCTATGCCGAATGGGCGCTCGCGCTGGAACGCATGGAGGTGCTGCGTCTGCTCGACCCATCGTTTGACGGCGCAGGCTTGTTCAAGGGCGACCGCGTTATCGGCGTACTGCGCGAGCTGATCGGCGACGGCAATATCGAGAACCTGCCGATCGCGTTCACGGCGGTCGCGATGGAACTCGAGTCGGGAAAGGAAGTCTGGCTGAGGGAGGGCAAGCTATTCGATGCGATTCGTGCCTCCATTGCGATTCCATTGCTGCTCACGCCGTTCCGGCACGGATCCCGCACGCTCGTCGATGGCGGATTGATCAACCCGGTGCCGATTGCGCCCACGCTCAACGATCCGACCGACCTGACCATCGCGGTCAATGTCGGCGGCCGCCCGGAAGCTGCGCCCGCTGTAGTGCCGAGCGCGCCCATCCCGGACGAAAACGACTATCGCCAGCGTATCCACGCATTCATCGAAGGCCTCAATCCTTCCCGTGCCGTCGTTGACGCCACGCCCGGCATGATCGATGTCGCCCTGCGCTCGATGGAAGCGATGGAAAACACCATCGCCCGCCTCAAGCTTGCCGCCTATTCGCCGGACGTCACCGTCGAGATTCCGCGCAATGCCTGCCGCATCCACGAGTTCTGGCGCGCCGAGGAAATGATCACGCTAGGGCGGGAACGCACCGCCCGTGCCTTCGCGAAGGCCGAGCGTATGCCGGCGTAAACCTCCGCTCGCATCAGGCCGCATGCGGAGCAAAGCGGTCCGGCTTCCGGTTAGAGTACCCGCACGCACAGGCGGAAATCCGGATCCTCGTCATACTTCCTGATATCGAAGTCGAGGCTGCGCATCAGCTTCAGCATCGGCGCGTTATTGGTCAGCACCAGCCCTTCGATCTGCGTTAGGCCCTTGCTGCGGGCCACATCCATGATCGACAACATCATGCGCGAGCCCATGCCCTGGCCGTTGAATTCATCCGCAATGGCCAGCGAGAATTCACACGTGGTCAGGTCCGGGTTGGTGACATAGCGCGAGACGCCGACGATGCGCTCGGACTCCGTAAAGCCTCCGTTGCCGTCCGGCGTGCGCTCGCGATAGATTGCCACCAGCGCCATCTCGCGGTCATAGTCGATGAGGGTGAACTTGGCCAGCATCTTCAGCGACAGTTCACGCATCGTCGACACGAAGCGGAAGTAGCGGCTCTCCGGCGACATCTTGCGCACGAAGTCCTGCAGCATCTGCGCGTCGTCCGGATGGATCGGGCGCACGGTGTAGCGGCTGCCGCCGCGCATCGGCCATTCCTGCTCGTAGTCCGTCGGATAGGGCATGATCGCCAGATGCGGATACTTGCCGGAGCCGCTCGGTGCGTGGTCGATCACGATACGGGCATCCACGACGAGCGCGCCGTTGGCGTCGACGATCACCGGGTTGATGTCCATCGCGCGCAGTTGCGGCAGCGCGCACACCATTTCCGACACGCGCAGCAGGATGCGTTCCAGCGCTTCGCGGTCGGCAGCCGGTGCGCCGCGCCATGGGCCCAGCGTCTCCGACGAGCGCGCCCGCGCGATCAGTCGCTGTGCGAGGAACTGGTTAAGCGGCGGCAATTCGATTGCGCGGTCGGCGATCAGTTCAATCATCGTGCCGCCGGCGCCAAAGGAAATAACCGGGCCGAACGGATCGTCCGAGGTCACGCCGATATACAGTTCACGACCGTAGGGCTTGCCCGACATGTTCTGGATCGTCACGCCATTGATGCGCGCATCCGGTCGCAGCCGCGCCACGGTCGCCATCATGTCCTGCCAGGTATCGCGCACCGCAGCCGCGTTCAGCAGATTGAGCGCCACGCCGTGCACGTCCGACTTGTGCGAGATGTCCGGCGAGTCGATCTTCAGCGCGACCGGATAGCCGAGCTGGCTCGCGACCAGGATTGCCTCGCTTGCCGAGCGTGCAAGGATGGTCTTGGTGACCGGAATATGGAAAGCCGACAGCAGTGCCTTCGATTCCATTTCCGTCAGCACCTTGCGGCGCTCGGCCAGCACGCTTTCGATCAGGATGCGCGCGCCTTCCACATCCGGCTTGGACAGCGGCGACAGCGGCGGCGGCGTCTGGTGCAGCAGCTGCTGGTTCTGGTGGAAGGAGGCGATGTTGTTGAAGGCGTCCACCGCCGCTTCCGGCGTGCGATACGTCGGGATGGCCGCGTCGCCCAGGATCTTGCGTGCAGCCGCTGCGCGCTCATCGCCCATCCAGCAGGTGATCAGCGGCTTGCCGAGCGACGGATGCAGTTCGGCGAGTGCCTGTGCAACGGCCGCCGTGTCGAGATCCGGCTTGGGCGACAGGATCACCAGGATCCCGTCGATATCGGGCGATGCCGCACAGGCGCGTACCGATGCGCGGTAATGCTCGGGGTCGGCATCCTCGGCCAGGTCGATCAGCGATTTCAGGCTGGCCAGCGGCGACAGTTGCGGCGCGAGTTCTTCGGCGGCGGCGGCTGTCAAGGTGGCCAGCTCCAGTCCGAGGTCGTTGGCCCAGTCCGCGGCAAGCACGCCGGGCCCGCCGCCGTTGGTAACGATCGCCAGCCGCTTGCCGACGGGGAGATTGCGGGCGGACAGGCCCTTTGCCGCCGAAAACAGTTGCGTAAAACTGCGCACGCGCACCGCGCCCGCACGCTGCAGGGCGGCGTCGAACACATCGTCGCTGCCGACGATCGCGCCGGAATGCGTCAGTGCAGCGGTGGAACCGGCCGGCATGCGGCCGGCCTTCAGCACGATGACGGGCTTGGCGTTGGCGGCGGCGCGCAACGCGCTCATGAAGCGGCGCGCGTTGCGGATGCCTTCCAGGTACACCACGATGCTGTGCGTGCTGCGATCCTCGGCGAGGAAGTCGAGCACCTGCGCCACGTCCACCGAGGTATTGGGGCCGAGCGACACGACGGCGGAGAAGCCGACGCTGTTCTTGACCGCCCAGTCGAGGATGGAGGAGGTCAGTGCACCGGACTGGGACACCACCGCGAGCGATCCTTCCTGTGCAAGCGGACCGAGCACGCCGGCATTCAACCGCAGCCGCGGGCGCTGGAAGCCGAGGCAGTTGGGGCCGAGCAAATGCATCCCGTATTGCCGGGCGATGCCGTGCAACTGGGCTGCGAGCGCTGCATCCACGCCTGCCGAGATGATCACAGCCGTCCGGCAGCGTATGCGGCCGGCGATGTCGAGCGCGGCGACCAGCTGGTCGTTCGGTAAGGCGATGATCGCGAGGTCGGCCTTCGATTGCGCCAGCGCGCTCAGCGTGCCGGTCATGCCGATGTCAAGGTAGTTGACCGGACCGCGATAGCCGCCTTCGGCGACGGCGCGCAACTGTTCGCCGATCAGGCGACCGTAAGGCGTCTGTGCACCGGGCGTATTCTCGTCGCCGGCGAAGACGACGATGGAACCGGGGGAGAAGAGGGGATTGAGATAGTGCTTGTCCATGCTAATCGTCAGATCGTCGTTTATTGTTGTTTGGCTGTACTTCGTACGGCTGGTGCTTCTTCGATACTGCAAATCTGTTGTCGGCTTCTTTGCCAGCTTTCCGTGCCTGGCCGGGCAGTGCGGCAAACGAAGCGGGCCGCAACACGGCGGCCCCTGGTTTCTCGTCGAGACAAGCGACCAGGCCTAATCCGCCCCGATCAGCACCTTCACATGTGCCGCCACGCTGCGTGCCAGCGGCGACAGCACGTAACCGCCTTCCAGACAGGACACCACGCGGCCTTGTGCGTGGCGGTTGGCGACGTCCATCACTTTCTTCGTGACCCATTCATAGTCCGCTTCCACCAGCCCGAGGTTGCCCATGTCATCCTCGCGGTGCCCGTCAAAACCCGCGGAGATGAAGATCATCTGCGGCTTGAAGGCATCCAGCGCCGGGATCCAGCGCGCTTCGACCGCGGCGCGAAACGCTTCACCGCCGGACCGCGGGGGCAGCCCGACGTTCACCATGTTCGAGCCCCTGGGCTCCGAGCCGCAAAACGGATAAAGGTTCTCCTCGAATGTGGAGCACATCAGCACGCGCGGGTCGTCGTGCAGGATGTCCTCGCTGCCGTTTCCGTGGTGCACATCGAAATCAATCAGCGCGACGCGTTCCAGGTTGTGCACGTCGAGCGCATGGCGGATGCCGACAGCCACATTGTTGAAGAAGCAGAAGCCGCCGGCAGCGGCGTATTCGGCATGATGGCCCGGCGGGCGTACATTGCAGAAAGCGACCGGGGCATCGCCGCGCAGCACCAGGTCGGTGGCCATCACGGCAGCACCGGCGGCGCGCAGCGCGGCCTGATAGGTGTGCGGGTTCATCCACGTATCGGGATCGACCTGCTCGTAGTCGACGGCGGGAGACTTCGCCGCGATCTCATGCACATGCAGCAAGGCGTGCGCACGACCCAGTTCGGCCTCGGTGGCCAGCGGTGCATCGTAGGGTTGCATGTAATCGAGCAGGCCCTTGATCAGCAACTGGTCCTTGATGACAGCAATGCGTTCGGGGCATTCGGGGTGCAGCGCCCCCATTTCATGTTTGCTGCAATCGTCGTGAGAAATGTAAGCGGGGAGCATGGGGGTAAAGCGCGGATTGACGAACCTGCGTTGAAACCGTTTTGCATACTTCACACCATAGATCGTGATCCGCACGATGCCAAGCAGGAGTCGGCCGGTGCGGGAAGTCGGACTCAGTAGGGGTGAATATCGCATCGCTGCCCAGAATGCCCTTCATTGCTGCAGGAAGACACAACAAAGTCTGGAAAGCGCTTGATCAAGATAACCGTACTTCATTACAGCAACCTTGCACGTCCCGCCTTCCCGGGCATTTTGCTGCCCGCCAGACAAAACGATCTGCACATGCCTGCCCGTTGGCCGATTCCTGCGATGAAGCATTATCTTTCTGCGCCCCATTGTAATGGCACCAGCCTCTGTACTTTTTTGTATTTACTTGCCTTTTGTCAAAGTTTTACGCGGCTGCCGTCACTACCCGCTTGCGCGCCGCCGCACTGATGGCAACCACTGCAGGATGGGACAGGCGCCGCTCGACCGAGATTGCATAAAACTGTTCGATAACGGTGTCGCTGCGGCCGATTTCCTGCACGCCATACTGGCGGGCGACCTGCGGCGCGACGAGTGCGGGCACCGCAAAAATGCCGGCGCCGGCCTCGCCGAACTCCTTCATCAATGCGCCATCGTCAAATTCGCCGGCAATGCGTGGCCGCACGCGCTCCTTCTCGAACCACTTCAGCAGGCGTGGCCGCACGGCAGCATCTTCGCCGGGGAGCAGGAACGGCGCGTTATCCAGACTCTGGGGAAAACCCTTCTTGTACTGCCGGGCGAGCGCCGGTGCCGCAAGAAAGCGCACACCGCATTCGCCAAGCAAGTGGTTGTAGCCGCGCACATTGCTGTTGGCCGGCATCGGGCCGTCCGCAATAACGAGGTCCAGTCCCTGGATGGCGAGCCCGGCGAGCAGCGTCGCGAGCTTGCCTTCGCGGCACACGATGCGCAGCGTTTCCGGCAGTTTCAGCGCGGGCTCCAGCAGCATGTACGCGATTGACTTCTGCACCGAGTCGGCCACGCCCACCGTAAACTGCAGCGGCCGCTCACCGGGACGGTGGCGCAGCATCTCCTCCAGCTCCTCGCCCAGCGAGAAGATTTCGTCGGCATAGCTGAACACCATGCGCCCCGACTCGTTGAGTTCGAGCCGGCGGCCAATGCGGTTGAACAGCTTGTAGCCGAGCGACTCTTCCAGCAGCGAGATCTGGCCGCTAATGGTCTGCGGCGTCAGATGCAGCTGTTCGCTGGCACGGCCGATGCCGCCGCATTTGGCCACGACCCAGAAATAGTGCAGATGCTTGTAGTTAAGCGCGCTCATCGGACTCCCGCCTATTCGGTTTTCTCGAATCGAAATCTTTGAATATTCGAATTTTAATTCGTTTCTTCGTGGACTACATTGAACTCAAGCCCGGCAGGAAAAGGGCCCGACAAGAACCACGAAGAAGAACCACCAAGGAGTTAGCCATGAAAGTCGATGTCCATGCTCAAGGTTTCACGCTGACCGATGCCCTCAGCTCGCATACCGAGCGCCGCCTGCGCTTCGCGCTGAAACACGCAACCGACCAGGTCCAGAACGTTACGGTGCGCCTGGCTGACATCAACGGGCCGCGTGGCGGCGTCGACAAGCGCTGCAGCATCCATGTCGTGCTGGCCGGCCTGCCGGATATCGTGACCGAGGATACCGAAGCCGATATGTACACCGCGATCAATCGCGCCATCGATCGGGTGGGGCGCACCGTGCTGCGGCGCGTGACGCACTAGATCACCTGCCTGCGCCGGGCTGGAGGCATGCAAGCCCCAGCCCGGCGCTTCTCGTTGAACGCTTCTCTTTTGCAGCTTCTCTGTCGTTTTCCCAGGAGACTTATCGATGCAATGCCCCGTCTGTACCAATACCCAACTCGTGATGTCCGAACGTCAGGGCATCGAGATCGATTACTGCCCGCAATGCCGCGGCGTGTGGCTGGACCGCGGCGAACTTGACAAGATCATCGAGCGCTCGGCAGCAACCGCCCCGGCCCCGGCCTTCGGCCACGGCACTGCACCACCGCCGCGCGACGAACGTCGTTATGGACATCCGGACCAGCACTATCAGCAGCCGCAGCAACACCAGCCTCATTACAAGGACGACTACCACTATCGCAAGAAGAAAAAAGGCTTTCTTGGCGAGCTGTTCGACTTCGACTGATTCGCTTGATCTGCATCCGCGCGACGAAGGCTGTCTGGCGCAGGGCACTTTGGCCGGCTTCGGAAACCGGGGCGTCGGCATTCACGCGCCGGCCTTTCTCGACACATCCACTGCACTGATCACGCTGATCCTTTTCGACACGCCGTTCGTGTGGGGTTCGCTCGGTGTCTGGCTGCTTGCTACCGGCAAGACGGTGGAGGGCATCGGCCTGCGGTGATGTTCGGCCTGGTCGGCATGTTCATGGGGCGGTCATCATCGCGGTGCTGATGACAGTGTGGCGTGAATGGCTTGAAGAGGAAGTGCGGTAGCTGCCACATGAAGTACGCAAGAGTGATTAGCTGGACGGGATGGAATCGCGGCGCTAAGCTTTATTTGCGGTATTGCAGAATCGCATACCGCGTGCCTTGCCGAATGTGTCCTCTGAATGTGTCCTATATAGGCGCTCAACGCGCGATAGTCCACCACAGCCCACCATAACCTGTCATGCCCCGCGAACCTGTCCTGCAAGAAGATGAAGTCCTGCCGCAGTTCGAGCCGGACCGCAGCTTCTGGATGCGCCGCAAGAAATTCCCGCCCCGGATGGAAGCGGCTTTTCAGGCGGAGATGGACCGCTGGCGCGAGCAGCGTGCCGTCAAGAACGGACTGATCGCGGTACTGCTGTACAGCGCGTTTGCCATCAGCGACTTCTTCATGGTGCCCGACATATACCAGCAGGCGTGGACGATCCGCTTCCTGCTGGTGATACCGTTGATGCTTCTTTGTACGTTCACGGTGTACAAGATCGGGCAGCCGGCATGGCGCGAAGCCGTGCTCGCTGCAACCTCTGTCCTTGCCGGCATCAGCCTGGCCTGGATCGCCGGCTTGAGCACCCACCCGAATGCACCGCATTATCAAACCGGCATCACGCTGATTATCCTGTTTGGCAACATCGTGCTGAGCCTGCGTTTTCGCAGCGCGCTGCTGAGCTCCGTCCTCATGGCCGCGGTGTATGCATTCATGCTGTTGCGTGTCCCGGCAGTCCTGCCCGAGGTGCGATTCAATTACTGGCTTTTTTCCTTCTCTGCGGTGGTCATCAGCCTCGTGGCGAATTACCGCATGGACCAGGACCAGCGTCGTGCGTATATCGCCCGCGCACGCGAGCAGACGCGCAATGCCGAACTGAGTCACGCGGTGGAACTGCTCGCAAAGCTGTCGGCTGAGGATGCGTTGACGCACATTGCGAACCGGCGTGAGTTCGATCGCCGGCTCGACGTTGAGTGGAGCCGTGCACGGCGCGACCGCCATCCGCTGGCCCTGATCATGATTGACGTGGACCAGTTCAAGAATTTCAACGACCACTACGGTCATCCTGCCGGCGATGCCTGCCTGCAGCAGATCGCGGCCGCGCTGCGCAGCATCGTGAAGCGCCCCGCGGATCTCGTCGCGCGTTTCGGCGGTGAAGAATTTGTCGCCTTGCTGCCTGCGACCTCGCTGGAGGATGCGACGGAAGTGGCCGAATACATGCGGCAGGCTGTGATCGACTTGCAGATTCCGCATGCGACATCGCGCGTCGCACCCGGTATCACTGCCAGCTTCGGCGTGGCTGTGATTCATCCCTTCATGCATGAAGAGTCGGCTGAACTGGTCGCCGCCGCCGACGCGGCACTGTACGACGCGAAGGAGCATGGCCGCAACCGCGTCGCAGTGCACGCGCCGGCGACGCCGGACGCTGCTGTGTCCCGCATGTTGCACTAAAGTGTCCTGAACTCGCCGCGCCGGCATGCCCTGCCACATCTTCACCTACGGTTCATTGATGTTTGCACCAGTGTGGGAGCGGGTGGTGCAGGGCAAGTATCGATCTGAACCGGCACGACTGGACAATCATGCACGTTTTGCCATCATCGGGGAAACCTATCCCGGCATGGTGGCCCTGGACGGTGCCAGCGTCGCAGGCATGGTGTACTTCGATGTGTCGGACATGGATGTCGCCGCGCTTGATGCTTTCGAGGGAAATGCATACCGGCGCGAACAGGTTCTTGTCGCACTGGAAAGCAGCGAACCGGTCATGGCCGGTACCTTTATCTATCTGTTGCCAGGAAAGTTGTCGCAATCGCCATGGCTCCCGGAAACCTTTCAGCTGGACCGATTCCTGACCTCTGACTGCCCGGACAAGCCGGTCTGATGGGCCGGGCAAGCCGGTATAATTCCGCCATTCTTCAATTTCACGCAGACGACCCCGCGGTCGTCGTTTTTTATCCCATGCTCGCTTCACAAAAACAACAGATTGTCGACCTGTTCCACGCCGCGCTCGCGCCGATCGTTGCCGACTCCGGACTGCAGCCGAATGTGGTGCTCGAACGCCCGCGCGACCCTGCGCATGGCGACATTGCCTGCAACATCGCGATGCAGCTGGCCAAGCCGCTGAAGAAGAATCCGCGCGAGCTTGCTCAAGCCATCGTCGCATCCGTCCTTGCCAACAAGGGCGAGCTGATCGAGTCTGCCGAGATTGCCGGCCCGGGCTTCATCAACCTGCGCGTTGCCGCCGCTGCGAAGCAGGCCGTGGTCAAGGCCGTCCTTGCTGAAGGCGACCGTTTCGGCAAGAGCAACGCCGGTGCCGGCAAGAAGGTAATGGTTGAGTTCGTCTCTGCCAACCCGACCGGTCCGCTGCATGTCGGCCACGGCCGCCAGGGCGCGCTCGGCGATGCGCTGTCGTCCCTGCTCGAGGCGCAAGGCTATGACGTGACGCGCGAGTTCTATTACAACGATGCCGGCGCGCAGATCGGTAATCTGGCTTTTTCCGTGGAAGCGCGCGCACGCGGCTACAAGCCGGGCGACCAGCACTGGCCGGAGTCCGCCTACAACGGCGACTACATCGCCGATATCGCTGCCGATTTCATGCTGAAGAAAACCGTCGCCGCCAGCGACGGCGAGCCGGTGACGGGTTCCGGCGACGAGAACGATATCGAGACGATCCGCAAGTTTGCGGTCGCCTACCTGCGACGCGAACAGGACCTGGACCTGCAGGCATTCGGCGTCAAGTTCGACAACTACTATCTGGAATCGTCGCTGTACACCGACGGCAAGGTCGACGCCGCCGTCGAAGCGCTGGTCAAAGCAGGCAAAACCTACGAGCAGGACGGCGCGCTGTGGCTGCGCACCACCGAATACGGTGACGACAAGGACCGTGTGATGCGCAAGTCCGAAGGCGGCTATACCTATTTCGTGCCCGACGTCGCCTACCACATCACCAAGTGGCAGCGCGGCTATACGAAAGCGATCAACGTGCAGGGCAGCGACCACCACGGCACAATCGCGCGCGTGCGCGCCGGCCTGCAGGCGGTCGGCATGGGCATCCCGGAAGGCTTCCCCGACTATGTGTTGCACAAGATGGTGACCGTGATGAAGAACGGCGAGGAGGTGAAGATCTCCAAGCGCGCCGGTTCCTACGTTACGCTGCGCGACCTGATCGAATGGTCGGCAGGCGATGCGAAGAATGAAAACGGCGAGCGCGATTTGACGCGCGGCCGCGACGCGGTGCGCTTCTTCCTCATCTCGCGCAAGGCCGATACCGAATTCGTGTTCGACGTCGACCTCGCGCTGTCGCAATCCGACGAGAACCCGGTGTACTACGTGCAGTATGCGCATGCACGCATCTGCTCGGTGCTCGCACAGTGGGGTGGTGACGAATCGACACTGAACGCAGTTAGCGATCTGTCACCGCTCACATCGCCGCGCGAAGCGGCACTGTTGGCAAAACTGGCAGAGTACCCGGAGATGCTGCAAAAAGCGCTCGACGAACTCGGGCCGCATCAGGTAGCTTTCTATCTGCGCGACCTGGCCGGCGAGCTGCACAGCTACTACAACGCCGAGCGGGTGCTGGTTGACGACATGTCCACCAGGATGGCGCGCCTTGCGTTAATGCTGGCAACACGCCAGGTGTTGCGCAACGGCCTGGCGCTGATCGGCGTTTCTGCGCCGGTGCGGATGTAGAACCGCTTCGCCATCCCGTGCAAGCATGTGCACGGGATGGCGGGCGGTGTAACAAGGAAGTCATTGAGGAAGTATGCATAACTACAACAGGCAGCAGGGTGGAACACTTGTCGGATTGATCATCGGCCTGATCGTCGGCCTCGGGATCGCGTTGGGCGTGGCCATGGTGATCACCAAGACGCCGATGCCGTTTACCGACAAATCCGGCCGCCAGAAGGCAAGCAGCCCGACTGCCAACCAGACGTCGGATCCCAACAAGCCGATGTACGGCAACAAGGCCGCAATCAAGGACGCCGCGCGCGACTTTGCCAAGGAGCCCGCACCGACCAACACCGCTGCGCCGCAACCGACATCGGACAAGATCGTTGAGGTGAAGGCGGACGCAAAGCCGGCAGACAGCAAGGCACAAGCTGCCGTGCCGGGCAAGGACGGCACCGCGAAGGTGGAGAGTACGGAGGATAAATGGATCTACTATCTGCAGGCTGGCGCATTCCGTGAATCGACCGATGCAGAGGGGATCCGCGCCAAGCTGGCACTGATCGGTGTCGAAGCAAAGATCTCGGAACGCCAGTCGGAAACCGGTGTCCTGTACCGCGTCCGTGTGGGGCCGTTTGCGCAGCTCGATGCAATGAACCGGGTACGCGGCAAATTGTCTGACAATGGCGTTGATGCAGCCGTGGTGCGCGTTGCAAAATAGTGTCTTAGTTATTTACCAAGAGCAAAGGAAATCTATGCGTTTTCTCCAACATGTACTGGCAGCACTGAGCCTTTCCCTTGTCGCTTTCGGCGCAAACGCAACACCGGCCAATCCGCAAAACGGCGTCGACTACCGCACGCTGGAAAAGCCGCAGCAGACCGACGCCGGCAAGAAGGTCGAGGTCACTGAGTTCTTCGGATACTTCTGCCCGCATTGCAATTCCCTGGAGCCGGTTCTGGCCGACTGGGTGAAGAAACAGGGTGACAAGATCGTGTTCAAGCGCGTGCCGGTCGCCTTCCGCGATTCGATGATTCCGCAGCAAAAGCTTTACTACACGCTGGAAACGATGGGCCGGGTCGAGGATCTGCATCCGAAGGTGTTCCAGGCGATCCACGTGCAGCGCCAGTCGCTGGCGACCGATGATGCAATCGTCGAGTTCATCGTCAAGCAAGGAGTCGACAAGCAGAAGTTCCTCGACGTCTACAACTCATTTGCCGTCCAGACCAAGGTGCGCCGCGCAGTCCAGCTGCAGCAGGCTTACCAGGTGGATGGCGTGCCGCTGCTGGCAGTTGATGGTCGTTTCCTGACATCGCCGTCGATCGTCAGCACGGGCCTGGGCAATCGCCCCGAACCGGTGCTGCATGCGGCCACCTTCCAGGTGATGGACTGGCTGATTGCTCAGACTGCCAAGGGCAAGGGCGCAGCGCCTGCACCGACTGCACCGGCTGCACCGGCTGCACCTGTCACGAAAAGCAAGTAAGGCGAGCAAGCCACTTCCGCATTACACTGCAAGTCCGTCTCTCGAAAGAGGACGGACTTTTTTATTGGGCATTGCACTCTGCACGCGGCCGTCGGCGCCGTCGCGATGCCGTCAATGAGATTGATTGAGTAGAGATCGCATCCTGACATGAAACGTGTATTCATTACCGGCGCATCCAGCGGCATCGGCGCTGCACTCGCACAGCACTATGCGGCACAGGGTGCTGCCCTCGGACTAGTGGCTCGCCGCAGCGCGCTGCTGGAAGACCTGGTTGCTGGCATGCCGAATCCGCAGCGGCATCGTACCTATGCGCTCGACGTCACTGACCATGCGGCGCTGACCTCCGCTGCCAACGATTTCCTGGGCCGGCATGGCGGTGTTGACGTGGTGATTGCCAACGCCGGCGTCTCGCAGGGCACGCTGACGGAATATACGGAAGACATTCCCGTCTTCGAGCGCATCTTTGCCACCAACGTGACGGCCACCGTCGCCAGCTTCGCCCCTTTCATCGCATCGATGAAAAAGCAGGCGGCGGCCGGCGAGCGCAACCTGCGGCTGGTCGGCATCGCGAGCGTTGCCGGTATCCGCGGCCTGCCGGGCGCAGGGGCATATAGCGCGTCGAAAGCAGCGGTGATCAGCTATTGCGAATCGCTGCGCGTCGAATTGAAGGGCACCGGCATCAAGGTCGTGACCATTGCACCTGGCTATATCGATACGCCGATGACGCAGGCAAACTCGTATCCCATGCCTTTCCTGATGCCGGTCGAGAAGTTCGCGGCAAAGGCGCATGCGGTGATCGAAGCCGGCGAGAGCTATCGTGTGATTCCCGGTGCAATGGGTGTGGTGGCGAAGCTGCTGCGCCTGCTGCCGAACCCGGTGTACGACTTTGCATTCTCGAGGGCACCGCACAAGGCACGCGAGAAAGAGCAACTGCCATGACACTGATCGATGCGCTTGGCCGTGAGCACCTGCCGGTGCCGGCGGGGAGCATGCCCCGCATCGTATCGCTGGTGCCATCGATAACCGAGCTGCTGTGCGACCTGGGGCTGGCTGCATCGATCGTCGGCCGTACCGGCTTTTGCGTGCATCCGGCCGATATCGTCAAATCCGTTCCCAAGATCGGCGGAACCAAGGATGTGAACACCGACAAGCTGCGCCGGCTTGCTCCGACACACCTGATCGTCAACATTGACGAGAACCCGAAGCCGGTCGTCGATGAACTGGCGCGCTTCATCCCGCATGTGATCGTCACGCATCCGGTCGCTCCGCGCGACAACCTCGCGCTTTACCGCCTCCTTGGGGGTATCTTCCGTGCGCAGGGTAAGGCGGATGCATTATGTGCCGCGTTTGAACAGGAATATGCAGCACTGCGCGCGATGCCGAAGGGCCCGCCGCAAACGATGCTGTACTGCATCTGGAAAGACCCGTGGATGACCGTTTCGCGCGATACCTACATCGCGTGCATGATGGCCGAAATCGGCTGGCAGAGCTGGTCGGCGCCGTCCGCGGACCGGTATCCGTCCTTTGCCTGGTCTGACGAACTGGCGAGATCGATCGACGGTGTGCTGCTGTCAACGGAACCATACCGCTTCACCGAGGCGCATGTGGATGCACTCGAGCGGCAGATCGGCAAGCCGGTACAGCTCGTCGATGGGGAGATGATGTCCTGGTATGGAAGTCGCGCCATTGCCGGCCTGCGCTACCTGAGGCGCCTGGCAATGGGCGACGATGGAGAAGGCCTTACTTCTGGCGATTGAGCCGGACCAGCATGCGAATGAATTCGCGCGCCAACGTCTGGTGGTACTCATCCAGCCGTTGCAGATCGGCAACGAGCTTCACATCCACCGACTCGAACCGAGCCGGCGTACCAGTGGCGTCCAATGCCGAACCGCTCTCCGTGCCGCCAAAACGCAGCCATTCCGCCGGAACACACAACCATTGTGCGAGCGTGCGCAGCTTCTCTTGCGTGGGAATGGCTTCGCCCACTAGCCATTTCCGTGCGGCGTGCACCGTGATCGGGCGGCCTTCAAACCGGATGTTGAATTCGCGCGCAAGCTGTGTCGGGCTGTCCGGCGAATAGTCGGCATTACGCAAGGCCTGTTGCAGGCGCTCGCTAAAGCCTTCTCGTTCAATTGATGGATTCATGACCGCGCACTATTCCATGACGGACATTGACTGTCAGTCTCCGTCCGACATGGACTGGTTGTGACTGGATGTGTTAAGGGACTGTAACACATCTCCATGCACGTGAAATGGCTTTTCTACCAATAAATTCAAATTGTCACGACGCGGATCAAGAATATCGGGACCGCACTGGCCGCAACCAAACCTTTCGGAGGAAAGAAGGGTGCTCCGGCAAGGAGCAAGCGTGCAGCCTGCCGGGAGAGGCGTTATTTTACTAACGAGGATGTTGGGATGGGGTGTCAGGTGCGCCGGAATCGCAAGATGCCATCCTCGCCACGTTCTCGCACCAGGGCACCTTCCAGCCACAGTTTGTGCAGATGAGCCAGCGCCTCGCCCATGGCGAAGGTCAGCTGATGGGCGTCCAGCGCACGGCGGAACATGATTGGTACGATGTCGGCCGCGGATTTCGGCGTTGCGCAGGCTGATAGTACTTCGTCCAGACGCTCCCGGTGATGTTCGACGAGTTGACCGATACGCGTATGCAGGCCACGGAAAGGCTTGCCGTGCGACGGCAGTACCAGCGTATCGTCCGGTAGTTGTTGGTATTTCTTTAATGAGTCGAGATAGAGCTGCACCGGATTCGACTCCGGCTCGACAGCGAAGACGGAGACATTAGTGGAAATCCGCGGCAATACCATGTCGCCGGAAATCAGCAGGCCGAGGCGCGCGCAGTATAGCGAGGCATGTTCCGGTGAATGGCCGAAGCCGGTAATCACGCGCCAGTCGTTCTCGCCGATCGCAAATACCTGCTCGTCCTGCATGCGGTGGTAAGAAGCCGGCACGGCAGGCACCAGCGTCGGATAGTAGCTCTTGCGACCCTGCAGCTTCTCCAGCATTGCCGGATCCGTCAGTCCGTGCCGCTGAAAGTGCGGCAGCATTGCCGTCCCGTCCACACCGGGCAGTGACGCCGACATCATCCGTGCAAACCCATAGTCGCCGGTCGTCATCCACAACGGTGCGTCCCATCGGCTGCACAGCCACTCGGACAAGCCGACGTGATCCGGGTGGCAGTGCGTGGCGATGACCCGCACGATCGGCAGGCCTTCGAGCCCGTTCGCAAAGATCGTTTCCCAGGACGATCGTGTCGCGTCGTTCGCAATCCCGCAATCGACAACCGTCCAGCCATCGTTGTCACGCAAAAGCCACAGGTTGATATGGTCAAGCGCAAACGGCAGTCCCATGCGCAGCCAGTAAACACCTGGCGCAACAGGGTGCAATGTGCCGGGAGCAGGCAGCGTATCGCCGAAAGCGTAGGACAGCTGGGATTCGAGGTGATTCATGAGAAGAAATTTCCAAAGGCGCAATTGGCAGAATTGCATGTTCACATTTTTGGCGGTCGCGCCTACAATACCGAACGATTGACGTTAACGTAAACTGCGGATCGCCTCAGCGATTCTAAACACAAAGCGTGTTTATTGCTGGCGCTCACCTTGGGAAACATGCCTACTTACACCATTACCGAACTCGCACGCGAATTCGACATCACGCCGCGCGCAATCCGCTTCTACGAAGACCAGGGTCTGCTCAGCCCCAAGCGCGAAGGCGCGGGAGGCCGCACGCGCGTGTACAGTTCACGCGAGCGCACCCGGCTCAAGCTGACCTTGCGCGGCAAGCGGCTGGGCCTGTCGCTGCAGGAGATCAAGGCGCTGGTGGACATGTATGAATCGCCGAAGGACACCACGGCGCAGCTCAAGCGCTTCCTGACAGTGCTGGCGCAGCATCGCGAGACGCTGGAGCGTCAGCGCGAAGACCTGGAAGTGACGTTGGCAGAGATTGCCGCGCACGAGGAGGAATGCCAGCGCCTGCTGGCCGGCGGCGAGAGGAAGTCTGCTTCGAGGACAGGAAAGCGCCTGAAGGATGCAGCCTGATTTTCCGCTTGGCTCGCCAAAAAAACAGTACTTTTACGGTATTTGATTGACGTTTACGTAAACGTCAATCAAAGGTATGATTTTGCAACGGTGGTTAATCCGCCAATTCAGATAACACGAGGACGACATGATCCATTTGCCCGGCTTGACCTTTGACCATGGCGAAGATATCGCCGCACTGCGCGAAACCGTGCAGCAGTTTGCCCAATCCGAAATTGCGCCACGTGCCGCGGAAATCGACCGCACCGACCAGTTCCCGATGGACCTGTGGAAGAAGATGGGCGACCTTGGTCTGCTCGGCGTAACGGTGAGCGAGGAATACGGCGGCACCGACATGGGTTACCTTGCGCACATCGTGGCAATGGAAGAAATCTCGCGCGCTTCCGCATCCGTCGGCCTGTCCTACGGCGCGCACTCCAACCTGTGCGTGAACCAGATCAAGCGCAACGGCACCGAAGAGCAGAAAAAGAAATATCTGCCGAAGCTGATTTCCGGCGAGCACGTCGGCGCGCTTGCGATGTCCGAACCGAATGCCGGCTCCGACGTGGTCAGCATGAAGCTGCGCGCGGACTTCAAGGGCGACCGCTGGGTGCTGAACGGCACCAAGATGTGGATCACCAACGGTCCGGACGCTGATGTGCTGGTCGTTTACGCGAAGAACGATCTCGAAGCCGGCCCGCGCGGCATGACCGCATTCCTGATCGAAAAAGGCTTCAAGGGATTTTCGATTGCGCAAAAGCTCGACAAGCTCGGCATGCGCGGCTCGCACACTGGCGAACTGGTGTTCCAGGATTGCGAAGTGCCGGCAGAGAACGTCCTCGGCGGCCTTGGCAAAGGCGTCAACGTGCTGATGTCCGGCCTCGACTTCGAGCGTACCGTGCTATCGGGCGGGCCGCTCGGCATCATGCAGGCTTGCATGGACGCGGTGGTGCCCTACATCCATGAGCGCAAGCAGTTCGGCCAGCCAATCGGCGAATTCCAGCTGATGCAGGGCAAGATCGCCGACATGTACTCGACGATGATGGCATGCAAGGCCTACGTGTACGCCGTCGGCCAGGCTTGTGACCGCGCGAAGACGCCGGAACAGGTGCGCGCACTGCGCAAGGATGCAGCCGGCGCAATCCTGTATTCCGCAGAAAAGGCAACGTGGATGGCGGGCGAAGCAATTCAGACGCTCGGTGGCAACGGCTACATCAACGAATACCCGGTCGGTCGTCTGTGGCGCGATGCCAAGCTGTATGAGATCGGCGCCGGCACCAGTGAAATCCGCCGCATGCTGATCGGCCGCGAATTGTTCGCCGAGACGAAGTAAAGACATGTAAAAGCGAGTCCCTCCCCAGTGTGCCGGCGACAGGCACGGCGGGCGAGGGAACGACAGGACGTTGGCGGAGACACCATGCACGCACCTGATCCAAACTACCGCACAGTCATCGAAGCCGCCTTCCGCGACGCCGCCTTTCTCGGCGACCTCGGCATCCGGCTGGCCGATTGCGGACCGGGATGGTGCGAGAGCACGCTGGAACTCGAGTCGCGCCACTTGCAGCACACCGGCCTCGTGCACGCGGGCGTGCAGGCGACGATTGCCGACCATACGGCCGGCACCGCTGCAATGACGCTGCTCCCCGCGCATGAATACGTGCTGACGGTTGAATTCAAGATTCACCTGTTGCGACCAGGCAAAGGCGAATCATTGCGCTGCCGTGCGCAGGTGCTGAAACCGGGCAAGGCCTTCCATGTCGTCGAATCCGAGGTTCACGCGATGGAAGGCAGCAAGTCCACGCTGGTCAGTAAACTGATCGCCACCATGGCCGTATTGCCGAGGAGCAGCAAGTGAACACTTCGCTCGCGCGTCAGTTCTCATGTGAATCAAGCCGCCTGCACGCTGATCTGCGCGGCACCGGTTCGGATGCGGCTACACTGGAGGTTTGAAGAACTTCCCCCGAGCGATCACGATGCCGCAATCCGCCTTTCCCAAGCTCCTGTCCTCCCAGATCGCGTTCGATATCGCGCGCACGATCCTCGACGGCTTCGACAAGCACTATCGCCTGTTCCGCGCGTCCAGCCAGGAATCGCAGCGCTATTTCGAGCGCTGCGAATGGAAGACGGCGCAGGTGAAGGCGCGCGAGCGGATCGCGTATTACGACACCCGCGTGCAGGAATGCGTGCAGATCCTCGAAGACGAATACGACCAGGAAGAGATCGGCGACGAAGTCTGGCGCGAGGTGAAGCTGCACTACATCGGCCTGCTGATCAATCACAAGCAGCCGGAGCTGGCGGAAACCTTCTTCAATTCCGTCTGCTGCAATATCCTGCACCGGTCCTACTACCACAACGATTTCATCTTTGTGCGCCCGGCGGTGTCGACGGAATACATCGAGCCGGACGAAGCCAAGCCGACCTATCGCGTGTACTACCCGGCCAAGGACGGGCTGCATTACACGCTCAAGCGCATCGTCACCAACTTCCAGCTCGCGTCGCCGTTCGCCGACCTCGACCGCGACGTCGCCCTGGTCGAAGCGCGCATGCGCGCAATGTTCGGCACCGACCTGCTTGAGCCGAACCACCATATCCAGGTGCTGGCTTCCCTGTTCTACCGCAACAAGGGCGCCTACATCGTCGGCAAGGGCATCAACGGCAACCGCGTCTATCCGTTCGTCGTACCGATCCTGTACAACCGCAAGCGCGAGCTGGTGCTCGACACGGTGCTGTTCGACCCGACGCTGATCACGGTGCTGTTCTCGTTTACGCGAGCCTACTTCATGGTCGACATGGAGGTGCCGTCCGGCTACGTACAGTTCCTGCGCACGCTGATGCCCTACAAACCGCGCAGCGAGATCTACACCATCCTCGGCCTGCAGAAGCAGGGCAAGGCGGCGTTCTACCGCGATTACCTGCATCATTTGCACCATTCGTCGGACTGCTTCGAAATTGCACCCGGTATCCGGGGCCTCGTGATGGTGGTGTTTTCGCTGCCGTCCTTCCCGTATGTGTTCAAGGTGATCAAGGATTTCTTCCCGCCGCCGAAGGACACCACGCGACAGCAGGTCAAGGATAAATATCTGCTGGTGAAGCAGCATGACCGCGTCGGCCGCATGGCGGACACGCTGGAATACTCCAACGTCGCATTTCCGCGCGAGCGCTTCGACGACGAACTGCTGGCCGAACTGAAGGAAGTCGCGCCGTCCATCGTCGAAGAAGACCGCGGCGAGATTGTCATCAAGCACGTGTACATCGAGCGCCGCATGACGCCGTTGAACATCTGGTTGACCGAAGCGGAAAAGCGCGGCGACCATGCCGCGCTCGAGCATGGTGTCGTCGAATACGGCAACGCCATCAAGGACCTCGTCGGCGTCAACATCTTCCCCGGCGACATGCTGTACAAGAACTTCGGCGTCACGCGCCATGGCCGCGTCGTGTTCTACGACTACGACGAAATCGAGTACATCACGGACTGCAACTTCCGCACGATCCCGACGCCGCGCAACGAGGAAGACGAGATGTCGAGCGAGCCGTGGTATCCGGTGGCAAAGAACGATGTATTCCCCGAGCAGTTCGCCACCTTCCTGCTCGGAAATCCGGAGGTCAGGAAGTACTTCATGAAGCACCATGCCGACCTGCTGACGCCGCAATACTGGCAGAACGCCAAGCAGCGCCTGCTGGACGGCCATGTCGAAGACGTGTTCCCGTACCCGCAGGAATTGCGATTCAGTTACAAGCCGCTACCACCGGCCGCGCAAGCCGCCTAGGGTGCACAACTATTCATTTTTCTCAGGAGAACCAACATGAACGATCCTATTGTCATTGTCGGCGCAGCCCGTACCCCGATGGGCGCCTTCCAGGGCGACTTCGCTAATGTCCCCGCAGCGGACCTCGGCGCAGTCGCCATCCGCGCCGCTGTCGAGCGCGCCGGCCTCGAGCCGCAATACGTGAACGAAGTCCTGTTCGGCAACTGCCTGATGGCAGGCCAGGGCCAGGCGCCGGCACGCCAGGCAGCGATCAAGGCTGGCATCCCGGTTTCTGCCGGCGCCGTCACGCTGTCGAAAATGTGCGGCTCCGCGATGAAGGCAGCGATGTTCGCCTACGACTCCATCATCGCCGGCACCAACGAAGTGGTCGTCGCAGGCGGCATGGAATCCATGACCAATGCGCCGTACCTGATCCCGAAGGCACGCAGCGGCTACCGCATCGGCCACGCAATGATGTACGACCACATGATGCTCGACGGTCTGGAAGATGCTTACGAGAAGGGCCGCTCGATGGGTACCTTCGGCGAAGAGTGTGCCGCCAAGTACGAGTTCACCCGTGAAGCACAGGACGCATTCGCGATCGAATCCGTCAAGCGCGCTCAGGCAGCGACCAACGACGGTTCCTTCAAGTGGGAAATCGCACCGGTCACGGTGCCAGGCAGGGGCGGCGACGTCGTCATCGACAAGGACGAAGGCCCGCTGAAAGCCAAGCTGGACAAGATCCCGTCGCTCAAGCCGGCATTCAAGAAGGACGGCACCATCACCGCCGCATCTTCGTCGTCGATCAACGACGGTGCTGCAGCACTGGTCATGATGCGCGAATCCACCGCGAAGAAGCTCGGCTGCAAGCCCATCGCCCGCGTGCTCGGCCATGCAACGCATTCGCAGGAGCCGAACTGGTTCACCACCGCGCCGATCGGTTCGATCGAGAAGCTGTACAAGAAGCTCAACATCACGACCAAGGATGTGGACCTGTTCGAGATCAATGAGGCGTTTGCCGTGGTGCCGATGTCGGCAATGCGCGACCTGGAGATCCCGCACGAGAAGATCAACATCCACGGCGGCGCCTGTGCACTCGGCCACCCGATCGGTGCTTCCGGCGCGCGCATCATCGTCACGCTGATCGGCGCACTGAAGAAGACTGGCGGCAAGTTGGGCGTTGCTTCGCTGTGCATCGGCGGCGGTGAGGGGACCGCGATGGCGATTGAGTTGGTGTAGCAAGAACAGTATCGCGATCCAGCACTGGGTTCCCTCCCCCTTGCAGGGGGAGGGTGGGGGTAGAGTGATGGAGCAATCGTTTTCTGTTGCGCGAAGGCTCTACCCCTGCGCGGGCCGCCCCATCCCAACCTTCCCCCTACGCCGGGCGCCCCTGCAAGGGGGAAGGAGCCTGTAGCAGGGTCTTTTAAATTTCTTCTCCGAATCTACTTCATCATGCCTACCGCACTCATCCTCGGCGCTTCACGCGGCATCGGCCGCGAATATGTGCGCCAGTTGCTCGCCGCCGGCTGGAAAGTGATCGCCACCGCGCGCGACGATAGTTCCGTTTCCGAGCTGAAGGCCGCAGGCGCACAGGCGCTCAAGCTTGATGTCGCCAAGCCGGACTCGCTGGCCGGACTGGGCTGGCAGCTGGATGGCGAGAAGCTCGATCTTGCCGTGTATGTCGCCGGCGTCTACGGCCCGCAAGGCCAGAGCACCAAGTCACCGCCGACACAGCAGGATTTTGATTCCGTCATGCACACCAACGTGCTCGGCGCGATGCAGGCGATTCCGATGCTCGCGCCCATGCTCGAGGCCGCGCAGGGCAAGTTTGTCTTCATCAGCAGCGGCATGGGCAGCATCGGCGAAACCGACACCAGTTACGGCTGGCTGTACCGCACCTCGAAAGCCGCGCTCAACATGGCGGTAAAAAGCGCATCGCTCGATTATCCGGCGGCCACCTTCCTCGCAATGTGCCCCGGCTGGGTGCGTACCGACATGGGCGGCGCCAATGCGACGCTTTCCGTCGAGGAAAGCGTGTCCGGGCAGCTGAGCGTGATCGGCCAGCTCAAGCATGAAGACACCGGCACTTACCGCAACTACGCCGGACGCCAGCTCGCCTGGTAGCGGGCCACCACAGGGAGACAAGAAATGGTTCTGTCAGAACAACATGAAATGATCCGCGACGCATTGCGCGCGTTTTCGCAGGAACGCCTAGCGCCCAATGCCGCGCGCTGGGACAAGGAACACCACTTTCCGCAGGACGAACTGAAGGGCTTGGCGCAGCTCGGCGCATTTGGTGTCGCCGTGCCGGAAGAATTGGGCGGCGCCGGCCTCGACTACGTGTCGCTCGCGCTCGTGCTGGAAGAAATCGCGGCCGGTGACGGTGGCACCTCGACCATCATCTCGGTCAACAACTGCCCGGTCTGCAGCATCGCGATGATGTACGCGAACGACGCGCAGAAGGAGCAGTGGCTGCGCCCGCTGGCGCGCGGCGACATGCTCGGCGCGTTCTGCCTGACCGAGCCGCATGTCGGCAGCGACGCCTCCGCGCTGCGCACCACCGCAACACGCGATGGTGACTATTACGTGCTCAACGGCGTGAAGCAGTTCATCACCAGCGGCAAGTACGCGGATGTCGCGATTGTGATGGCGGTTACCGACAAGGAGGCCGGCAAGCGTGGCATCAGCGCATTCTGGGTGCCGACCAACACACCGGGCTACATCGTTGCCCGCCTTGAGGAAAAGATGGGTCAACATTCCTCCGACACCGCACAGATCCTGTTCGAGAACTGCCGCATCCCGGCACAGAACCTGATCGGCGAAGAAGGCCAGGGCTACAAGATCGCGCTGTCCGGGCTCGAAGGCGGGCGCATCGGTATCGCGTCGCAATCGGTCGGCATGGCGCGTGCCGCATTCGAGGCGGCGCTTGCGTATGCGAAGGAGCGCACCAGTTTCGGCAAGCCGCTGTTCGAGCACCAGGCGGTGCAGTTCAAGCTGTCCGAGATGGCGACGCAGATCGAAGCAGCGCGCCAGTTGATCTGGCATGCGGCGAGCCTGAAGGACGCGGGCAAGCCCTGCCTGAAGGAAGCGGCGATGGCCAAGCTGTTTGCATCCGAAATGGCCGAGCGCGTCTGCTCCGATGCGATCCAGGTCCATGGCGGTTACGGCTACGTCAGTGACTTCCCGGTGGAGCGCATCTACCGTGACGTGCGCGTGTGCCAGATTTACGAAGGTACCAGCGATATCCAGAAAATCCTGATCGGCCGTGCACTGGCATAAGGACGGCATAAGGAAGGCATAACAAGTTCATCAAGAACACATCAAGGAGACGCCATGCAGAAATCCATCGACTTCTATTTCGACTTCTCTTCTCCCTACGGCTATTTCGCCGCGATGCGCATTGAAGCGCTCGCGTCGGAGTACGGCCGCCGCGTGAAGTGGCATCCGGTGCTGCTGGGCGCAGTGTTCAAGATGACCGGCGCGCAGCCGCTGCCGCTGGTGCCGCTCAAGGGCGATTATGCGAACCGCGATTTCGAGCGCACTTCACGGTTTCATGGCATCTCCTTCAAGCGCCCGGCAAAGTTCCCGATCCCGACGCAGCTCGCCGCGCGTGCGATGACCTGGGTGGACCAGCACATCGGTGAGGCGAAGGCGATCGATTTCGCCAAGGCTGTGTATGTCGCGTATTTCGTCGATGGCGACGACATTACCGATCCGGATGCAATCGCCAAAGTCGCATCTGCGCTGGGCATCAATGCCAACGAGCTGATCGACGGCGCCAACAGCGGCGACATCAAGGAAAAGCTGAAGGCCGAGGTGGATGCGGCGATTGCGCGCGGCGTGTTCGGTTCGCCGTACATCATTGCCGACGACGAGCCGTTCTGGGGATTCGACCGCTTCGACCAGCTCGAGGCGTATCTGAAAAACGGAAAGATCTGACGAAGCCCGATAAAGAGGAGGAGACATCATGGCATTAAAAAAAGGACACAAGGCATTGGTCGACGAAGCGATGGCGCAGGTGAAAACCTACAGCGTGGAGGAAGCTAAGGCCAGGCTGGGCGACGCCAATGTGCAGTTCGTCGACGTACGTGACGTGCGCGAGCTGGAGCGCGAGGGCATCATCCCCGGCGCGTTTTCCGCACCGCGCGGCATGATCGAATTCTGGGTTGATCCCGATTCGCCTTACTTTAAGCCGGTATTCGGCGAAGACAAGGAATTCATTTTCTTCTGTGCCGCCGGCTGGCGCAGTGCGCTGACGACCAAGACGGTGCAGGACATGGGCATGCCGAAGGTGGCGCATATCGAGGGCGGCTTTTCCGCATGGAAGGCTGCCGGCGCGCCGGTGGGCGTGAAGGAAAGCAAGCACAAGGTCTGATACTCCGCCGCAGCATGACGCTGCGGCAACGGCCAGAAATTCATGAGCAAGAACAACGACACCGGCGCCTGCCCCAGACCTTGCCCCTGTGGCGGCGCATCCTACGCCCAGTGCTGCGGCCGCTTCCATGGCGGCGCGCTGCCGGAGACCGCCGAGCAACTGATGCGTTCGCGTTACAGCGCGTATGTGCTCGGCCTGATGGATTACGTGCACCAGAGCTGGCATGCGAGCACGCGTCCGGCGCGCGAGGAACTCGAACATGATCCGGCCACAAAGTGGCTCGGACTCGAGGTGAAACGGCATGTGCCTGCAGGTGACGAGGCGACGGTGGAGTTTGTCGCGCGCTCCAAGTTTGGTGGCCGTGCGCATCGCCTGCACGAAGTCAGTCGCTTCGTGCGCGAGAACGGAAAATGGTTTTACCTGGACGGTAGTTTTCCTGAAACAAAATGACTGGAGAAGATGGAATGGTGCAGTTGGTTACAAGCTACGACCGTGGATCGTGCGAAACGCCGTTGATCGAACAGACGATCGGCGATTTCTTCGATGCGATGGTCAACCGTTTTCCGGATAACGAAGCGCTGGTGTCTTGCCATCAGCAGATACGTTATACCTATCGTGAATTACAGAGAGAGTCGAACCGACTTGCCAGCGCACTGCTGGGACTCGGGCTGCAGAAGGGCGACCGCGTCGGCATCTGGTCGCACAACAATGCGCAGTGGTTGCTGACGCAGATCGCCACCGCGAAGGCCGGCATCGTGCTGGTGAACATCAACCCGGCCTATCGCATCGCCGAGCTGGAATATGCACTGAACAAGGTCGGCTGCAAGTCGCTGATCTCGATGACCACGTTCAAGACCAGCGACTACCTGGACATGATCCGTGCCGTTGCACCCGAGATCGCCACGAGCACGCCGGGCCAGCTGCAGGCTAAACGTGTACCGGCGCTGAAGACCGTGATCCAGCTCGGCGACGACAACGTGCCCGGCATGATGCGCTTTGCCGACCTGATGGCAACCGGCAATCCGGACGATGCGCGCCTCACGCAAATCGGTGCGACGCTGAAGGCGACCGATCCGATCAATATCCAGTTCACCAGCGGCACCACCGGTTTCCCGAAAGGGGCGACGCTCACGCACCGCAATGTGCTCAACAACGGCTTCTTCATCGGCGAGGCGATGCGCCTGACCGACAAGGACCGGCTGTGCATTCCGGTGCCGCTGTACCACTGCTTCGGCATGGTGCTCGGCAATCTCGCTTGCCTGACGCATGGCGCAACGATCGTCTATCCGAACGATGCTTTCGATCCGCTGCTGGTGCTGCAAGCGGTCCAGCAGGAGCGTTGCACCGGCCTGCATGGCGTGCCGACGATGTTCATCGCGGAACTCGATCATCCGCGCTTCAAAGAGTTCGATTTGTCCACGCTGCGTACCGGCATCATGGCCGGCTCGCCGTGCCCGATCGAGGTGATGAAGCGGGTGGTTGCCGACATGCACATGAGCGAAGTGACGATTGCCTACGGCATGACGGAAACCAGCCCGGTCAGCTGCCAGAGCACGACCGACACGCCGCTGGAAAAGCGCGTGTCCACCGTCGGCAAGACGCAGCCGCACCTGGAAGTGAAGATCGTCAATCCCGATACCGGCGAGACGGTCCCGGTCGGCGCCTCCGGCGAACTGTGCACGCGCGGCTACTCCGTGATGCACGGCTACTGGGAAGATCCGCAGAAAACAGCCGAAGCAATCGATGCGGACGGCTGGATGCACACCGGCGACCTCGCGGTGATGGATGCGGAGGGTTACGTGAACATCTCCGGCCGCATCAAGGACATGGTGATCCGCGGCGGCGAGAACATTTATCCGCGCGAGATCGAGGAATTCCTGTATCGCCATCCCGCCGTGCAGGACGTGCAGGTGGTCGGTGTGCCGGACCGGAAGTACGGCGAGGAATTGTGCGCATGGATCATCCGTCGTCCGGGAGAAAAACTGGATGCGGAAGGCGTTCGGGAATTCTGCAAGGGACAGATCGCGCATTACAAGGTGCCGCGCTACATCCGTTTCGTCGATGCCTTCCCGATGACCATCACCGGCAAGGTGCAGAAGTTCAAGATGCGCGAAGTAATGAAAGACGAGCTCAAGCTCGACGAAGAAAAGACAGCCTGATCAAACAAGGAAATAAGGGAAGCAAACATGCCGCATATCGAAAGCAAGCTGAATCCGCGCAGCGAGGATTTCAAGGTCAATGTCGAGGCCATGCAACGCGTGGTGGATGACCTGAAGGCAAAAGTGGAAAAGATCATGCTGGGCGGCGGCGAGGACGCGCGCAAGAAGCATACGGGTCGCGGCAAGCTGCTGCCGCGCGACCGGGTACAGATGCTGCTCGACCCGGGCACGCCGTTCCTCGAGTTCTCGCAAATGGCCGCGTATGACATGTACCACAATGCCGCGCCGTCGGCCGGCATCATCACCGGCATCGGCCGCGTGTCGGGGCAGGAATGCGTGATCGTGTGCAATGACGCGACGGTCAAGGGCGGCACCTATTACCCGATGACGGTGAAGAAGCACCTGCGCGCGCAGGAGATCGCCGACCAGAACAACCTGCCGTGCATTTACCTCGTCGACTCCGGCGGCGCGAACCTGCCGAATCAGGACGACGTGTTCCCGGACCGCGACCACTTCGGCCGCATCTTCTACAACCAGGCCAACCTGTCGGCCAAGGGCATCCCGCAGATCGCGGTGGTGATGGGCTCCTGCACCGCCGGCGGCGCCTATGTGCCGGCGATGAGCGATGAATCGATCATCGTGAAGGAACAGGGCACGATTTTCCTCGGCGGCCCGCCACTGGTGAAGGCGGCGACCGGCGAAGTGGTGAGCGCGGAAGACCTCGGCGGCGGCGATGTGCATACGCGGCTGTCTGGCGTGGTCGACCATCTTGCGCACAACGACATGCATGCACTGGCGCTGGCGCGCACCATCGTCTCCAACCTGAACCGCAAGAAGCCGCAGCAACTCGTGCTGCGCGAACCGGTTGCGCCGAAATACGACGCGAAAGAGCTGTACGGCGTGATTCCGGTCGATACCCGCAAGCCCTTCGACGTGCGCGAAGTGATCGCACGCATCGTCGACGGTAGCGAATTCGACGAATTCAAGGCGCGCTACGGCACGACGCTGGTGTGCGGTTTTGCGCACATCTTCGGCATGCCGGTCGGCATCATCGCCAACAACGGCATCCTGTTCTCGGAATCGGCGCTGAAGGGTTCGCACTTCATCGAACTGTGCTGCCAGCGCAAGATCCCGCTGGTGTTCCTGCAGAACATCACCGGCTTCATGGTCGGCCGCAAGTACGAGAACGAAGGCATTGCGCGCAACGGCGCGAAGATGGTGACGGCGGTGTCGACCGCGTCGGTGCCGAAGTTCACCGTGATCATCGGCGGCAGCTTCGGCGCCGGCAACTACGGCATGTGCGGCCGTGGATTTTCGCCGCGCATGTTGTGGATGTGGCCGAATGCGCGCATCTCGGTGATGGGCGGTGAGCAGGCAGCAAGCGTGCTGGCGACCGTCAAGCGCGACGGCATCGAAGCCAAGGGCGGCAGCTGGAGCGCGGAAGAGGAAGAGGCATTCAAGAAGCCGATCCGCGAACAGTACGAGCACCAGGGCCATCCGTACTACGCGAGCGCGCGCCTGTGGGACGACGGCGTGATCGATCCGGCGGATACCCGCATGGTACTGGGGCTGGGATTGTCGGCATCGCTGAATGCAGAAATCCCGGAAACGAAGTTTGGCGTCTTCAGGATGTAACGATGAGCTACCAGACACTGCAAGTACACACCGACAACCGCGTCGCCACGGTGACGCTCAATCGTCCGGACGTGCGCAATGCCTTCAATGAAACAACGATTGCCGAAATCACACAGGTCTTCCGTGAACTCGGCAACAACCCGGACCTCCGCGCCATCGTGCTCGCCGCCAACGGCCCGGCCTTCTGCGCCGGTGCAGACCTGAACTGGATGAAGAAAATGGCCAGCTACACGCACGATGAAAACCGTGCGGATGCGGCGCAACTGGCGGAAATGCTGCGCACGATCTACGCCTGCCCCAAGCCGGTCGTGGCAAAAGTGCAAGGCGACTGTTATGCGGGCGGCATGGGACTGGTGGCTGCCTGCGATATCGCTGTTGCGGTTGAGTCCACCAATTTTTGCCTGAGCGAAGTCAAGCTCGGCCTGATTCCTGCGACAATCTCGCCTTACGTGATCAAGGCCATGGGCGAAAACGCTTCACGCCGGTATTTCCTGACGGCAGAGCGATTCTCGGCGCAGGAAGCGCACCGCATCGGCTTTGTTCACCAGGTCGTGGCCGCCGAGGCGCTCGATGCGGCGGTCGCCGACATCGTCAAGGCATTGACCGGCAACAGCCCCAACGCCGTGAAGGAAGCCAAGCGTCTGGTGCAGGATGTCGCCGGCAAGCCTGTTACCGAGGCGCTGATTGCCGATACGGCGGATCGCATCGCGGATATCCGCAGTTCGGAAGAAGGCAGAGAAGGAGTGCGGTCGTTCCTGGAGAAGCGCAAGCCGAACTGGTTGGGGTGATAGAGGAAAAGTCCCTTCCCCCTTGCAGGGGGAAGGTTAGGATGGGGGTAGAGTGCGTGAGCGAAAGCCGCCGTATAAAGCCGGAGCGAACGACCAATGCCAGATCACTCCGCAGCGATATGACGCTAGCCGAACGGAAGTTGTGGCAGGCATTGCGTGGAAAGCAGATCGAAGGTTTTCGCTTCCGTCGCCAACATCCGATCGGCCTCTACATTGCCGATTTCGCTTGTTTAGACAAACTGCTTCTGATTGAACTGGACGGTGGTCAGCATCAGGAACAAAAGGAATATGACGAACGGAGAACAGAATTTCTGCAATCCCAAGGTTGGCGAGTTCTCCGATTCTGGAACAACGACGTTTTAGGTAATTTCGAAGGTGTCTTGGCAAGCGTAGTTGATGCCTTGACCTTCACACCCCTATCCCAACCTTCCCCCTACGAGGGGGAAGGAGCCGTTCAGCGGATGAAATATTTTTCGGAGCAGTGTTGAGCAATAACCTACGAACCGACTGGGTCACCCGAAGCCTGAAAAGCGTCTGGCACCCGTGCACGCAGATGCAGCACCATGAAACGGTGCCGCTGGTGCCGGTCAGCCGTGGGCGCGGCGCGTGGCTGTACGACGCTGACGGCAACCGCTACATGGATGCGATCAGTTCGTGGTGGGTCAACCTGTTCGGCCATGCGAACCAGCGCATCAATGCCGCACTGAAGGACCAGCTCGACCTGCTGGAACATGCGATGCTGGCCGGTTTCACGCACGAGCCGGTCATCGAATTGTCGGAGCGGCTCGCAGCACGCACCGGTCATGTGCTCGGCCACTGCTTCTATGCCTCGGACGGTGCATCGGCGGTGGAGATTGCGCTGAAGATGAGCTTCCACTACTGGCGCAATACCGGCAAGAGTGACAAGCGCGAGTTCGTGTGCCTGAAGGGCAGCTATCACGGTGAAACGATCGGCGCGCTTGCGGTGACCGACGTGCAGATTTTCCGCGATGCTTACGGGCCCTTATTGCAACGGGCGCATGTGGTGGCGACGCCGGACGCGCGCAATGCGCTCGAAGGTGAGAGCGCCGCTGACGTCGCGCGCCGTGCCGCGAAGGAACTGGAAGCGCTGCTGGCCGAACGTGGCGACCACATCGCCGCCGTCATTGTCGAACCGCTGGTGCAATGCGCGACCGGCATGGCAATGCATGATCCGGTTTACCTGCAAGAAGTGCGGGCATTATGCGACCGCTTCGGCGTGCACCTGATCGCCGACGAGATAGCAGTCGGCTGCGGCCGCACCGGCACCTTCTTCGCCTGTGAGCAAGCAAACATCTGGCCGGATTTTGTCTGCCTGTCGAAAGGCATCAGTGGCGGCTATTTGCCCTTGTCGCTGGTGATGACGCGCGATGCGATCTACCAGGCCTTCTACGATACCGATGTGCGGCGCGGTTTCCTGCACTCGCATTCCTATACGGGCAACCCGCTCGCCTGCCGTGCGGCGCTGGCCACGCTGGCGATCTTCGACGAAGACGATGTGATCAACCGCAACCGCGACCGCTCAGCACGCATCGCGAAGGCTCTGGCTCCGCTGTCTGCCCACCCGCGCGTGCGGCATTTCCGCCAGCGCGGCATGATCTTCGCGTTCGACGCGGTGATCGACGATCCAGCGCAGGCGTCGACCTTCTCGCGCCGCTTCTTTACCGAAGGGCTGAAACAGGAATTGCTGCTGCGCCCGATCGGCAACACCGTGTACCTGATGCCGCCCTACATCCTCGACGACGAGGAAATCGAGGGACTGGCAAAACGCACGCAAGCCGTGTTCGAACGCGTGATCGGAGCATGACGATGGAACTGCTCTCCGCACTCGAACGGGATTTGCAACAGCTGGATGCGCGCAGCCTGCGCCGCCGCCGGCGCATCGCCGACACGCCGTGTGCGCCGCAGGTGACGGTGGACGGACGTGACATGCTCGCCTTCTGCAGCAACGATTACCTTGGCCTCGCGGCGCATCCGCTGCTGGCCGATGCGCTGCTGGAAGGCGCTGCGCGCTATGGCGTCGGCAGCGGCGCATCGCACCTGATCAGCGGCCATTCGCGTGCGCATGCGCTGCTGGAGGAACGGCTCGCGGAATTCATGTCGCCGCAGCTGGAATCAGCACGTGCGCTGTACTTCTGCACCGGTTACATGGCCAACCTCGCGATCATCAGCACGCTGGCCGGACGTGATGCAGATGTGTTCTCGGAAGCGCTCAACCATGCGTCGCTGATCGACGGCACGCGGCTGTCGCGCGCCAATGTGCAGGTGTACCCGCATGGCGATACCGACGCGCTGGAACGCCTGCTGCAGGCCAGCACCGCGAAGACCAAGCTGGTGGTGACGGATAGCGTGTTCAGCATGGATGGCGACCTCGCACCTTTGCCGGCGCTGCTCGCGCTGTGCGAACGCTACGGCGCCTGGCTGGTCGTCGACGATGCGCACGGCTTCGGTGTGCTCGGCAAGCAGGGGCGCGGCGCGCTGGAACATTTCAACCTGCGCTCACCCTACCTCGTGTACATGGGCACGCTCGGCAAGGCTGCGGGTGTCGGCGGCGCATTCGTTGCCGCGCACGAGACCGTCATCGAATGGCTGGTGCAGCGTGCGCGGCCTTACATTTACACGACGGCCGCAGCACCCGCGCTCGCACATGCGCTGCTGGCCAGTATTGACCTGATCGACGGCGAGGAAGGCGCGGCGCGCCGCGCGCACCTGCAGGGGCTGGTTGCGCAGTTGCGTGACACGCTGCGGTTAAAGCGCTGGCAGCTCTTCACTTCGGAGACAGCCATCCAGCCGGTGATCATCGGCCCTAATGACGAAGCGATGCGTGCTGCCGCTGCCTTGTACGACCAGGGATTCTGGGTGCCGGCAATCCGCCCGCCGACCGTGCCGGCCGATACCGCGCGCTTGCGCATTACATTGTCGGCCGCACACACGACGCAAGACGTCGCGCGCTTGGTCGAGGCGGTCAATGCACTGGAACAAAGGTGATGCCATGACGACGAAACCTGCTTATTTCGTGACCGGGACCGATACCGAGATCGGCAAGACGCTGGTTGCCGGCACCTTGCTCTACGCCTTGGCGCAGCAGGGCTTGCATGCGGCCGGGATGAAGCCGGTTGCCGCCGGTGCAGAATTGCGTGACGGAGCCTGGCATAACGAGGATGTCGACTTCCTCGCGGCTTCTGCTACCGCGTCTCTGCCGACGGCATTGACCACGCCGTACCTGTTTGAAGAGCCGACCGCACCGCACATTGCGGCAGCGAATGAAGGCATCAGCATTGAGCCGGCGCGCATTCTTGATTGTTACGCGCAGGTGTATGCCGCGGCGGATGCCGTTGTGGTCGAGGGTGTCGGCGGCTTTCGCGTGCCGTTGTCTGCCGGTTACGATACCGCCGACCTTGCAAAAGACCTGGGCCTGCCGGTCATCCTTGTGGTCGGTCTGCGGCTCGGCTGCCTCAATCATGCCTTGCTGACCGCCGAGGCGATTGCTGCACGCGGCCTGACACTGGCCGGCTGGGTCGCCAATGTGGTGGACCTCGGCATGGATTACGTCATGGCCAATGTTGATGCACTGACGCAGCGCTTGCTGGCACCGATGCTGGGCTGCGTACCGCGCCTGCCCGCACCATTGCCGTCGGCTGCCGCCAGCCATCTGGATTTTTCGAGCTTGCCGGGCTGGCCAACGTCGCGCCCGCAGCGCCCCTAACCGTATTGATTTAATTGATGTAAAGGAAGTCCTCAACATGTCGTCGCAACCGATTACGTTCCACCAGGTTCTCACCCCCGCAGAAAAGCGCGCGATCGCTGCCCAACGTTGGCCGGTTGAGAAGGTGGAAGAGCTGTTCAACCTGCCGTTCAATGAATTGCTGTTCCGTGCGCAGCAAGTGCACCGCGAGAATTTCGACCCGCAGGAAGTCGAACTCGCCACGCTGATGTCGATCAAGACCGGCGGCTGCCCGGAAGATTGCGGTTACTGCCCGCAAGCGCAGCGCTACGACACCGGCGTGCAGGCACAAAAGATCCTCGAACTGGAAACGGTGCTGGCCGCCGCACGGCAGGCCAAGGAACATGGCGCGACCCGCTTCTGCATGGGTGCCGCATGGCGCGGCCCGAAGGATCGTGACCTGGATCATGTCGAGGCGATGGTGCGCGGCGTGAAGGAACTCGGGATGGAAGCCTGCGTCACGCTCGGCATGCTGGAAGACGGCCAAGCCGAGCGCCTGAAGGCTGCCGGCCTCGACTATTACAACCACAACCTCGACACCGCGCCGGAGTTCTACAACGACATCATCAGCACGCGTCACTACGAGGATCGTCTCAATACGCTGGACCGCGTGCGCAACGCCGGCATCAAAGTGTGCTGCGGCGGCATCGTCGGCATGGGCGAATCGCGCCGCCAACGTGCCGGCCTCGTGGCGCAGGTCGCCAACCTCGACCCGTATCCGGAATCGGTGCCGATCAACAACCTCGTGCAGGTGGAAGGCACGCCGCTACATGGTACCGATCCGATCGACCCGCTGGAATTCGTGCGCACCATCGCGGTAGCGCGCATCACGATGCCGAAGGCGCGCGTGCGGCTGTCCGCTGGCCGTCGCGAAATGGGCGAGGCGATCCAGGCGCTGTGCTTCCAGGCCGGCGCGAACTCGATCTTCTACGGCGAGAAATTGCTCACCACCGGCAACCCGGATGCGGATGCGGATCGCGCACTGCTGGAGAAGCTCGGCATGCGTGCGAAGCACACCACGCATGAGGCAAAGTTCAGCTGAAGAAGCATGAAACTGAAATTCCTCCCATGGCGACGCCGGGGAGGAGAAGCAGCAAGGATGAAGCAAGCGTTATAACAATACTTAACCGCTGGCACTGGTTTTAAAAGAACCGGAAACCGGCCTTGAAGGAGCAAGCGTGTTTACCAAGATCCTGATTGCAAACCGCGGCGAGATCGCCTGCCGTGTCGCCGCCACCGCCCACCGCCTCGGCATCAAGACCGTTGCGGTGTACTCGGAAGCCGATGCCAATGCCAAGCACGTCGCCGTGTGCGATGAAGCCGTGCTGATCGGCCCGGCGCCGGCCAAGGAAAGCTACCTGCGCGCGGACAAGATCATCGAAGTGGCACTCGCCACCGGCGCACAGGCAATCCATCCTGGTTACGGCTTCCTGTCGGAGAACGAGGATTTCGCTGAAGCGTGCGCCAAGGCAGGAATTGCCTTCATCGGCCCGCCGGCGTCCGCGATCCGCGCAATGGGTTCCAAGTCCGCAGCCAAGGCACTGATGGAAAAGGCCAATGTGCCGCTGGTGCCCGGTTACCACGGTGACACGCAAGATCCCGACTTCCTGCAGGAGCAGGCCGACAAGATCGGTTACCCGGTACTGTTGAAAGCCAGCGCAGGCGGCGGCGGCAAGGGTATGCGTATCGTCGAGAAAAGCGCCGACTTCAAGGCTGCACTCGCCTCCTGCAAGCGCGAAGCGATCAACAGCTTCGGCGACGACAAGGTGCTGGTCGAGAAATACCTGACGCGCCCGCGCCACATCGAGATCCAGGTGTTCGCCGATACGAAGGGTGACTGCGTGTACCTGTTCGAGCGCGACTGCTCGGTACAGCGCCGCCACCAGAAGGTGCTGGAAGAAGCGCCGGCACCCGGCATGACGCAGGAGCGGCGTCGCGCGATGGGCGAGGCCGCAGTTGCCGCAGCCAAGGCCGTCGGCTATGTCGGCGCCGGCACGGTGGAATTTATCGCCAACCAGGACGGCTCGTTCTACTTCATGGAGATGAACACCCGCCTGCAGGTGGAGCATCCGGTCACGGAAATGATCACCGGCACAGACCTGGTCGAATGGCAATTGCGCGTCGCGTACGGCGAGCCGCTGCCGAAGAAGCAGGACGAACTGACGATCAAGGGCCATGCGCTGGAGGCGCGCATCTATGCGGAGAACCCGGAGAAGGGCTTCCTGCCGTCGATCGGCACGCTGCGCCATCTGCACACACCGTCGGCTGTGGCATTCGAACTCGGCAGCGGTGCAGTCGGCTCGCCGGCCGCGATCCGCATCGATTCCGGCGTGCGCCAGGGCGACGCGATTTCGCCGTTCTACGACCCGATGATCGCGAAACTGATCGTCTGGGGCAATGACCGTGAAGAAGCGCTGGGCATCATGGCGCAGGCGCTGTCCGAATACCAAATCGTCGGCCTGGCGACCAACGTCGCTTTCCTCAAGCGCCTGGTCGAGAGCAAGCCATTCTCCGGCGCCGATCTCGACACCGGCCTGATCGAGCGTAATCACGATGCGTTGTTCCCACCGGCTCCCGCTGTCTCGCTGCCTGTGCTGTCGCTGGCTGCGGCCTCGCTGCTGACATCGGAGCAGAACGCCGGTGCTGCCGCCAACGATCCGTGGGCCGATCCGTGGAAATGCGCGAGCGGCTGGCGCATGAACGGCACGCTGTTGCGCCAGCTGGATTTGTCCGATGAGTCGGGCGCATATCCGGTGTCGGTCGGCTATCGCGAGCAAGGCTGGACGGTGCAGCAGGGCGGCGCATCGGCCGCAATGACGCTGGTGGAGCGCAATGGGCAGCAGCTGGTGATCAAGCTCGATGGCGCAGCGGTGCGCGGCACCGTGGTACGCGACGGCGAGATGTTCCATGTGTTTACCGGCGGCGTGCACTTCGCGCTCAACTACAACGACCCGCTTGCCCATGCCGGCGAAACCGAAGCCGAAGGTGGCCGTCTGACCGCACCGATGCCCGGCAAGATCGTTGCGCTCTTGGTCGAAAAGGGCAAGACAGTCGAGAAGGGCGCGCCGCTCTTGATCATGGAAGCGATGAAGATGGAACACACCATCGCCGCACCCGCCGACGGCACGGTGGAAGACCTGCTGTACGCAGTGGGAGACCAGGTAACCGAAGGCGCGCAGCTGCTGGCGTTCAAGGCAGCCTGAGCCGTACTGGAAAGCCGCCGGATGCGCATCCTGTTCTATTCGCAAACCGACGATCCGGCGAAGTGGCTGCCTGCGCTTGCGGCCGCATTGCCGGAAGCCGATTTGCGCGCATGGCAAGAGGGTGACGACGATCCGGCGGATTATGCGCTGGTCTGGAAGCCGCCCGCCGCGATGCTGCAAGGCCGCACCGACCTGAAAGGCATCTTCAACCTGGGTGCAGGAGTGGATGCGATTCTGCAGATGGAAGATACGTTGCCGGCCGGTGTGCCCGTCATCCGGCTCGACGATGCGGGCATGGCGGTACAGATGGCCGAGTACGTCACACATGCGGTGCTGCGCTACTACCGGCGTTTTGACGAGCTTGATGGTCGCGCGCGAGCTGGTGAATGGCGCAGGGACGTACGCCCGTTTCAGAAAAGCGACTTCCCTGTCGGCATTCTCGGGCTCGGCGTTCTTGGAGCAAAGGTTGCGCAGGCGTTGCTGCCATTTGACTTTCCGCTGCGTGCGTGGAGCCGGAGCAGGAAGGAGGTGCCAGGCGTGGACTGTTATGCGGGCGATGCCGAGCTGGATGCCTTCCTGCGCAGCACGCGCGTGCTGGTATGCATGTTGCCGTTGACGTCCTCCACCGTCGGCATACTGAACCGTGCGAACCTGCAAAAACTGAGGGCCGGCGCCTATCTCGTCAATGTCGCGCGCGGTGCGCATCTGGTCGAGGAAGACCTGCTGACGCTGATCGATGAAGGCCATGTCGCCGGCGCGACGCTGGACGTGTTCCGGACCGAGCCGCTACCGAAGGATCATCCGTTTTGGACGGAGCCGCGTATTACGATCACGCCCCATGTCGCAGCCTTCACTCTGCTCGACGAAAGCGTGCATCAGATCGCCACCAAAATACGCGCGCTGCAGCGCGGTGAGCCCGTCGCGGGCATCGTAGATCGCATGAAAGGATATTGAAATGACACTGCCGAACAAAGTCAAAATCGTCGAAGTCGGCCCGCGTGACGGCCTGCAGAACGAAAAGGAAACCATCCCCGCCGAGGTGAAGATCGAGCTGGTCAACCGGCTGACCGATGCCGGCTTTTCCAATATCGAAGCGGCTTCCTTCGTGTCGCCGAAGTGGGTGCCGCAGATGGCGACCTCCACCGAGGTGATGGAAAAGATCCGGCGCAAACCCGGCGTCATCTATTCCGCATTGACGCCGAACATGAAGGGCTTCGAGGCGGCGGTCGCGGCCAAGGCTGACGAAGTCGTCATCTTCGGCGCCGCATCGGAAGCGTTTTCGCAAAAGAACATCAACTGCTCGATTGCAGAATCGATTGAACGTTTCCGCGATGTTGCGCAAGCCGCGAAGCAGCACAACATCCGCCTGCGCGGCAGCATCAGCTGCGCTTTCGGCTGTCCCTACCAGGGCGAGGTGCCGCTGGACAGCGTGGCCGATGTGGTGCGGCGTATGCGCGGCCTTGGCTGCGACGAGATCGACATCGCCGACACCATCGGCGTCGGCACACCGAAGAAGGTGCAGGCCGTCATGCAGCGCGCGGCGCAGGAGTTCCCGATCGAGCGTTTATCCGGCCACTTCCACGACACCTACGGCCAGGCGCTGGCAAACATCTACGCCAGCATGGAAGTCGGCATCGCGATTTTCCATTCCTCCGTGGCCGGCCTGGGTGGCTGTCCGTACGCAAAGGACGCGACCGGCAATGTGTCGACCGAAGACGTCTTGTACATGATGAACGGGCTTGGTGTGGAAACCGGCATCAATCTCGATGCCGTGGTGGATGCAGGCCAGTTCATTTCGCAACACCTCGGCCGCAAGGCGGTCAGCCGCGCCGGTAATGCGATTGCGGCAAAGCGCGCCGGATAAGAAACTGAGCGAACTGAGTGAATGAAGCGGGGCATGCGTGGCTACGATCAAGTTGCCGACGCTACTGAAGCAGGTACGGGACTGCCGCCTGTGCGAAAGCCACCTGCCGCATGGACCGCGGCCGGTGGTACAGGCAGGGCCAGGCGCCCGCCTGTTGATCGTCGGACAGGCGCCGGGACGGCGCGTCCATGACACCGGCATTCCGTGGAACGACCCGTCCGGCGACCGTTTGCGCAGCTGGCTGGAAATACCGCGCGAGGTGTTTTACGACGAAAACCGCATTGCGATCGTGCCGACCGCCTTCTGCTATCCCGGCAAGGGGAAAAGCGGCGACCTGCGGCCGCGTGCCGAATGCGCACCGGCATGGCATGCGCCGCTGCTGGCGGCAATGCCCGATATACGGCTTACGCTGCTGATCGGCCGTTATGCGCAGGAATTCTATTTGCGCGAGAATTGCAAGGCGACGCTGACTGCCACCGTTGCCGCCTATGAGGAATACCTGCCGGCGTATTTCCCGCTGCCGCATCCGAGCCCGCGCAACCAGTTTTGGTGGAAAGCCAATCCCTGGTTCGAGCAGGATGTGCTGCCGGAACTGCGCCGCCGCGTAGTCTCGATATTGACCTGATATCCAATTAGAACAGCAAACATGCAACACCAGACCCAGGAAAAACTCTCCGGCAGCGCACGGCGCGTCGCCGACCTGCTCGCCACCCTCGGCCACGACAAGCCTGTCGTGATGCTGCCGGAGACCGGCAAGACCTCGGCCGAAGCCGCCGCCGGGCTCGGCTGCACCGTCGCGGAGATCGCCAAATCCATCGTGTTCCGCCGGCTATCCGACGACGCGGCGGTGATGGTGGTTGCCAGCGGCATCAACCGCGTTGACGAGCACAAGGTGGCCGCACTCGTCGGCCCGCTCGGCCGCGCCGATGCCAAGTTCGTCAAGACGAAGATCGGCTATGCGATCGGCGGCGTCTGCCCGGTCGGCCATGTGGAAAAGACCGTGATGCTGATCGACGAAGACCTGATGAAGCTCGACAGCGTGTGGGCCGCCGCCGGGCATCCGCATGCGGTGTTCAACCTGACGCCGCAGCAGCTGGTGGCGATGACCGGCGCGCCAGTGGTCGATGTCGCGCTGCGTGCCGAATAAACACTTCACAGGAAAATCCGCATGATCCAATCCGCCAAACGCAGAAACGTGATCCTTGCCGGTGGCCTCGCCACTGCAACTGCCGCAGCCGGCCTGCTCTGGATACGTGCAGGCAACGGCGGAGTGCCGCTGACGGTCGACGCGGCGTTGCAGAAGATCGATGTGCTGGCCGATTCCGTCGCCAAAGGCAGGCTTGTGAGCAGCGGCACATGGAATCCGCACCAGATTTTCACCCATTGCGCGCAGAGCATCGAATATTCGATGTCCGGCTATCCCGCGGCGAAGCCGAAGCTGTTCCAGGACACCGTCGGCGCTACGGCCTTCTCCGTTTTTGCAGCAAAGGGAAAAATGACACATGGCCTGGCAGAGCAGATCGATGGCGCGCCGGCACTGGAAGCAAAGCCGGATGCCGGCACAGCGCTCGTACGGCTGCAGCAGGCCTTCCAGGCGTTCCGCGACCATGGCGGTCAGTTCGCGCCGCATTTCGCCTATGGGCCGCTCAGCAAGCAGCAGTATGAAATGGCGCATGTGATGCACTTCTTTAACCATCTCGACGAAATCAGCGCATAGCAATGAGCCCCGACTTCAAGCCCGGCATCACCTACGAGTGGACCTATGTCGTTCCCGAGCGCTCGACCGTACCGCGGCTCTACCACGACACGCATTTTTGCCTCGACATGCCGGACGTGCTCGCGACCGGTTACATGGTCGGGCTGATGGAGCTGGCCTGCACCAACGGCATCATGCCCTACGTGGACTGGCCGCAAGAGCAGAGCGTCGGCGTGCATGTTAACTTCTCGCACCTGGCGGCAACGCTGCCCGGCATGACCTTGCAAATCCGCGGCGAAGTGGTCGAAGTGGAAGGGCGCCGCGTGAAGTTCCGCGTCGAGGCATGGGATGGCATCGACAAGATCACCGAGGGTACGCACGAGCGCATGATCATCATCCCGGAAAAATTCAATGCCCGCCTCGCCGAGAAGAAGGCGAAGCTGGCGGCATGAGCGCGATGATCGACTTCGATCCGGACAATGATACCGGCAATGCGCCGTCGCCCTGCATCAGCATCTGCCGGATGGATCCACAGAGCGGCCTGTGCGAAGGCTGCCAACGTACCATCGAGGAGATCGTGCAGTGGAGCGCCGCGACGGAAGGCTACAAGCGCAAGGTGTGGTTAGAAATCAGACGGCGGCGGGACGCGTTGTTTTAGGAAGCGGTTTTGCCCGCGCCGTTGCCGGTTGAGCATTAACCGCAAGAGCCCCTCCCCGTTTCAGGAGTAGGAACAAGAAAGGAGGCAGTTGAACCATTGCACTTGGCAGCGCGACCACACCACCCCCATCCTCCCCCTTTCAGGGAGGAACGAGCAAACGGAGCTACGCTATGAAAAAGCTGGACTGGTACTTCGATTTCATCTCGCCCTTCTCCTACCTGCAGAGCGAGCTGCTGCACACGCTGCCTGCCGATGTGCACATCAACTTCCGGCCGGTCCTGTTTGCCGGCCTGCTCAAGCACTGGGGCAACGTCGGCCCTGCCGAAATTGTGCCGAAGCGCACCTGGACCTTCGAGCATTGCGCGTGGCTCGCGCACAAGCACGACATTCCGCTCAGGCTGCCCGCGCACCATCCGTTCAACCCGCTGCCGCTGCTGCGGCTGTGCATCGCGCTCGGTTCGACGGAGGCGATCGTGCATCGGCTGTTCCGCTTTGTCTGGTGCGAGGGGCATTTGCCGACCGATACGACAGCATGGGAAGACCTGATGGAGGAATTGCAGGTGACGCCGGCGATGCTGGAGGCGCCCGAGGTGAAACAACAACTGCGCGACAATGGCGAAAATGCAATTGCAGCAAAGGCGTTTGGTGTGCCGACGGCAGTCGTGGATAATCGCTGCTTCTGGGGCATGGATTCCACCGAGATGCTGCTTGCTTACCTGCGCGGCGATCCTTTCTTTGGCTCCGGGCTGTTCAAGAGCGCGCAGGAACTACCGCAAGGCATACAACGTAACAGATAGACAATGCAGCTTAATTTCTACAAGCCCGAGAAGACCGTCACCGGACCCGCATACAGCCCCTTGTTCAAAGTGTTTGCGACGGTGGTGACGGCAGTGCTCGCAGCATACGCACTCCATATCACCTTGCGCTTTCCGCTGCTGCAGTACGGCTTCGGTGTGAAGATGCTACTGTTGGGGGCAGGGCTGATGCTGGCAATCAGCTATTACTGGTTCCTGCGTTCGACGGTTACCGTGGACGAAAACGGCATCACGCAAACCTGGTTGTACAACCGCAAGGTCGAATGGCGCGACATCCGCAGTGCGAAGATGCTCGGCATTCCCTACCTGAGCGCGATCTTTCCGCCGCGGCTCATTGTCCGTACCGGGAACAGCTTCACGACCTTCAACGGCGGCTCGCAAGCGCTGCTGATCGAATTCGCCAAAATCTCCCTGGCGTACCAGATGAAAAAATGAAACTGCCTGCATCCATGCACGTATTCCAGCGCGGCTGGCTGTCATCGAACAACATCCTGTTCGTCGGCAGCAGTGAAGCGACGCTGGTCGACAGCGGCTACGTCACGCATGCGCCACAGACGGTGGCGCTGGTCGGGCACGCGCTGCAAGGCAGGAAGCTCGATACGCTGCTCAACACGCACCTGCATTCCGACCACTGCGGCGGCAACGCGACGCTGCAACGCACCTACGGCTGCCGCACGCTGATCCCGGCGAGTGAAGCGGACAAGGTGCGGGCATGGGACGTCGATGCGCTGACCTACAAGGCCACCGGCCAGCAGTGCGAGCGCTTCGGCTTTGACGGCACGATCTCTCCCGGCGATGTCTTCACGCTCGGCGACATGACATGGCAGGCGCTGGCGGCGCCCGGCCACGACCCGCATTCGCTGGTCTTCTTCTGTCCGGATGAGCGCATCCTGATTTCGGCCGACGCGCTGTGGGAAAACGGTTTCGGCGTCGTGTTCCCGGAACTGGAAGGCGAGTCCGGCTTTGCCGAGGTCAAGGCCACGCTGGAGCTGATTGAATCACTCGATGCCAAACTGGTGATACCGGGTCATGGCGCGGCGTTTACGGAAGTTGACAAGGCGCTCGAGACGGCGTACTCGCGCATCGATTACTTCATGGCCGACCCGGTGCGCAATGCGCAGAATGCAATCAAGGTGCTGCTCAAGTTCCTGCTGCTGGAGAAGCAAAGCATTCCGCTGCCGCAGGTCGAGACGCTGTTGACCGGGATGTTCCTGTTCCATGAGTCCAACCGGCGCTACCTCCAGAAACCTGCTCCGGAGCTCGCGCAATGGGCAGTGGCGCAACTGGTGCGCGCCGGTGCGGCCGAGGTGCAGGGCGGACAGCTCGTCAACAAGGAATGAGGCTGTGGTCTTGCGTCCCGAAACCTAAGGCGGCGCAATCTGATGGTTGAATCGATTGATGCATCAATAACAGGGAGAACAAGAATGAAATCGAAGTTTGCACTCGCTCTGGTGGCGGTCATGGTGTTCCTGACCGGCTGCGCAACGTCACGCACTGTTACGGTCGGTCAATTGGCGCCGCAGAAGAAGATCACCACTGCTGCACTCGTGCCCCAGGAGGGCAATTCAGCGGAAATGGATGCGCATGTGCGGCAACAGATCATGGCCTACGGAATTACGCCGAAAGCATCGCTACCATCCGGTACACGCCAGTCAAATGACGTGGATGTCATCGTTGGCTATTCCGATGTATGGCGGTGGGATGTTGTCATGTACTTGAAGACGCTCACCATTAATCTCTTCGACGGCCCATCCGGCAATCTTCTCGTGACCGGCCGTTGGGATAATTCCGCATTCCACGGATTCCAGAATCCGCAGGACGTAACGAAAGAGCTTCTGGACGATATGTTCGCGAAGCTGCAGCAGTCGAAGTAAGTTGTCGGCCTCTGCAGGAAAGTAGGTGCAAACTTGCCTGTAGAGTCTGTATGGCCGCCGTCCGTTTTACTTCAGCTCGTACTTCGCCTCGGTGAACGGACGCAGCGGCGCAGGTCGTCGAACTGCGGCGCGCGACCCAGATCGCGACCGGCGGCTTCTCGGCGATTTCGCGCGCCATCTGCATCGCGGCTTCCACCATTGCCTCCTGCGTCTCGAATACCTCGTTGAGCAGACCGACCGCGAGCGCTCGCCACATCGTGTTCAGCGTGGCGGGGCGGTTGAGGACGAGGTGGGCAATTTTGTCGGTGATGCCGAAGGTGATGCATTCGTAGCTGATGTTGTTCGCCCGTGAATGGTGGTTATTGGCTTTCTTTGTTTGTAGTACCCACGCGTAGCGACTGCAGGATGGCTTCCACGGCAGCATTGAACAGTTCGTCGGCGCGTTCGGTTTTCAGGTAATAGCCTTTGAGTTCCAGGCTGACTGCACCGTGCATCGCCGCCCACAGCAGGCGCGCAGCGGCGGTTGGATTGGACGGCGGCAGCGTGCCGTTCTTCATGCAGGCATCGAAGGCGTCGATCAGCGCCGCCAGCGATTCCCACGCCTGCTTGCGCGATTCGACCGGCGGCACGAAGCCGGCGATGGCGTCGCCAAACATCACCATGTAGTAGCTTGGATTGCGCCGCGCGTAGTCGTGATAGATGCGTGCATGGAGCCGCAACGCTGCGAGTCCGTCGTCATTGCTCTTGGACTCGGGCACATGCGTGGCGGCCGTGAGAAATTCCTGCTTGAGGCGCGCAAAACCTTCCAGATACAGCTCGTTTGCCAGCCCGTCTTTGCCGCCAAACAACGAGTACAGCAGCGTGGTGGAGCAGTTCACCGCATCGGCGACACGCCGCACCGTCAGCGCCGTCGGACCTTCTTCCGTCAGCAGGCGGGTCGCGGCATCGAGCATGCCTTGGCGCAGTGTGATGCGCAGGTCTTCCTGCGCCTGGCGGAAGTCAATCGGGGCGCGTTCCGCAGTCTTTTTCTTCGCAGTCATCGTAAAAATCGTGATTGACAAAAACATTGTTTTTTCTGATAACATCATAAACAGTATTCAGAAAAACGCAATCGGATCACCGAAAAACCGATAAAGCTTGAGAACAATGCATTGGGCGCGGCCTACGCATCGCGCGCTGATGTTTAACTTGAGGAGTCCTTATGAGCACCAGTCGTCTGCCGGCCGCCCTGCAAAACCTGTCCCTGCCCGTGATCGGGTCGCCGCTGTTCATCGCCAGCGGCCCCGCGCTGGTCAAGGCCCAGTGCAAGGCGGGCGTCGTCGGTTCCTTCCCCGCCCTGAACGCGCGTCCTGCAGAATTGCTCGACACCTGGCTGACCGATATCCAGAAAGAGCTCGCCGAGTTCCGTGAAGCCAATCCGGGCGCGAAAATCGGCCCGATCGCGGTCAACCAGATCGTGCATCAGTCCAATGACCGCCTCGCGCATGACGTCGAAGTGTGCGTGAAGCACCAGGTCCCGATCATCATTTCCAGCCTGCGCGCGCCGCCGAAGGAAATGCTGGATGCGATCCACAGCTACGGCGGCATCGTGCTGCACGACGTGATCTCGATCCGCCATGCGCAGAAGGCGCTGGAAGCGGGTGTCGACGGCCTGATCCTCGTGGCGGCCGGTGCGGGCGGCCATGCCGGCACGCTGTCGCCGTTCGCGCTGGTTGGTGAAGTGCGCAAGTTCTTCGACGGCCCGATTGCGCTGTCCGGTTCGATCGCCACCGGCGATGCGATCCTCGCCGCACAGGCGATGGGCGCCGACTTCGCATACATCGGTTCGCGCTGGTTGGCGACCATGGAATCGAATGTGGACGAGGCCTACCGCCAGGCGATAATCGAATCGACCGCAGCCGATATCGTCTATACCAACCTGTTTACCGGCGTGCACGGCAACTACCTGCGCAAGTCGATCGTTGCTGCCGGTCTGGACCCGGACAACCTGCCGACCGCGGACAAGTCGAAGATGAATTTCGGCTCCGGCGGTGGCAGCAAGGCCAAGGCATGGCGCGACATCTGGGGTGCCGGCCAGGGTGTGGGCCTGATGGACCAGGTGCTGACCGTCGCGGAAGTGGTCGAGAAGCTGAAGGCGGAGTACATGGCGGCTCGCAAGCGCCTGGCGCTGTAATCCTTGTCGTTTAACTGGTTGTGGCCCCGGCGCGCATTCCGCCATGCGGGGCCACAAAAAAGAGCCTGACATTTGTCAGGCTCTTTTTTTTTGTGCGATGCGGCCAGGTTCAGCCGCGTCGTTGATTACTGCCCAAGGACCCTGTGCGTGACAAAGCTGCGGTCGTAAATATCCTTCGCGGTCAGCCAGACGCCGCCATAAGTTGTATTTATCGGCGCGGAACCCAAGCCAATCAACTTGCTGGTGTCGGTGCGCTTCAGGTCGGACTCTTCCATCAGGCCATTGCCATACAGGCTGATGAAATCGATCCAGCCAATGCTAGGCGCCGTCCACGACACGGAAACTGTCTTGTTGGCTTGCAGCTGCGACGCACTCATCAAGTCAACGCCGTCAATGGTCAACGACGTTATCGCTGGGAACATCGCGGCGGTCAGTGCACTGCGGCCGACGGGCCTCTTGGGAACGGTAAATTTGTAGCCGTCACCGTTCAGTGCTGTGTCTCCCGAGTACAACTTGACGATGTAAACTCCATTATCAACTGTGTTGGCGAGCGCCACACAGTTTCCGGTGGTAGCCGTACATGCCGGAATCACATTGCCTCCATCGGCAAGCACTAGATAGGGCGTAGTCATGCTAGCCGCGTAGCTGATACCTCCTGTCGGCAGGCCCGGTCCGGTCACGGTTGCTGCAGTAATCTTTGCGGTCGGATGATTGACGTCATAGTCAGAAGGATAGATGGTCAGCTGCAAACCACTGGAGAACGTCGCGGTGCCATTTGGATGGAACGTATGTTGCGCCAGCGGATTCAATCCGATGTCCGCAATTCGGCCGTCGCCCGTCACCTTCCACGGGCTGTTCGCATCCGCGCGGGCGATGCGGAACTGGGTTTTGTAAGTGCCGCCGTCCTTGATCGTCTCCACTACTTTGACCGTCGCGACATTCAAATCCGAGGCGTCGAAGATGATATCGCTGTTGCTGAACTTGATCCCGATGATGGAGTCGTCGGTCGTCACGTCGCTGGCGAACTGTTCGAATGAGCTGCCGCTCATGCTGAATGCAGACGAGGTATCAAAGATACCGCTGTTCTCCAGTTGCGTAATGGTGGGCAGGCCGGTAGCGAACAAGGCCTCAAACTTGCGCAACAGGTCGTCAACTTTCTGCAGGTCGGTCTTGGCTGTTGCCAGTGCCGCCTTTTCAGCGTCGCTCAACGTCACCGGTGTCGCATCGTCGGTCTTGGAATTCAGGTTGTCCTGGCCGATCACTGCGTTCGTCAATGCATTGGTCAGCGTGGCGATGTTGGTAGCCGGATCGATCGTCACCTTGACCAGGTCAAGTGCAGCATCCAGTCCGGTGTGATCCGCGGCGAAGGATGCTTTCATCAAGTCGAGCGAAGCATCCAGACCCAACGCCGTGAGTGTTGGTGCCAGCTTTTGCTGCAGGTTGGTTTTGGCTTCGGTTAGCGCAGCAGTGCTGAGCGTGCTGGCGAACTGGCCATTGTTGTAATAATTCTCGGCAATCTCGGCCGCAATATTGGAAACGATCAGGCTGGTAAAGGGCGTGACGTTGATCGTGCTGTTCAGGTCGGCATTGGTAGCCGCGGAGTAGTAGGTGACCGAGTTGCTGCCGACAGTGCCTACTGCTTTCAACATGAAGGGGCCGGTCATGCCGGACACATCAATGCTATAGGTGCCATCGGCCCTGATGATTGCAGATTTTTCTGCACCGAGGCTGTCTTTGACGAAGACCGAGCCGATGATGGGCGCACCACCGGCGGCCGTACCGCTGAGCGTCGAGCCGGATGCAGCTTGCGATGGTGCGGACGGCGTGCCACCGTCATTGGAACTGCTACCGCCGCCGCATGCGGCAAGCACGGCAGCTGCACACGCAGCCAATAGGAACGACTTCGATTTCATTTTCTCTCCCTGTGAATTGTGTAAAAACGGATGGTGGCGCTGCATACTGCTCGAGCTCACGTTGACTATGCTGGTCGGATTACCACTCCTTTATCCCCCGGCTTTTGCTCATGACAAGTTTGTAATTTCGGAGTAAAGCAGTCGTGCCAACGAGAAAGTGTGAGCTTAATCGTCCCGTTGATATATCGCAATAATTGATTTAAATCAAGATAACGCGAAGCGCACCCAAGAATTTGTAACCGGCCTGAATTGCAAGTCAGGCAATGGCCAAATTCAACTGTGAAATGGAGTGCTAACCTGATGCTCAAGCGCTGCCGGTTCTTGCAGAAGAGTGCTGGGAAGGAATCTCCTAAACATTTGCGAAATGATGTTTAGCTAGAGTTCGTGAAGTGTTTCGAAGATGATCTTCGCTTTGCGAGAATCTGCAAACTGTGATCCAAGAGAGAACGGGCCGGGGATAGCATTCTTGCCATCCCCGGCCCGTTCTGTATGTTGAATCCGCTTGGGTGCTCAGCCTTCAGTCTTGATCGCGCGGATCTCCCGCAGGTTGCGCCAGTAGCCGTAAGCATCCATCCCGTAGCCGACGACAAACTTGTTCGGCAGCGTCAGGCCGATGTAGTCGGCGGTGACGGGCTTCGCTTTTCCGATCGCCTTGTCTGCAAATACCGCCAGCACCACTTCGGCGGCGCCCATCTCCAGCAGGCGCTCCTTCACATGCGCGAGCGTCTCGCCTTCATCCAGGATGTCGTCCAGCACGAGCACCGTGCGGCCTTCCACATTGGAGCGCGGGATTACCTTCCACTCGATCTTGCCGCCCTGGTCCTTGCTGCCATAGCGGGTGACATGCATGTAGTCGAATTCCAGCGGAAAGTTCAGGCGGGTCAGCAGCTGGCCGCAGAAGACGACAGCGCCGCCCATCACGCCAAGTACCAGCGGAAACGCTTCATCGGCGTTGTTGTCGAAACGCTCATTGAGCTGTTGTGCGACTTTGTCGACTGCCTGCTGCACGGCGGCGGCGTCAAAAATCAGTTCGGAGTCGGCGAGCAGCTTGCGGGCTTCGTCGCGCTTGGCTTCGGCATCAATGGCGTATGACATGGTTCTGGAGTCTCACTGCGAAAAATCGAAAAAGAGGCGCGGCCGGGATGCGCCGCAGACCGAATGCTACAGCAGCGACGCGCTTGGCAACAGGGACAGCTAGTGATCAGCGGAAATAATTTTGCCGGAGCGGCAGGTTGTCGCTGTTTTCGGCTGGACCGGCAACCGTGCAGTTCGGCACGGACCAGAGGCGACGCCATCCAAACGCCGTCTCGTGTGGAGTGAGATCGTGCGGCGAGGTTCCGTCTGTCCACCGGGAAAGCCGATCTGGAAACCACCGGGAATCTTTCCGCTGTGCGGGGTTCGAATGTTTACTGCAACTTAATGGGAGACAGCGATGAAAACCACCCTGAAAGTTCACCAGGTAAAGACCAAGCGGCCGGTCAAGGATGGCGCAACGCCGCGCATGCCGCACGAGCGCGACGAGTCGGATGACAGCCAGGAAAGCGTGGTGCGCGACGATATGCGCCAGGCGTACAAGGACCTGCAGGACGGTCAGGTAGATACCGACCTGCGCGAAATCGGTGGCGTGGATGAAGTGGTCAACGACCGGCCGGGCAAGTCGCCGGACAAGGTCGTGAAAAAGTCGTTCTGACCGGAGAATCAACCGTTCTCTCAAGCGAACGTGCGTGGGAGCAGGAGGATGCTCCCTGCACGTTTTCTGTCTTGCTGGCTACTCGTACTTGCGTGCGTCCTCGATCACCTTGCCGTCATTCGGCAGTGAGCCGCGCGCAACCAGCTTTACCTCCCCGCGCAGTTTCGTCACGTCACGGATGGTGTCGACAATCGCATCTGCCGATAATGCCGTCGGATTGTCCACCTCGCAGTGCAGCGTCATCGTATCGTTTGCCATTTCGCCGGTGACCACCAGCCGCGCCTTCAAGATTTCCGGATAGCGGCGCACGACTTCGGCCACTTGCGACGGGTGCACGAACATCGCGCGCACCTTGGTGGTCTGGTCGGCACGGCCCATCCAGCCCTTGATGCGCGTATTGGTGCGGCCGCAGGGCGAGGTACCGCTCATCACGGCGGACATGTCGCCGGTACCGAAGCGAATCAGCGGGTAATCCGGATTGAATGAAGTCAGCACCACTTCACCCACCTCACCGTCCGCGACAGGATCGCCGGTTCCGGGGCGCACGATTTCGAGGATCAGGTCCTCGTCCAGGATCATGCCCGGATTGACCTGTCCGTCGGTCTCCGTCTCGTAGGCGATGTTGCCGACGTCGGCCGAGCCGTACATCTGCAGCACATGCGGCACGCCATTGTCCTGCAGCCACTTGCGCAGCGACGGCGGCAATGCTTCCGCGCCGACCAGCGCACGCTGCACGCTGCTGATGTCGGTGCCCATTTCACGTGCTTTTTCAATGATGATCTTCAGGAACGACGGGGTGCCGACGTAGGCGTCCGGCTTGAGTTCCGCCATTGCCTGCACCTGCATTTCGGTCTGGCCGATACCGGCCGGGATCACGGCGCAGCCGAGGCGCGCCGCGCCGCCTTCGGCCATGAAGGCTGCCGGCGTGAAGTGGTAGGAAAAGCAGTTCTGCACGATGTGGCCGGCACGCAGGCCGAGCGCAAACATCGGACGGCCGAAACGCCACCAGTCCTGCGCCTGGCCTTCCGGATCAAAGATCGGGCCGGGCGACATGAACAGGTGCCGCAGGCGGCGCGCCGGGGTCGTGGTCAGGCCACCGAACGGCGCATCGGCATGCTGCAGTTCCTTCAGGTCCGATTTGCGCGTGACGGGCAGTTGCGCCAGCGCTGCGCGTGAAGTGATATCGCCCGCCTTCACGCCGCTGAGGATGCGTGCCCAGCCGGGCGCGGTCTGTGCCTGGGCCACCAGATGCGGCAGACGCGCCATCAGGTCGCGTTCGCGCTGTTGCGGATCACGGGATTCCAGGGAGTCGAGAAAGTCGGTCATGGCGGGCCTGCCTCGTTTGTTGTTCATTAAGTGTGCGTCAAGTGCGCGTTATGAGCGCATCAAGTACGCATAAGTTGCGCAAAGTGCCGGGTAAAGCGCACCCTGCGCAACGAAATTTTTTTCGGGGGAGTCGTTCTGAAACCGGATTGGGCGCAGATGCGCCCGCGGAATGTGCTTAAGCCAGCCAGCGCTTTCGGCGTCGGTAGAACTTCATGTCGCGGAAGCTCTTGCGGCCTGCGCCGGAGACGCCGAGATAGAACTCCTTCACGTCTTCGTTGCTGGCGAGATCTTTCGCATCGCCTTCCATCACCACGCGGCCGTTTTCCAGGATGTAGCCGAAGTCGGCGTAGCGCAGCGCCACCATGGTGTTTTGTTCCGCCACCAGGAAGGACACGTTTTCCTTGCTGTTCAGGTCTTTCACGATCTCGAAAATTTCCTCGACGATCTGTGGCGCCAGGCCCATCGACGGCTCGTCGAGCAGGATCATCGACGGTTTGGCCATCAGCGAGCGGCCGATGGCGCACATCTGCTGTTCGCCGCCGGAGGTGTAACCGGCCTGCGACATGCGGCGTTGCTTCAGGCGCGGGAAGTAGTGGTACACCTTCTCCAGTGCGTCTTTCAGTTCTGCGCGGGACAGGCTGCGCGTATAGGCGCCGGTCAGCAGGTTCTCTTCCACTGTCAGGTGGCCGAAGCAGTGACGGCCTTCCATCACCTGCGACAGGCCGCGCTTGACCAGTTCGTTTGGCGTCAGTTGGTCCACGCGCTCGCCCTTGAATTCGACGCTGCCCTTGGTGACGTCGCCGCGTTCGCCGCGCAACAGTGTGGACACCGCCTTCATCGTGGTCGATTTGCCGGCGCCGTTTGCGCCAAGCAGCGCAACGATCTTGCCTTGCGGGACTTGCAACGAAACGCCTTTCAACACCAGGATCACGTGGTCGTAAATGACCTCGATGTTGTTGACGGACAGGTAAGGGGGAAGCCCGGTCAGGGGCTGGCCATTGGCGGCCGGCGTTGCGGCAGTTTGCGATGTCATGATGTCTCTTGCTGAAACTGGTTCACTCGGTTCGTCGGGCACCTCACGCAAAGGCGTGCCATCCGGCAGGCCCTCGCGTGGCTCCACTCCCGCGCCGCAGGAGTGGACTTTGCCTCACATTACAGGCACTTCGGCGTGATGCCTTTCTCAGCCGCGTACTTGGCGGACGATTCATCCACCAGCTTGCGGGTCAGCTTCTTGTCGCCGGTTACCCAGTTCGGGGTAATTGCGACCCACTTCGTGCCGTTCCATTGCTGGACCTTCACTGCACCGGAACCTTCATGGTCTTCACAGGAGGTCTTCACCGGCGGGAACATGCCGGCTGCGCCCAGTGCTTTCTGGCGTGCATCGTCGACATTCAGGTTCTCGAAGCCCCAGCGCACCTGCTCGCCGGTCATGACCTTGCCCTTGCCGAACTTCTCCTGCGCCTTGCGGATCGCTTCGGTCCACAGGATCGCGGCGGTCACGCCACGCATGTGGTACACGGAACCGACGCGGTTCTTGTCGTCGAGGTTGCCCTTGCCGGCGTCATAGACCTTCTTGCGAATCTCGTCGAGTACCGGATAGTTGCCCGGGGTGTTGAAGGTCATCGTGGTGTAACCCTTGGCGGCATCGCCTGCCGGGATCACGTCCTCTTCCGAACCTGCCCACCACACGCCGAGGATCTTCTCGCGCGGGAAGCCGTTACGCTGTGCGGTCTTGATCGCCACGGCATTCATCACGCCCCAGCCCCACAGGATCACATAGTCCGGCTTGGCTTGGCGGATCTGCAGCCATTGCGACTGCTGCTCGTTGCCCGGATGCGCGACCGGGATCTTGACCAGTTCAAAGCCGTACTGCTGCGCCTGTGCCTCCAGAACCGGGAACGGCTCCTTGCCGAACGCGGAGTCGTGATACAGGTGCACGATCTTCTTGCCTTTCAGCTTGTCGACGCCGCCGACTTTGCTGCCGAGGTAGGCAACCATCGCCGCAGCCTGGTTCCAGTAGCTGGTGATCAGCGGGAAAACATACGGGAAGACCTGGCCGTTGGCGGCGTCAGAGCGGCCATAGCCGAGCGTCGTCATCGGGATCTTGTCCTGCGCCACACGGTCCAGAATGCCGTAGGCGATACCGGTCGACAGCGGCTCGACCAGCGAGGCGCCACCGTACTTGGACTTCAAACGCTCATAGCATTCGACGCCGCGCGAAGCGTTGTATTCGGTTTCGCACTCTTCCCACTTGATCTTCACGCCATTGATGCCGCCGTTGGCATTGACCAGGTTGAAGTAGTCGATCGTGCCGCCGTAGAAGCCGGAGCCGCCGGCAGCATAGGGGCCGACGCGGTACGACGGGATCGGAATGTACTGTTCCTGCGCTACCGCCACGCTGACGGCGCCAGCCAGGGCCGTGCCCAACAGGACTGATTTAATCAATTTCATGGTGCTCCTCCTTGTTATGAGACTGCAAAAACAACCACTTCAATCAGGTCAGTTTCCCGGCGCATGCTGTCATGCCTGCGCCGCCAACTACGTTAATGCGGGAAAGGCCACAACCGCAATTTTTCCTTCGCGATCTGCCACAGGCGCGCAAGGCCGTGCGGCTCGACGATCAGGAAGAAGATGATCAGTGCACCGAACACCATCAGCTCCAGGTTCGATGCGACCGATGTCGGCAGGGACAAACCGTGCGCGACAATATTCAGCAGGATCGGCAGCAGGATGATGAAGGCCGAGCCGAAGAACGCGCCGATGATCGAGCCCACGCCGCCGATGATGATCATGAACAGGATGCGGAAGGACAGGTCCAGGCTGTACGCTTCCGGCTCGACGGTGCCGAGGTAGGCATACGCGTACAGCGCACCGGCGATACCGCAGTAGAACGAGCTTACCGCAAACGCGAGCAGCTTGGTACGCATCAGGCGAAAACCAATCACCTCGGCCGCCACGTCCATGTCGCGTACCGCCATCCACGAGCGGCCGACATTGCTGCGTACCATGTTCTTCACCATCAGTGCCATCACGCACACGATGGACAAGGTCAGCAGGTACTTGCTGGCCGGGGTGTCGAACGTGTAGCCGAGGATCGTCATCTGCTGGGCGGTGATCACGCCGGACGAGCTGTAGTTGGTGAACCAGCCGATCTTGGTCAGGCACCAGACGACGAAGAACTGCGTTGCCAGTGTCGCTGCTGCCAGATAGAAACCGCGAATGCGCAGCGATGGCAGGCCGAACGCGACGCCGACCAGTGCCGCGCACACGCCGCCGAGAATGAACGCCACCAGGATCGGAATGCCCGGAATGCGCAGGATGAAGTTGTACGATGCAAACGCACCGACGGCCATGAAGGCTGCGGTACCGAGCGACAGCTGGCCGGCATAGCCGGTCAGGATGTTGAGTCCCAGAGCTGCCAGCGAAAAGATCAGGAAGGGAATCAGGATCGCCGAGAAGATATACGGCGATGCGATGAACGGCACCACCAGGAAGGCGAACGCCAGCAAGGCGTAGATGCCGATGCGGTCCTGCCGGATCGGAAAGATCTGGGCGTCGGCCTGGTAGGTGGGTTTGAATTGACCTGCTTCGCGGTAGAACATGTTTTTTCCTTCTTTCCGGTTCGTCCTCTCCCGCCGAAGCGGGAAGGGCAAGGAATGTATAACTGTCTTTCGTCGTTATCCGTACGGTGCTGCCAGATGCGCCAGGCGCGTCATATGCGTCTGATGATCTTCTCGCCGAACAAGCCTTCCGGGCGAACCAGCAGGAACAGCAGCGCCAACACGTATGGGAACCAGCCTTCGATACCGCCTCCGACCATCGGGCCGATATACACTTCCGCCAGCTTTTCCGACGCGCCGATGATCAGGCCGCCGAGGATCGCACCCGGCACCGAGGTAAAGCCGCCGAGGATCAGCACCGGCAGCGCCTTCAGCGCGACGAAGGTCAGCGCGAACTGCACGCCGTTACGCGCACCCCACAGCAAACCGGCCACCAGCGCAACGAAACCGGCCACTGCCCAGACGATGCCCCAGATCTGCTGCAGCGGAATGCCTACGGCCAGCGCGGCCTGATGGTCATCCGCCACTGCGCGCAGCGCACGGCCGATCTTGGTCTTGGAGAAGAACAGCGCCAGCGAGGTCACCAGTGCCGCGCAGATGGCGGCTGCGATCACGTCGAACTGCGAGATCGAAATGTTGTAGTTGTCCAGCAGGTACATGATCGGCACGTCTTCAATGCCGATGTCGAGGCGGCGTACATTGTTGCCCCAGATGAGCTGCGCCAGGCCTTCGATGAAGAAGGTCAGGCCGATGGTCGCCATGAACAGCGTGATCTCATGCTGTGCCACCAGCGGGCGAAGCACCACACGTTCGGTGGCCAGGCCCAGCAGCACCATTGCCGCCATCGTCAGCGGGATCGCAATCCACAGCGATACGCCGAACTTGTCGATCAAGCCGGCGCAGGTGAGCGCCGCGAAGAACACCATGGCGCCCTGCGCGAAGTTGAACACGCCGGAAGCCTTGTAGATCAGCACGAAACCGAGCGCCACCAGCGCATACATCACGCCAGCGAGCAGGCCGCCGATCAACACTTCGAAGAAGAAACTGAATTCCATGATTGATTTGCCCTCTATCGGTTCCCTCCCCCTTGCAGGGGGAGGGGTAGGGTGGGGGTAGAGTGGTTGGGCGCGCGAGTTCATGGCGCGACCTCACAACCCCCATCCCAACCTTCCCCCTGCCAGGGGGAAGGAGCCTTTTCTCTAGTGCGCCACGCCCAGGTAGGCGTTGATCACTTCCTGGTTGCTGCGTACCTCGTCCGGCGTGCCGTCACCGATCTTCTTGCCGTAGTCCAGCACGACGACGCGGTCGGAGATATCCATCACCACGCCCATGTCATGCTCGATCAGCACGATGGTGGTGCCGAACTGGTCGTTGACGTCGAGGATGAAGCGGCACATGTCCTGCTTCTCTTCCACGTTCATGCCGGCCATTGGTTCGTCCAGCAGCAGGATTTCCGGTTCTGCCGCCAGCGCACGACCGAGTTCGACGCGCTTTTGCAAACCGTAAGGCAGGCGGCTGACGGGAGTCTTACGGATGTGCTGGATCTCGAGGAAGTCGATGATCTCTTCGACCTTTTTGCGATGTTCGATTTCTTCGCGTTGCGCAGCGCCCCAGTAGATCGCCTGCAGCAGGAAGTTGGTCTGCATCTTCAGGTTGCGGCCGGTCATGATGTTGTCGAGCACGCTCATGCCCTTGAACAGCGCGATGTTCTGGAAGGTGCGGGCGATGCCGCTTTTCGCCGCCATGTAGGTGTTCATGTCCTTGCGGGCTTCACCGCGGTACATGATCTGGCCTTGCTGCGGACGGTACACGCCGTTGATCACGTTGAGCATCGAGCTCTTGCCGGCGCCGTTGGGGCCGATGATGGCGCGGATCTCGTGTTCGCGCACATCGAAGGAGATGTCGGTCAGCGCTTTCACACCACCAAAGGACAGCGAAATGTTCTGCAGGTCCAGGATCACGCCGCCGATTTTGCGATTCTCATTCATCATGCCGCCTTCTTCATCTGTTCGCCAAAGGTTTTCACGTCGACGATGCGCAGGTCGGCTGCGACCATGCCCTTGCGGCCGTCCTCGAACTTGACCTGCGTCTCAATGTACTGCGAGGTCTTGCCCGAATACAGCGCATCGATCAGCACCTTGTACTTCTCCGCGATGAAGCGGCGGCGCACCTTGCGGGTGCGGGTGAGCTCGTCGTCGTCCGGATCGAGTTCCTTGTGCAGCACGAGGAAGCGATGGATCTGGGTGCCGGACATCAGCGTCTCGGTGGACAGGTCTGCATTCACTTTCTCCACGCACTCGGCGATCAGGTCGTAGGTTTCGCGCTTGCCGGCCAGGTCGGTATATCCGGCGTAAGCAATGCCGCGTCGCTCGGCCCAGTTGCCGACGGCTTCCATGTCGATGTTGATGAAGGCGCACACCATGTCGCGCTCGTTGCCGAAGGCGACCGCTTCCTTGATAAAGGGGAAGAACTTGAGCTTGTTCTCGATGTAGTTCGGCGCAAACATCTCGCCGTTGTTCATCTTGCCGACGTCGGCCGCGCGGTCGATGATCTTCAGGTGGCCTTCTTCGTCAAAGATGCCGGCATCGCCGGTATGGAAATAGCCATGCTCGTCGATGACTTCGGCGGTGGCATCCGGGCGCTTGTAGTATTCCTTGAGCATCGCGGCCGACTTGACCAGGACTTCGCCGTTGTCGGCAAGCTTCACTTCCACGCCCGGCGCAGGCAGGCCGACGGAGTCGAACTTGATGTTGCCGTCGGGTTGCAGGCACACATACGCGCAGGTTTCGGTCGCGCCGTACAGCTGCTTGAGGTTCACGCCGATGGAGCGGTAGAAGCGGAACAGGTCCGGTCCGATCGCCGCACCCGCGGTGTAGGCCACACGCACGCGCGACAGGCCGAGCACATTCTTTAGCGGCCCGTAGACAAAGAAGCTTCCGAGTGCGTAGTTGATGCGGTCCATCAGCCCGACCGGCTTGCGGTCGAGGATGTCGGAGCCGACGCGGCGCGCGACGTCCATGTAGTAATGGAACATCTTGCGCTTGATCGCACCGGCGTCTTCCATGCGGATCATCACCGTGGTCAGCATGTTTTCGAACACGCGTGGCGGCGCAAAGTAGTAGGTCGGGCCGATCTCGCGCAGGTCGGTCAGCACGGTGTCGCCGGACTCGGGGCAGTTGACGGTAAAGCCCGCGACCAGCGCCTGTGCGAACGAGAACAGGTGGTCGCCGACCCACGCCATCGGCAGGTAGGACAGGATGTCGTCATCCGCCGTGAGCTGGTCAAAAGAGACACCACCGACCGCTGCCGCCATGAAGGAGGCATGCGTCTGGCACACGCCCTTCGGCTTGCCCGTGGTGCCCGAGGTGTACAGCATCACAGCGATATCGTCGGACTTGCCTTCGTTAACTTCGTGCAGGAAGTAGGGCGGATTCATACGGTCGAACTCGCGGCCCATTTCCTGCACCTTGGCGAAGGACGTCAGTTCCTTCTGCGCGTAGTGCCGCATGCCGCGTTCATCGTCAAAGATGATGTGCGAGATGCGATTCAGGCTCTGCTTGATCTCGAACAGTTTGTCGACCTGTTCCTGGTCTTCGACGATCGCGAAATCAATACCCGCATCCTCAAGCACATAAGCCATGTCGGCAGCCGGCGCATCCTGGTAGAGCGGTACCGCGACGCCGCCGAGGCATTGTGCGGCAGCCATCGCCCAGTACAGGCGCGGTCGGTTGTCGCCGATGATCGCAAGGTTCATGCCGCGCTTGAAGCCCATCGCGGCGAGGCCGCATGCCAGCGCGCGCACTTCGTCGGCAACTTGCGACCAGGTGGATGTTTGCCAGATACCGAGATCCTTCTCGCGGAAGGCCGGCTTGTTGGGGCGCGTTTGCGCGTGCTGCAGCAGCAATCGGGGGAACGTCTGTTCGCCCGGCTTCATAGTCTCTTCCATCGTCCCACTCTCTTTAAACAGGGTCTAACCGTCGGTGAAGGATCATGGTCGGAGCGCCTGCGTGGGCGATGCAAACCTGTGTGCCGGATATATCCGCGACGCACAACTGGGCTTACAATGTCTCCGTTGTTCTGATGGTCAGGATACTAGACAGTGAAAGTTTTGTGCGCTGTCATTTGACCGACAATTCCCCTCTATTTCGAAACTATCGTTGATGCACCGCACAAATCCGACCGAGGCATTACCACTTGCGAAATTGCTGCGCCAGACGATCTGGGCAAAAGGCCTGACTCCCGAGCAGATGGCGCGCGTCGAGCAGGATACGGTTGAACAGTGTGTCGCCAAGGGCGGCTATATCTGCCGCAAGGGCGAGATGGTTGATGCATGGATCGGGATCATCGACGGACTCGCAAAGATCAACAACCTCTCGCCTGATGGCAAATCGGTCACCTTCACCGGCATCGCCAGCGGCAGCTGGTTCGGCGAGGGCACGCTGTTGAAGAACGAAGTGCGCAAGTACGATGTGGTGGCGCTGCGCGACACCCGCATCGCCCGGATGCCGAGCAAGACCTTCATGTGGCTGCTCGATAACAGCCTGCCCTTCACCCGATTTCTTTTAATGCAACTAAACGAACGGCTGGGGCAGTTCATCGGCATGGTGGAATTCGACCGCCTGCTCGACGTCGATGCGCGCGTTGCGCGCTGCCTCGCTGCGCTGTACAACGCGCATCTGTATCCCGGCACCGAGCCGCTGCTGCAGATTTCGCAGGAAGAAATCGGCTACCTGTCCGGCGCCTCGCGCCAGCGCGCCAACCAGGCGCTGCAGGTGCTGGAAAAGGAAGGGCTGCTGAAGGTGGATTACGGTGGCATCCAGATCCTCGACCTGGAAGGACTGCGGCGCTACCGCGCCTGAATGCAGGCAAGAAGTCGGGCACCACACCGGGCACTACACGGGGTACGGCACGGAGCATCACCCGGCAGTAATCAAGCAGTAATCAATCACCGGCCACACGAATAGATTCAATGGAAACGCTCTTCGCCGATCTGCCTTCGCTGGAACTGCTGGCCACTTACTGGTCCGCGCCCTTGGTTGCCAGCAACATCATTGTTTTCTTCAGCCTGTTCGGCGCCTTGCTGCTCGGTCTTCTGGTCGGATACGAACGTTCGTACAGAGGCCGCGCCGCCGGCATGCGCACCTACGGCCTGGTATGCATGGCGTCTGCCGCGCTGACCGTGATCGCCGGCTATCCGGGCGACTGGTACGGCGGACAGGTAGTGGTCGGCCTCGGCGCAGACCCGACGCGCATCATCCAGGGCATCGTCACCGGCATTGGTTTTCTGGGTGCCGGCGTGATCATGAAGGAAGGCTTCAACATCAGCGGCCTGACCACGGCGGCATCGATCTGGGCTGCTTCCGTGATCGGCGTGCTGGTCGGCGTCGGCTTCTACCTGTCGGCGATGCTGCTGGCGCTGATGTCGGCGGTCTGCATGATCTGGGTGCCGAAGGTGAGCCACTGGTTGCCGTCGCGCCAGGCGATCGCGATCATGATGCGTTTCCGCGAAGGTTTCGGACCGACCGAACAACGCCTGCGCGACGCCGCGACCAGGCGCGGGTATGAGATCGCCACTGGCTCCATTGCCATTTCTGTCGAGAACGGAAAAATGGAATGGCATTTCGTGGCGGTGGCATTCACCAAAACCAGCGGCGCATCGATCAGCGAACTTGCCCACGAGATGAACGAGTTCGAAGGGCTGGAGAGTTTCCACCTGTCGCACGCGCGGAACTGAGCAATACGTCTTTCTCCGCGAAGGCTTCCTCGCTTTTCCGCGAGCCTGCATCTGCCGCGCAGGTCAGTCGCGGCTACTGAGGTGCGTCATACGCAGCCTGCCATCAACCTGCAATACCGATCCCGGTCTGCTCATCGCGCGAGCCGCGCACGCCGGCCGCGTAGCGCTCGAATATCTTGTCGATCAGTTTGGCGTTGAATGCCGGAATGTCGCCGGGCTTGCGGCTGGTGACCAGGTTGCCGTCCACCACCACTTCCTGGTCGACCCAGTTGCCGCCGGCATTGCGGATGTCATCCTGCAGTGTCGGCCAGCTGGTCATGGTACGGCCCTCGACCAGCCCGCATGACACGAGCAGCCAGCCGCCGTGGCAGATGGCGGCAATCGGCTTGCCTTGCTCATCCATCTCGCGCACGAACTGTTGCGCTTCCGGAATGATGCGGATCTGGTCGCCGTTCATCACGCCGCCCGGCAGCAGCACGGCGTCAAAGTCTTGTGCCGACGCCTCGCCAAAGCTGAGGTCGACGTCGAACTGGTCGCCCTTTTCGTCATGGTGAAAGCCTTGTACCTTGCCGTGATTGGCAGAAATCACCTTGGTGATCGCCCCTTGCTGTTCCAGCGCGGCGCGGGGTTCGGTAAATTCGGATTGCTCGAAGCCATCGGTGACGAGGATGGCGATGGTCATGCCGTTGAGTGTCGTGTCCATGGATTTTTCCTTTCATGAAACCTGTGGAACCCGGTGATGGCACCCGCGGTGCCAGCCGGAGCGCCAAGGGTGCGGGGCCCGGCGGGTCTGCATTGCGGTTCACATCGTGCGCCGGATCGGGTGAGGCCGGGTCAGCTTTGACGTTTCGGCAATGGGCTAAGTTCGCTTTCCTGTCTTGAGACGAGGCAACGCTATTTCTGCATCATGCAAAACTTCCCCGCGCTGCCGGAACGGTTATCTCGCGCAACCTGTCCAAACGCTCACATCCAGAATGCATCCCCAGCGGTGAGGATACGGAGACAAGGACATCCCGCACATGAAAACCGAACAGAACCGGATTGCGGACTTCGAGCTCGAGGCCGAAGAAGCCGCCGCACTGGAAACGCTGAAGGCCTCTGCGAGCACGCTGCCCGCGCTGCCACCCGATGGCATGGTCCTGATCCCGCTGCGCTACCTGGTGCTGTTTCCCGGCATGATCGCGCCGATCAGTCTGGCGCGGCATGCATCGATCGCGGCGGCGGAGGAGGCGGTGCGGCGCGATTACCCGGTGGGACTGATCCTGCAGCGCGACCCCGAGCTGGAGAGCCCGACGCCCGAGCAGCTGTACCGCATCGGCACCGTGGCAACAGTGCTGCGCTACATCACCGGACAGGAAAGCACCAACTATCTGGTGTGCCAGGGCGAACGTCGGTTTCGCATCATCGAATTCCTTGACGGTTACCCCTTCCATGCCGCGCGCGTGCAGCAGTTGCCGGATCCCGAAGAGCATTCGGCCGACATCCAGGCGCGACTGATCCAGTTGAAGGAACGCTGCGCGGAGATCATCGCCTTGCTGCCGCAGGCACCGGCAGAGCTGACCGGCGCAACGGACAATATGGCGTCGGCCGCCGCACTCACCGATTTCGCCGCTGGCCTGCTCGACCTGCCGCTGCCGCAGAAACAGGACATGCTCGAAACGCTGGACTTGCAGCAGCGCATGGACAAGGTGCTGGAGCACATGACGCGTCGCATCGAGGTGTTGCGCCTGTCGCAGGAAATCAACGAGCAGACGAAGGAACGCATCGACGACCGCCAGCGCGAGTATCTGCTGCGCGAACAGATGAAGACGATCCAGAAGGAGCTCGGCGAAAGCGCAGGCGGGGCGGATGACGTGCAGGAGCTGGGGGAGGCGATAACGCGTGCCCGCATGCCGGGCGATATCGAGAAACATACGCGCAAGGAATTGCATCGGCTTGAACGCATGTCGGAAGCATCGGCCGAGTACTCGATGCTCTTCACCTACCTCGAATGGGTGACCGAACTGCCGTGGTCAAACCTGACGGAAGACCGCATCGATATTGCAGAGGCACGCCGCATCCTCGATGAGGACCACTTCGGCCTGCACAAGGTCAAGCGCCGCATCCTCGAATATCTTGCCGTGCGCAAGCTCAACCCGGAAGGGCGCAGCCCCATCCTGTGCTTTGTCGGTCCGCCGGGCGTCGGCAAGACCTCGCTCGGACAGAGCATCGCGCGCGCGACCGGCCGCAAGTTTGCACGCGTCAGTCTCGGCGGCGTGCACGACGAGGCAGAGATCCGCGGCCATCGCCGCACCTATATCGGCGCGTTGCCGGGCACCATCATTCAGGCCATTCGCAAGGCCGGCTCGCGCAACTGCGTGATGATGTTGGACGAGATGGACAAGCTTGGCAGCGGCATCCAGGGCAGTCCTGCCTCCGCCTTGCTGGAAGTGCTCGACCCGGAGCAGAACGTCAGCTTTCGCGACAACTACCTCGCGCAGCCGTTCGACCTGTCGAAAGTGATGTTCATCGGCACCGCCAACATGCTCGACACGATTCCCGGCCCCTTGCTCGACCGCATGGAGGTGATCCGCCTGCCGGGCTATACGGAAGAGGAAAAGGCGCAGATCGCGCGCCGCTACCTCGTTGACCGACAGCTCGAAGCCAATGGTTTGACGGCGCAGCAATGCAGCATCAGCGACGGTGCCATCCATGCATTGATCCGCGACTACACGCGCGAAGCCGGCGTGCGCAATCTTGAGCGCGAGATCGGCAACCTGTTCCGCCATGTCGCGATGCGCGTTGCGGAAGGAACGGCCGAGCAACTGTGGATCAATGCGCATGACCTGGACGACATCCTTGGGCCGAAGAAATTCGAGAGCGAACTGGCCATGCGCACCAGCCTGCCCGGTGTGGCCACCGGACTTGCGTGGACGCCGGTCGGCGGCGACATCCTGTTCATCGAAGCCAGCCGCACTCCCGGCACCGGCAAGCTTATCCTGACCGGGCAGCTTGGCGATGTGATGAAGGAAAGCGCGCAGGCGGCACTGACGCTGGTCAAGGCGCATTGCACTGAACTCCAGGTGGACGCGGAGGTCTTCGACAAGAATGACATCCATGTGCACGTGCCGGCCGGCGCCATGCCCAAGGACGGTCCGAGTGCTGGTGTTGCGATCTATATCGCGCTGGCCTCATTGGTGCGCGACAAGCCGGTCAACAATGCCTGCGCAATGACCGGCGAGATCAGCCTGCGCGGACTGGTGCTGCCGGTCGGAGGCATCAAGGAAAAAGTGCTGGCCGCCTTGCAAGCCGGCATCAAGGTCGTGATGCTGCCGGCTCGCAATCAGAAGGACCTGGATGAGATACCGCAAGAGGCGCGTGAGCAACTGCAATTCGTATGGCTGGAAACAGTCGACGATGCGATGCGCCATGCAATCGGCAACGTGATTATCGGAGGTGACACATGAAAAGGGAGACCAGAAAGGATGCGGGCAGGAATCTCGTTTCGCAGCGTGAGGGGCGTGAGCCCGGCACACTGGTATCGGAAAACAGAATGAACATCGTGGACCAACCGCTTTCCTGGCCGCGTGCCGGCGGCCTGTCCGGCATGTTCACCTTTCGCTATTCCTGCACGGAGATCTATTCGCAGGACGGCAACATCCACGTAAGGTCGAAGCAGACCCGTTATCAGGACGGCCGGTTAACGTCGGAGGAATGCGAGGGCACGCTGGATGGTCGCGCCTATGAGCGCATGGTCAGCGAAGCGCAAGGCTTGTTCCTGAATCAGATCGGCAGCTTCATGAAGCTGCTGTACGCACCGTTTGCTGCCCGCTCGCGCCGGCACGACGAGTAACAAAATTGCTTAAAGCGGCACGTCGCCCGCTTCCGCCGAACGGCTTCCCGCGAGCGGCGGGTTGCTCACGCCGCGATAGGCGAACACGACCGAATTCTTGACCGCGCTGCCGGTGTTGCGGCCTGCCGCATGGAACAGCAGGCTGTGGAAAAACACCACGTCGCCTTGCTCCAGTTCCAGCGTCTGCCCTTGGGCGAACAGCGCCTGGTTCGCGGCAACGTCCGGTCGCAGGAAATCCAGTTCGTCGAGTTGGTCGCGCCCGATAGCACGGCGGTGCGAGCCGGGGATGATCTGCAGCGCACCGTTGTTTGCCGTCTCCCGGCCGAGCGCCAGCCAGACGGAGACCAGTTCGGATCGCGCAAACGACCAGTAGCGGATATCGCGGTGCCAGCCGGTGGCGGTGCCGAAATCCGGATGCTTGGTCATCACGCTGTTGTGGTGCGCGAGCGTCAGGCACACGCGTTCACCCAGCAATTGCTGCAACCATGTCACCAGGCGTGCATCCTCCGCCCACTGGCGAAAGCACGCATGCCGCTGGTAGGCGCTGCGCAGGCGGCGCACCGTCCGGCCGCCGGGCGCATTCAATGAGATCGGTGCTCCCGGATAGCCGAGTTCGGCTTCATATTCGAGCGGCGCGATCTCGCTGCGCAAATGCGCGCGCGTTACTTCCAGCATCTCCGCGCAGGCAGTGGACGATGCGAGCTTCCTGAAGATCAGGTAACCGTCACGATGGAATTGTTCGGTCTGGCTTGCGGACAGTGGCAGTACGGCGGCGGTCATGCGTTCCCCGGGGCATTCTGATGGCGAGGTCGTCATTGTGCTCCTTCCGGAAATTATTGTCCGAACAACTTTTTTACTGCCCCGCCCAAGCCTTCGACCCCGCTACCCAAACCCTTGGCCAGTCCTCCGAGGCTGATGCCGAGCGACTTCGCCAGTGCCACGCCGACCTGCAGCGCGAAACTGTCGTTGAGCGAGAACTTCGGATCGTTCAGGTCGCCGTCGAGCGTGAAGTCGATCGTGATGCGGTCGTTGCGATCCTTCATCCCGGCGATCACTGCCTGCCGCGGCATGCCCATGAAGGTGCCGAAGGCACCGCCACCAGCCACCAGTTCCAGCCCGCTGAGCGTGATCGAGCCCGGCGCTTGCAGCCGGTTCTTGCGGACCGAGGATTTCAGCTTCAGATCGAGTGTGCCGCGCTTGACACCGGCTTCCGATGCCTTGATCAGATAGGGCTGGAATGCCAGCAGGTCGACGCCTTGCAGCCTGGTTGCAATGTCCGAATTTTTTGCCCCCAGCTCTGCCCAGCCGTCGATGGACAGCTTGCCGTCGCGCTGCACGCCCTTCACCGTGCCGTCCAGCTGGAGGTGCGTGCGGCTCGCAAGCGCGGGCAGTTGCAGGTCGTCCACCTTCGCCTGCAGCTGCTCCAGACGCGTCTTGTGCGCGGGCTGGCGCACCGTCGCGTCGAAGAACTCCAGCACGCCGTCGCGCAGTTCGATGGTGCCGATGCGGATCTCCGGCATGGCGCGCGGCGACGCGCCTTTGCGCTTGCCCGGCGCCTCAAGCAGGCTGGGCAAAAGCCGTACCTTGCCCTCGCGTGTGCGCACCGCCGACACATAGGCCTGTTCGACCGTGATGCGCGGCACATGCACGCGGGCGGTGAACAGGCCGAGCAGGTCGGGACGGATCACGATGCGCTCGGCACGCAGCGTGTCGGCCGCAGGCCAGCCTTTGGGGGCGCGGATGCGAATGCCGTGGATCTGGACGCTGGACCAGCCGAGGGTGATTTCCCGGATCTCGCTGTTTGTACCCAGCGCCTGTTCCACCTGCGTCTTCAGGATGCCGGCTGCAAAGTGCAGGCCGACCGCTGCCGCGCCCCCGAGGATCGCGAGCACGATTCCGGCGACGAGGAGTGTGTGCTTCAGTCTGTTGTCTTTCATTCTCGATGAGCGGGCGAAAAGCGCTGCGGCATGACGCAGTGAATCAACGTTGATAGCCGCAGACCTTACTGCAAGACGGTTAACGCTGCAAACCGCCTTCGGCCGCGTAAAAGACGGCGAGCCATAGCGTTTCTTCGTCTTTGCTGGTCCATTCGACCCGGTGCCGCTCGTTCGCGGCGATATGGACATGGCTTCCCGGCACTAGTTGCACCAGGCGGTCCCCATCCTCGAAACGCAGACCGGCCTCACCGCGAAGGAGCAGCACCCATTCGTCTTCTTCCTGGTCGTACCAGAAGCCTGGCGGCGAGCAGTGACCCTTCGACACGATTCTCTCGATGCGGGTAGTGCCGCCCGCAGCCAGCAGGTCGACAGCCTCTGCGGGCAGCAGGGCAGGGATGTCTTCAAACAGATTGCCTTGCCTCATTTTCATCGTCCTTTCCGTTGTCTCTTGCATCACTTTCGGCGTTCTTCCGAATTTAATTCGAAATTGCCCGTCTTAAGGAAATAAACCCCGGGAGCAAAGCGATTTCCATGAAAAGAACGCAAGATAATTTTCCGTAACCTTCTCCATAATCCCCACCCGTGAAACGTCCAGTTCACACGGAATGGCAAGGTCCGAGTTGATCGGGGCGCCATGGAGAGATACTTAATCGAGGAAAAACAATGTACCTGAACAAGATTATCAGCGGCCTCGCCCTGATGGGCATGGTCGGCACTGCAGCAGCCCAGGAAGTCGTCGTCAAGATCGGCCATAGCGGCCCGTTGTCCGGCTCCCAGTCCTTCTCCGGCAAGGACAATGAAAACGGCGTGCGCCTGGCGATCGAGGAATTGAATGCCAAGCCGATCACCGTCGATGGCAAGAAGGTCAAGTTCGAACTGATGTCCGAAGACGACCAGGGCGATCCGAAGTCCGGCGTCAACGCCGCGCAAAAGCTGATCGATGCCGGCGTCAAGTATGTCGTCGGCCCGTACAACTCCGGCGTCACCATCCCCGCATCGCGCATCTATAACGAAGGCGGCGCCGTGATCGCGACCGTCTCGTCCAATCCGAAGATTACCGAGCAGGGCTACAAGAACCTGTTCCGCGTCAACGCCAGCGACTCCCAGCTCGGCGGCAAGATGGCGCTGTACGCTGCGCAGGAACTCAAGCTCAAGAACGTCGGCGTGATCGACGATCGCACCGCGTTCGGCCAGGGCGTCGCCCAGGAATTCAAGAAGCAGGCGCTGGCCTCCGGCATGAAGGTGGTCGGTCATGAGTTCACCACCGACAAGGCCTCCGACTTCAACTCGATCCTGACCAGCCTGAAGGCGAAGAAGGTCGAGGCGATCTTCTTCGGCGGCTATGCACCGCAGGGCGGCCCGATGGCGCGCCAGATGAAGCAGCTCGGCATGAACGCCAAGCTGCTCGGCGGCGACACCATCTGCGTGCCGGAAATGGGCAAGCTCGGCGGTGAGGCTGTCGGCGACAACGTGTTGTGCGCGCAAGGTGGTGCGATCCTCGACAAGGCCGCTGGCGGTGCAGACTTCAAGGCCAAGTACAAGAAGCGCTTCAACCAGGATCCGGACGTTTATGCCGCTTCCTTCTACGACGGCATGAACCTGTACGCCGACGCGATGAAGAAGGCCAACTCGATCGATGTGGCGAAGGTCGTTGCCGAAATCAAGAAGGGCAGCTTCAAGGGTGTCGCCGGTACCTATGCGTTTGACGACAAGGGCAACCTGAAGTCATCGCCGGTCACCGTGTTTACCTTCAAGAACGGCCAGCCGTCGCCGCTGACCAGCTACTGATCGTCACGACCGTCATGGAGTGATGGCTGCACCGGGAAGCAGTAGCTAGCGTAGTCATCATCCGGTCGAAAAACGAAAGCAAAATCAAGGGAGCGTTGCGCATTTGGCGCGACGCTCCCTTTCTTTCTTGCACGCCATAACTGAACGAAAATAAACACGGGGGCTTTTCGAGGACGGATTCTATTGTCAGAATGGCAGCTGCCGGCATTCTCGGGCATCATTCCGGTGACTTCCGGTACTCATGGTACTCAAACCGGAACTGCCTGTTTCATGGATCATCCAACTATCAGTAGTTTTGCACAGGCAAGCCGGCGCCCGGTACACGGGAGCCGGACACCGGCATACATCGGTATTTAGCCGGAATTTGACCGGTATGTGGCGGTTCGAGCCGGTTCGTGCCACTTCGTGCCGATAAGCAGGCCCGTGCAATACGAGGAGGGAAAGCAGCGTGGCGAGCACAATCGTTCAATGGTTTTCCAGCGCGGGATTCACGCCGCAAGGCAGCGGCTATCTGTGGTTGCCGGAACTGCTGTGGACCTACCTTGTCTCGGATGCAACACTTGGCATCGCCTTCTATTCCATCTCGGTAGCGCTCCTCTATTTCGTCTACACGCGCATCAATATCCAGTTCAACTGGATCTACGTGATGTTCGCGATCTTCATTTTTGCTGCAGGCACGACCCACTTCATCAAGATCTGGACCATCTGGAGCCCCGTCTACTGGCTGGACGCGGCCGTCAGGGCCATCGCCGCGGTTGCTTCGATCGCCACCGCGATCCTGCTCTGGCCCCTGATCCGCAAGGCGGCGCCGCTGCCCGGTACCGACAAGCTGCGCGAAGTGATCAACCAGCTTGAACATGAGATTGCCGAGCGCCGCAATGCCGAGGGCGCCTTGCGCCAGTCGCAGGCAACGCTGCGCGAGCTTGCCGCCTACCAGGAACGTATCCGCGAAGACGAGCGCAAGCGCATTGCGCGCGAGGTGCACGACGAACTGGGCCAGAACCTGCTCGCACTGCGCCTGGACGTGGCAACGCTGCATGCGCGCGCCGGCGACCGGCATCCCCTGCTGCGGGACCGGACCGAAGCGGCGCTGGAACACATCGACACCACGATGAAATCGATCCGCACCATCATGAACAACCTGCGTCCGCCGGTCCTGGACCTGGGCTTGCAGGCCGCGATCGACTGGCAGGTGAAGCAGTTCGAGCGGCGCAACGGCATCCCGTGCGAGCTCGAAATGGACGACGACTGCCAGGAAGTGGCCGATGCGCAGGCGACCGCCGTGTTCCGCATCCTGCAGGAGTCGCTGAACAACATCGGCCGCCATGCGCGTGCATCGCAGGTGCGCGTCGAGCTGCGCATTGACGACAGGCAGCTGTGGATGTCGATCCAGGACAACGGCATCGGCATGCATCCGAGCGACCGCCGCAAGGTGCGGCGCTTCGGGCTGATCGGCATGCAGGAACGTGTCGCCATGCTCGGCGGCGAACTGCGCATCGAGAGCACTCCGGGGCAGGGCACGCTGCTGCAGATGTCGATCCCGATGCACATCGGCACCGATCGACTGGAAGCAATGACGGGCTGAGCCGGGGCAGTTTCTCCGGCAGTGATGACGCCGGCAGCGATGCCGGCCAGCTACGGAGCAAACGAAACCCATGAAACCGACTGTACCTTCCGCCACGAGCGCTAGCCCGGGGGCAGCCGAAATCGGCCTGCGCCATGTCACCGACGAGATTCCCGGCATTTCGCGCGTAGCGCTCAAGAGCGGCTTCCGCTACGTCGATGCCGACGGCAAGCCGGTGAATGACGAAGCGACACTGGCGCGCATCAAATCCCTCGCGATTCCTCCGGCCTGGACCGATGTGTGGATCAGTCCATGGGCGAACGGCCATATCCAGGCCACCGGGCGTGACGCAAAGCGGCGCAAGCAGTACCGCTACCATCCGCGCTGGCGCAGCGTGCGCGACGAGGCGAAATACGAGCGCATGATCGCCTTCGGCAAGGCGTTGCCGGGCATCCGCAAACAGGTGGACGAGGATTTGAAGAAGCCGGGGCTGCCGCGGGAAAAGGTCGTCGCCACCATCGTCTACCTGCTGCAGGCGACCATGATGCGCATCGGGAATGAAGAGTACGCACGCAACAACAAATCCTTCGGGCTCACCACATTGCGCGACCGCCATGTACGCATCGACGGCAACGAAGTGGAGTTCCGTTTTCGCGGCAAGAGCGGCGTCTGGCATGCGGTCAGGGTCGAGGACCGGCGACTTGCGCGCATCATTCGCCGTGTGCGCGACCTGCCCGGGCAGGAACTCTTCCAGTATGTGGACGACGACGGTTGCCAGCGTTCGGTCGGCTCTGCCGACGTCAACGACTATTTGCGCTCGCTGACCGGTGAAGATTTCACGGCAAAGGATTTCCGTACCTGGTCCGGCACCGTGCTGGCGGCGCTGGCCCTGCAGGAGTATGAAAAGTTCGACTCGGAGGCGCAGGCGCGCAAGAACATCGTGCGCGCAATCGAGGCAGTGGCCGAAAGGCTCGGCAACACGCCGTCGATCTGCCGCAAATGCTATGTGCATCCGGCCGTCATCGAATCCTATCTTGATGGCACGATGCTTGATGCGCTGCGGCAGAGTGCGCGCGAGGAGATGATGCAAGACCTGCATGCGCTGAGCCCCGAAGAGGCAGCGGTGGTCGCGCTGTTGCAGGAGCGCCTGCAGGACGTTGCGCCGTCGATCTCTCCAAGGCGCAAGCGAGGCGCTCGCGCACGCGCATAAAGATGTAATAATCGCGCTCTGTCACAACCTTCCCACGACATTGCCATGATTCTCGAACTCGCCGACATTCGCATCCAGCCCGGCAAGCAAGCCGAATTCGACGCCGCCATCCAGCGCGGCGTTGACCATGTGATCTCCAAGGCCAAGGGCTTCCAGGGTTACAAGATCAACAAGGGTATCGAGTCGCCGGAGCGCTACGTGCTGATGATCTTTTGGGAGACGCTGGAAAACCATACCGTCGATTTCCGGCAGTCCCCGGCCTTCCAGGAATGGCGCGGCATCGTCGGGCCGTACTTTGCTGCACCACCGGTCGTCGAGCATTTCACGCTGCTTGCCAAGTCATCCTGACCGCAGGGCATGGCCGGCAGCGCAGGGCGCTGGCGCCGAAATGACTCTGCAGGATTTGCAGGAATTCAATTCATTTCGCAATATGGAGTGATATGATTCTGGCTCTCCCCCAAGCGAAACGATGATCAAGAATGTCTCTCAACGTTGATCCTGTCACCCTGACGTTGCTGGTCCTGCTTGCCGCGCTGCTTGCCGGCATCATCGTTCATACCGCCAAGGCCAGGAAAAAGGCACTTCGCACGCAACGCGACATCGCTGCCATCCGCGCTGTCATCCTCGACTACTTCCGCCGCAGCGGCGTCGAAGTCGCCGTGGACGCCACGCCGATGGACAACAGCGGCATGTACACCGCCGTCGTGGAATCCGAGCCGATGAAGCGGTTCCGCTTGTCGCACATTATCGAAATGACGCTGCGCGAGCATGTGCGCCGCGCCTGCAGCCTCGAGCTCGACAAGGTTTACTGGCGCTTCCCGATCAAGGAGGCTGCGCAGGCCGTGCAATCCGTCGTCGTGCAGGATCCCGAGGCCAATGCGGCCACTGCCGATCAGTCCGATCCCGCACCCGGCGGTGGCGAGGGCCAGAAGCCGGAAGAGGTGTCGGACGAGTACATCAACGAAGGACTGGAAAACTACCGCCACATCCCCAAGCCCGAAGTAACCGAGCTGTCGTGGGAAACCTTCGAAGAAGTCGCGACGACCATCACCGGTCGTGAAAAGAAAGACGGGCAGGCCGACACGTAACGGCGCCACAGCGCCACAGCGCATCGTCACATCTACCGTGCGTCTCCGCTGAAATACCGCTCCCCGCAGGGCGCCACCGGCCAGGCCGGCTTTTGCGGCCCCGACCAGACAGTTCCTCAAGCCACGCAGCACGCGAGCGCCGATTTCTTCCTGCGTCCTTCCAGTCCCGCAGGCGTATCCGAAATGGCGATGCATATGCTGATTTCGTGCGGGCGCACTTAAGGTCTTTGACTTCGGCGTGAACGATGCCTCGACCGCTATCGTCACCTGACCAATGCGCGGCAGCGCAATGTGCTTGCCGGAGATCGAGTGCAAGACGGACCAAGACTATCTATGCGGCAAACAGGTGTCGTGCGGGCAAGCACAGGAAGAAACACCAGCGAGATACCGGGGCGGGAACTACTCCATGTTGACGAGTGACTAATTTGACCTGAACAGCCTGTTAGCCATGTTATTTGGCGTGCGCATCCAGGTTACCCCCTTCCTTGCGACGGGCAACAGGCGCGCAGTCACCATGGAGGAAACACCATGCAAGATCAAGCAGTCGGTTCCAGCCAGACAGGTGGTACAAGGAAGGCTTTGCCACCTGTAAACGAAGAAATCCCCGCTCAATACACATCCTCGCAATACCCGCGCACCTCTCCCCGCCATGACACGTATTACCAGGCCGAATCGCTGGGCCGCGCTGCGCAGCTCGCAAAAGCGCTCGGCTGGTTCAGCATCGGCCTGGGACTGGCACAGCTTCTTGCGCCGCGCGGCGTATCGCGCCTGGTCGGTACACAGCAGCACCCACGCCTGGTGCGCGCACTCGGTACGCGCGAGATTCTCAGCGGCGTCGGCATCCTGAGCCAGCGCCAGTCATCCAACTGGTTATGGACGCGCGTGGCCGGCGATGCGATGGACCTGGCGCTGCTCGGCATGGCGGCGCGCTCGCCGCAAAGCCGGCGGCGGCGGATCAATCTGGCGACTGCGGCGGTCGCAGGTGTGGCGGTTCTCGACGTGATCTCCAGCATGGAGAACGCGCGGCGCGAACGCATCGAGCAGGGCAAGAAGCCCGAAACCGAACTGCATGTGACCAAGAGCATCACGGTCAATCGTCCAGCCGAGGAATGCTACCGCTTCTGGCATGACTTCGAGAGCTTCCCGCGCTTCATGCAGCATCTGGAGGCGGTCAAGAGCACCGGCGACAACCGCACGCACTGGCGGGCGAAGGGGCCGGCCGGCACCAGCTTCTCCTGGGATGCTGAACTGATTGCCGACGAGCCGAACCAGTATCTTGCATGGCGCTCCATCGAGGGCTCCGGCATCGACAATGCGGGCAGCGTACGCTTCGAGCGCGCGCCGGGCGGGCACGGCACCATCGTGCGCGTCGAGCTGCACTACGTGCCGCCGGCCGGCATGGCTGGGGCGATGATCGCCAAGCTGTTCGGCGAGGAACCCTCGCAGCAGATCGACGAAGACCTGCGCCGCTTCAAGTGGCTGATCGAGACGGGCGAGATTCCGACAACGGTCGGGCAACCGTCAGGTCCGCGCGGCGTGATCGGCCGACTGTTACGTAAAGGAGCACCGGGATGAGAGCAAATGTCTGGCATGGCAAACGGGATGTCCGCGTTGACAACGTTCCCGATCCGCAGATCCTCAACCCGCGCGACGCCATCGTGCGCATCACCTCGACGGCAATCTGCGGCTCCGACCTGCACCTGTACAACGGCTTCGTGCCGACGATGGAGAAGGGCGACATCATCGGCCATGAATTCATGGGCGAGATCGTCGACATCGGCAGCGAGGTCAAGACGCTGAAGATCGGCGACCGCGTGGTGGTGCCGTTTCCTATCGCGTGCGGCAATTGCTTCTTCTGCCACGAGCAGCTGTATTCGGTATGCGAGAACTCCAATCCCAACGCGGCAATTGCGGAAAAGATGTGGGGCCACTCGCCGGCCGGCATCTTCGGCTATTCGCACCTGACCGGCGGCTATGCGGGCGGGCAGGCGGAATACGCGCGCGTGCCGTTTGCGGACGTCGGGCCGATCAAGATCCCGGATGGCATGACCGATGAACAGGTGCTGTTCCTGTCCGACATCCTGCCGACCGGCTACATGGCGGCGGAAGCCTGCGAGATCAAGCCCGGCGCGGTGGTCGCGGTCTGGGGCTGTGGCCCGGTCGGCTTGTTTGCGATCCAGAGCGCCTATCTGCTCGGGGCAGAGCGCGTGATTGGCATTGACCGCTTCCCGGAACGCCTGCGCATGGCACGGGAAAAAGTAAATGCCGAAACCCTGGACTATGAAGAGGTGGACGTCGCCACGGCCTTGAAGGAAATGACCGGCGGACGTGGTCCGGACGCGTGCATCGACGCGGTCGGGATGGAAGCGCACGGCATGGGTTTCATGGGGGCGTACGACAGGGTCAAGCAGGCGCTCGCGGTGGAGACCGACCGCCCGATCGCACTGCGGCAGGCATTGATGGCTTGCCGCAACGGGGGGGTGGTGTCGATCCCCGGCGTGTACGGCGGCTTCCTCGACAAGGTTCCGATGGGATCGGTGATGAACCGCTCGCTCACGATCAAGACCGGGCAGACGCATGTGCAGCGCTACATGAAGCCGCTTCTGGAGCGCATCCAGAAGGGCGAGATCGATCCGACCTTCGTGATCACGCACACGCTGCCGCTGGACGATGCGCCTTACGGTTTTGATATTTTCTGCAACAAGCAGAACGACTGCATCAAGGTGGTGCTCAAGCCGTAAGTAGTGCCCGCACCCGTTTGAAAAACTGCCGCGTCCCGGTTAAAACCGGGCTGCATAGCAGGCCCGGTTGCACATCAGGATTTCAGACGGAGACTCAGCGCTGCGCCATGGACGCGAGCAGGCGCTCGAAATCCTCCACGGGCACCGGGCGGCTCGCGAGATAGCCCTGATAGCTGTCGCAGCCGAGCGAGCGCAGGAAGGCGAGTTGTTCCTTGTTCTCCACGCCTTCGGCGAGGACCTTGAAGCCGAGCGACTGTCCCATCGCGACAATCGTGGCGGCAATGGCGCAGTCGTCCTGACTGTGCGGAATATCCTGGACAAAGCTCTTGTCGATCTTGAGCACATCGAGCGGGAAGCGCTTCAGGTGCGCCAGCGAGGAGTAGCCGGTGCCGAAATCGTCGATGGCCAGCCGCACGCCCAGTTCACGCAGGCGATGCAGCAGATGTGCGACGTCCTTTTCGCGCTCCATCAGCGCACCTTCCGTCACTTCCAGCTCCAGCCCCGCGGCGGGAAAGCCGGTCTCCGCCAGCACCGCTGCCACGGTTTTGCCGACATCGCCCTGGATGAACTGGCGCGGCGCAATGTTGACCGCCAGGGTGATCGGCGGCAGGCCGGCGTCCAGCCAACGCTTGCCGTGCATGCAGGTCTGCCTCAGCATCCATTCGCCGATGCTGTCGATCAGGCCGGTCGTCTCCGCCACCGGGATGAAGCGCCCCGGTGGGATCAGGCCTTCCTGCGGATCCTGCCAGCGCACCAGCGCTTCGGCTCCTACTATGCGGCCGGTCGCGATGTCCAGTTGGGGCTGGAAATAGACGCGCAGCTCTCCCTGTTCGATCGCCCGGTGCAGGCGCGTCTCCAGGCCGATGCGTTCGCGCGCTGCATAAGTGAGGCTCTGCGAGAAATAACGGAAGCAGCCGCGTCCTTCATGCTTGGCCTGGTACAGCGCGGCATCCGCATGCTGCAGCAGGTCGTGCGTGGTGGTGCCGTGCTCGGGAAAGATGCTGATGCCGATGCTCACCCCGATACGGACCTCCGTACCGTTGGACAGTGTCCATGGTTTGCTCAGGCTGGACATGATCTCGCTGGCGACGACCGCTGCGTCTTCCGGATGCGAGATTTTCTGCAGCATCACCGTGAATTCGTCGCCGCCCAGCCGTGCGACGGTATCCATCCCGCGCAGCCGCGACATCAGGCGCTCGGCCACTTGCTGCAGCAATTCGTCGCCGGCGGCGTGGCCGAAGCTGTCGTTCACATCCTTGAAGCGGTCCAGGTCCAGCATCAGCAGTGCCAGCTGCGCATTGTCGCGCTGCGCCGTGCGTATCCCGTGCTCGAGGTGCGACAGCAGCAGCAAGCGGTTTGGCAGATTCGTGAGCGGGTCGTGGTGCGCGAGGAAGTCGAGTTTGGTTTCGGATTCCTTGAGGCGGGAAATGTCGGCGAAGACCGCAACGTAATTCATCACCGCACCGGCGTTGTTGCATATCTCGCTGATGCTCAGCAGTTGCGGATAGATTTCACCGTTCTTGCGGCGATTCCATATCTCGCCCCGCCAGTGGCCGTTGGCCGCGATGCATTGCCACATGTCGCGATAGAACTCCGGCGTATGGCGGCCGGAGCTCAGCATGCGCGGCTTTTTGCCGACGACTTCCGCTTCGGTGTAGCCGGTGATGTCGCAGAACGCCTTGTTGACCAGCAGGATGCTGCGCTCGGCGGTGGTAACGATCACGCCTTCGCGCGTCGCCTCGAAGACCGCGGCGGCCTGCCGCAGCCTTTCCTCCGAACGCTTCTGCTCGCTTAGATCCATGGTGGTGCCCGAGACCAGCGACGGCGTGCCATCCGCGTTTCGCTGGATCAGGTAGCGCATCAGCACCGGAAGATAATGGCCTTCCTTGTGTCGCAGCCGAACTTCGATGGAGCAGGTTTGTTCTCCCTGGGAGAGCGCATCGTTAAAGGCTTGCTCGGCCAGCGGAGCATCGTCCGCATGCATCAGTACACGCCACAGATTGGAGTCGCCCGGCAGTTCACCCTCCGCATAACCGAGCATGTCCCAGCAGCGCGGCGAACAGTAAAGCCGGCCGCTCTCCCGGTCCCAGTCCCACCAGCCGTCATTGCTTCCCTTTAGCACGCGCTCAAGGCGTTCGCGGTATAGCGCCGAGGCCGCCATCGCGCCGGTCAGCGAACCGTGCCAGGCCTTCAGCAACAGGTAGAGCAGGGTGCCGGTGACGGCGATGAAAAGAAAACCCTTGAGGGTGCTGATCCGCTCGAACTGGGCGGGATCGGGGAAGGCAAAGAACAGCAGGCGATCCGAAGCAGCGATCCAGAGGAACGCGAATACCGCATACAGCATCACGATACCGCCCGGGCTGCGCAGCTTGTGCTTTACCGCTTGGCAGGAGACATGATTCATATATACAGGTGGTCCGCGATTTTCTTCAGTTCACTATAGCAGTATGAAAAGAACTAATGGATGAAACTTCTTGATTAATTCTTTGGCAAATTGCATGTGCGGCAAGTCTCGAATTCTTGACTTGATGAACTCGAGCGAAAAGAGGGATGCTGAAAAAAGGGATGCTATTCGAGCGCAGATTTGCCGGCAGCTGCTGTGGCGCTTCGGCCGAACCGCGCAGTCAAACCGTACAGCAGTACCGTCAGCTGCGCGACCACATTCAGGCTCGCCACCATTGCGAACAGATGGCTCTTTACTACAAGGAGCGCATACATGATGGTGACCAGGGCAATCGCAATCCATCCACCCCAGGAAAGCAGCGATATCGACACCCGTGCATCAGGATCACGGTGGTATTTCAAGATCTGGGGGACATACAAGGCCGACGCGGCAATGCCGGACGCGCCGTACAACACACTTAATATCTGTTCCATTTTTTCCGGGCATGACACCGCTTCTCTGCGCCACGCATCCTCGAATGATGCGGCTCGCGTCGCGATTGTAAGTCCGGTTTGTCCGGGAAGAATGACGCACCAGTGAAAACTGTGAAGGGGCGTCGCAAGGCTGCGACAGCTTGTTCGGCTGACATGCACGCAAAACATGCTGAAGCGGCAAGCCGCGTACTGCAATAGGCGAGCATGCACGTCGCTGCCGGCAGCAGCCGGATTGAAACAGCTCTATTCGTATGCACTTGTGCAGACGGAGTGCAGCAAACTACCTCTCGACTCATCGCGAGTGATGCGACGCTTTCGTACAGGCACCCGCACTATGCAGGAGCGGCTGAATGTGACGCCTTCATGCACCGCTCCATGCGGTGCATGAAGGCTGCCTCAGACAGTTAAGGGGCGTGAGCCCGCGGAAAGAAAGATGCGGTACAGGTCAGCCGCCGAAATAGGTATCGGAAGGATCGGTGTGATGCTCCCGGTTCCATTGCTCAATCGACGAGCCAGAACCACTCATGCCAGAGCCACCGCCACTCATCCCTGTGCTGCTGCAGCCGGCCAGCAACATAACCGCGAGAATGACAGGAAGTGTTTTCATTTCGAACTCCATTGAAAGCGTTATTGACTACTCCTCCCTCGCACTACGCTGTTTGCTTCCACTATAGGCAGGCGTGTGCCGAATAACCAGTCGTAGATGGTGCGGCGCACTAAAGCTTGAGATACCTCAAAGAGCGTCGTGTATCAGTTTGCGAAAGAGGGGCAGCCTTTATCCAAGCTCTGGATCGAGCCACCCTTTGCCAGGGAGATTGGTATGGGTGTCAGCTGATCCAGGAATTGAAAACAGGATCGCGTTCAAGAGGATCGCCAGGGCGCGAAGAGGAACCGGAACCCGTACTATCGTTGGAATAGCCGCTCGTACCGGCACAGCCGGCAAGTACGGTGACAAATGCGGCAACGATCACTACCTTCATTGCATACCTCCATAAACCCCTTGCGGGAGCCGATACAAGGAAGTACCAATATAGGCAGCAGGTGCTGAGGTGCGACCCGCATCCAGAGGGAATATGATGCGGCGCAAAATGCCTTCAACTACTTCAACAGAGACCTTGCAATCTCGCGCGCCTCTTCCTCCGCAGCCTGCTCCGTCGGAAAGACTGTTTCCACCGCAACGCGGTGATAAGGAAAGAGCGGAGTACGGTGCATGGGATTGGTTGAGGGGCCATACACGGTGACATACGCAGCCCAGCCTTCACCGTCAACCAGATGTACGCCGGTGTATTCAATTTCATACTCACCAATGAATTCCGAAGGCATGGCACTCTTGCGTTATGCCAGACTTGATTTAACGTGGCAGTCCACGATGGCGTCATATGCTAATGTGAAAGTGCAGATTGCTGACAACATGGGAGAACCATAATGCCCGTCTACGAATATACGCGTCGGGGAGGCCAACACCTCACTTATACAATTGAGTACGATCAAGGAGAGTATTTCATCCACCGTGGCGGGCAAATGAAAAAATCCTTTCCCGATGCATTGGCCGCCGGCATGGCGCCGCACGAGGCGACGCCGGACCTGATGCTGCGCATGGCGATCGCCGATATTGAAGCGTTGAACGGAATGGAAGAGTAGCCGCCGGAAGAGGTGGCGGAAAGGGTTGCGCCCGGCGGCGTACTGCTATGTGCGGCGAACAATTGCACGTCAGCGTTTTGCCGGGGCACGATGCATCGCGGATGCCCGCCGATGCATCATTGAGGATCATGGAAACTTGGCTCAGCCCGTCAGTGCCTTGAGCGCCTTGCTGTAGAGGGAGGTGAGGTTATCCATCGTCTCGAGCAGGCGCTCACTGGTTGTTGCCACATTCTTCAGGTTATCCGCTGCGCCGCCCTTGCCCTGCAGCGCTTGTTCCACAAACAGCCACTGCGTCTTTGCGAGGTCGATTTCCCGCTTGATCTCGACGCTCGTCAGCGGCGCCGACTCCAGCATGGTCAGGGCACTCTGGAATTCCCCGCGAAACTTCTCCATGTCGCCTGCCGGCATGCCGAGTGCCGCGGCGAAGTACATGCGCGCCAGGCGCTGCGACAACATGCGCTGACGGCCCGAGACGTTCACAATCTTCGCCGTGGAAACAGCCGCCTGGCCCTGAAACGCTGCGGTCAGGTGTTCAGCCTCCGACACCAGCTTGTCGGTCAGGCGATGTGCGTCGGCCACCGTGGCCTTGGTGGCGGGCTTGGCGAGCACCGCGGCATACTGCGCATAGGTGGTTTTTACCGCTTCCAGCGCTGCCTTGAGCTGCGGCGTTGTTGCACCGCGGGCGACGAACACGAGATTTTCTTCAAAGCGCTTCTGCGACTGCGCAAGCTGATCCTGGGCACGATCCGGCATCACGTTCAAGGCGATTTGCGCATACGCCTTGCCCATGCGTTCGGTCAGCATCCGCAGGCGGCCGGATTCGTTGATCAGTTCGCCGGCACCCGGAATGGCAGCGGCCGTCGCAGTGGTCGGCGCAGCCACTGCATATGTGGCCATGACACCGGTGCATGTGACGGCAATGGAAAGCGCGAGCAACGTTCGGCGCAACATGTTAATCCCCCAATGATAAAAATGAATCCTCATGCAGCTATGCGTAAAGCAAACGGCATTGTTGCGGTGTCCATCCCTTGGCCGTGACGTGGAACAGCAAATCAGGCGTCTGCACAAAAACGATGCAAAGCAAGTGCTCGACACATCACAATCAATGACGGTGCAGCTCCAGCCGTACACTTCGGGCATGCTGCATTTGACTGCCTTCCCTATCCGCTTCGACGACACAGCCAAGCAGGGCCAAGACGACAGTAACCAATAAGCCGCGTGGCGTGCTGCAAAATTAAAGAATTGCGTTATGGCTATTTTGCTCGCAAGAAGCATACCCAGCACATAATCTGGATCAATTTTCAGCCGCGATATTTCAGCTCGAACAGGTGAATGTCTTTCTCCAGCGACGCAAGGCAGTCAAACGCGAGGTCAAGCACGTTCAGCGATGCCTGCACGGGGTTGTCCCACGCATCGCGGACTGCCACGGCCGCGTTGTACTGCTGCAGGGCCGCCAGCAGTTCCCGGGTACGGTCGGAAACGCTCCCAGCCTGTGTCGGTATCAAGGCACGAAAGGCGGCTGCCAGCGCATCCATCTTGCGGCCGATGATGCGCAGGTTGAACGCCAGCACGATCGCGTGCACATCGGGATCGTAAAAATCCGGATACGCCACTTCGAGTGCGCGTTGCCGCTCATGGTGGTTCTTCGCGTAGTCGAGCGCATCCTCGACGCCCCTGAAATGCGCATACAGCGGCCCGGGCGGGAAAAGAAGATTCAGTGGCATGAGATTCCTTGCTGGCTGCATTCATTCTAGGCCGTGTTTGACAAGCTACTGCGCGGCCCGGATTGATGTCTGCGGTGCTCGGCGTACCAGTCGTACGCGTGCGCTCCTCGACACCACTCCGAACCGCTCGCTACGCTTGTCAAACACAGCCTAGTAAGCCGCTTGCGATCTGCGGCAGCCACAGGCGCGTGATGATGATGATAATAATGCGGATTTTTGCTGGCGGAATGCATCGTTCTTTCCTGCGCCACCTCGCTATTCCACAGTTTTTGACCTAGTGTGTTAGGGATTTCGCATTCGCCGGATCGGAAGTGATTTGCCTTTCCGGCAAGCGGATCGATGATGCGTACCGGAGGCGCTGTCCGCGTCCGGCATACCAAGCGGAGCGGCATTATGCACTCGACTTTTCAATCATCCCCGACGGGGCAGGCGATCATCCAGAACTCCAGCGATATCGGAACCGACAAGCTCGTGGTCAGCCTGCATCACGGCAATGACTCTTCCGTTGAATTCCAGATCAAGGAAGAGGTGCCGGGAAGCGGCCTCGTTTCCAGCTCGATTTCCATTCATCAGGACGGACTGCAACAGCTGGTCCACTGGTTGCGCGAGCAGGGCGCCGTGGACTGAACAGGCATCACGAAATGCGCCTGGGGTCGTGGTGGTGAGTGAGCCGCCAGTGTTACTGAGGCAAAGGAGGGAGAAGGCAGCGGCCGTTGCCTGTATGCCGTGTCTTTGGTGACCTGACAGAAGGCACGTCTCGGCACGCTTGGGCGCACCAACGCGAGCGGTTTATACTTTCCACCGAACCGAGCCGATTGTGCGGCGCGCCCCGCAACAGGACCATGAACATGAAAACTCTTTCCTTGCCCTGCCTCACCGCCGCATTGATGCTGACTGTCAGCATTGGCATTACACCGGTGCAGGCCGAAGCGCTACAGCACGTCGGCGTGCAGCAGGCGCAGCAGATGAAGAACCAGGGCGCGCTGCTGATCGACGTGCGCGAACCGGAGGAATATGCTGCCGGCCATGCGCCGGGCAGCGTATTGATTCCCGTAGGCCAGTTGAACACGCGCCTGAAGGAACTCAACGGCTACCAGAACAAACCGGTCGTGCTGATCTGCCGCTCCGGCAGACGCTCCATGGTTGCCGCAGAGATCCTGCAGAAGGCAGGCTTTGGCGAAATCCGCAATGTCGTTGGCGGCATGCTTGCGTGGGAAAAGGCCGGACTGCCGGTCGTCCAGCCCGTCGGGCGATAAGCGCAAACGCGCCGCCGAAGCGGGTAAGCGTGGCGTTGTAGTCTCGCGTGGCTGCCGGCGGCGGAGACACTGCGTGTGCCGCAACTCCGTACCGGGGAATCAACGCGAAATAATAAAAAGCCCGCATGGCCTTTCGACATGCGGGCTTTTTGTTTGCGGTGTGCTGCAGGGCAGGGCTTAGTGCGTAGAGCTTAGCGCGTGATCGGCTTGTAACGGATACGCTTCGGCTTTGCGGCTTCCTCGCCGAGACGCTTCTTCTTGTCCGCTTCGTATTCCTGGTAGTTCCCGTCGAAGAACACCACTTGCGAATCACCTTCGAACGCAAGGATGTGCGTCGCGATACGGTCGAGGAACCAGCGGTCGTGCGAGATCACCATCACGCTGCCCGCAAATTCAAGCAAAGCATCTTCCAGTGCGCGCAGCGTTTCCACATCGAGGTCGTTCGACGGTTCGTCCAGCAGCAGCACGTTGCCGCCCTGGAGCAGCGTCTTCGCCAGATGCAGGCGGCCGCGCTCGCCGCCGGACAGGTTGCCGACGATCTTCTGCTGGTCGCCACCCTTGAAGTTGAAGCGGCCGAGATACGCGCGCGACGGCATCTCGAAGCGGCCGACCGTCAGGATGTCGGCGCCGTTCGACACGTCCTCGAACACGGTCTTCTTGTTCTCCAGATCTTCACGCGACTGGTCGACCAGCGACAGCTTGACGGTCGGCCCGATCACCACTTCACCGGAATCCGGTTGCTCTTTGCCGGCGATCATCCGGAACAGTGTCGATTTACCTGCGCCGTTCGGACCGATGATGCCGACGATGGCGCCGGCGGGAATCTTGAAGGACAAGTTGTCGATCAGCAGGCGGTCGCCGAAAGCCTTGGAGACGTTCTTGAACTCGATCACTTCATTGCCGAGGCGCTCGGCCACAGGGATGAAGATCTCCTGGGTCTCGTTGCGCTTCTGATAATCGTATTCCGACAGCTCATTGAAACGGGCAAGGCGCGCCTTGCTCTTGGCCTGGCGTCCCTTCGGATTCTGGCGTACCCACTCCAGTTCTTTCTGGATCGTTTTCTGGCGCGCAGATTCGGTCGCTTCTTCCTGCTTCAGGCGCGCTTCCTTCTGTTCCAGCCAGGAGCTGTAATTGCCCTTCCACGGAATGCCGTGGCCGCGGTCGAGTTCGAGAATCCATTCCGCTGCATTGTCGAGGAAGTAGCGGTCGTGGGTAATGCCAACGACAGTGCCGGGGAAGCGCTGCAGGAACTGCTCCAGCCATTCCACCGATTCGGCATCGAGGTGGTTGGTCGGCTCGTCCAGCAGCAGCATGTCGGGCTTGGACAGCAGGAGCTTGCACAGCGCAACGCGGCGCTTTTCACCGCCGGACAGCACGCCGATCTTGGCATCCCACGGCGGCAGGCGCAGCGCATCGGCCGCGATCTCCAGTTGCTGGTCGAGATTGCCGCCGCCGGAAGTCGCAATAATCGCTTCCAGACGGGCCTGTTCGGCTGCGAGCGCGTCGAAGTCGGCATCCGGTTCCGCATAGGCGGCGTACACCGCATCGAGCTTGGTCTGCGCTTCGGCGACTTCGCCTAGGCCGGATTCAACTGCCTGGCGCACGGTCATCTCCGGATCAAGCTGCGGCTCCTGCGGCAGGTAGCCAATGTTCAGGCCCGGCATCGGCACCGCTTCACCCTCGATGTCCTTGTCGATGCCGGCCATGATCTTCAAGAGTGTCGACTTGCCGGAGCCGTTCAAGCCCAGCACGCCGATCTTGGCGCCGGGGAAAAAGGACAGCGAGATGTCTTTGAGGATCTGGCGCTTGGGCGGGACGATCTTGCCCACGCGGTTCATGGTGTAGACGTATTGAGCCATAGAAATACCGGTGATGAAACGGAGATAAGGGAAGAGTGCAAGGATACCTGATGGCGTGCCAGAGCGGGGTGCACAGCGCAGCCCGGGGTTTCACAAATTACTGAAAACCAAAAACCTACAGAATGTAGGGCTACTTTGATTCAGATCAACCATGTAATTGATGCAAATCAATAGACTGATTTGCAGTTTTACACACTGGCAAATCTTCAAAAGGGAAAGAAAATGAAAAAATCTGCAGTCTTTTTGGCCCTCGCCGCCCTCGGCTTTGTTGCAACCGAAGCAATGGCACAAGGCCCATTGCTGGTTCGTGCACGTGCTGTACATATTGATACGGCGAATAAATCATCGGACGAGGGTGCAGGTGTACCGAAAGACGCAATTACCATCAGCAACAAAACCATTCCGGAAATTGATATTTCGTACTTTATTACTCCGAATATTGCTGCTGAATTGATCTTGACCTATCCGCAGAAGCACAAAGTTTATGCAGCAGGTACTAAGATCGGCACTTTCAAGCACTTGCCGCCGACCTTGAGCCTGCAATACCACTTCACGCCGGAAGCCAAGATCAGCCCGTACGTCGGTGCAGGTGTTAACTACACCCGCATCTCCGATGAAAAGCTCAATGGTGGATTGAGGCTTGAAAACGACAGCTTCGGCTATGCGTTACAAGCGGGCGTCGATTTCAAGCTCGACAAGAACTGGTCGATCAACCTCGACGTGAAGAAGGTACAGATTCGCGCCGACGTCAAGGCTGGCTCAACCAAGGTCAGCGAAGTCAAGGTCGATCCTCTGCTGATCGGTGTAGGTATCGGCTACCGCTTCTAATCAAGCGTCAGCGCACCAACGAAAAAGCCGGTCATCGACCGGCTTTTTTTCATGCGCGCTTGCGCAAATCCTGGCGCGCTCGCCATGTTTGCCAGACGCTCTCCAGCGAGTACACCGCCAGCGCGCCCCAGATCAGCGCAAAACCGGCGACGCGTGCCCCGGCGAAGGGTTCGTGATAGAGCCAGACGCCCAGCAGCAGCTGCAGCGTCGGGCCGATGTACTGAAGCAGACCGAGCAGCGAAAGCGGGATGCGGCGTGCGCCGGAGGCAAACAGCAGAAGCGGAATCGCCGTGATCGGGCCGGACGCGGCGAGCAGCCATTGCGTTCCCGTCGACGCGGACAGGAAGCCGTTGTGTCCCGAGCGCGCCAGCAGGAAAAGGTAGCCTGCTGCCAGCGGAAACAGCAGCAGCGTCTCCAGCGAGAGGCCCTCCAGCGCGCCGAGCGACGCCGTCTTGCGCAGCAACCCATACAAACCAAAGGTCGCGGCCAGCAGCAGCGCGATCCACGGCAGTTCCCCTCCTTGCCATGTCAGCCAGGCGACGCCGCAGGCGGCCAGCGCGACAGCACCCCATTGCACCGGTCGCAGGCGCTCGCGCAGCAGCAGCGAACCAAGCAGCACATTGAACAGCGGGTTGATGAAATAACCGAGGCTGGCATCCACGACACGACCGTTGTTGACCGCCCAGATGTAAATGAACCAGTTGCTTGATAACAGAACGGCACTCACCGCAAAGCCGGCCAGTACCTTCGGCTTGCGCGCGACATCGCGCAGCCACGCCCATTGCCGGCGCCATGCGAGGACCACGACGATGAAAGCGAGTGACCACACCACGCGATGCATCAGGATCTTGATCGGTGCGATCTCCTGCAATGCCTTGAAGTAGAGCGGGAAGACGCCCCAGATGGCATAGGCAGTTGCAGCGTAGAGGATTCCGGCATTCATGGGGAAAATCAGTAGAGCGGCGGGGCGCACATTATCCCAGTATTCGCGCGCGGTTGCTGCGCCCGGCCGGTTCGCTTGGCAGGGCGTGGCGTAGCAGATATGATCAGCACGCAGTACCCGTTGCTCTTCCAAGATAGGCTGCCATGACTTCCCACAGTATTTCGCTCCTTGAGATGGTCCGCACCAGCGCCTGGGCACAGTCCCTCACGCGGGAACAGATGGCACGCATCGAGGCCGACATGGTCGAGCGCGCGGTGCCCGTCGGTGGCTATGTCTGCCGCAAGGGCGAATCCGTCGACCACTGGATCGGCGTCATCGACGGCCTGGTGAAAATGAGCTGCGTGTCACCCGAGGGCAAGGCAATCACCTTCACCGGCGTACTTGGAGGCAGCTGGTATGGCGAAGGTTCGTTGCTCAAGACGACACCGCGCCAGTATGACGTGATCGCATTGCGCGACACGCGCCTGGCCTTGATGCCGCGCGCCACCTTTCAGTGGCTGCTCGACACGAGCATCGGATTCAACCGCTTCGTGATGACGCAGCTGAACGAGCGTCTCGGCATGTTCATCTCGCTCGTTGAGTTCGATCGCATGCTCGATACAACGGGGCGCCTTGCGCGCTGCCTGGCGGCGCTGTTCAATCCCCAGCTCAATCCGGGCATCAGCCCGAAGCTGAAGATCTCCCAGGAAGAGATCGGCTACCTGTGCGGTGCATCGCGGCAGCGCGTGAACGGCTCGCTGAAAGTGCTGGAAAAGGCGGGGCTGGTGAAGGCAGAGTACGGCGGCGTAACGGTGCTCGATCTCGACGGCTTGCGCCGTTATCCCGCTTAGCGCAGCATCAAATTAACGAAGCATCAAAACCTGCCGGACGAAAAAAAGGCTCCGCAAGCGGAGCCCAAATTGGCTGACAGTTTTTCAGGAATGCAGGGAGGCGCCTGCCGTCCTTCTTGATTATCCTACCCAGGGATGTCCTGACTACTTGGTCACGGAATCAGTTTTCGATTCGGCCTTCTCTGCCTTGGCATCGGCGGCGGCTTCAGCCTTGTCGGCCTGTGCTTCCGCCTTCTTCTTGCTTGCCTTCGCATCGGCCCTTACTTTTTCGGCACCGGCTTTTGCGTCGGCCTTGGTGACTTTCTCATCGGCCTTTGCAGTTTCCTTCTTCAGCTTGCGGTCGGTCTTGTTCATCGCCTTTTCTTCAGCAGTGACGCTGGCACCGGAGGACTTGTCGGTGGTGGTGTCAGTTGCCGATGCGGCAAATGCCGACGTTGCGAAGAGGCCGGAAACGAGGAGGGCGATCAGTTTGTTCATGCGTAACACCTTTCAAGAGTTGAACAAGGAAGTGCATGAACAAAGTCTAGACGCTGGGGTGTGCATACGGGGTTGTTAAACACACAAAGTTACAGTTCTTTCAATATGTGGCTTACCCCTGGAAATACTGGTCGAAATGCAATTCTTGCTTCGGATCGAAGTTCTCAAACGGCGCGCAGGCGTTGGAAGAAATACACCGTGCCCCCGAATTCCGCCGGCGATTCGTAACGCTCTTTCTGCGTGCGCTCGAAGGCTACGGGATGCATAAATGCAGGACCGTCGTAGACAAAGGTATGGAACTCGCCGTTCTCTCCGCAAGCGTCGACGCCCGCAGGCAAATCTGCAAGGAACCTTGCGTCAAACTCGCGGCCGCAGAATTCTTCGCCGAGGAAATTTGCATTCACGCAGACGACAACAGCCCTGAAACCCGCTGCAAGAAACTCGTCGACCAGCTTGCGCCGTGGTTCATTCCACAATGGCAGGCTGGGGATGATATCGGCCTGCGCGCAGACCTTCTCTTCCCACTCGCGATGCGGCACGAGATCGATGTCGCCGAAGACGGCATGCGTCATGCCGTCCGCATGGGCAGCGCGAAGCGTTGCGACGAACTTTTCTTCGTAGTTCTTCCATGAGGTTTCGTAGAAGTGCATCTCCGCGCCCAGCGCCTCGGCCTGCGCACGGATCAATGCAGGCGGGACGCCATGCGAGCGTGAGCTTTCGCCGGTTTCATCCAGCGCGGTAATGAGGCGGCGGACCGTCATGCCGGACTGCCGCGCACGCCATAGTGCGAGGCAGGAATCTTTTCCGCCGCTCCAGGAAACGAGCGCCTGCAGCGCAGCTGCCGCTCTCTCAACTGTCTGCGTCATGCTGCCGTGACATCCTTGCCAGCCTGTACCGACGGCGCGTTGTTGCGGCCGATCGCCTCGTAGGAAATGCCCATGGTCGCCATGAGCGCGGGGTCGTACAGATTGCGTCCGTCGAAAATCACCGGATTCTTCAATGCGGCTTTGACAGCGTCGAAGTCAGGGCTACGAAATTCTTTCCACTCAGTGACGATGACGAGAGCATCCGCTCCCTGGCAGGCCGACAGCATGTCGTCAGCGGTCTGGAAGCGGGCATCATTGCCAAGCAATGCGCGTGCTTCCGTCATCGCAACCGGATCGTAAGCCGTGACCGTGGCGCCGACCTCGAACAGGTCCGCAATCAAGGTGCGGCTTGGCGCTTCACGCATGTCGTCGGTATTCGGTTTGAAGGCCAGTCCCCACACCGCGAAACGCTTGCCGGTCAGGTCATTGCCGAAGCGCGCCTTGATCTTGTTGCCAAGGATGTGCTTCTGCGCGCGGTTCACTTCTTCGACAGCGGAGAGGATATTGAGCGTGATGTTGCCGTCTTCCTTCGCGGTCTTGATCAATGCACTCACATCCTTCGGGAAGCAGGATCCGCCGTAGCCGCAGCCGGCATACAGGAAGTCGTAACCGATGCGGCGGTCGGAGCCGATGCCGTGGCGCACCATTTCGATGTCCGCACCGAGCTGGTCGGCGACGTTTGCCAGTTCATTCATGAAGCTGATGCGGGTGGCAAGCATGGCATTGGCCGCGTACTTGGTCAGTTCCGCACTGCGCACATCCATGACGATGAGACGGTCGTGGTGCCGGTTAAACGGCGCATACAGCGCACGCATCAGGTGCAATGCCTGCTCGTCGTCGCCACCGACGATGATACGGTCCGGACGCATGAAGTCTTCCACCGCCGCGCCTTCCTTCAGGAATTCGGGATTGGAAACGACGCTGAATGGAATGTCGAGATTGCGCTTGCCCAGTGCCTCGGCCATCACCGCCTTGACCTTGTCCGCCGTGCCGACCGGCACCGTGCTCTTGTCGACGACCACCTTGTAGTCGGTCATGCGCTCGCCGATATTGCGGGCCGCGGCCAGCACGTATTGCAGGTCCGCAGAGCCGTCCTCGTCCGGCGGCGTGCCCACAGCAATGAACTGGATCGTACCGTGCGCCACGGCGCGGTCGATGTCGGTGGTGAACTGCAGGCGGCCGGCCGCCCGGTTGCGGCGCACCAGCTCCAGCAGGCCTGGCTCGTGTATCGGCAGTCCGTCGTTTTCCAGTATCTCGATTTTCTTGGGATCCAGGTCGAGGCACAGCACATGATTGCCCGTCTCCGCCAGACATGCGCCGCTGACCAGTCCGACATAACCCGTGCCGATGATGGTGACTTTCAAGTTAACTCCTTAATCCAATTCATTGATGCAAACGTTGCCCGAGGGATTGGCAACCTGCTTGCCGTCCGATGCGATACATCTCACGAAAGGAAGCGCTTTTCCGTTTGGCTGATCCAGACCGCCCACGCCAGCAGCAGGGCGTGGATCGCTTCCATGCCCTCCTCAAAGGCTGCCGCATAATGCCCAACGAGAGGCGACAGGGCGATGCCAAATTCTTCAAATAATACCGCCGGAGCCCGGTCGAGCACTTTGCCCGCCAGCACCAGCGCCGTGGCGAACATCAGCCAGATGCCCGCGCGCGAGCGCCAGCCGCCCTGGCGGAGCAGAAAGCGTGCGATGACGAAACCGACATAGAGGATCACTGCGATTGCCGCCACCGCCACCATGCCGGCCAGCATCTTTTCCGACAGCGGTGCGACGGTATGCCGGTAGTAGTTCGACTTCAGCAGGCTGTCGGCGGTGAAGGCCTTGTGCCAGTCGGCCTCGCGCGCAGCAAACAGCACACACAGCACGGCGAAAGCCCATGCCCGTGGCCCGAGCGGGCGAATGCGCACCACAACGACCAGTGCGGCGAACAGCCAGGCAATGATGGCAAACTGCTCGAACGGCCCGGCTTCGGAAAAAGTCCAGCGGAATTGATCTTCCGGCAAAACGACGGGAAGCACCGCCAGCACAAGAATGTATGCCACAAGTGCAAGGGCAAGACGGATATCGCCGGCAGAAAACCGTAAAGCGTCAGAATGAAATAGCACGTGCGCGTCCTTGTAATACCTTGTCGTAAATGGCCAGATTGCCATTCACCATTGCCTCGACCGAAAACTCGGCGAGGATCCGCGCCCGGCCGCCATCACCCATTTTCTTGCGCAGCCCTGCATCGTCCAGCAGGCATCGCAGTGCTGCGGTCAGCGCGGCCACATCACCGCGCGGGATCAGCAAGCCACTCACGCCGTCCTGCACCGCTTCCGGCAGGCCGCCGGCACGACTGGCAATGATTGGCACGGCAGCAGCGGAGGCCTGCAGCAATGACACGCCTAAGCCCTCCATGTCGGCCGGGTGAGCAAGTATATCGAGTCCGCCGAGCCATTTCGGCAGATCATTGCGGAAACCGGCGAAGGAAATAATGCCATCGAGCTTGCGGCGCGCAATTTCCGCTTCGAGCTCCGCCTGCAGCGGTCCCTTGCCGAACAATAGGACGCGCAGATCGGGATAGTCGCGGCGCAGTGTGTCGACCGCTTCGATCAGGTAGAAATGGCCCTTGCGCTGGATGAGCTGTGCCACCATGCCGACCACGACGGATGACGGCGGCAGCTTGAATTCGCGGCGGAAGGCATCGCGGTCGACCGGCTGCAAGTACGGCGATGCATCCACGGAACTGCGCACACAGGTGACTTTCTCCGGTGCGACACCTTCCGACAGCAGGACCTCGCGAATCGCTTCCGAGATGGTAATCACATGGTCGAACAGGCGGTACTTGAGGGCGACCTGCCAGCGTGCTTCCGGATTGTCGACGCGCCGCGACAGCACGCAGGGCGTGCCGGTCATTTTTGCGGCGACGCCGCCCCACAGGTCGGCGCCGCGCCGGCTATGCAGGTGCACGACGTCCGGGCGCACGGCACGGATCAGTTTGGCGAGACGCAGCGGCATGCCGAGATCCAGGTCGCCGCCCATGCGGATTTCATGGACCTTCCCATTCTTGCCGACGGCGCCGGCAATCTCTGCGCCGACAGGGCAGGCCAGGTGATTTTCGACACCACGTGCAGCCATTCCTTCAATGATGTAGGCAACCTGGCGCGCGCCGCCGTAGTAGTGCTTGCCTGCTTCGACGTGCAATACCTTCATGCCTTCTGTCCCATGACAATGTTCAGTTCGTTCATCACGCGCTCCGCGGAAATGTCGCGCAGGCAGGTCCACGCGCCGCCGCAGGTCGGCTTGCGCTTGCAGGGCGAACAAGCCATGCCGAGCCAGATCACGCGTGCATTGCCGCGACCGGTTACTGTATATGGGCAAGTGGAGCCGAAAATGGCGACTGTCGGCACCCCGAATGCAATCCCCATGTGCGTGAGGCCGGTGTCGACGCCGGCGAGCGCGCCTGCGTGGCGCACCAGTGCCGCGGCCTCGCCAAGACCAGTCTGCCCGACCAGGTTGACCAATCCGGGCGCACCCTTGGCGATGTCGGCTGCGGCTTCGCGGTCGGCCGGGCCGCCAAGGAGCACCGGCACGAGGCCGGCCTGCTGCACCATCGGCGCAAGACGCTGCCAGGCATCGGCAAACCAGTGCTTCTGCGGACGCGTGGTGAAAGCGGCGAACACGGCATAGCGGCCGGGCGCGAGTCCATGCTCGGCGAGCAGTTTCAGTGCCTTGGCTTCTGCATCCGGATTCAGGTGCAGGCCCGGCATGAAGTCGCCGACGTCGAGTCCAAGGTGCTGCGCCAGATGCAGGTATTCCGAGCTGATGCGTGCCGGGTCGCCGCCGCGCGGCAAGACCTCGGTCATCATCCACTGGCTGCCTTCCCGCGAGCCGAGGCCGATGCGGCGTGGTGCGTTGGACAGATACGCGAACAGGCCGCTCTTGAGCAGCCCCTGCAAGTCGAGCACGGTATCGAAACGGCCCTCGCGCAGTTGCCGGCGCAGTGCCGCGACCTGGCGCAGCACTTCCATCTTTTGTCCGCCGCGCCACAGCTTTTTCCATTCGCCCTTGGGCAGCAGGATGCGCTCATCGATGCACGGATCGTTGGCGATGAGCGCGTCGATCCCCGGCTCGATGAGCCATGCAACATGTGCATCGGGGTGGCTGCGTTTGATCGCAGCCGCAATCGGTGATGCGAACACCACATCGCCGATGGCCGAGGGTCGAATGATCAATACACGCTTCAAATCGGGTCCTTGCGAAAACAAAAAGGATGCATCTTGCATCCCGGAGCGCACACGAGCGTCAGGCAAATGACAACAGGTGTCTATTCAATAGACGTCATTGTAGCCACCAAGTAATAGTGCCGAGCGGCTTCTGCAAAGTTCCTCAGGCCGGACAACTTTATCCAGAAGCACCCAGGATGCGTCGACAGTAAGACAACTTGTTTGCCTTCATGCCAATACTGCAGCGCGAGCATTGTAAACGTGCGAAGTGAAAATGCGTTTACAGTGATCAATATGACAACATGAGCGCGCAGGCGTCACGCTGTGCTGCGTGGGCAAGGACGGATATAAAAAATGCCACTCGCGCCAAAGCGGGAGTGGCATTCCTGAAATGCGCCGCTGGTGATTACATATTGCGACGATACTGACCGCCGACCTCGAACAGCGCATTGCTGATCTGGCCCAGCGAGCAGACGCGCACAGCATCCATCAGCACGGCGAACACGTTCTCGTTGTCGATGACGGCTTTCTGCAGGCGCTCCAGCATCGCCGGCGCGTCCTTCGCATTGCGCGCCTGGAAGTCGGCCAGGCGCTTCAGTTGCGACTGCTTTTCTTCTTCCGTGGAGCGCGCCAGCTCCAGCTGCTGCGGGATTGCATCGCCCTTCGGATTGCGGAAGGTGTTCACACCGATGATCGGCAGCGTGCCGTCGTGCTTCAGGTGTTCGTAGTACATCGACTCTTCCTGGATCTTCCCGCGCTGGTAGCCGGTTTCCATCGCGCCCAGCACGCCGCCGCGTTCGGCGATGCGTTCGAACTCCTGCAGCACCGCTTCCTCGACCAGGTCGGTCAGCTCCTCGATGATGAACGAGCCCTGGTTCGGGTTCTCGTTCTTCGCCAGACCCCATTCGCGGTTGATGATCAGCTGGATCGCCAGCGCGCGGCGCACCGATTCGTCGGTCGGCGTCGTGATCGCTTCGTCGTATGCATTGGTATGCAGCGAGTTGCAGTTGTCGTAGATCGCGATCAGCGCCTGCAGCGTGGTGCGGATGTCGTTGAAGTCGATCTCCTGCGCATGCAGCGAGCGGCCGGAAGTCTGGATGTGGTACTTCAGCTTCTGGCTGCGCTCGTTCGCGCCGTACTTGTCGCGCATGGCGACCGCCCAGATGCGGCGGGCAACGCGGCCGAGCACTGTGTATTCCGGGTCCATGCCGTTACTGAAGAAGAACGACAGGTTCGGCGCGAAATCATCGATGTGCATGCCACGCGCGAGGTAGGCCTCGACGAAGGTGAAGCCGTTCGACAGCGTGAAGGCGAGTTGCGAAATCGGGTTCGCGCCGGCTTCGGCGATGTGATAGCCGGAGATCGACACCGAGTAGAAGTTGCGCACGCGGTTGTGCACGAAGTATTCCTGGATGTCGCCCATCACCTTGAGCGAGAACTCGGTCGAGAAGATGCAGGTGTTCTGGCCTTGGTCTTCCTTCAGGATGTCGGCCTGCACGGTGCCGCGCACATTCTCCAGCACCCATTCCTTGATCTTGGCGGCTTCGTCATCGGTCGGCTCGCGCTTGTTGTCGGCGCGGAACTTGGTCATCTGCTGGTCGATCGCGGTGTTCATGAACATCGCGAGGATCGATGGCGCAGGGCCGTTGATCGTCATCGAGACCGACGTGGTCGGCGAACACAGGTCGAAGCCGTCGTACAGCACCTTCATGTCGTCCAGCGTCGCGATCGACACGCCGGAGTTGCCAATCTTGCCGTAGATGTCGGGGCGCGGTGCCGGGTCAGCGCCGTACAACGTGACGGAGTCGAATGCGGTCGACAGGCGTTTGGCGTCCATGCCTTCGGATACCAGTTTGAAGCGGCGGTTGGTGCGGAACGCATCACCTTCGCCGGCAAACATGCGGGTCGGGTCTTCATTCTCACGCTTGAACGCAAACACGCCGGCAGTGAACGGGAAGGAGCCGGGCACGTTCTCTGCCATCAGGAAGCGCAGGATCTCGCCGTGGTCTTCGAACTTCGGCAGCTGCACCTTGCGGATCGTGGTGCCGGACAGGGTCTTCTGCACCAGGCGGGTGCGGATTTCCTTGTCGCGGATTTTCACCACGTAATCGTCGCCGGCATACGCGGCCTTCATGTCCGGCCACATCGCGAGCAGCTTCTTCGCGCTTGCATCCATCGCGCTGTCACGCTCGGTGATCAGGTCGTCCAGATCCGCCGTCTTGCTGCATGCGGCGGCCATGCGCTTGGCTTCCTGCAATTGCTGGCGCTCGCGCGCGAGCTTCACTTGCTTGGCGGTGTTCTTGTGATAGCCACGCACCGTGTCGGCGATCTCGGCAAGGTAGCGGGTACGTGCCGGCGGCACAATCGCGTTCTTGCCGGAGGAGCAGCGCACGTTGACCGGTGCCAGCTTGCCCGGTTTTGCTTTCAGGCCATGCTCGGTCAGCTTCGGCAGCAATCCCTGGTACAGCGCGGTCACGCCGTCGTCATTGAAGCGCGACGCCTGCGTGCCGAACACCGGCATTTCATCCGGCTTCTTGGAAAACAGTTCGCGGTTGCGCTGGTATTGCTTGGCGACGTCGCGCAATGCATCCTGCGCGCCCTTGCGGTCGAACTTGTTGATCGCAACGAAATCGGCGAAGTCGAGCATGTCGATCTTCTCCAGTTGCGATGCGGCGCCGAATTCCGGCGTCATCACGTACATCGACACATCCACGTGCGGCACGATGGCGGCGTCGCCCTGGCCGATGCCCGAGGTCTCGACGATGACGAGGTCAAAGCCGGCTACCTTGCAGGCGGCGATCACGTCGGGCAGCGCCTGCGAGATTTCCGAGCCGGCTTCACGTGTCGCGAGCGAGCGCATGAAGACGCGAGACTGACCATTCCACGGATTGATCGCGTTCATGCGGATGCGGTCGCCGAGCAGTGCGCCGCCGGACTTGCGGCGCGACGGGTCGATCGACACCAGCGCGATGTTCAGGTTGTCGTCCTGGTCGAGGCGGATACGGCGGATCAGTTCGTCGGTCAGCGAGGACTTGCCCGCGCCACCGGTGCCGGTGATGCCGAGCACCGGGGTCTTGATCGTGTCGGCGGCCTTGTGCAGTTCGGTCTTGAATTTCGGGTCGGCCTTGCCGTTTTCCAGCGCCGTGATCAGTTGTGCCAGCGGGCGCTGGCGCTCAACCATGTCGCCCTTGGTCAGCGCGTCCATTTTCGTCGGCGCATAGGTCGACAGGTCAACGTCGCATTCCTGGATCATCGACAGGATCATGCCGGCCAAACCGAGGCGCTGTCCGTCTTCCGGGCTGAAAATACGTGCCACGCCATACGCGTGCAGGTCCGCGATCTCGGCCGGCACGATCACGCCGCCGCCGCCGCCGAACACCTTGATATGCGCGCCGCCGCGCTGCTTGAGCAGGTCGATCATGTACTTGAAGTACTCGACGTGGCCGCCCTGGTAGCTGGAGATCGCGATGCCCTGCGCATCTTCCTGCAGGGCGGCAGTCACGATCTCGTCGACCGACCGGTTGTGCCCGAGGTGGATCACTTCCGCGCCATTGGCCATCAGGATGCGGCGCATGATGTTGATCGAGGCATCGTGGCCGTCGAACAGCGAGGCGGCGGTCACGAAACGGACCTTGTTGGCGGGTTTGTAGTCGGTCAGCTTCTGGGCAACGGAGAGGTCGGTCATGGAATTGTCTCTTTGTTATCGCCTCGGGGGGAGGCGGTGGAACGCATTAATGACGTTTACGTTAACGTCAATGTAGCACGTCGTCAATCGGCTTGCCGTCGCTTGCCTGACAATGTTTCCGGCCGACATGGCGTCGGCCGGAAACTGGTGCTCTTGCCGCTCAGTGATTGAGCTTCAAGCGGCGTGCGGCATGCCCGGTTGCGACTGGAAGCGATCCAGCAGCTGCTGTTGTTCCTCGCGGAATTGCGCCAAGGCCTTTTCCTTCACATGCCCGAAGCCACGCACCTTCTCCGGCAGCGCGGCGATTTCCACCGCCAGCGCCAGGTTATCGGCATTGAGCCGGTCCAGCAGCGCGAGGATCGTGGCGCGGTATTCGTCGATCAGCGCACGCTCGGTTTTGCGTTCGGCGGTATAGCCGAATACATCCAGCTTCGTGCCGCGCAGCATCTTCAGTTTTGCCAAGAGCTTGAAGCCATGCCAGACCCATGAGCCGTATTCCGCCTTGATGAGGCGGCCCTGACTGTCCTTCTTCGCAAACAGCGGCGGAGCGAGGTTGAATTTCAGCGTGAAATCGCCCTTGCTGAAGTTACCCTCGAACTGCTGCTTCAGCTGTTCGACGAAGCGGCCATCGGTATACAGCCGCGCGACTTCATACTCGTCCTTGTACGCCATCAGCTTGAAGTACGACTTCGCCACCGCGCGCGTGAGCTTGTCGCCGGCGCCGAGTGCCGCCTCGGCATTGCGCACCGTGTTGACCAGCGCCTCGTAGCGCGACGCGTAAGCCGCATCCTGATAGTCGGTCAGGAAAGCGATACGGCGCTTGATCAGGCCGTTGAGCGTCTGCGGCATCTGCAGCATGACCGGCTGGCCCGGGATCGCAATGCGCTCCACCTTTGCCAGGTCGACCGCAGCACGACGCCCCCACAGGAAGCTGGTCTTGTTCGACTCGATCGCAACGCCGTTCAACTCGATCGCGCGCAGCAGGGCCGCTTCCGATACCGGCAGTGCCCCCTTCTGGTAGGCAAAGCCAAGCATGAAGAGGTTGGTCGCAATCGAGTCGCCCATCAGCGCGGTGGCGAGACGGGTCGCATCGATATAGTCGGCGCGGCCGGCAACCGACTCGTTGATCAATGCCTGCACTTCCTCGAACGGGAACTGCCAGTCCGGCTGCTGCGCGAAATGGCCGGTCGGCTGCTGGTAGGTGTTGACGACCGCGCGGGTACGGCCGGCGCGCATCTTGGAAATCGCATCCTGTGCGCCGGCAGTCAGCATGTCGCTGCCGAGCACGAGGTCTGCTTCACCGGTCGCGATGCGCTGCGCGCGGATCACGCCGGGCTGCCGGCTGATGCGGATATGCGAGGTGACCGAACCGTTCTTCTGCGACATGCCGGTCATGTCCAGCACCGACACGCCTTTTCCTTCGAGGTGCGCGGCCATGCCGATCAGCGCGCCGACGGTGATGATGCCGGTGCCGCCGATGCCGTTGATCAGGATGTTGTAGGGCGCTTCGCAGGATGGCAGGGGTGGATCGAATAAGGAAAAATCCCCTCCCCCTTGCAGGGCGCCCGGCGTAGGGGGAAGGGTTAGGGAGGGGGTAGAGTGGTCGCGAACAGATGCCGTCTGAGGTGCAACCTCTCTACCCCCATCCCAACCTTCCCCCTGCAAGGGGGAAGGAGCCTTCTTCTTTCTTAATTTACCGCCTTCAACCGTGACAAAGCTCGGGCAGAAACCCTTTACGCAGGAGTAATCCTTGTTGCAGGACGACTGGTCGATCATGCGCTTGCGGCCGAATTCTGTTTCCAGCGGAAGGATCGACGTGCAGTTCGACTGCACGCCGCAATCGCCGCAACCTTCGCAGACGGCTTCGTTGATGAACAGGCGCTTGTCCGGATCAGGGTATTCGCCTTTCTTGCGGCGCCGGCGTTTTTCGGCGGCACAGGTCTGGTCGTAGATCAGCACCGATACGCCGGGTACGTCGCGCAGTTCGCGCTGCACGGCGTCCAGCCCCTTGCGGTCATGCAGCGTGACGATGCCGGGCAGGGTGGAGCGGTCGGCATAGCGGCTCGTGTCTTCCGACACCAGCGCGATGCGCTGCACGCCTTCGGCCGCCATCTGCTGCACGATCATCGGCACCGATGTGATGCCGTCCACCGGCTGGCCGCCGGTCATCGCGACCGCATCGTTGTACAGGATCTTGTAGGTGATGTTGACCTTAGCCGCGACCGCCGCGCGGATTGCGAGGTAGCCGGAGTGGAAGTAGGTGCCGTCACCGAGATTCTGGAATACATGCGGCAGCTTGGAGAATGCTGCCTGCCCGATCCACGGCGCGCCTTCGCCGCCCATGTGCGTGGTCAGCTTGTTGTGCTCCGGGTAGATCGCGGTGGCCATCACATGGCAGCCGATGCCGGCCAGCGCCAGGCTGCCGTCCGGTACTTTGGTCGAGGTGTTGTGCGGGCAGCCGGAGCAATACCAGGCCGGGCGCGGTGGCGTCTTCACCTTCCTGGTCAGCACCGCGTCCTTCGCTTCGAGGAAGGCCAGGCGCGCCTTGATCAAATCGCTCGTGTGGAAGCGCGCGATGCGGCTGGCGATCACGCGCGCGACCTGCGCAATCGAGAAGTCCGCCTTGGGTGGCAGAAGCCATTCGCCGCGCGGATGTACCCATTCACCTTTCTCATCGAACTTGCCGATCACGCGCGGACGCACGTCGTCGCGCCAGTTGTAGAGCTGCTCCTTCAGCTGGTATTCGACGATCTGGCGCTTTTCCTCGACCACCAGGATTTCATCCAGCCCCTGCGCGAACTCGCGCACGCCGTCCGGCTCCAGCGGCCAGGGCATCGACACCTTGAACACGCGGATGCCGATCTCGGCGGCCATCTTCTCGTCGATGCCGAGCTCTTCCATCGCTTCCAGCACGTCGAGGTAGGACTTGCCGGAGGCGATGATGCCCAAGCGCGCCTTGGGGCTGTCGATGGTGGTGCGGTTGAGCTTGTTCGCACGCGCATAGGCGAGCGCCGCATAGATCTTGTAGTCCTGCATCAGCGCTTCTTGCTTGCGCGCCTGGATGCCGAGCATGTCGGTGGAAAGCCGCGTGTTCAGGCCGCCTTCCGGCATGATGAAATCGGTGGGGTAAGTGATCTTCAGCCGGAACGGATCGGCATCCACCGACGCGGTGGATTCAACGGTATCGGCCAGCGCCTTGAAGCCGACCGCGCAGCCGGAATAGCGCGACATCGCCCAAGCATGCAGGCCGAGGTCGAGGTATTCCTGCACATTGCACGGGTACAGCACCGGGATCATGCATGCGGAAAAGATATGGTCGGACTGGTGCGGCAGCGTTGACGAATAAGCGCCATGGTCGTCGCCGGCCACCAGCAGCACGCCGCCGTGCTTCGCAGTGCCGGCATGGTTCATGTGCTTGAACACGTCGCCGCAGCGATCCACGCCCGGGCCCTTGCCGTACCACATCGCAAACACGCCGTCGTATTTCGACGAGCCGATCAGATCCACCGTTTGCGTGCCCCACACCGCAGTCGCAGCAAGGTCTTCATTGACGCCCGGCACGAACTTGATGTGGTTTTCCTGCAGGATCTTTTCCGCTTTCCACAGGTTCTCGTCCAGTCCGCCCAACGGCGAGCCGCGATAACCGGAAATGAAGCCGGCGGTGTTCAGTCCGGCGGCCAGGTCGCGCTGGCGCTGCATGATCGGCAGGCGCACCAGTGCCTGGATGCCTGAAATGAAGATCAGGCCGGAAGTGGAAGTGTATTTGTCGTCGAGCTTGACGGGAGCGAGGGCCGGGGCACCGTTATCTGCGGCGCCGGACAGCCCAGCAGTGGCCACTGCTGTGTCTGCGTGCATTGCATTGTCTCCAAAACTGTTTTTCGGATAGCGCGTGGCAGTGATGTCGCCGGGTAAGGCGCGTTGCTGCCAAGCTGCATGACCGTGGTAGCGGTCTTCACGGAAATATCGGTTTGCGATATCGCCATGGACGAAAGTGTAGGCCGGATGCCGCAGGCGGGCAAATAGGGAATGAGAATGGGGGTATAAGAAAAAACGATAGCCAGTGTTCGCCGAGTTATTGCGCGGTCCCGAACAGGCCGCTCGCTATACCTGTCAGAAACAGGCTAGCGGGAAAGTGCTTTCGCTCCGAGCCAGCGCCCGCTCGCGCACAGTTCGCCGGCCACATCCAGCACCAGCTTGCGCACCGCCGCGGCCGCATTCGTCAGCGGAATGTTGCGCGACGAGCACAGGGCCACTGTGCGCGAGATGGTCGCGCCGCTGATCGGGTGCGCGATCATCTGGCCCAGCTCGATTTCCGCCAGCATCGGTGCGACCGGCAGGATGGTGACGCCGAGGTCGGCAAGCAGGGCCGATTTCAGGATCGCCACCGAGTTGATGTCGGAGACGTTTTCCAGCGACAGGCCTGCGGCGCGCATGATGTTTTCCACCCGAGTGCGCACGCCGTGCTGCACGCCCGGCAGGATCAGCGGCAGTTCCGCTACCTTCGCCAGCGGGATCGTTCTCTTCTTCGGCGCGAAGCGCGATCCGGCGCGGCTGATGAACAGCATGTCTTCCTCCACCAGCGGCGTGGTTGCGAAGGCATTGAGCTGGCCGTCGTCGAACAGCACCGCGAGGTTGATGCGGCCCGACTTCAGCTGCTCGATCAGGTGGCCCGACAACTCTTCCGTCAATTGCAGCGAAATCTCCGGATAGGTTTCGCGCACCGCCGTCAGCAGCGGCAGTGCCAGCGCACCGGAGACGCTGGGCGGGATGCCGAGCGCGACCGTGCCGGCGGGCCTGCTTGCCGATTGCGTGACCGCCGACTTGGCATCGTCCACCTGCTTCAGGATTGCCTGCGCATGTTCATAGAACGTCTTGCCGGCGTCGGTGGACAGCACGCCCTGCGCGGAGCGGTGCAGCAGCTGCGTGCCGAGTTCGTCCTCCAACTGCTGGATCTGCTGCGTCAGCGCCGGCTGCGCGATATGCAGCACGCGCGCCGCGCGCGACAGTGAGCCGTGATCGACGATGGCAACGAAATAGCGGAGCTGGCGCAGTTCCATGTGGTCAGCCCAGCGGTTTGATGGCCTTGCGCTCGACCGACGACGACAGGATCAGCGAGGTCGAGGTCACGCCGCAGCGGGTCAGTTCGAGGATCACTTTTTCCAGCTCGGCGACGGAAGCAGCGACCACTTTCACGATGCTGCAGTCGTCGCCAGTGATCGAATGGCATTCGATGATTTGCGGCACCTGCGCAGCGACCACTTCCACCGGCGTTTCATGGCTGCGCTTCGATACCCGGATGAAGGCGGTGATGCCGTAGCCGAGCGCCGCCGGATTCACCTTTGCGTGATAGCCGGAAATAACGCCGGCCGCTTCCATGCGCCTGACCCGCTCGGCCACCGCCGGCTGACTCATGTGGATGCGGCGGCCGATTTCCGCCAGCGTGGTGCGGGCATCTGCCTGCAGGATCTCGAGGATCTTGCCGTCCATGGCGTCGAATTCGATTTTCACGGAAAACTCCCCCTATTTCGATGAAAGACAAGGTTTTGGTTCTATTTGGCCTTGCATTATCCATTCAAAACCGGCTTTCAGGGACATACACTATCCCGCACAGTTTGCAGCAACAATGGGAGATAACAATGAGCTGGGACACCTACCTGATTTTTCTTGTCACCACGGCAGTAGTTTGCCTGACGCCGGGGCCGGCAGCGCTGCTGGTCGTCGCGCAAGGCATATCCAATGGCTTCCGACAGTCGTACTGGGCCATCGCCGGCATCGCGCTCGCCAATTCACTCTATTTTGCGCTGTCGGCGACGGGCATTGCGGCCCTGATCGTCGCCAGCGGCACGCTGTTTTCCGTCATCAAATGGGTGGGCGTCGCTTATCTTTTCTATCTCGGCATTTCCGCGATGATGAGCAAGTCGAGCGCGCTGACGGTGACCAGCGATGCGCGTGAAGCCGTCACCGGCACGCGTGCGTTCTGGCAGGCGGTCGTGGTGGAGTTGTCGAACCCGAAAGCCTTGCTGTACTTCGTCGCGCTGCTGCCGCAGTTCATCGATCCGGCCGCGCCGCTCGGCATGCAGATGCTGGTGTTCGGCGTCACCTGCGTCGGCCTCGATATCGCGGCATACAGCTTGTATGGCTGGTTGGGCAGCAAGACGCAGCGCTTTACGGCGAATGCACGTTTTGTGAAAACCAGCAATCGCGCATCGGGCGGCCTGCTGATGATCGCCGGCGCGATGATGGCGACCGTGAAGCGGGCGATTCATTAATCGGGATGGGACGGGAGCAGCGCTCCCGTTGCTGCAGGAAAGGGAAGCTCAGAAGAACTCGACTTCGTCGTTCGACACTTCCGACTTCAGCTCACCGCTCCTGACCAGCTCGTCATAGAAGCAGACGCGGTTGCGGCCGTTTTCCTTGGCGTAGTACAGCGCCTGGTCTGCGTGGCCGAGGATGACTACCGGTGACTCGGTGGAGATGCTGGCAAAGCCGACGCTGACGGTGACCTTGCCGACCTGCGGGAATTCATGCTTCTCGACGCTGGCGCGGAAGCGTTCGAAGATCTTGCGCGCCTGTTCCTGCGTGGTCGAACGCAGCAGCACGACAAATTCCTCGCCGCCGAAACGGAACACGCGATCCTGGGCGCGGAAGGACGAGCGCAGCAGGTTGGCGACAAGAATCAGCACCTCATCGCCGTACAGGTGGCCGAACTGGTCGTTGACGCGCTTGAAGTGGTCGATATCCACCACGGCAAGCCATTGGCCGATGCCGTTCGTTTCGTGGTGATGGCGGCGTTCCTCATGCTCTCCGGGAGAGGCTTCCGGAACGCTGGCAGCGAGCAGCCTGGAAAACTTTTCGTCGAAGGTCTTGCGATTGAGCAGGCCGGTCAGCGAATCGCGCTCACTGTAGTCGAGGATGCTCTGGTAATTGCGATAGACACTGAGGATGCCCTCGATCATGTGCAGCGTGTCGCTGCTGTACGGCGCCGAATTCACGACCTCGATGCAACTGCTTACTTTGTCGTTGAGCCAGACGGGAAGCCAAAGCACATGTTCGCCGGAGTCGGTCATCTGCTCGATGTGCGATTTGCGTTCGGCGATGCTGTCGACCAGTTGCGGATAGTGGTTGAGTGGTTCGCCGGCATTGTCGGCCGCCGCCATTTCTTCCACCGAGATTACCTTGCCGTCGGCGATCCACACGCGCGGACGCATGTAGAGCTCGTCGCGGAATCGAAACAGTTCGTGTACCCGGACCTGATTCGCGCCGACCAGCTCGTGCAATGCCGTCACCACCGAGCTGTCGAGCAGGGTATGGTCACGTTGGCAGGTGATGTCGATCAGATACCTGAGCAGTGCTTCCATGGTTTAAATCCGGTGCCGCTCGGTGGCATGCTGCGTGCCGGATGCACACGGGCGTGGGTGCGATATCGGGGCAGCATGAATGCGAAGGCTTCGTTGGGTCTGGTGTGCGGAGCGTCTCGTCGATACCGAAATTGCGAAGTGCGCAAACGCCGCCGGCATCGATCGTTATCATTATTGTCCTTGCGTACGTGGCGGGTATTCTATCCCGAAACAGTCCGGCAGTTGACGCATGTCTCATTTAAACCATAGCGCCACGGTGCTTCGGCGCTGCGCATTTACTGTTCCGGTCATTCATTCTTGTCGTTCCCGCATCTTTCGCTTCGCTCCCTTCAAACAGGCTCTTAGCGCTCCAGTACGTAGGTCCCGGGCGCCGGCTCCAGCGGCGCATAACCCTTGTCCGGTGCGCCCATCGACGGAGGTGGCACGCGCCCGTCGCAGTGCTGCTCCAGCCAGTCCGCCCACGCCGGCCACCATGATCCTTCATTGGCGGGATTGGACAGGTACCAGTTTTCCGGGTCGATGTAGTTGGTGCCGGCCCGCCGGTGCGCCATCCGGTAATGCCGGCCCGGATGCCCCGGCTGGCTGACGATGCCGGCATTATGTCCGCCGCTGGTCAGCAGGAAGGTCACGTCGGGATCGGCGATCAGGTTGATCTTGTACACCGACTTCCACGGTGCGACATGGTCGGTCTCGGTCGCGACGGCAAAGATCGGTGCCCGGATGTCGCCCAGCGAAATCGTGCGGCCACTGATCTTGTAGCGGCCGGCGAACAGGTCATTCTTGAGGAACAGCCGGTGCAGGTACTCACTATGCATGAGATACGGCATGCGCGTCGCATCGGCGTTCCACGCCATCAGGTCGGTCATCGCCTGGCGCCCGCCGAGCAGGTACTGCTGCACGATCAGCGACCAGATCAGGTCGTGCGAGCGCAGCAGCTGGAAGGCGCCGGCCATCTGGCTGTTGTCCAGGTAGCCCTGGTCCCACATGATGTCTTCCAGGTAGTTGAGCTGGCTGTCGTCGATGAACAGCGTCAGCTCGCCCGCCTCGGTGAAGTCGGTTTGCGCCGCCAGCAGCGTCATCGAATTGAGACGCTCGTCGCGGATCTGCGCCAGATAGGCGGCCGCCATCGACAGCAACGTGCCGCCGAGGCAGTAGCCGACGGCATTGACCTTGCTGTCGGGGACGATTGCGGCGATCGCATTGAGCGCTTCCAGCACGCCCAGTCGCAGATAGTCCTCCATGTCGAGGTCGCGGTCCTTCGGCGCCGGGTTGTGCCAGGAGATCATGAATACCGTGTGGCCGCGCTCGACCAGGTAGCGCACCAGCGAATTGTGCGGCGACAGGTCGAGGATGTAGTACTTCATGATCCATGCCGGCACGATCAGCATCGGCTCCGAGTGCACGTCCTTCGTCGCCGGTGCGTACTGGATCAGTTCGATCAGCCGGTTGCGGTAGACGACTTTCCCGGGCGTGACGGCAACCTGTTGGCCCGGGATGAAATTCTCGGTACCGGTCGGTGGCTTGCCGCCGGCGTGGCGCTCGAGATCCTCGACGAAGTTCATCGCGCCGCGCACCAGGTTCATGCCGCCTTCGCGCACGGTGGCGTCGAGCACATCGGGATTAGTCGCGACAAAGTTGACTGGGGACATCATGTCGAGCAACTGGCGTGCGACGAACGACACGACCTGCTCGTGATGCGGCGACACGCCGCCGATGCCGGTGGTGAAGTTGTACCACCATTGCTGGTTGAGCAGGAACGCCTGGTGGATCAAATTGAAGGGCCAGTTCTGCCAGCCCTTGCTGCGAAAGCGCCGGTCTTGCGGCAGTGGTTCGATGCAGGGATCGCACTTGCGGTCCGCCATCACGTGCGCAGCATAAATGGCAAAGCGTGCTGCCTTGCGCAAGGCCTTCTCCTGCAGCCGGCGCCATTTTCCCGGTGACACCGCCAGGTGCAGCGCCCAGTCCGTATAGGCCATCGCGAGGCTCGCCGGCGAGATGCTGCCCGTCACCTTGCCCAGCGCGGCATGGATGGAGCGGTCCAGCACGGCTGGCGGTTCGACGTCCGTCACCACCCACGGCACGGAAGGCGGGGTCACCCCTTTCTTGTCCGGTATGCCTGCCACTGCCTGCAGGTTCGTTTGCGGTCTGTCCATTGCATCCTCCCAAAGTGCGACGTTGCGACTCTCCCGGCGTCCGGAATGAACAACTTATTGTGCGCCCGTTCCTGCCTTTTTTGGCTTGAAAACACGCGCGATTTTCCATGCCGGGGGGCGGCCTGACGATTCCGATTGACCTGAGTCAAGAGCGGCAGGCGTGACGACGCCGTCCGGACAGTTCCTGCCATCAACGCTTGATGGCGCCGCTGCCGCATGAGGCGGTTTCTTGGGACGGGAAAATCACCGATATCGCCGATGAGAGTCATCCATGCTGCATTTCTTCTCCATGACAAGAAACCCAGCCTGCCTCGGCATGTCTGATGTAAATGCGGCATTTCCGCTGTGCCAGTAAACGTCCATGAATATTCCATTCCAAGAGGCAAGTCAGGCCGAGCATCTGTATCGGTTGATCATCGACAACGTGCTTGACGCCTTCATCGCCATCGATGACCAAAGCAGGATTCTCGAATGGAGCGTGCACGCGGAAACCATGTTCGGCTGGAAGAAGGCGGAAGTGCTCGGCAAGCCGCTAACTGATACGATCATTCCCCGTCGCTACCGCGAGGCGCACACAAGCGGGCTCAATCACTACCGCAAGACCGGCGAAGGCGAGTTCATCAACCGCCGGGTGGAAGTCACGGCGCGGCGCAAGGACGGCGAGGAGATTCCGGTCGAGCTCACGGTGACGCCGATCATGGGTCCGGGGGGCGCCACATTCTTTGCACTGGTGCGCGACCTGTCCCAGTCCCGTGCGCTGGAAGAGTCGCTGCAGCGCCAATGCAGCATTACCACCGCGGTGTTCAACAATGTGGCCGGCGCCATCGTTGTCGTCGACATGTCCGGGCGCGTCACGATGATCAATCCGGCTGCGCGGCGCCTGCTGCATGTGGACCCGCTCAAGCCGGATGGCTGGCACTCGCTCGATACCTTCGATCTTTTTCTCGCTGACCGAAAGACGCCCTATCCGGAGGAGCAGCGTCCGATGCGGCGAGCGCTACGCGGCGAACATGTTGACGATGCGGTGGCTTTCGTTCGGCACCCCGAGTTTCCGGAAGGTTTGTGGATCAGCGCGAACGCCCGACCGCTCGTCGACAGCAACGACGTCACCGCCGGTGCTGTCGCGGTATTCCACGACATTACCGAGCGTCGCCACCGTGAAGAGGAACAGGCAGAGCAGGCGCGGCTGCTGGAAGAACAGGCAAGCCTGCTCGACCTTGCGCGAGATGCCATCGTCGCACGGACTACCGAGGACATCATCACCTACTGGAACCTGAGCGCAGAAAGGCTGTACGGCTATACCCGCAGCGAGGCCATCGGTCAGGTCAGCCATGTCCTGCTCAAGACGCGCTTCCCGCTTTCCCAGCAAGAGATTCGCGCCCGGGTAGATGCCGACCGGTATTGGGAAGGCGAGCTGGTGCATACCGCCAAAGACGGCCGCGAGATCACCGTGTTCAGCCAGTGGGCGCTGGAGCTCCACGAAGGACGCCCCTATCGCTACCTGGAGACCAACACCGACATCACGCAGCGCGTGAAGACGGAGCAGGCGCTCAGGCATTCGCAGGAAAACTTCCGCCTCCTCGTTGAATCCGCTACCGACCACGCGATCATCATGCTCGACCCTGCAGGGAAGATCCAGAGCTGGAATCCCGCTGCCGAAAACATCATCGGCCTGACTGCCGTACAGGCAATCGGCCTGCACTCGGAGATGTTGTTCACCGAAGAGGACCGCGCGATGGGCGAGCCGGAGCACGAGCTGGAAGAAGCGCGCACGCACGGCCGCGCCGAAGACAACCGCTGGCATTTGCGAAGCGACGGACGGCGCTTCTGGGCGACCGGCGTGGTGACACCGCTGCGCAACGACGACGGCAGCCTGCGCGGCTATGCCAAGATCATGCGTGACCAGACGGCGCAGCGCGTGGCCGAGGAGCAGACGCGCTTCCTTGCCAACCACGACGCGCTGACCGGGCTGCCCAACCGGGTGAACTTGAGCAACCAGCTGCACCAGGCGATTGCGATGTCGCAGCGTACCAGGCTGCCGCTGGCCGTGCTGCTGCTCGATCTCGACCGCTTCAAGTACGTCAACGACACCTTCGGTCACCATATGGGCGATCTGCTGTTGAAGGAGGTTGCACTGCGCATCATGTCGTCGATCCGGCAAACCGACTTTGTCGCGCGGCTGGGCGGAGACGAATTTGTCATCATCCAGGCAGACGTGTCGCAACCGGAAGCGGCGGAGACACTGGCGCGCAAGCTCGTGCTGGAACTCGCGCGCCCCTATCAGCTGGAAGGGCAGGAGGTGCAAAGCGGCACCAGCATCGGATTGTGCGTGTACCCGGCGGACGGACAGAACTCGGTGGAGCTGCTCAAGCGTGCCGATCTCGCCCTGTACCGCGCCAAGCACGCTGGGCGGCATACCTATCAGTTCTATACGTCCGACCTGCATACCGAGCAGAACTGGCGGAAGGACCGCGAGGCGGCCTTGCGCGCGGCGCTGAAGAACCACCAGTTCGAGCTGTATTACCAGCCCCAGATCGGACTCGGCGACTGGAAGATTTCGACGGTGGAAGCGCTGCTGCGCTGGAACGCGAGCGAGCTGGAAACCATCCTGCCCGGCGAGTTTCTCGACATCGCAGAGCAGAGCGGCATCATTGTCGATGTCGGCGAGTGGGCATTGCGCGAGGCCTGCCACCAGGTGCGCCGCTGGCAGTCGCAAGGCATGAGCAATCTGCGCCTGTCCGTGAACTGCTCGGCGCGCCAGTTCAGTGATCCGCGCTTCGTAGCAATAATGCCGGCAATCGTGCGTGACGCCGGCCTGCAGCCGGACAGCGTGGAGATTGAAGTGCCGGAAACCATGTTGGCCCGCCATCCTGAAGTGAAGACGCAACTCGCCGAGCTGCGGGCACAGGGCATGCGCCTGACCATCGACAATTTCGGCACTGGTGCCACAGCGCTCAAGGACCTGAAGGACTTCGGCGTGGACGTGCTGAAGATCGACAAGGGTTTCGTGCAGCACCTGCCGCACCGGCGCGAGGATGCGGCCATTGCCTCGGCGATCATCAGCCTGGCGCACAACCTCGGCATCGACGTGGTCGCGGGCGGCGTCGAGACCGCCGAACAGCTTGCCTACCTGAAGGCGCGCGACTGCACCAGCGCGCAGGGGTTCATCTTCAGTCCGCCGTTACCCGCTGCGAAATTCGAACAACTCGTGCACGACGTCGGCTGGACGCGGGTCAATTCCATGCTGGACGGGCACGCGCCAACGCCGTTCGACATGCATTAAGGCTACGCTGAACAAGTCCCGCGATCGCGCGTGTGAACTTATTCAGCGTGGTCTTCACCGAAACGGGCGATTGAGAAACTTCCGTCTGGACCGTCCGGCTCACCCAGGATGAGTCCGGCCGGTGAACAGCGACGTCGCGAAGGCCGCAAATTCTGCCGCCGGCAGCGGCCGCGTGATTAGGTAGCCCTGCGCCTCGTGGCATCCGTATCCGCGCAGGAAGGCGAGCTGCTCCGGCGTTTCCACGCCTTCCGCGATCACGCGCAGCTGCAGCGCCTGACCGAGCTGGATCACGGCCTTGACGATGGCCGCATCGTCGGCGTCGTCCGCCAGGTCGCGCACGAAGGACTGGTCGATCTTCAGCTTGTCCACGGCGAGGCGCTTCAGGTAGGACAGGCTGGAGTAGCCGGTGCCGAAGTCGTCGATGGAAAGGTGCACGCCGAGCTTCTTGAGCTTGTGTAGCGTGTCCATTACCGCACCGGTTTCCTGCAGCAGGACCGATTCGGTCAGTTCCAGGTCGAGATGGGCCGGCGGCAGCCCGGAGCGGTCGAGCGCGCGCGCGACCGTCTCGACGATATCGCCGCGCCGGAACTGCTGCGTGGAGAGGTTGACCGCGACCACCAGGGGCGACATGCCGCTGTCGATCCAGGTCTTGGCCTGCCGGCATGCTTCGTTCAGCACCCATTCGCCGATCTGTGCGATCAGGCCGTTCTCTTCCGCAAGGGGAATGAAGCGCCCCGGCGCGACGAGCCCCTCGTCGGGGCGCTGCCAGCGTACCAGCGCCTCGGCGCCCACGATTCCACCTGTGGTGATGTCGATCTGCGGCTGGTAGTGCAACAGGAATTCCTGGTTCTTCACCGCCTTGCGCAGGTTGCTGTGCAGCTGCATGCGTGCGAGCGCGTCCACATTCATCGTCGCCGCGAAGAAGTGGTAGGTATCGCGGCCATTGTCTTTTGCATGGTAGAGCGCCGCGTCGGCATGCTTGAGCAGCGTGTCGAAGTCGGTGCCGTCGCTCGGATACAGGCTGATGCCGATGCTGAAAGAGGTGCTCAGCGTATGGTTGCCGATCTCGAAAGGATCGGCGGCCGCATCCAGGATGGACTGCGCGATGCGGCTGGGCGTGCCGGAATCCGACACGTCGCCCAGCATGATCACGAACTCGTCGCCGCCCTGGCGGCTGATCGTGTCGCTGTCGCGAATGCATCTCTGCAGGCGCTCCACCATCCGCACCAGCAGCTGGTCGCCGACGTCATGGCCCAGGCTGTCATTGACGCGCTTGAAGTTGTCCAGATCCAGGAAGAGCAGGGCGACGCTGTGGCCTGCGCGCCCGGCGCGCGCCGCGGCGCGGTCGAAGCGGTCGCGCAGCAGGACCCGGTTGGGCAGGTGCGTGAGCGGATCGTGGTGCGCGAGGAAGGCCAGCTTTTCTTCCGCCTCTTCCCGCTGTACGCGCGTGCGCAGCGTGGCGATACCGAATGCAAGGTCGTTCGCCAGCTCACGCAGCAATTCGACCTCATCGTCCTCGAACGAGTCCGGATCGGCGGAGTAGATGCTGAGTGCGCCGAAGGTGCGCCCTTCGCTGACGAGGGGCAGTGAAATGCTGGACTGGTAGCCGCGCCGCCGGGCCGCTTCGCGCCAGGGAGCCATCGCCGGATTGGTCAGGAAGTTCCTGTTGACCTGGATCCTGCCGGTGCGGATGGCAACACCGACGGTGCCCCGCCCGCGCTCCGATTCGCCCCAGGAGACGTTCGCCGTCTCAAGATAGCCTTCGTCGAGGCCGTACTGGCTCATCGGACGCACGGTCTTGTCTTCGTCGTGTTCCGCATAGCCGACCCAGGCCATGATGTAGCCGCCGTTGACAACCACCAGGCGGCAGATTTCCTCGAGCAGGCTTTGTTCGCGCTGCGTATGCACCAGCGTCATATTGCAGTCGCTCAGCAGGCGCAGGGCACGGTTCAGTTTGTTCTGCGTCGCCTCCGCGCGCTTGCGCTCGGTAATGTTGCGGGCAAAGACCAGTGCGCCATTCTCGTTCTCGAAGTTGAATGGCACCGCGGACACCTCGACATCGACCGTCGTGTTGTCGAGGCGGAGGTAGCGCGTTTCCTCCGGTTGAACCACCTGCCGCTCTTCAATCAGGCGTCGTATGCGGTCTGCGATATCCGCGCGAAAATCCGGTGCTGCCCGGTCGAGCAGCAGTTGTCCGATCAGCTCTTCCTTGCTTGTCGCGCCAAAAAGGCGCAGCGCCGCATTGTTGAGATAGACAAAGCGTCCATGCGTTTGCACAAAGACCGCATCCGGTGCGCTTTCAACAAGCTGGCGGAAGCGGCTCTCGCTGTCTTCCAGTGCCGTCTCGTAACGGTTGCGGTCTTCGACCAGGCGGTTGAAGTTGGCGACCAGCTGCCCGATCTCGTCATCGCGCTCCACCGGAAGCGGCGACAACGGCGCCCTCCCGTCCCGCATGCGGCGCATGGCGCGCCCCGCGCGGTCCAACGGCCTGAGCAGGCCGCGTGCCACCCATTGCATCAGGAAAATCGCAACGACTGTCATCAGGGCCGCAGCCAGGAACAGCTTGTCCCGCAATACCCGCATCGGCTGGAATGCGACTTCGGCGGGAAGGGTCGACATGACGATCCACCTGGCCGAGGGCACGCGCCTGGCCGAGTACAGTTGCTCGACATCCTGCGGATTGCGCCCGATGCCGGAACCTTCGAATCCGTCGACGAAGCGGTCAACAATGGCGTTGACTCCACGCGGTGGCAGCGCGGTCAGCATCTGTGTCGCATCCGTCGCTGCCACGAAGAGATTGTCGTGCGGAGAAGCGATAAAGATCTCTCCCTTGCCCGCCATGGCAGGAGAAGAAATCACGCCGAGGAAATTCGGTGCGGCCAGGTCGGTGATGCCGGTCATGACAGCGCGCAGTTTGCCTGCCCTGTCGAAGACCGGAACGCCGATGGTCAGTACCGGGCGCTTCAGCGCGCGCCCCATGACAGGCTTGTCGATATAGGGCCGTGCGGTCTCGACCACCTTGAGGAAATAGCTGCGGTCGCCGAAGTAGGTACCGCGCCGGCCGGGGGCGACGGGGTAATCCGCGATGGTCCTGCCGTCCATGCCGATAATCGCAATGCCCGCGGTGAAGGTCACATGCAGACCGTTCAGCCGGATGAGATAGGCATCGAGTTCATCCTCGTTCAGGTTGGCAGGCACCCTTGCCGCCGCACCGGTCAGCAATTCAATGCGCTCGGTGAGCTTGGTCTCGATATCGGCAGCAATGCGCTGCGTGGCGGCAAACTGTTCGTCGATCAGTACCTGCTCGAACTGCCGCTTGAGGATGGTGCTGGAGAACAGCGCCAGCAGCCAGATGAACAGAATGAACAGGCCGACGGTGACCAGCACCAGTTTGGTCTTGATCGACAGCGCCTTCCGCGACGTCGGTGCAGGAGGCTTCAATAATCTGCCTGGAAGTTGGCTCAACATACGTTTTTCCGTCGCCTGGTTCAGGCGGTGACTGCAAACACCGGTAGAAGGTCGTGGGTCAATGCAAGGATGTGCTGCATGCCGGGTTCGCCGGTGCGCTGTCCAGTTGCATCGTTCCCGTGAGCGCATGCCAGCCTTGAATGGTCCCTCACAAATCGAACCGAACCGACCCGGGCAGGATAATCCATGGCGCCGGTATGGTAACTGTTTGAAAATCCAAAAAAATTGTTCTATGTCAATTTTTTCCGGACCGCGGTTGCGCCTGGGATAGGGGTGAAGGCTACGGGTTTTACACTGCACGGGCCGAGTCCGGTCGGGCAACTTCGGCAAGGCAGTTGAATCCGCCGCCCGGCGGCCTACACTGAAGCGGCACGGGAGATGTTCGTGGAGAGGAAGGCTTTTGCGATTCCATGCCCGCTTCGCGCGAGTAGGTGTTCAAAAGGTTCCAACGAAGTCTGCACCTGTGCAATTCATTTCCATTCACGGCTGCTTGTGCTTGCGTAGTCGGGCCAAGTGCCTCTCAAGGAGGAGCGCGATGTCAATCAGGGAATGCTGCAACATCGGGGTGGTGTGCTGCAATGCCGATACGTCGTTACAGGACGTCGCTGCGCTGATGCGCAAGCACCATGTCGGCGATGTGGTGGTCGTTGAGGAGAAGGGCGACAACCGCATTCCGGTCGGTATCGTCACCGATCGCGACATCGTGATGGAAACGGTGTCCGTGCAGATGGACGCCGCCGTGTTCACCGCCGGCGACATCATGACCACGCCACTCATCACCGTGCGCGAGGATCAGGAATTCGTCGAGACCCTGCGCCTCATGCGCCACCACAAGATCCGCCGCATGCCGGTCGTCGCGCAGGACGGATACCTGTGCGGCATCGTCACCGCCGACGACATCATCACCCTGCTGTCAATGGAGCTGTCGCTCATGACCGCCGCGATCATCGACCAGCCGATGAAAGAGGGCAAGCTGCGCAAGGAGTGGCGCGCGGACTGAGCGAGACAGAGCGAGACAGAGCGAGATACGCAGACTGTTCGTCCGGATGCGCATCTGACTCGGGCGCACTGTTTCAGCAACGCTGACCGCATATCGCTCATCAAACATCAGTGCAAAAAATTCATTGGCTTTTCGTTTGTCTTGAAGACAGGCGAGATCAGCAGCACTTCATTGCGCCACGCTTCGCGTCATCCTCCTTCGCTGCCGAAAAAACGAGCACTCTATATGCGCACGCCGGGCAGGTGGAAAGCGTCATTGCAGACATCCTTTCGTACACGTCACGGAGCACGAAGCTTGTCCAGTTTAGCGTGAAAGCATCACACCGCATGCGCGTGCATCAGGACGTGCAAGATGAGGCGCAATTTCATTTCGACCAATAGCAGCAGGGGAATATCACGAACTCTCACAATTTCCGTACGGCAATTGAGTCGGTGAAACACTTGACTTACGTCATTTGACTTCTTTGATAAAGATCCAAGAATGAAAGCGTATCTGATGCAGTTGCGAGTTCATCAGATTTCAGCGATGTCCCGCAGTGCATGAGTGCAAGGAACCGGCATCCAGTGTCGGAATTGTTTGGGCAAAGGGAGAAAAATCATGAAAACGCTGATGACTGCAGTGAAGGCATTCTGGGCCGACGAAGAAGGCGCAACTGCGATCGAATATGGACTCATTGTGGCGCTGATTTCCGTGGTGATTATTGCGGCGGTGACGCTGGTCGGCACCGAGCTGGATACTCTCTTCCGGAGGATCGCAGCCTGTCTGCAAAACCCGGGCGCCGCAGCTTGCACGGGCGCCGCTGCCGGGGGATAGAAGGGCTGAATTCACGCGACCGAGGAGATTGCATATCTCCTCGGTTACATGAATGTGGCCAGCACCTCGACTTTTTCAATGCATCGCCAGGAAGGACACGCCGCATGGCGTGAGGGGGAATCGTTTCGCCTGAAGTCAGGGATCCCCCGAGCGAGCATCCAAGAAGGGAAGGCGTTGGATTGATGTGCAGTCGGCGGTGCCTGCCAGATGCAGTCGGCGTCCGCTCATCTCGGGATCGAGAAGAAAAAGAAGAACAACATGGAAACCGATACTGTCCGGCTCATTGGCCTTCTCGCTCTGATGGCGGTTGCCGTACTGGCCGACATCCGCACGCGAAAAGTGCCCAACGAGATTGTCGCCGCCGGCGCCCTCGTCGGCATTGCAAGCGGCCTGCTGCCGGGAAGCATCGGTCTTGCACAGTCTCTCGGCGGTCTTGGGGTAGGACTCGCCATGCTGCTTCCGATGTACCTGCTGCGTGCGACGGGCGCGGGCGACGTCAAGCTGATGGCGTGCGCAGGTGCCTTCCTCGGAATAAAAGCCACTTTCTTCGCAACCTTGTTTGCCTTCGCACTCGGGGGCGTTCTCGCCATCCTATACAGCGCCGTTGCCGGCAATCTCGGTCAGACCCTGTCCAACCTGAAGACATTCTTGTTCCAGGCAGTCCTGCGCGTCGTGGGCGGGGGCATCCCCGATAGTGGCGACATGCCGCTCAGTGGGAGCCGCATGCCGTATTCGCTGGCGATTGCGGGAGGCGTAGGGATTTATGTGGCAGCACGTTTCTACTCCACCGGCGCGCTGGGATAACGCCGTTGAGAGGTTTATCGCGCACCTAGCGGGCGCAGACGAAAGGGAGAGAACATGAAAAACACGAGAGCCTTGGTCATGATCGGCGTCTCCGTCCTGGTCGGCTTGCTGGCGGTGCTCGCCGCCGCGCAATGGGTCGCGCGCCAAACCTCCATGGCCACAACCAAAGTGGTGGTCGCCGCGAGAGATCTCGATGTCGGTACGCCATTGGCGCCTAATGTGCTGCAGGTCGTCGACTGGCCTGCTTCCAGTGTTCTGAAAGGAGCCTTTGACGATACCAAGAAGCTTGATGCGCGTGTCCTCAATACCAATGTGCAGCGCGGCGAGCCGCTGCTGGAAACGAAGCTCGCACCGGTCGGTGCCAAGGCAGGGCTGTCCGCAGTGATCACCGAAGGGCGGCGCGCGATGACGGTGAAGGTCAACGAGGTTGTCGGTGTGGCGGGCTTTGCGTTGCCCGGCAACTACGTCGACATCATGGTCAATGCCGAGGATGAGCAGAAGAAGCAAGTCTCCAAGATCGTGCTCGAGCAGATCCTGGTGCTGGCTGTCGCACAGGATCAGGTCGTCGAGGGCAAGGCCAAGGTGGTGAGCGCAGTGACGCTCGAGGTCACGCCGGAGCAGGCGGAGAAGCTCGATCTCGCACGCAGTATCGGCTCGCTGTCACTGGTGCTGCGCAACCAGGTGGATCGCAATCCGACCGTCACCGCAGGCGCCCGCCCGGCGGACCTGCTGAAGGTAGCCACTGCACCGGTCGCCGTGAAAGTCGCTGCTGCACCGGAACCCGCGCCGGCGGCGAAGCCGGCTCCGTCGCCGGTCAGGAAAGTCTTGCGTTCTGCACCTTCTGCCAAGCGCGAGCCAACACACCAGGTGGAGGTGATCCGCGGTGTCAACCGGGTCAATGTCGAATCGAAGAATGCTGAATCCAGCAATGCGGAATAACGCGGAATAGCGCGGCAATCTAAAGGGGATGCAACCATGAGGTCAACCATCAACTCACAGTCGGCAGCCGGCAAGGCCTGGCAAATTGCCGCGCTGCTGGCCCTGCTCGGGACTCCTGCCGTCCAGGCGGCAACACCGGAGAAGGCAACTGCAAAACCCGCGATGCCGGCAAAGGCCGCAGAGGTCCACGCGACGCCGCGTGCACCAGTGCCGACCGATATCGCGCCGCCGCTGCAGCTTGCCGCCGGCAAATCATCCATCCTGCGCGCACAGCATGACATCTCCCGCATCTCGGTCGGCAACCCGGATACGGCCGACGTGGTCCTGCTCAATTCACGCGAAGTCTATGTGCTCGGCAAGAAGACAGGGTCAACAAATATTTTCCTCTGGTCCAAAGGCGGGCGCACCACCGTCATCGATGTGTCGGTCGGTGCCGACACCGCCGGCCTGAAAGGCAGGCTCAATCAACTGCTGCCAGGCGAGAAAGGCATCATGGTTGACGCCGCCGGCGACGCCATCGTCTTGAGCGGCAATGTCAGCGATGCGGTGAAAGCACAGCGTGCCGTGCTGCTGGCCGAACAGTTCGGCGGCAAGAAGGTGGTGAACATGCTCAGCACCGGCGACGTGCCGCAGGTCATGCTGGAAGTGAAGGTGGCGGAAGTCTCCAAGACGCTGATCGACAAGCTCGGCGCGCAGTTCAGCGGCACACGCCACAACGGCAACTTCACCTACTCGTTGCTGACGGGCCTGCTGAGCAAGGCGAGCGGTGCGCTGACCATTGCAGAGGGCGCCACCAACCTCACGCTGGATGCCGAGATCAGGAATGGCCTCGTCAAGGTGCTTGCGGAGCCGACCATCATGGCGATCAGCGGGCAGGAAGGCGCGTTCCTCGCGGGCGGAAAGATATTCATCCCGGTGTCGCAATCCAACGCGCTTGGCGGAACCACCATCACGCTGGAAGAGAAGGAGTTCGGCGTTGGGCTGAAGTTCACCCCGACGGTTCTTGATGAAGGGCGCATCAACTTGCGCGTCACGCCGGAAGTGTCCGAACTGACGCAGGTGGGCAGCCCGTTCATGACCGTCAACGGCGTCACTAGCATCTTGCCCAGCATCACCACTCGCCGCGCCTCGACCACGGTACAGCTGATGGATGGCCAGAGCTTTGCGATTGGCGGCCTGATCAAGAACAACGTGAACGAGGCGGTCAAGGCCTTCCCGATCCTTGGCGAAGTCCCTGTGCTGGGCGCCCTGTTCCGCAGCAGCGAGTTCCAGAACGACCGCACCGAGCTGCTCTTCATCGTGACACCGCGCCTGGTAAAGCCGCTGGAGGCGAACTATGCACTGCCGACGGACAACTTCGTCGAGCCGAGCCGTTCCGAATTCCTGTTGCTGGGGCGGACCGAAGGCAAGCCGGCGACAGAAGAAAATACATCGGAGCAAAAGCCTGCACCATCCGGAGCAGCTGTCAGCACGCAGCGCGGCTTTGAAGTCAAGTAAAGGGGAATGCCATGACTCAGCGAACACTCATCACGACGATCGTCTTGGGCTGCGCGGTCCTTGCCGTCGGTGGCTGCGCAACGCACTACGCAGCGGAAGAAGGGTTTGGCGATACCGTGCGTGCCGCCAAGGCGCAGCAGATTGTCAACCCGGACGCATCGCGCAATACCGCTGCGCCGACGGGATTCGACGGCGCAGCCGCAAAAGCGACCGTGGATCGTTACCAAAAGAGTTTTGAAACCACGCAGCCGGCGACCAACGTCTTCAATATTGGTGTCGGCACTTCCGGCGGCGGGCAAAACTGAGGAGTTCTGCCATGACCAAGGATAGCTCCGTGCAAGTCGTTGCACTACGCCGGCAGGAAGGAGCCGTCGCCGTGCTGACCGCGCTCACTGTCGTGGTGCTGATCGGCATGGCCGGGCTGGTGCTCGATCTTGGCCACCTGTACATCACCAAGACCGAAATGCAGAACGCAGCTGATGCCTGTGCATTGAGCGCCGCGCGGGAGCTAAACGCGATCAACGCTTCCACCGTGACGCGGGCCACGGATGCCGGTATTGCAGCCGGCACGCGCAACAAGGTCGATTTTCAGGGGAAGGCGGCGGTCATCCAGCCTGCCGACATCACCTTTGCATCGAACCTGGCGGCCGACGGCAATGGGAACTATCTGAACTTTTCGCGCAATGTCGACAAGCTGACAGAGTACGTGCGCTGTGCACCGCACGAGTCGCAGACCAAGAGCGTCGCGATGTGGTTCATGGGCGTTCTTGGCATCGGTGCACAGGAGATGCGCGCCGCCGCGATTGCGAAGTTTCCGAGGACGCTGAAGGTGTGCGCTGTTCCGCTGGTGATGTGCGCTCCGGGTGGTGACGCGACGAAACTGAGTGTGGGTGATTGGTATAGCGGACGTCTGTCTTCCGGGGGCGGAGCGTCAGGGGACTATGGCTGGCTCGAATTTCCCGGCCAGGGCGGTGGTACGGATGGCTTGCGGGACATGATCGCGGGCGAGGGGTTATGCGAGTTCCAGCACGTGTCGAAGGTGCCTCTTTCGTCGGGTGAATCGAATGGCGCCGCGCAGGCATGGAACACCCGCTTCGGCCTGTACGGCGGTTCGTACAAGCTGGACGACGAAACCATGACAGCGCACAAGCCGGACAGAACGGGCTGGGCGTACAGGACGCACACGCCGGGCGGGGTGTACCTGGACTTCGTCAACCGTCAGAGGAATAACGATGCGTACGACCCTTCCAGCAACCTGGACAAGAACGGCCACCCGATCGACTATCCGGGCAATCCGAGGATCGCCAGCTCGAACCAACTGCGCGAGCATGGTGACGACAGGCGCGTGACCATCATGCCGGTGGTGGATTGTGAGCAGGGTGGAAAGTCCGTGGCGGTAAAAGGCTGGGCATGCGCGCTAATGCTGGCGCCGATGGAAGACCCCAACCCACCGGGGAAAAAGAAGCCGGAGCCGTCCGAGGCGGCTGACATCGTGGAGTTCCTCGGCATGACAACCAGCGCCGAGTGCAACGTTGGCGGTGGCCCGCACTCTGGCTTCCCGAAACTGGTGAGGTAAAGCGCCATGGTACGCAAACCTACCCAACGAGGAGCAGCTGCCATCGAGTTCGCGCTGATGCTCGTGATCATGATTCCGCTGGCGTTCGGCATCACGGAACTTGGTCGGGCTTTCTACCAGTACAACTCATTGGTGAAAGCCACGCGCGACGGTGCACGGGTGCTGGCCAAAGGGGGTAGCGGCGCAGCCGGCGCGGCGCGTTGCTTCACCGTGTACGGCAACCCGACCTGCAGCGGTACGCCGGTCATCGAGGGTTTAGCCGAAGCGATGGTGCAGACAACGACCGATCAAGAGGTGCAATTGGGGGCGCTGACGGTCAAGATGGCGACCGTCACGATCACCGGGTACCAATTCAAGTCGCTGGTGCCGATGGTCGTCACGGACATCGGCTTCGGCCCGATAAGTTCAACCATGCGGCAGAGCTGATCATGGGCACCCTGATACAACGCATTCCAACCCATCGCCAGGGCGCGGCGATCATTGAATTTGCCCTTGTCCTGACGGCGTACCTGCTACTGCTGCTGGGTACGATCGAAATGGGACGGGCGCTGTTTACGCTGAACTCGGCCGCTGAGGCAACACGCCTGGGCGCCCGTCTTGCGGTAGTCACCCGGCCTGCCAATTTCAATACCGCCGTCGTGCCTGAAATGCGGAAGATCATGCCGGCGCTGGCGACCAACAACGTCGACATCAGCCTCTCGCCTGCGGGCTGCACAACCAATTGCGAATACCTCGAAGTGAAGATCCGGAACTACAGCATGTCGCTGCTGTTCTGGCCGGCCACGTCGATCGATATTCCTGAATTCAGGACCACGCTTCCGGTGGAAAGCCTCGGGGAAGATTGACGGAGAACAACGTGAAGATCGCAGTCATTTCCAGACAAACCGGCGCATTGGCCGAGCTCCGACAGATTCTCGAAGAGCATTGCAGCGACGACAAGCTCAACTTCCTCGAGTCGCGCGGAGGAACGTTGTCCATCCTGTCCGATCTGGAAAAGCATGATCTGCTGATCGTTGACTGCGCAGAGCCGCACCGTACGGACATGGAAGCGATCGAAGCGCTCACGCATGAGCACCCGAAGCTGGCCGTGCTGCTGCTGTGCACGACCAAGGCGCCCGACCTGCTGATTGCCGCCATGCGTGCAGGCGTGCGCGAAGTGCTCAGCTCACCGGTCATCGCCGACGAGCTGGTGGCAGCGATCGCCCGCGTACGCAAGCGCATGCCGGTGGCAGAGCCGGAAAAGAAGCGCGGGAAGATCCTCGCCTTCCTGTCATCCAAGGGTGGCAGCGGCGCGACCTTCATCGCAACCAACCTCGGTTATGCGCTGGCTACGCAGCATGACAAGAAGGTATTGCTGATCGACCTCGACTTCCAGCATGGCGATGCGTCCTTCTTCGTGGCCGATGGGCAGCCTGTCACGTCGGTGGCCGAGGTGGCAAAGCAGACGGAACGGCTGGATGCGAGCGTGCTGGCGTCCAGCAGCATGCAAGTCGACACCGGGTATTCGCTGCTGACAGCGCCTGACGACCCGGAAAAGGCCATTGGCCTCATGCCTGACCATATCGACCGGCTGCTGACCGTTGCCGCAGAAAACTACGACTTTGTGATCGTCGACATCGAGCGTGCAGTGGACATGCTGTCGATCCGCGCGCTGGACCGTTCCGACCTGATCTTCCTCGTGCTGCAGCCGATGGTGCCGTATGTGCGCGACAGCAAGAAGCTCCTTCGCCTGTTCCAGACTCTTGGCTATACCGATAACAAGATTCACTTGCTGGGAAACCGCTCCGACACGGCAACCGACCTGCCGCCAAAGATCATCGAAAGAACGCTCGGCACGCGCTTCTACCGCATGTTGCCGAATGATTTTGTGAACGCCAGCGCCTCGGTCAACCTGGGTACGCCGGTGCTCAGGCATGCAGCGAGCTGCCCCATCTCGCGCGCGCTGAAGGAACTGGCGAGCGACCTGGTAGGTGCGACGAAGGATCATGAGTCGTGGATCGGCCGCTTTTTCCGCGGCACCCATCACCAGTCCGGTTTTCTGAATTAAGGAGCAAGCCATGTCAATCAGGGAAACTCTGGAAGAACGCGGAGACATGCAGAGGGAAAATCCGCGGCTCGCCGCCATGCGCGCCCGGAGCGAGCTGGCCGGGCTCAAGGCAAACCTGCATGCAAAGCTGCTGGACAGGCTCGACCTGGGCGCGATGGAGTCGATGCCTGACGACCGCCTGCGCAATGAGCTGAAGGTTCTCGTCGAGCAGTTGCTCGATGAAGGTCACCTGCCGATCAATGAGCGCGAGCGCCGCCAGCTGGTGGCAGATATCCAGAACGAAGTGATGGGGCTCGGGCCGTTGGAGCCGCTGCTGGCGGATACGACGGTGTCGGACATCCTGGTCAACGGCTCTGCGGAAGTCTATGTGGAACGCAGGGGCCGGCTAGAGCTGACTGATATCCATTTCAACGACGACCAGCACCTCTTGAAGATCATCGACAAGATTGTGTCGCGCATCGGGCGGCGGGTGGATGAATCGAGCCCGATGGTGGACGCGCGCCTGCCGGACGGCTCGCGCGTCAATGCGGTGATCCCGCCGCTGGCGCTGGACGGGCCAAGCCTGTCGATCCGGCGCTTTGCGACGGTGCCGCTGTCGCTGGCCGACATTGTCAACTACGGCACGCTCACGCAGGGCATGGCGCAGATGATTGCCGGCCTGGTCAAGACCAAGACCAACATCCTGATCTCCGGCGGCACCGGCACCGGCAAGACGACGCTGCTCAACATCATGTCGGCGTTCATTCCTGATACCGAACGCATCGTCACCATCGAGGACGCGGCCGAACTGAAGCTTCAGCAACCGCATGTGGTGCGGCTTGAAACCCGCCCACCCAACATTGAAGGCAAGGGTGAGGTAAACCAGCGGGCGCTGGTGCGCAACACCTTGCGCATGCGGCCGGACCGCATTGTGGTCGGCGAGGTGCGCGGCGCCGAGGTACTGGACATGCTGCAGGCCATGAACACCGGCCATGAAGGCTCGATGACGACCATCCATGCCAACTCGCCGCGCGATGCGCTGATCCGCCTGGAAAACATGGTCGGCATGACGGGCTTGACGATCGCACCGAAAGCGCTGCGCCAGCAGATCGTGTCGGCCATCTCGGTGATCATCCAGGTCAGCCGCATGAGCGATGGGCGGCGCAAGATCACCAGCATCCAGGAAATCACCGGCATGGAAGGCGACATGGTGACAATGCAGGAGATCTTCACCTTCGTACAGACCGGCGTCGCCGCTGACGGCGCCATACTCGGTAAGTTCCATGCGACCGGCATCCGGCCGCGCTTTGTCGACCGGATGCGAGTGCGTGGCGTGGCATTGCCGGACGACCTGTTCGATCCGGAAAATACACAGGCATAGGTGCAACCATGGACTATTTCTATTACGGCTTCATCGTCCTCGGCTTCTTCGCCATCGTGGGCTTGATCGAAGGCGTGTACCTGACATGGAATGCCTACCGGGGGCCGGAAGCCACGCGCATCAAGCGACGGTTACAGGCGATGTCGGCGGCAGGAACGACCGTCGAAACGAAGCTGCTGAAAAAGCGGTTGCTGAGCGAAGTGCCGCTGCTGGAACGGATTCTCCTCCAGCTGCCGCGCGTGCAGCATCTGGACAGGCTGCTGATCCAGTCGGGAACGGGTATGACGGTGGCGGGGTTCCATGCGGTGGCCTTGAGCTGTGTCGCGATCACGATTGTCATTGCCTACATTGCCGCCATGCCGGTGTGGCTGGGCGTAGTAATGGGAATCGGAGCATCCCTTCTGCCCTTCGCCTATCTGTTCAAATTGCGCGATAAACGCCTGAACAGCATTGAGACCCAGCTTCCAGATGCGCTCGACCTGATGGCGCGCGCGCTGCGTGCCGGCCATGCATTCTCCAGCGCATTGAGCATGGTCGGGCAGGAAGGGCCGGAGCCTATCGCCCAGGAGTTCCGCACGACTTTCGACGAAATCAACTTCGGCGTGCCTGTGCAGAAAGCGCTGACCAATCTCGCTACCCGCGTTGCCAGCACCGACCTGCGCTACTTCGTGGTCGCGGTGCTGATCCAGCGCGAAACCGGCGGCAATCTCGCCGAGCTGATGGAAAACATCGCCATGCTGATCCGCGAGCGCCTGAAGCTGGCTGCGACTGTCCGGGTGCTGTCGGCCGAGGGCCGGTTGTCTGCCTGGATCCTCGGCATCCTGCCGTTTGCAGTCGGCGGGCTGATCAATGTCGTCAATCCGAAGTTCCTGTCGCTGCTGTGGACCGACCCTACCGGCCTTAACGTCGTTGCCGGTGCGCTGGCCCTGATGGTCGTCGGGGTGATCTGGATGTGGCGCGTGATCACCATCCGCGTTTGAGAAGGAGACAGCCATGACCTCCACCATACAGATCGTCTTCCTGGCACTGACCTTCCTCGTCATTAGCGGCCTCACTTACCTGATTGCGGCGCAGTTCATTCGCCCGACGGAGGAAAAGCGCCTGCAGAGCGTCGCCGAGAGCGCCGGCACCGCATCGCCACCGGCGACGCATTCCCTGCATGAGTCGATCAAGCATTTCCTCGCACCGGTGGCAAAGCTTTCGACTCCCGAGGACGAATGGGAAGAATCGCCGTTGCGCACGCGGTTCATGAATGCCGGTTTTCGCGGACCTTATGCGCCGGTTGTCTATTTCGCATGCAAGACGCTGGGCACCTTTCTGCTGCCGGCGGCCTTCGCGCTGTATACCGGCATGACGCAGAAGGACATCGCGATCCCGCAACTGACCGCCATGATCGTGTTGCTCGCCGCGCTCGGCTACTACCTGCCGAATGTGGTTTTGTCCCGCATCATTGCCCACCGCCAGCGGGAGCTCTTCGAAAACTTCCCGGATGCGCTGGACCTGATGCGCGTCTGTGTCGAAGCCGGCCTGGGTCTGGATGCCGCCATTGCGCGGGTCGGCGAAGAGATGCGCCTCAAGAGCGAAGCGCTGTACGACGAGCTGCATCTGGTCAGCCTGGAGCTGCGGGCCGGATCGGCACGCGACCGCGCACTGCGCAACCTCGCCCTGCGCATGGGCCTGGAAGACGTCGATGCGCTGGTGGCGATGCTGGTGCAGGCGGAGCGCTTCGGCACCAGCGTGTCCGAATCGTTGCGCGTGCATGCGGATGGCCTGCGCGTCAAGCGCAAGATGCGCGCGGAAGAGGCTGCAGCGAAGGTGCCGGTGAAGCTGCTGTTCCCGCTGATTTTCTGCATTTTCCCGGCGTTGCTCGTGGTGCTGCTGGGGCCGGCGCTGATCAGCATTTATCGGGTCCTGCTGCCTACCATTGCCGGTTAATCGGACGGACAGGAGAAGAACATGTTCAAACGTCATGCAATGGCAATCGCAATCGGCAGCGTCACCCTGTTCTCCGGATGCGCCGGCACACCACCTGTCGCCGGCCTCGACATCGAGCCCGTGCTTTCGGTGCGCGGCGGCGTGGACGCAGAGGCGCAATACCGTATCGGCCGCTACTACCAGGGGCAGGTACGCCTTGAGGCGGCTGAAAAATCCTTCCTGAAGGCGTTGGCACTCGATCCTTACCATGCCGAGGCACACAATGCGCTGGGCACCGTATATTTCGGGCTCGGGCGTATCCGAAAGGCCGAGGAAGAGTTCAAACGCGCCATTTCGATTGCGCCGGCGCGCGCCCACCTGCATAACAACCTGGGCTACCTGTATCAGCAAATCGGCCGAACCGAGGAAGCCGTGAGCGCCTACCGCGAGGCCTTCCGGCTCGACCCGGAAAATGTGCGTATCCGCAACAACCTCGCTGCATTGAGCTGCGAGGATAAGGGAGAGTGCATGGCCGCTGGCGCGGGGCCGCTTGCGGCGGCGCTGCAGCCAGGCGTTCGGCCTGCGCCGCCATTAGGAGAGTCGGTCCCGACAGCACAGATGGCACCGACATCTCCCGGAGCCGTGCCGGTACCTGCCAGCGCAGCAGCACCTGTGGCGCAAGAGCCTGCACCTGTTCTCGCTCCCGCGGCTGTCGTTGTCTCCGAGGTAGCGCAAACTGCACCGGTCGTCCCGAGCCCGTCCATGGCACCGACAGTGCAACTTGCCAACGTCGGCCCCAACGTATGGGAACTAAGGCCAATCGATACCAAGGCGGCGCAAGTATCATCCGTTCCACTCATACCGCTGGCGTCGAGTCCGCAGCCACAGGCCCGGGATTTATCGGTGCAGCCGGTGCGCACGGCGGCAGGTCGTGTCGAAGTTGCCAACGGCAACGGTGTGCGCGGCCTGGCCAAACGTGTCGGCAGCTATCTGCGCGAGCAGGGATATGCGGCACCACGCTTGACCAATCACCAGACGTTCGCCCAACGGCGAACCGAGATCCAGTACGTCGCCGGGGCGGAAGCCTTGGCTCACCAGATTGAACAGTCCTTCGGCCAGCCGGCGCGCCTGGTCCTGGTTGTATCGCTGGAGCGCCAGGCGCCGGTGCGCGTGGTTCTCGGTAAGGACTTCAATGAATCAACCGTCATTGCGCGTGGCAGGAAGTCGACCGGCGATATGGTCGCGCTCGGCCAGCCGTCCCGGCAAAGCAAGTAAGGCAGTTTCCCCAACCCGTTCATAGGAGAAGCAAATGGATATCAAACATCTGGTTGAACCTCAGAGCCAAGGCACTTGGATCGTGGCAACTTTCATTGTCGCGTTGCTCGCATTAGTCGTCGCCTTCGCGTCACTCAAGCGGACTAACTCGGTGCTGGTCGGCACGCAGGCCGAAGTCATGGTCTTGAACAACAAGATCGAACAGATGAAGTCCGCCGGCGCGCAGGCACCGGTGGCTGCAGCACCGGCTGCGGCAAGCTCCGACGCGCCGGCGGTAAAGTAACTCGGCACTGCTGCGGGCAGGGCTGGGCACGCCCAGTCCTGCTGCCGTGCTCAATGCACGGCTTGACAGGCCCGGCAGTTAGATGAAGCCGGCGGTCGCAGCCTGTTGAATAAAAGACGTCCGCAGGCCATTGCGGATGCGAATCGTCGTGTGTTTCCTTTACACCTTTGACCTTCCACAAGTCGCATCGCCATGGCCGATGCTGGGTGATCTTGCCGCTGCGCCTGAAAGCCACACTATGCAGGTTGAAGCGCAAAACCTTGTCCTTGATCCAATCCCTGTACTGAACCCGGACGGCACAATCGCACTCAGACCGGAAAACGCGATTCCGAGGTTTCCGTTGCGAACGGTTCCTACGGGGTACAGATAATCAACAAGGTTAATAATGCTTCGACTGTCTCTCGTTTCCAACGAGCTTCCGCCGTACCGTATTCCTTTCTTTGAAGCACTGGAGAACATCCCCGGCATTGCGCTGCAGGTGCTGTTCTGTACACGGCGCGAGCCCAACCGTTTGTGGGAACTGCCGCCGCTGGACTTCGGCCATGTCTTTTTGCGCGAGAACATTTTCACCGTCGGCGGGCGCTATATCCATAGCAATCCCGGCGTCATCGGAGAGCTGCGCAAGTTTTCGCCGGACGTCATCGTGACGGGCGGCTTCAATCCGACCCACCTGTACGCCTTCGCTTATGCAGTGGCCAAGCGCCTGCCGCACGTGCCGATGACCGATGGCACCGATGTGTCCGAAAAGGGCCTGAGCGGGATGCATCGCGCCGTGCGGCGTATCGTCTATGCGCGGTCCAAGGCATTTGTGTCGGCCAGCGATGGCGGCCGCCGGCTTTACGCAAGCTATGGCATACCGGCACAAGCCTGCTTCAAGGCCTGCCTGTGCGTCGACAATGAAGCCTTCAGTCCGCAGGGGCAGGGGCAGGGAGCGGCGCCGGGAACGGAACAGCCGAAGGAATACGATTTCCTGTTCTGCGGCCGCATCGAGCCGGTCAAGAACCCGCAGTTTGCGCTCGACGTGGCGCTCGCCACGGCACGCAGGATCGGGCGCAGGGTCAGCATCCTGTTCGTCGGCACCGGTGTGCAGGAGGAGGAGATCCAGGGGCGCGCTGCGCAGCATCCGGACCTGGTGCAGGCCGTATTCCGCGGCTTTACTGCGCATGGCGACCTGCCTGCGCTGTACCGCTCTGCGCGCGTGTTCCTGTTCCCGTCGCTGTGGGATCCGTGGGGCGTGGTCGCCAACGAGGCTTGCGCTGCTGGCCTGCCGGTTCTTGTGTCGCCGGAACCGGGCGTGGCAAATGAACTGGTGGTCGACGGGCGCAACGGCTTTGTCCGTCAGCTCGACGTGGAGGACTGGGCCGAGCGCGCAGCCATGCTGCTGACGCAGCCTGCGCAGTGGCAGCGCTTTTCACAAAACAGCCTGGCAGCCGTCAGGGAGTACACCTACGCCAATGCCGCTGCGGGTCTCGTCGCTGCCTGTCGCCACGCGGTTGAGCAGATGCCGCGTGCGCAGCTTGGGGCAGCGGAGCGCTACAACGAGAAATAAGACGTATCGCTAATCACCAAAGCAGATGCCGAGATCGCGCGCCGTTTGCAGCGTATCGCTGTCGAGCGGCACGTTCTTCATGCGTCCTGCAACCTCGGACAGCGCGACATACTCCACATTGGGAAAGGCAAGCGACACCATCACGCCGGACAGACCATCGTTGAGCGCGCGCACCGCGGCAGCGCCGAAGCGCAAGGATGACAAACGGTCGAAGGAGGTGGGACTGCCGCCGCGCAGCAAATGTCCCAGCACGACCACGCGCGCGTCTTTTCCGGTGCGCTCCTGCAGCACCCTGGCAACGCGTTCGCCGATGCCGCCCAGGCGCTCCGCATGGCCCACCTCTGCCGGCGCAATCACTTCGCGCTTACCGTCGATCGGCTGTGCGCCTTCGGCCACCACGACGATGGAATACATGCGGCCCAGCTTGTCGCGCCCGCGGATCTTGTTGACCACCTTGTCGATGTCGAACGGCAGCTCCGGGATCAGGATGCTGTGCGCACCGCCGGAGATGCCGGCGTGCAGCGCGATCCAGCCGGCATAGCGGCCCATCACTTCGACCACCATCACGCGCTGGTGGCTTTCCGCCGTGCTGTGCAGCCGGTCGAGGCACTCCGTCGCAAATGCGACGGCGGTGTCGAAACCGAAGGTGGTGAAGGTCTTGTCGAGGTCGTTGTCGATGGTCTTCGGCACGCCGATCACGCGCAGGCCCTTGCGATGCAAGGCTTCCGCAATGGTCAGCGACCCGTCGCCGCCGACCGACACCAGCGCATCGATGCCTTCCCTGGCAAAGTGCGCCAGCAGCTCGTCCGAGCGGTCCGTCGCCTGGATCGAACCGTCGGGCATGGTGGTCGGGTAGTGCAGGGGATCGCCCTTGTTGGTCGTGCCGAGGATGGTGCCGCCCAGGTGGGCGATGCCGCGTACCCGGTCGGGCGTCAGGCGGATCACGCCGCCCTCCGGATAGCGTTCCGGGTTCAGGATGCCGTTGAAGCCGTCGCGGATGCCGTAGCATTCCCATCCGCGCTTGATTGCCGACAGTGTGACGGCGCGGATTACCGCGTTAAGGCCGGGCGCGTCGCCGCCTCCGGTGTTGATTGCAATTCGCTGGATCTTGTTGGTCACCGCAACTCCTGCTTGAAATGACATGCCGTGCTGGCGATAAGGGGACGACCGGGAAGCGGCCATTTGGTTCGCAGTATCGACGCCGGCCAAGGGCTCGTCAATGTCTCGCGATGCGGCGGTGCGGGAGTGCTGCTTCATGCTGCCGGAAGGAAAAAGGCTTGCAGCAATCGCGCGGCAAGCCCTTTCACAGTGTCGGGGAGGTAGGTTGCTACGTCTACGCGCCGGAAAGCGCGTCCTTCACCAGCCCCTGCAGTTGCTCGTAGCCGAAGCTCGGCATCGGCTTGCCGTTGACGAAGAATTCCGGCGTCTTGGTCACGTTCAGCTTCTTCGCGTCGGCGATGTCCTGCTCGATGATCCGCGTGATCTCCGGCGAGTTCATATCGCTGCGCAGGCGTTCCATGTCCAGTCCGAGGTCTTCCATATGCTTCCAGACCAGCTCCAGGCGTGCCGTGTGATGCTGCACCCATTCCGGTTGCGCGGCGTACAGCGTCTCCAGCGCTTCCCAGAACTTGCCCTGCTTGCGCGCCGCCTCCAGGAGCCGGACAACCTGGTCCGAACCTTCATGGAACGGTGCATAGCGCACCGACAGGCGGATCTGGCCGGGGTTGGCCGCCATCATGTCCTTCACGAACGGATAGAAATCGCGGCAGGTTTCGCAGGCCGGATCAAAAAACTCGACGATATGCGCCTTCGCATTCGCATTGCCGAGCGACGGGGAATGGAAGCGCACCAGCGATTCCTGGTTCTGCACGACAGTCTGCGCCGCCTGGTCGGCACGTTGCTTGTTGTAGGCGACCGTGCCTGCCACGAACAGCAGGACCAGCAGGAGCACGGCGGCGAGGAAGATATGTTTCTGTTTCATTGGGATGCCTTGGGTGGGATTGAAAACCGTGTTGCAACGAGCAGCAGGATGATGGCGGAAAAGGCGATCGCCGACATCAGCGGGATCGTCAGGAAGCCGAACCATGCGATCTGGACTTCGGAGCACGGCACGCCTTGCGTGCAGGGCGTCGCACTTTCGGGGATGACGCCCGCCAGCAGCAGCACCTGGTAGACCGCGACCAGCCATCCGCCGATGGCCAGCGGCAGCGCATAGCGCACGACCCTGGGGTCGAAAGGGAACAGGCCGACAGCCAGTACGAATACCAGCGGGAACATGAAGATGCGCTGGTACCAGCACAGCACGCACGGAGCCAGTCCCATCACTTCGCCGAGGAAGAGGGCGCCGAGCGTGGACGTGGCGGCCACCAGCCAGCCGGTGAAGACAAGCGCCCAAGGCGAGGTTTTCATGATGTGATCTTTCATTCAAAGAGTCCGTATTGCATGTCCGGTTGATGCACAGGCAGCAGCCTGTGCAAAAAACAGCGCAATACCGGGAAGCAGCGCAGCGAGCTGGCGCGACAGGCGCGGATTATACCGAGCGGCTCATAACCGGTAATACATCCAAGGGCTTTGCCGCTCGAGTTGATTTCAGACATCTTCCATCGGGAACTTTTCCTCACAACAGTGACGTCATGTTACCGCCGCACAATTTGCGCAGCCCACAACTTCTTTATGGAAATCAGATTTGTTACAAAGTGCGAAATTCTTACAGCCTCCGTGCCATTCCTGCCATCTGTACACATGCTGAAAACGCCCACGCGCGTGTGGCGGTCATGCTTCTACGGAGATAGGAAACTATCGGGAACGATACTTGCATTTCGGTGTAGATCTTTTTTATCCACCGGAATATTTCATGTGCGGTCTTGCTGGAGAGCTACGCTTTGATCACACGTCGGCCGATGTGGCGGCCGTCGTGAAAATGAACGGTGCGCATTCGCGTCGCGGACCGGATGGCGAAGGCATATTCAGCCTCGGCTCGCGCTGCTTTGGCCATCGGCGCCTGAGCATCATGGACCTGAGCCAGCGCGCGCACCAGCCCTTCATCGACAATGTTACCGGGATGGGCATTGTCTTCAACGGCGCCATCTACAACCATCATGAACTGCGGCAGGAGCTGAAGGAGGCCGGCTACCAGTTCGTTTCCAACGGCGACACCGAAGTCATCATCAAGGCATGGCATGCGTGGGGTGAAAAAGCGCTCGACCGCTTTTACGGCATGTTCGCATTCGCCTTGTGGGAGCGCGACAGCGGCATCACCTACCTCGCGCGCGACCGGCTCGGCATCAAGCCGATGTATTACACCGTCGACAGCGAGCGCCTGCGCTTTGCGTCGGCCTTGCCCGCGCTGCTGGCCGCCGGCGATGTCGATACCTCGCTAGACCCGCAGGCGTTGCACTACTACCTGTCCATGCATGCGGTGGTGCCGGCGCCGCACACCATCCTGCGCGGCGTGAAGAAACTGCCGCCCGGTAGCCTGATGACGGTGCAGCCAACCGGAAAGTGCACGCTCAAGCAATGGTGGACGCTCGATTTCCGGCGCAGCGAGGAAGACGAACAGCGCAGCTTCGACGACTGGAAGGACGCAGTGCTGGATGCGCTGCGGCGGTCTGTCGAGCGGCGCCTGGTTGCCGACGTCCCGGTTGGCGTGCTGCTGTCGGGCGGTCTCGATTCCAGCCTGATCACCGGGCTGCTGGCGGAAGCGGGCACGCCCGACCTGCGCACCTATGCGATCGGCTTTGAAGCCGTCGATGAGGAAGCGGGCGACGAGTTCCGCTACTCGGACCTGGTCGCGCGCCACTTCGCGACGCACCACGAAAAGCTGTACATCCCCGCACCCGACCTGCTGCAGGCGCTGCCACGGGCGATCAATGCGATGGCCGAGCCGATGGTCAGCCATGATTGCGTTGCCTTCTACCTGTTGTCGGAAGCGGTATCGCGCCACAGCAAGGTGGTGCAGAGCGGGCAGGGCGCGGATGAAGTGTTCGGCGGCTATCACTGGTATCCGCCACTGACGGACATCAACAATCCCGCTTCCGGCGTCGACGCCTACCGCCGCGTGTTCTTCGATCGCACGCATGAGGAGATTCGTGCCTTGCTGCCGCCCGACATGTTTCTTGACGACGCCAGCGGGCAGTTCCTGCAGCATCACTTCGCCACGCCCGGTGCGGACAGCGTGATCGACCGTGCGCTGCGCCTCGATACCACGGTGATGCTGGTGGACGACCCGGTCAAGCGGGTCGATAACATGACGATGGCGTTCGGGCTGGAGGCGCGGGTGCCGTTTCTTGACCACGAGCTGGTGGAGCTCGCAGCGCGGATTCCGGCGCGGCACAAGGTCGCCGAAGGCGGCAAGTTCGTCCTGAAGGAAGCCGCACGCGCAGTCATCCCGGCTGCGGTCATCGACCGGCCCAAAGGCTATTTCCCGGTGCCCGCACTGAAGTACCTGCGCGGCGACTTCCTGGAATTCGTGCGCGGCACGCTCGACAGCCATGCCGCCCGCACCCGCAACCTGTTCCGGCGTGACGTCATCGAATCGATGTACGCCGCCCCCGACAGCCACATCACCCCATTACGCGGCTCAAAACTCTGGCAGATGGCACTGCTCGAGGCCTGGCTGCAGGCGCACGGCGTATGACGAAACGCTGACATGCCCGGCGCATCACGCGGCACTGTCCATGCAGGCAACAGGCGCTGGCAGCGTCGCCGGAAACAGAAAAGCCGATTGCCGGTTTTGCTACACATTCAACAGCACAGAGGAACACCATCATGACTATTGCCCAACCTGGTATTTCGAGGAATGGGTCTGGAAAACAAATCCAGCCGGAACTGATTCGACGCGCGCAGGACCAGTCGCCATCCGACGACGAGGCAGCAGACAAGGCGTGCCATCCCAATGCATGGATCGAATGCGGATGGGGCCGCCTGATGTATGCACCGTCGTTCGAATCGCCCTCATTGCTGGCACAGACGCTGATGCAGGAAGCGCCCGGCAAGCGCGACATCGCGCTGCACGTCGACGCACCCCAGCTGGTGCTGGCGGAAGCGCCGGCCAACCTGTTCCTTGATCCTTCCCTCATTTTCCGGCGCAAGCTGAGCAGCTACGACACCCGCGAAACGCCGACGCCCGGCGTCGTGATCCGCCCGCTGGCGACCCGCGCCGATATCGCCGCGATCAATCGGCTGTACCTGACGCGCGGCATGGTGCCGATGGACCCGAGAACCGTATGGAACCAGCGCAACAACGATGCACTGGTCTACCTGGTTGCTGAAGATGAAAGTACGGGCGATGTGATTGGTTCCGCGCTGGGCGTGGACCACGCCACCGCCTTTGGCGACGAGCAGGGCGGCAGCAGCCTGTGGTGCCTGGTGGTCGATGCGCAGACCGGCCTGTCCGGCACGGGGCCGATGCTGGTCAACCATCTTGCGGCGGTCTTCGCGGAGCGCGGCCGCCACTTCATGGACCTGTCGGTACTGCACACCAATGACTACGCGATCCGGCTGTACGAGCGGCTCGGATTCGAACAGGTGCCGGGCTTCGTGGTGAAGCACAAGAACGCGATCAATGAGAAGCTGTTCGTCAACACTGAAGGCATCGACGGCCTCAACCCCTATGCGCGCCTGATCGTCGACGAGGCGCGGCGGCGCGGGATCAGTGTCGATGTGCTGGATGTGGAAGCCGGCATTTTCAAGCTGCGTTACTGCGGACATGAAATTCTGTGCCGTGAGTCGCTGACCGAACTGACTGGCGGCGTCGCGATGACATGGTGCCAGGACAAGGTGCTGACGCTGCGCCGCCTCGCCTCCATCGGACTGAACGTGCCGCGCCAGCAGGTGGCAGGCGATGCAGAGGCGAATGCACAGTTCCTGAAGGAGTGCGGCTCGGTCGTCGTGAAGCCCGCACTCGGCGAGCAGGGGCGCGGCATCAGTGTCGACATCCGCTCGCCCGATGATCTGCCCGAGGCGATCAAGCGCGCCGAGGCCATTGGCGGCCATGTCGTGCTCGAACAGTTCTGCCAGGGGCAGGACCTGCGCATCGTCGTCATCGGCTACAAGGTCGTCGCCGCCGCCATCCGCCGCCCGGCCGAGGTGACGGGTAACGGCGAATCCACGATTGCACAGCTGATCGAACGCCAGAGTGCGCGGCGCGCGGCGGCCACCGGCGGCGAAAGCAAGATTCCGGTGGATGCCGAGACAGAGCGCTGCCTCGCTGCGCAAGGGCTGACGTTCGATTCGGTACCGGAAAACGGACAGCGCGTACCGGTACGCAAGACCGCCAACCTGCACACCGGCGGCACGATCCACGACGTCACGGCGGAGCTGCACCCGGCGCTGCGCGACGCGGCCGAATCAGCCGCCCGCGCATTGCACATCCCGGTCGTCGGCCTGGATTTCCTCGTGGAGTCGCCCGACACGCCGGAGTATGTGGTGATCGAGGCCAACGAGCGGCCGGGACTGGCAAACCACGAACCGCAGCCGACTGCACAACGCTTTATCGACCTGCTGTTCCCCCTGACTGCCTGACAACCAGACTGATGCTGCTGGGAGCTACCGATGGAAAAGCTGCCGATTGATGCCGACTACCTGAAGACCACACTGCTCGAATTGCTCGCCATCCCCAGCCCCGCCGGCCTGACCGATGCGATCGTGCATTACACCGGCGAGCGGCTCGATGCGATGGGCATTCGCTACGAGCTGACACGGCGCGGCACGATCCGTGCGCTCTTGCCGCGCAATCTGCCGGAGCGCCGCCGCACCAACCCCGCGCGGGCCATCGTCGCGCACCTCGATACGCTCGGCGCAATGGTATCCGCCATTAAGCCGGACGGCCGTCTGTCGCTGATGCCGGTCGGCACCTGGTCGGCCCGCTGGGCGGAGGGCGGGCGCGTGACCATCTTCACCGACAACAGCCGCTTTCGCGGTTCGGTGCTGCCGCTGATGGCGTCCGGCCATGTCTACAACGAGGCGGTCGACACGCAACCGGTGAGCTGGGACCAGGTCGAAGTGCGTGTCGACGAGCAGGTTTATTCCGCCGACGAAGTCGCATCGTTCGGCATCCGCGTGGGCGACTTTGTTGCCTTCGACCCCAACCCGGAATTGCTGGAGAACGGCTTCATCGTATCGCGCTATCTTGACAACAAGGCTGGCGTCGCCGCCGTGCTGACGGCGCTGAAGGCAGTGACGGAAGCCAGGGTGTCCATCCCGATGAACTGCCATCCGATATTCACGCTCACCGAGGAAGTCGGCTCCGGCGCGCGTGCCGGCATCGACCGGGATGTCAGCGAAGTCATCGGCGTCGACATCGCGCCGACGAAGGCCGGGCAGGATACGCGCGCGATGGGCGTGACGATTCCACTGATGGATTCCGCCGGGCCCCATGATTACCACCTGACGCGGCGCCTGCTGGCGCTGTGCGACGAGCACGGCATACCCAGCCACCGTGACGTCTTCCGGTTCTATCACTCCGATGCGAGCGCCGCCGTCTCCGCCGGCCACGACGTGCGCACCGCACTGCTGTGCTTCGGCACCGACGCGTCCCACGGTTATGAGCGCACGCACAGTTCGACGCTGGAACATCTGGCGCAGCTGTTGTGCCTGTACATGCAGTCCGATCCCGCCTTGCCGGAAGACCGCGAGCCGATTCTCGATTCGGTGGAGAACTTCTCGCAGCAGCTCGACGCCAGCCAGTTGACCCCGTCCGAGACCCCGCGTCCGGATCCGGAAAAGCTGTTTGGCCAGTGAGTGGAGCAGGGCCGGGCTGGCGATACAACGGCGGTCCTGACAACGATTTGTGCGATGGGCGCTGGCGTGTTTCAGTGAGCCAGGCCGAGCCAAAGCAATCGCGCGTCCATCGTCATCATCCGGCCGCAGTGAGGGCAGCGCAACCTGCCCAGTCGTTCACTCCCGGACAGCGTCGGGATCAGCGGCACTGCACGAAAGCGCTGCCGGCATTCAGTGCATGCGCACACAACCTCGTCAAGGCGGGAATAGGTTTCGACATCCTGAGTCATAAGGCCTCCCTCTTATGCCGATTGGACAGGCAAGGAAAGGCAACGACGCTTGCGCTTGTGTATCACCGGTAAGCGTCTGTAACAAAATTCGCCGGCTTCGCGCACCGCATGATCGCCCTCAAGTAAAACGCCCGGCAGCCGCATTCTTCATGCTGCTGCCGGGCGTGTGCGGGATCTCAGATATCGCGCGTATTCGCGGCGTCTTACTCCACCGTGACCGATTTGGCCAGGTTGCGCGGCTTGTCCACATCGGTACCGCGGGCGAGTGCGGTGTGGTACGCCAGCATCTGCAGCGGCACCACGTGCAGGATCGGCGACAGCTTGCCGTAGTGTTCGGGCAGGCGGATCACATGCACGCCTTCGCTCGAGGAAATGTGCGAGTCGGCGTCAGCAAACACATACAGCTGGCCGCCGCGGGCGCGGACTTCCTGCATGTTGGACTTCAGCTTTTCCAGCAGCGTGTCGTTCGGCGCGACGGTCACGACCGGCATTTCCTGCGTCACCAGTGCCAGCGGGCCGTGCTTGAGTTCGCCGGCCGGATACGCTTCGGCGTGGATGTAGGAGATTTCCTTCAGCTTCAGCGCGCCTTCCAGCGCGATCGGATAGTGCAGGCCGCGGCCGAGGAACAGCGCGTTTTCCTTGCGGGCGAATTCTTCCGACCACGCGATGATCTGCGGCTCCAGTGCCAGCACTGCGGAAATCGCCAGCGGCAGGTGGCGCAGCGCTTTCAGCTGCTCGGCTTCCTGTTCGTCGCTCAAGTGGCCTCGCACCTGTGCCAGCGACAGCGCCAGCAGGAACAATGCAACCAGCTGCGTGGTGAAGGCCTTGGTGGAGGCGACGCCGACTTCGACACCGGCGCGGGTGATATACGACAGCATGCATTCGCGCACCATGGCGCTGGTGGACACGTTGCAGATCGTGAGCGTATTCACCATGTCCATCGAGCGTGCATGCTTCAATGCCGCCAGCGTGTCCGCGGTTTCGCCGCTTTGCGAAATGGTCACCACCAGCGCGTTCGGATTCGGCACGCTGTCGCGGTAGCGGTACTCGCTGGCGATTTCGACGTTGACCGGGATGTGCGCGATCGATTCGATCCAGTATTTCGCGGTCAGGCCGGCGTAGTAGCTGGTACCGCAGGCAAGGATCAGTACCGAATCGATCTTCTTGAAGACGTTGTAGGCCTTGTCGCCGAACAGTTCCGGCATGATCGCGGTGACGCCTTCGAGCGTGTCACCGATGGCGCGCGGCTGCTCGAAGATTTCCTTCTGCATGTAGTGGCGGTAGGGGCCGATTTCGGCGGCGCCGCTGTGCGCGTGCACGGTGCGCACTTCGCGCTCGACCGGCTTGCCGTTGGCGTCGACGATCCAATAGCGCTGCAGCTGCAGGTCGACCACGTCGCCTTCTTCCAGGTAAATGATCTGGTCGGTGGTGCCGGCCAGCGCCATTGCGTCGGACGCGAGGAAGTTCTCGCCCTTGCCGACGCCGACGATCAGTGGCGAACCCTGGCGTGCGCCGATCACGCGGTGCGGCTCGTCACGGGAAAACACCGCGATCGCATAGGCGCCATGCAGTCGCTTGACCGCCTGCTGCACCGTCTCGAACAGGTCGCCGGTGTACATGTGGTCGACCAGGTGCGCGATCACCTCGGTGTCGGTCTGGCTTTCGAACACATAACCGGCAGCCTGCAGCTCGGCACGCAGCTGGTCATGGTTTTCGATGATGCCGTTGTGGACTAATGCAATGCGCTCGCGCGAGAAATGCGGGTGGGCGTTGTGCGACGCCGGCGCGCCGTGCGTCGCCCAGCGCGTATGTGCAATGCCGGTAAAGCCGGACAGGCCGGTGCTTTCGACCTGCGATTCCAGTTCGGCCACGCGCGAGGTGCTGCGGGCACGCTGCAGGCGGCCGTCGATATGCAGCGCGATGCCGCAGGAGTCATAACCGCGGTACTCGAGCCGTTTCAGGCCTTGCAACAGGATGGGGGTGATGTTGCGCTGCGCGACTGCGCCGACGATGCCACACATGAGAGCTCCTTGATTTCGTTGATTCTCATTAACAGGAGGCTCTATCGTAGAAGAGTGGGGGTGAAATAAGTTTGCGGAATTTCAGAGAATTTGAACTTATATTTCTTCACCAGGATTCTATGAAATATAATTTCAAAACGTTTCAAAAATCAACTTACGGATTTCATATGGCAGAGCCAGACCTGCAATTGGATGAACTCGACCGGCGCATCCTCAATGCCCTGCAAACGGATGCGTCACAAACCAACAACGAGTTGGCCGCCAGCGTGCACGCCTCGCCGCCGACCTGCCTGCGCCGCGTCAAACGCCTGATCGACGCCGGCGTCATTCAACGGCAGGTGGCAATCGTCGCACCCGAGAAGGTCGGGGCGGCATTGACTTCTATTGTGGAAATTACGCTGGACCACCAGGCGGCGGAACGCATGGACGAGTTCGAGGCGCTGGTCGCCAACGAACCGGCGGTGCTGCAGTGCTATCGGGTGTCGCCCGGACCGGATTTCGTGCTGGTGGTGCAGGTAGCCGACATGCCGGCCTATCACGCGCTGGCACATCGCCTGTTCGCATCGCATGCCAACGTGCGCAACGTACGCAGCTTCTTCTCCATCCACCGCAGCAAGTTCGAAACGCGGATTGCGCTTTGAACTTGCTGGGGGCGGTTCCCTACGGTCTTACTTCTTGATCTTCACCGGACGGGTCCAGCCCTCGATCGCGACCTGCTTGGCACGTGACACGGTCAGCTTGCCTTCCGGCGCATCCTTGGTCAGCGTGGTGCCGGCGCCCAGCGTCGCGCCCTTGCCGACGCGGACAGGCGCCACCAATTGCGTGTCGCTGCCGATGAAGGCGTCATCCTCGATGATGGTCCGGAACTTGTTCGCGCCGTCGTAATTGCAGGTGATCGTGCCGGCGCCTATGTTCACGCGCGAACCCACCGTCGCATCGCCCACATAGGCAAGATGGTTGGCCTTGCTGTGCGCAGCGATCTGGCTGTTCTTCACTTCGACGAAATTGCCGATATGGACATCCTCGCCGAGCTCGGTGCCGGGGCGCAGGCGGGCATACGGACCGATTGCCGATTCCGCACCCACCACCGCGTCTTCAATATGGCAGAACGGCTTGATGCTGGCGTCCTTGGCAATGCGTGCATTCCTGATCACGCAATGTGCGCCGATGCTCACGCCGTCTTCCAGCTCCACCTTGCCTTCGAAGACGCAGTTGACGTCGATGCTGACATCACGTCCGCAAGTCAGCGAACCGCGCACGTCGAGGCGCGCCGGATCGGCCAGCGTCACGCCTCGTTCAAGCAGCGCATTGGCGATATTCCGTTGATGGATGCGTTCCAGTTCGGCCAGCTGCACCTTGCTGTTGACGCCCAGCGTCTCCCACACCGCGGACGGTTGCGCGGACACGACCGGCACGTCGTCCTCGACCGCACGTGCGACGATGTCCGTCAGGTAGTACTCGCCCTGTGCATTCTTGTTTGACAAAGTGGTCAGCCACTGTTTCAGCTTTGCAGTCGGCGCGACCATGATGCCGGTATTGATCTCGCGGATTGTGCGCTGCGCGTCGGTCGCATCCTTCTGCTCGACGATGCCGACGATGCTGCCGCCATTGCGCATGATGCGGCCGTAGCCGGTCGGGTCATCGAGTTCGATCGTGAGTATCGCCAACTTATTCGCGCCGGCGCTGTCCAATAGCTTCTTCAGCGAATCCGCCGTCGTCAGGGGGACGTCGCCATACAGGATCAGCGTTGGCACATCGTCACGCAGATGCGGCACTGCCTGCATTACGGCATGTCCGGTGCCGAGCTGCGGCTCCTGTTTGGCGAACTGGATTTCCGGCGAGCTGATTGCCTGCGGCACCGCATCGCCCCCATGTCCGTAAATGACGCACAATGTCGATGGCGACAGCGTGCGTGCAGTATCGATCACATGAGACAAGAGCGGTTTGCCGGCGAGGGGGTGCAGGACTTTCGGGAGAGCCGATTGCATGCGCTTTCCCATGCCGGCCGCGAGAATGACAACGTTCATAGAATTTCAGTGAGAGTGATGCAAAATTTTATCATGCAGGGGTATCGCGCCTTTTCTCTCAGAATGTGCCTGCTCGTGCTGGCGCTAGCGCTGGCCGGTTGCAGTACAGTGCGTTTCGGCTATGCCAATGGCGATACCTTCGTGTACTGGTGGCTGAACGGCTATGTCGAATTCACGGACGACCAGAAGCCATGGGTGAAGGGGCATATTGACAAGCTGCTCGCATGGCATCGCAGGACGCAACTCAAGGATTATGCCCGCATCCTGGCGCTGGTCCAGCAGCGGATGCAGCAAACGGTAAGCTCTGCCGATGTCTTGTCCGAATATGGCACATTGAAGAAACGCGTCTTGCTGGTGCTCGACAAGGCGACGCCCGAACTGACGGAACTGGCGTTGTCGCTGCAACCACATCAGATCGCGCATCTTGAGAAAAAATTCGCGTCCAACAACGACAAGTATCGTAGAGAGTATTTGCGTGGTTCGCTTGAGGAGCGTCAAGAGCGCCGGTACGAGCAAGTCATGAAGCAGGCGGAATACTGGTTCGGCAACTTCAGCGAACAACAACAGGCGCAACTACGGGCGGCCTCCGATGCGCGTCCGGTGAACGACGAGCTCTGGCTGGCAGAACGCATGCGCCGCCAGCAGGAACTGCTGCGGCTCCTCAGAAAATTTCAGGTGGAGCGGCCGACAAAGGATGCGGCCGCCGTCGCGTTGAAGAACTACATCGCGGCCAGCTCCGCACATTTCACTTATGCGGAAAACAAGGACTTCTTCGATGCATCGAACGAAGGGGCGGCGCAAATGACGGCGTTGATGATCAATATTGCAACGCCGGAGCAAAAGGCGCATGCGACGAAACGCCTGCAGAAGTGGATCGATGACTTCGAGACACTGGCGCGGGAATAGCCGGGAATAACACGGCGCGTGCGGCCGGGCCGCACCTTGAATGACCCGGGGCGACGCTTTCGCAACCCGAGTTCGCCGTGTCTGTTCAGTTCAGTCGTCGAGATCGCCGAAGCGCACCACGTTGGTCGACGGCGGCGCACAAGGCTCCTCGTCGAAGGCAATATCGCCGTTCGGCGTTGCCTCGCCGGTGACCTTCAGGTCGGTGAAGTTAAACAGGTCCTTGTCCATCAGGTGCGACGGCACGACGGTCGACAATGCCGAGAAGATGTTTTCCACGCGACCGGGATGCTTTTTCTCCCACTCGCGCAGCATCGCCTTGATCTGCTTGCGCTGCAGATTCTCCTGGCTGCCGCACAGATTGCACGGAATGATCGGAAACTGGCGCACTTCCGCAAAGCGTTCCATGTCCGCTTCCTTCACATACGCCAGCGGCCGGATCACGATGTGCTTGCCGTCATCGGACTGCAGCTTCGGCGGCATGCCTTTCAGCTTGGCGCCGAAGAACATGTTGAGGAAGAAGGTTTCGAGAATGTCATCCCGATGATGGCCGAGCGCGATCTTGGTCGCGCCCAGTTCATCCGCCACGCGGTACAGGATGCCGCGACGCAGGCGCGAGCACAGCGAGCAGGTCGTTTTCCCTTCCGGGATCACGCGCTTGACGATGCTGTAGGTGTCCTGGTTTTCGATGTGGAAAGGCACGCCGATCTTCGTTAGGTAATCCGGGAGGACATGCTCCGGAAAGCCCGGCTGTTTCTGGTCCAGGTTGACCGCGACGATATCGAAGCGGATCGGCGCACGCTCGCGCAGCGTGAGCAGGATGTCCAGCAGGCCGTAACTGTCCTTGCCGCCCGACAGGCACACCATCACCTTGTCGCCGTCCTCGATCATGTTGAAGTCGCCAATCGCCTGGCCGACCTGACGGCACAGGCGCTTGTGCAGCTTGTTGTTTTCATACGCGATCTTTTCGGCTTTCTTCGCGCTGATGTTGTCTGCCTGCTGTGGTTCCGTCATCGCGGTATTGTTCAGAATGTCATTCATGATTGCTCCTTATCCCTTGATGTGGATGACTTCCACACCGACGCTGTCGCAATCCGGATAAACGTCCGGCTTTTCCGTCGATACGCGCACCGCACGTACCTTGGGGTGCGAGAGCATGGCGCGCGCAACGTCGTCGCACAGCGTCTCCTGCAAGTGGATGTGGCCCTGCGCCATGCGCTTGGCGATGGTGTCGCGCATGAAGTCGTAGTCGACGACTTCAACCAGATGGTCTTCCTTCGGCGTCGACACCGCCAGCGGAATGAACAGGTCGACATTGATCAGCACCCGCTGTTCGCCTTTCTTTTCGAATTCATGGACGCCGATATTGATCATCACCTCGTAATTGCGAAGAAAGAGGCGGCGGCAGTCGGCCAGGCTGGGATGCGAGAGTGAGGAAAGCATAATTTCAACAGGTTATTTGGCGACGAACATCACGTCGCGTTGCAGGGGAATCAGGTGCTGGCCGCCATCGACCAACAGGGTGGTGCCAGTGATCGCCGGGTTCTCGGCGACGAAGCAGACGGTGGAGGCGACGTCGTCCGGTGTGCTGGAGCGGCCCAGCGGCGTTAGCTTGTGCGCCTTCGTAAATCCTTCTTCGGTCTGGTCGCCGGACACCAGCGTAATGCCGGGCGCCACGCCAACCACGCGCACCTTGGGCGCGAGCGCTTGCGCCAGCATGGTGGTCGCGCTGTGCAGCGCCGCCTTGGACAGGGTGTACGACAGGTAATCGGGGTTCAGGTTGAACAGTTTCTGGTCCAGCAGGTTCACCACCACCGATTGCGCGCCCTCGGGCGTCGCGTCATGCAAGGCCTGCGCAAGCAGCACTGGTGCTGCAAGATTGGCATGCATATGCGCGTCCAGTTGGGCAATCGAAAAATCCGCCGCGCAGTCGCGCTCGAACAGCGATGCATTATTGACCACGCACTGCAGCGTCTCGGTGCCGAGCGCGCGCATTGCCTTCCGCACCAGCGCCCTGACCGCTGTCTCGTCCGCGAGATCGCACTGTACGGCAGCAGCACGTCGGCCGAACTGTTCGATGGCGCGCACGGTTTCGTCTGCATCCACTGCGGAACTGCCGTAATGGACAACCACATCCCAACCGCGCTGTGCCAGTGCGATGGCGATCGCGCGACCGATACGTTTGGCCGCACCGGTCACCAGTGCAACTTTTCGAACTTCAGTGGTCATAGTTATGTGTGGTTCCTGGGAGCGAAATCAGCTGGTCCGTGGCGCAATTCGCGTTGTCGGTATGGATTTCTTTACAATCCACGAGCCGATTTCAATACAATACCGACCATGCAACTGCAACTGCCCGAACCTTCCATCGATGCGCTGAATGCCTCGCGCGCGCTATGCGATCTGATCGCCGACGAAATCCAGCGCAATTCCGGCTGGATCACTTTTGCCCGGTACATGGAGCTGGTTTTGTATGCGCCGGGCCTCGGCTATTACAGTGGCGGCGCGGCAAAACTCGGTAATGACGGAGATTTTACAACTGCGCCTGAAATCACGCCTCTTTTCGGTGGTGCACTCGCGCATGTTGCCGCCGACCTGATGGCGCAAACCAGCCCGCAGATCATGGAGTTCGGCGCCGGCACGGGCAAGCTTGCGCGCGATATCCTGACTGAATTGCAGGAGATAGGCATTCCCATCGAGCGCTATGCGATCGTGGAGTTGTCCGGCGAGTTGCGCGCCCGGCAGGAAGAGGCCTTGCGCGAATTCACGCAAGGTGGACAAGTGCAGGTCACCTGGCTGGACAGCTTCCCAGCCGAGTTCTCGGGCGTTGTCATCGGCAATGAGGTGCTGGACGCAATGCCGGTCCATCTGGTCGTCAGGACGGAACAAGGCTGGAAAGAACGTGGCGTCAGTCTGGTTGATGGCCGGTTCGTGTTCAGTGATCGGGCCTGCGACGAGACGCTGATTGCGCAGATCCCCGATGCAGAGGAATTGCCTTTTGGTTATTTCACCGAAGTGCATCCGGTTGCAGCAGGATTCATGCATACGCTCGGCGCGATGGTCAGTGCGGGGCATGACAGAAGCGGGCGGGGCAGTGCGGCAATCCTGCTTGACTACGGCTTCCCGGCGCATGAGTACTATTTGGGACAGCGCACGCAAGGAACGCTGATGTGTCATTACCGGCATCATTCCCATGCCGATCCGTTTTACCTGCCCGGTTTGCAGGATGTGACCGCGCATGTTGACTTCACGGCAATGGCACGCGCAGCGATCGATAGCGGTCTGGAGGTGCTGGGCTACACCAGCCAGGCCGCTTTCCTCCTCGATGCCGGCATCGGCGATTTGCTGATGCGCACTTCGCCTGCGGACCAGCTACGCTATCTGCCGCAGGCTAATGCGATGCAGAAGCTGATCTCGCCCGCGGAGATGGGCGAATTATTCAAGGTGCTGGTGGTCGGTCAGCATGCCGCCTTGCCGTCAAGGTTCGCACGCAGTGACCGCACCCATCGCTTGTGAATCACATGCGTAACAAACGAACGTAACAAACGAACATAACAAACAGACGTAACGAACGAGCATAACTGACCAACACCGGAAAGACTTTTTCAAGGCAGCGCATGATACGTTGGGTCCTCACTATTTTTATTGCCCTCGTGGTTTTCTCGGCGGCGCTACCGTGGCTGGAGAAGCTGGGTGTCGGGCGCCTGCCCGGTGACGTGCGCTTCACGCTGTTCGGCAAGAAGTTTTTCCTGCCGTTTGCGTCGACCGTGCTTTTGTCGCTGATTGTCGTCGCCCTCGGCCGCCTGCTTCCATAAATCCGTCGATACATGCATCTGTTCCCGCCTTCCGATGCATGCCTGAACAACAAGAGGAATCCATGATCCGCTGGGTTGCCGTCATTTTCATCGGGTTGATCGTTTTCTTTCCCTTGCTGCCGTGGCTGGAGAAGCTTGGCGTCGGACGGCTTCCCGGTGATGTGCGTTTCAAGTTTCGCAATATCGTTTTCTGCCTGCCGTTCGGCTCGACAGTGGCTTGGTCCATATTGGCGCTTGCGATTGCGGAACTGGTGAGCTGGCTCGGTCCATTTCGCTGATCCTCCGTCAACCTGCATAGACAGCATGCATCCCACCCTTGAACAATTGCGCGAGCGTTACGGTGTCCGCTACAAGTGGCTGGTCCTGCTGACGGTCATGATCGGCACGATGGCGTCGATCATGGCGTCGACGATTGTCAACGTGGCAGTGCCCGACCTCAGCCGGCATTTCACGCTCGGGCAGGAACGTGCGCAGTGGGTGTCTGCGGGGTTCATGCTTGCGATGACGCTGTCAATGCTGACCACGCCGTGGTTGCTGCTTCGATTCGGCCTGCGGCAAACCTATACCGGCGCGATCCTGTTGCTGCTGGCCGGTGGCCTGATCGGCGGCTTTAGCGTCAACTATCCAATGCTGCTATCGATGCGCATTGTCGAGGGATTGGCCGCGGGCATTGTGCAGCCCATTCCCTCTATCGTCATATTGCGCGCCTTTCCCGCCCAGGAGCAGGGCAAGGCAATGGGCGTATTCGGGTTCGGCGTGGTGCTGGCCCCTGCAATCGGCCCCAGCATCGGCGGCTTTCTCGTCGAGCATTTCGGATGGCGCTCGATTTTCTTCGTTGTGGTGCCATTTTGCCTGGTGGTTCTGCTGATGATCCGTCGACTGCTGGCGGTCAATTCGCCGATGATGGGCGACGCCCGGTCACTGGACTGGAAAGGCCTGCTGCTTGCCGGCGTCGGGACGACGGCATTGCTGAACGGCCTGGTGCATTTGCATGATGGCTTTAGCCAGGCAGCGGGTATGCTGGTGCTCGGGCTGGTAGCGCTGGCCTCCTTTGTTCTTTATCAACTGCGCGCCCGGCATGGCCTGCTGAATATGGCACTGTTCCGTTATCGGCAATTCGCAATGGGAGCGCTGGTTGCCTTCATTTACGGGGCGGGGCTATTCGGTTCGACCTATCTGGTGCCTGTGTACATGCAGATGGCGTTGCACTACGCACCTTCACAGGCTGGACTTGTGCTGCTTCCGGCCGGCATTGTCCTTGCGGTGACGATCATCGTCGCGGGCAAACTGACGGACCGGATTGCTCCAAATATCCTTGTTTGCATCGGCTTGTCCCTGCTTGCCCTGTCGCTGGCGCTGATGGCGCTTGGATCGCTCGCATCGGGCTATGTCACCCTGGTGTCGATAACCATCCTCGGGCGCGTAGGGCTCGGATTCGTGCTGCCCGCACTCAGTCTCGGTGCAATGCGCGGCATTCCTTTCGACCTGATTGCGCAGGGCGCCAGCACAGTCAATTTCCTGCGCCAGCTGGGCGGAGCGATCGGCGTGAGTCTCGTCGGCATCGTGCTGGAGTGGCGGCTGGGCGCTCACTCCGGTGCTTCAGGTGCACAGGCAAATGCATTTAATGAAACCTTCCTGCTGGTCGCGCTCTTGTGCGCCTTGGCGGTGTTGGCCGCATGGCACATGAAAGAGCCGCAGCGCGACCCCGACGAGCCTGTTCGGCACTGAACCATGGCGTCCGGTTTGCATTTGGCCGCGACGGTGGTATGTTGGTGCGCAGATGCATGCCGATAACGGAGTACGGGCAAATGACTTCCCTTCGCAGCTTGACCGCCTTGATCGTGGATCCGCAGCCTGGCATGCGCTCCAACATGCACAACATGCTCAACCTGTGCGGCATCACCCGGATCGACCATGCCGTGAGTTCGGGTACGGCGATTCGTCCGCTGAAGAACCGCTCGTACGACCTTGTCCTGTGTGAGTATGAACTCGGCGAGGGACAGGATGGTCAACACCTGCTGGAGGACCTGCGCCACAACAAGCTCATTCCATTGTGGACGGTTTTCATCATCGTCACTGCTGAAGCCGCCTATGGGAAAGTCGTCGGTGCGGCGGAGCTGGCGCCCAATGACTACATCCTCAAGCCTTTTACTGCGGACGTGCTGCTCGACCGGATCGCGCGTGCGCTGGAGAAGCGAACCGCATTCCTTCCCGCCTATCACTTGATGGAGCATGGCGACCTGCAGGGTGCGATTGGCGTATGCAAGCTGGGTGAGGGCAAGCACCGCCAGTACGCTATCGACTTCATGCGGCTGCGCGCCGAACTGCACATGATCCTCGGCGAGGCTCGCCATGCGGAAGTGATTTACAAGGAGCTGCTGGCGACGAAGGCCGTTGCCTGGGCGAGGCTGGGACTGGCGAAGACGTTGTTCATGCAGCGCAAGTTCGGTGAGGCAGAAGTGCTGCTTGCGGCGCTCGTCGAGGAGAACAGCAGCTACATGGACGCCTACGACTGGCTGGCCAGGACGCATGAGGCAGCTGGTCGGGTCGAGCAGGCAAAGCAAGTGCTCGCCGTTGCATCGACCATTTCGCCGCATGCATTGCGTCGTCTGCGCCGGTTGGGTGATGTCGCCATGGAGAGCGGTGACCTTGATACGGCAGAGCGCTCCTTCCAGACCGTTGTCAGTAAATCCAGGTACTCCGAGTTCCGCGATCCGGAAGACCACGTGCGACTGGTCCGCAGCCTCGTCGGAAAGGGGGATACGCAACAGGCGTCAACCATCATCCGCGACTTGGAGAAATCCCTTGGCCAATCCGAGAAAATGCCCGCTTGCCGTGCGCTGGCCTCAGCCCTGTTGCATTCGGAGCTGGGCAATGCCGAGCAGGCGGCAAATGAACTGGGCGCCGCTGTTGCAGCATGTCGCGACGCCGACGGTATTTCGGATGCACTGAAAATGGAGCTGGCAAAGGCCTGCTTGCTCCATCGGATGGACGATGGTGCGTCCGAAGTCATGCGCGACGTGATGAGCAATGCCGCCGATGAAGAGGCGCTCGCCCGAGCGATGAATGTCTTCCTGCAGGCCGGCCGCACCGAATTGGCAGAATCTGTTGTCAGGGAGAGCCGCCGGCAGGTGGTCGAACTGGTATCGTCCGGTGCGGAGAAAGCGCGCCAGGGCGACTACAAGGGGGCGCTGGACTTGATGACGGCAGCGGCACGCAAGCTGCCGGACAATCCCCAGGTGGCCTTCAATGCCGCGCTTGCGGCGCTCAAGTACCTTGACCACCTGGGATGGGAGAGCAGACTGGGCGAACAGGCACGTGCGTATATCGATTCGGCAAGGCGTCTTGATCCTGACAATCCCAAACTGGTGCCGCTCGTCGAGCTGCATCAGTCATTGCTGAAACGGTACGGCATTGCGCATGGAGGCAGCTGATTGCGAAGAACGAACCTCAAGCAGACGGCAACAGCGAAGCCAGCCGCTCCGGCGGGCGTGCGATCATTGCTTTTCCGCGGTATTCGACAATCGGCCTCTGCAACAGCTTGGGATGATCCGCAACTGCGGCAAGAAGCGCTGCATCGTCTGCATCGGCGAGATTCAGATCCCCGAACTCCACCTCGTTGTCGCGCACCATTGCGCGCGCAGGAAGGTCGAGTTGCGCCTTTAAGGTGGATAGCTGTGCAAGTGACAGCGGCGTTTTTTGGTAATCGACGACGTGGAGTGTAAGCTCGTGTGTATTTGCAAACTGCTCCACCATCGCGAGCGCCTCGCGGGATTTGGAGCAGCGTGAATTATGATAAATCGTAATGGTGTTCGTCGATGTCATGTCAGCTTGGGGCAGTTAGCGTTGCGTCATTCCCGCGGCGTCAGCATGTTGGTTGAACTGTCTGCCGATCAAATGAGTCAGAATTAAAATGCCGTGTGAGCGGCGAACCCGCCGCCTCGATTAAAACACAAACTACAGCACAAACTAAACATGCCAGCCGTCAGACCGGGGATCGGCTGCATTTCGCGAGTAGTCCCGGCCGACAGCAAGACTCTCAATACGGACCCTATGGCCGACCAGAACGACTCCAAACCGCAACCTGCCGCACCCGCAGCTCAAACGCCTTCCTCTGCTCCCGACCAGAGCGGAAAAGTGAGTGCGCCTTACACACCGTCCGCCTACTTGCCGACGGCAGAAACACCCTGGGCTGCGGCGCGCCGGATAGTCTCGGCGCGCTTCAAGGCGGCATCGGACCGGCTGCTGCATCGCATAGCGCACCGCACCCTCAAGATCGGCGTCTCTGCAAGGATCTTCCACCCTGAAACCGGGGCGAAGGGACTTCGCAGCAAAACCCTTCAGTATCTGGAAGAGTCGATTGCGCAATGGGTGATGTCACGCGACGTCCTTGTCTTCATGATCCCCACTGTCAATAACAATGGAATTCTGCATCCTAGCAACATTCGGCTTCGTGACTACGCCAAGCATTTGGACGGCTTGGTGCTGCAGGGAGGAGCGGACGTGTCCCCGCAAACCTACTCCGAAGTGGCAACGCGCCCGGAATGGAGCGGTGATCGTGCCCGCGACATGTACGAGCTCGAGCTGCTGCATGAATTCGTCGAGGCCGGAAAGCCGGTTCTGGGCATTTGCCGTGGCTGCCAGCTCATCAATGTCGCCTTCGGCGGCTCGTTGTATCAGGACATTGCCTCAGACGTCCCGACGGCAATCGAGCACGTGACCGACCTCTACGACAGTCACTATCACGAGATTCATTTTCCCCCGGATTCGTCTCTAGCGACCATGTTCAGCGGCCGCCCGGCGGCGCTTGTCAATTCCATTCACCATCAGGCAGTCAAGGAGCTCGGTCGGGACTTGGCAGTGGAGGCCGTGTCGGGCAAGGACAACATCATCGAAGCGGTTCGTTACAAAAAGGCCAATTTCGTGATGGGGGTGCAATGGCATCCGGAATTTCATCGCCCCGGTGGCCCCGATCTGCTTGACTGTACGCCGATCCTTGACGGCTTCCTGCGAGCAGCGCGCGAGACCCGTCTGTAACCTGTTTGTGATTATTCGACCGCTTCGACAATGAAGTCGCAACTCCCAGAAATTTGCGGTCTGAAACAAAAAATTCCACGCAAAACCTTTTTACTGTTGACAAGCGAAGGGACCTCTACTATAGTTTGGGGTTCCCTGCGGAGGGGTGGCCGAGTGGTTAATGGCAGCAGACTGTAAATCTGCCCTCTTACGAGTACGCTGGTTCGAATCCAGCCCCCTCCACCAGCAGCGAAGCATGAAATTATGCGGTTGGGGTAACAATCCTTGCGGGTGTAGCTCAATGGTAGAGCAGAAGCCTTCCAAGCTTACGACGAGGGTTCGATTCCCTTCACCCGCTCCAGTTTTTGTTGGACGTAGCAAATACGGACAAAACGCCCTTGTAGCTCAGTGGTAGAGCACTCCCTTGGTAAGGGAGAGGCCACGTGTTCAATCCACGTCAAGGGCACCAGTTTTCTCGGTTCATCTATACGCAAGACGGTCGGGCGTGCGCCTAGACATTCTCATCAAATCGTTAGGAGTCTAAAATGGCAAAAGGCAAGTTTGAGCGGACCAAACCGCACGTGAATGTAGGCACGATTGGCCACGTTGATCATGGCAAGACCACGCTGACCGCGGCGATTGCGACCGTGCTGTCCGCCAAGTTCGGCGGCGAAGCAAAGAAATACGACGAGATTGACGCGGCACCGGAAGAGAAGGCGCGCGGCATTACGATCAACACCGCGCACGTCGAGTATGAGACCGCCAACCGCCACTATGCGCACGTTGACTGCCCCGGCCACGCTGACTACGTGAAGAACATGATCACCGGCGCAGCGCAGATGGACGGCGCGATCCTGGTGTGCTCCGCAGCCGACGGCCCGATGCCGCAAACCCGCGAGCACATCCTGCTGGCCCGCCAGGTCGGTGTGCCGTACATCATCGTGTTCCTGAACAAGTGCGACATGGTCGACGACGCCGAGCTGCTCGAGCTGGTCGAAATGGAAGTGCGCGAACTCCTGTCGAAGTACGAGTTCCCGGGCGACGACTTGCCGATCATTCGCGGCTCCGCCAAGCTGGCGCTCGAAGGCGACAAGGGCGACCTCGGCGAAGGCGCGATCATGAAGCTGGCTGAAGCGCTGGACACCTACATCCCGACGCCGGAACGTGCCATCGACGGCACCTTCCTGATGCCGGTGGAAGACGTATTCTCGATCTCCGGCCGCGGCACCGTGGTGACCGGTCGCGTCGAGCGCGGCATCATCAAGGTCGGCGAAGAAATCGAAATCGTCGGCATCCGTGACACCCAGAAGACCACCTGCACCGGCGTCGAAATGTTCCGCAAGCTGCTGGACCAGGGCCAGGCAGGCGACAACGTTGGCGTGCTGCTGCGCGGCACCAAGCGTGAAGACGTCGAGCGTGGTCAAGTGCTGGCCAAGCCGGGCTCGATCAAGCCGCACAAGCATTTCACCGGCGAGATCTACGTGCTGTCGAAAGACGAAGGTGGTCGTCACACCCCGTTCTTCAACAACTATCGTCCGCAGTTCTACTTCCGTACCACGGACGTGACCGGTGCAATCGAACTGCCGGCCGACAAGGAAATGGTGATGCCGGGTGACAACGTCTCGATCACGGTCAAGCTGATCAACCCGATCGCGATGGAAGAAGGTCTGCGCTTCGCAATCCGCGAAGGCGGCCGTACCGTTGGCGCCGGCGTCGTTGCCAAGATCATTGAGTAATAAAGGAATTGTTTTGCTGTGACTGACCGGTATCATTTGGCAGTCGCAGCATTCGCAATTCGCGCTAAGTTTTACGCGTAGGGGTATAGCTCAATTGGCAGAGCGTCGGTCTCCAAAACCGAAGGTTGGGGGTTCGATTCCCTCTGCCCCTGCCACCGAATCAGGTGCAGGGCACCGAAAGAAAACGTATGTCTAACCAGCCCGTAGAAACCGTCAGCACATCAAGCGACAAGGTCAAGGTCGCTTTTGCTATTTGTGCAGTGATTGCGGGTGTTGTCGGTTTTTATTTTCTATCGGACAAATCAACGATCGTACGCGCAGGCGCGCTGCTTGCAGGCTTGTTGGTGGCGATCGCTGCTGCATGGACGTCCGCGCCGGGTCGCGACTTTCTCGGATTTGCCAAGGAGTCCGTGCGCGAGGCTAAGAAGGTGGTCTGGCCTACACGGAAAGAGGCCATGCAAATCACGGCAGTGGTATTCGGATTTGTTCTGATCATGGCGATTTTCCTCTGGGGTACCGATAAATTGCTCGAGTTTGTGCTGTACGACTTGATCCTGGGCTGGAAAAAATAATGAGCGATAACATGCAAGATGGCGCAGCGCCCCAAGCGGGCGGAAAAAAGCGCTGGTACGTCGTGCACGCTTACTCCGGCATGGAGAAAAGTGTTCAACGCGCGTTGTTAGAGCGTATCGAGCGTGCTGGCATGCAGGATAAGTTCGGTCAAATCCTCGTGCCGACTGAAGAAGTAATCGAGGTCAAGAACGGTCAAAAATCGGTAACTGAACGGCGTTTCTTCCCGGGCTATGTCTTGGTTGAAATGGAAATGACCGATGAAACTTGGCACTTGGTGAAGAACACCAGCAAAGTGACTGGCTTTATTGGCGGGAAGTCAAACAAGCCGACTCCGATTCCGCCGCATGAAGTAGACAAGATCCTGCACCAAATGCAGGAAGGCGTCGAGAAACCGAGGCCGAAAGTGCTGTATGAAGTGGGCGAACTGGTCCGTATCAAAGATGGCCCCTTCACCGATTTCAACGGTAACGTTGAAGAAGTCAACTACGAGAAGTCGCGTGTACGCGTCTCGGTCACCATTTTCGGTCGCGCAACGCCGGTCGAGCTGGAATTTGGACAGGTCGAAAAGGTTTAGCCTGTCGCCTTCAAACACGATATTTAGCGCGGTTAGGGCGTCGCAAGCCTTAGGGTCTGCGGAATCTAGGCAGTAAGAAGAGGAGCCTCATTAGCCAGTCGAAAAAGCTGGCGAAAGGGCGCTACTACTCAATCAACGTAGGAGCCATCATGGCAAAGAAAATCATCGGTTTTATCAAGCTGCAAGTGCCGGCTGGTAAAGCAAACCCCTCCCCCCCAATTGGCCCGGCCCTCGGTCAGCGCGGCCTGAACATCATGGAATTCTGCAAGGCATTCAATGCCCAGACTCAAGGCGTTGAGCCGGGTCTGCCGATTCCCGTCGTGATCACCGCATTTGCCGACAAGTCCTTCACCTTTGTGATGAAGACGCCGCCGGCAACGATTCTGATCAAGAAGGCTGCTGGCATTCAAAAGGGTTCGTCCAAGCCGCATACCGACAAGGTCGGCAAGATTACGCGCAAGCAGGCGGAAGAAATCGCAACAACCAAGATGCCGGATCTCACGGCAGCTGACATGGATGCAGCCGTGCGTACGATTGCCGGTTCCGCTCGTTCCATGGGTATCACGGTGGAGGGTCTGTAATGGCTAAGCTATCCAAACGCGCACAAGCAATCAAAGCAAAAATTGACCGTACCAAGCTGTATCCGTTCGATCAAGCCGTCGCGCTCATCAAGGAATGTGCGACCGCCAAATTCAACGAGTCGATCGATGTATCCGTTCAACTCGGCGTCGACGCGAAGAAGTCTGACCAGGTAGTTCGCGGTTCCGTCGTTCTGCCGGCTGGTACCGGTAAGACTGTGCGAGTGGCTGTATTCGCTTCTGGTGATAAGGCCGAAGCTGCGAAGGCAGCCGGTGCCGATATCGTCGGTATGGAAGACCTCGCAGATCGTATCAAGGCTGGTGACATGCCCTTCGATATCGTCATCGCCTCGCCGGACACAATGCGTATCGTCGGTACGCTGGGCCAAATTCTCGGCCCACGCGGCATGATGCCGAACCCGAAGGTTGGCACTGTTACTCCCGACGTGGCGACCGCAGTCAAGAACGCCAAAGCTGGTCAGGTTCAGTACCGTACCGACAAGGCAGGCATTATTCACGCCACGATCGGCCGCAAGTCCTTTGCCGACGCTGACCTGAAGACCAACTTGATGGCTCTGATCGACGCTCTGAACAAGGCAAAGCCGGCAACGAGCAAGGGTGTGTACCTGCGCAAGGTTGCGATCTCGTCGACGATGGGCGCAGGCGTCCGCGTTGATCACGCAAGCCTGGCTGCTTAATGTAGTGAATCAAGTCCCCGGGCGCTTGTAGCGCGCGGGGCAAATCTTTGGGCTGGTTCCCATTCGGTCGTTTTGAATCGGAACCAGATTGTCAAAGACCGTTGGGCCAAGTGCATGCAGGATGTGCGCAAGGTTAAACACCGGTGGCGCAAGCACCGGCACCCAACGCAGATGGTGAACCCGAACAGTTTTTGTAGTCTCAACGCTAATTCGTTAGCACTGAACTCCTGAACTTCGGACGCCGTGTTCGAACCGATGCGTGGAATTTCCTACGCATCAACTTTGGAGGTTGATCTTGAGTCTCAATCTGAATGACAAGAAGGCCGTCGTCGCCGAAGTCTCCGCAAAGGTAGCAACTGCGCAGACGATCGTCGTGGCCGAATACCGTGGCATCCAGGTTGGTCACTTGACGCAACTGCGCGCAAAAGCGCGTGCCCAAGGCGTGTACATGCGCGTGTTGAAAAATACGCTGGCTCGTCGCGCTGTTGAAGGTACGCCGTTTGCTGGCCTCGCCTCCGAAATGACCGGCCCGTTGATCTACTCGATCTCCGAGGACGCCGTTGCAGCAGCCAAAGTCGTTCACGACTTTGCTAAAGGCAACGACAAGCTGGTTGTTAAGGCAGGTAACTACGCAGGTAAGCCGCTCGACAAAGCAGGCGTTGCCGCGTTGGCCAGCATTCCGAGCCGCGAAGTCCTCATCTCCCAACTCTTGGGCGTGATGCAGGCTCCGGTCTCTGGCTTTGCACGTGCGCTGGCTGCTCTGGCAGCCAAGAAAGAAACCGAAGGCGCATAAACGCCTTCCGTATCTTTAGCGTCAGTACCGATTAGATGTAAATACCGAATTAAATTTAGGAGTTTCAAATGGCAATTAGCAAAGACGATATCCTTGAAGCCGTAGGTCAAATGTCCGTGATGGATCTGAATGACCTGGTCAAGGCTTTTGAAGAGAAGTTTGGTGTTTCGGCAGCTGCTATGGCAGTTGCTGGCCCGGCAGGCGGCGGCGCCGCCGCTCCGGCAGCCGAAGAGCAGACCGAATTCACGGTCATCCTGTCCGAGGTCGGCGCGAACAAGGTTGGCGTGATTAAGGCTGTTCGTGAAATCACCGGCCTGGGTCTGAAGGAAGCCAAGGACCTGGTCGACGGTGCACCGAAGCCTGTCAAAGAAGGTGTCGCCAAGGCTGATGCAGAAGCAGCCAAGAAGAAGCTGGAAGAAGCTGGCGCGAAAGCCGAACTCAAGTAATTTCGGCTTGCCGGGGCGAACTAAAGATCGCCGGAGTCAAAGCTCGGAACCTTCTCGCAAGAGTGGGTTCGGCTTTGGCTCCTTTGTCGTTTTCGTGTTTTGACGAGTCCTTATCTATATCAAGCTACAGGGCCCGGAAGCAAAAACGAAACAAGACGGAAGAGGTAACCAGCAGTATTGTGGTTTGTAGTCTAGTCAAGCCTGAAGGGCAGAGACTTGAGGTTTCGCAGATGGCATCAGGCGGGTCCTGAAACCGTAGCGAACCCTGAATTCTCCATCCTTCCTGTCACTCACGGAGTGTCCATGCACTACTCATTTACTGAGAAGAAGCGTATTCGTAAGTCGTTCGCGAAGCGCGCTAACGTTCACAACGTTCCGTTCCTGCTGGCGACGCAGCTCGAGTCGTACACGAGCTTCCTGCAAGCGGATAAGGCTCCATCGCAACGCAAGAATGAAGGTCTGCAGTCCGCCTTCACATCAATTTTCCCAATCGTATCCCACAATGGATTCGCACGGCTAGAGTTTCTGTCGTATGTGTTGGGCGACCCGCCGTTCGACGTGAAAGAGTGCCAACAGCGCGGCTTGACCTTCGCTTCGCCGTTGCGCGCGAAGGTGCGACTGGTCATCCTGGACAAGGAATCCCCGACCAAGCCGGTTGTCAAGGAAATGAAGGAGCAGGAAGTCTATATGGGCGAACTGCCGCTCATGACCACCAATGGCTCTTTCGTAATCAACGGTACCGAGCGCGTCATCGTCTCGCAGCTGCATCGCTCTCCGGGTGTGTTCTTCGAACACGACCGCGGCAAGACCCATTCGTCTGGCAAGTTGCTCTTCTCCGCACGGATCATTCCGTACCGCGGCTCGTGGCTCGATTTCGAATTCGACCCGAAGGACATTCTGTTCTTCCGCGTCGACCGTCGTCGCAAGATGCCGGTAACGATCCTGCTTAAGGCCATTGGCATGACGCCGGAGCAGATCCTGGCGAACTTCTTCGTGTTCGACAACTTCACGCTGCGTGCCGAAGGCGGCGAAATGGAATTCGTTGCAGAGCGTCTGCGCGGCGAAGTTGCGCGTTTCGACATTACGGACAAGTCCGGCAAGGTCATCGTGGCGAAGGACAAGCGCATCAATGCCAAGCATGTCCGCGAGATCGACGCTGCTGGTATCAAGCACATCTCCGTGCCGGAAGACTACCTTCTCGGCCGCGTGCTTGCGAAGAACATCGTGGATGCGGATACGGGCGAAGTCATTGCGAGCGCAAATGACGAACTGACCGAAGACACGCTAGCACGCCTGCGCGAGGCCGGTGTCAGCGACATCCAGACCTTGTACACAAACGATCTGGATCAGGGTGCGTACATCTCGCAAACGCTGCGCATGGACGATACCGCAGACCAGATGGCCGCGCGTGTCGCGATTTATCGCATGATGCGCCCTGGCGAGCCGCCGACCGAAGACTCCGTCGAGGCGCTGTTCAACGGCCTGTTCTACAGCGAAGAGCGTTACGACCTGTCGGCAGTTGGTCGCATGAAGTTCAACCGCCGTATCGGGCGTGATGAGCTGACCGGCGCAATGACCTTGTCCAACGAAGACATTCTCGCAGTCATCAAGATTCTCGTTGAGCTGCGTAACGGCCGCGGCGAAGTCGACGACATCGATCACCTCGGTAACCGTCGTGTGCGTTGTGTCGGCGAACTGGCAGAAAACCAGTTCCGCGCAGGCCTCGTCCGCGTTGAACGCGCAGTGAAGGAGCGTCTGGGCCAGGCAGAAGCAGATAACCTGATGCCGCACGACCTGATCAACTCCAAGCCGATTTCGGCTGCGATCCGCGAGTTCTTCGGTTCATCGCAGTTGTCGCAGTTCATGGACCAGACCAACCCGCTGTCGGAAATCACCCACAAGCGCCGTGTTTCAGCGCTTGGCCCGGGCGGTCTGACTCGTGAGCGCGCAGGCTTCGAGGTGCGCGACGTGCATCCGACCCACTACGGCCGTGTATGCCCGATCGAGACGCCGGAAGGTCCGAACATCGGTCTGATCAACTCGCTGGCGCTGTATGCTCGCCTGAACGAATATGGCTTCCTCGAGACGCCGTACCGCAAGGTAGACGGTAGCAAGGTCACGAACCAGATCGACTACCTGTCCGCGATCGAAGAGGGCCGCTACGTGATCGCCCAGGCGAACGCGACCATCGACAAGGAAGGCAAGCTGTCCGATGAACTGGTGTCCGCACGTCAGGCTGGCGAAACGATTCTGGTGTCTCCGGAACGCGTCCAGTACATGGACGTGGCGCCGGGCCAGGTTGTGTCGGTTGCTGCTTCGTTGATTCCGTTCCTCGAGCACGACGACGCGAACCGCGCATTGATGGGCGCGAACATGCAACGTCAGGCCGTTCCCTGCTTGCGTCCCGAGAAGGCATTCGTCGGTACTGGTATCGAGCGCACCGTAGCAGTCGACTCCGGCACTACAGTGCAGGCACTGCGTGGCGGTGTGGTTGACTACGTCGACGCCGGTCGTATCGTGATTCGAGTGAACGATGATGAAGCCGCTGCCGGTGAAGTCGGTGTGGACATCTACAACCTGATCAAGTACACCCGCTCGAACCAGAACACGAACATCAACCAGCGTCCAATCGTGAAGGTTGGCGACCGTGTTGCCAAGCATGACGTGATCGCCGACGGTGCGTCGACGGATCTCGGCGAGCTCGCCCTCGGTCAGAACATGCTGGTGGCGTTCATGCCGTGGAACGGCTACAACTTCGAGGACTCGATCCTGATCTCGGAACGCGTGGTTGCAGACGACCGCTACACCTCGATCCATATCGAAGAGCTGTCCGTCGTTGCCCGTGACACCAAGCTCGGCGCGGAAGAAATCACGCGCGATATCTCGAACCTGGCAGAAAACCAGCTCGCTCGTCTGGACGAGTCCGGCATTGTGTACATCGGCGCCGAAGTCGAAGCTGGCGACGTGCTGGTCGGTAAGGTGACCCCGAAGGGGGAAACCCAGCTGACGCCGGAAGAAAAGCTGCTGCGTGCGATTTTCGGTGAGAAGGCATCCGACGTGAAGGATACGTCGCTGCGCGTACCATCCGGTATGGTCGGCACCGTGATCGACGTGCAGGTGTTCACTCGCGAAGGTATCCCTCGCGACAAGCGTGCACAGCAGATCATCGATGATGAGCTTAAGCGCTATCGTCTCGACCTGAACGACCAGCTGCGTATCGTGGAAGGCGATGCATTCCAGCGTCTGGAGAAGATGCTGATCGGTAAAGTCGTCAATGGCGGTCCGAAGAAGCTGGCCAAGGGTGCGAAGATCACCAAGGAATACCTGGATGATCTGGACAAGTACCACTGGTTCGATATTCGTCCGGCAGAAGACGACGTCGCCGCTGCATTGGAGGCGATTAAGGAATCGATCGCCGAGAAACGTCACCAGTTCGATCTCGCGTTCGAAGAGAAGCGCAAGAAGCTGACGCAAGGCGATGAACTGCCGCCTGGCGTGCAGAAGATGGTCAAGGTCTACCTCGCCGTGAAGCGCCGCCTGCAGCCCGGCGACAAGATGGCAGGTCGCCACGGTAACAAGGGTGTGGTTTCCCGTATCGTCCCGGTGGAAGATATGCCGTACATGGCAGACGGTACGCCGGCTGACATCGTGCTGAACCCGTTGGGCGTTCCGTCCCGTATGAACGTCGGTCAGGTGCTGGAAGTGCACTTGGGCTGGGCCTCCAAGGGCCTGGGCCTGCGTATCGGTGAAATGCTGCAGCAACAGGCCAAAGCTGCCGAGCTGCGCAAGTTCCTGACGACGATTTACAACGAGTCCGGCAAGTCGGAAGACCTCGACAACTTTACAGACGACGAGATTCTGCAGCTGGCGGCCAACCTGAAGCACGGCGTGCCGTTTGCGACGCCGGTATTCGACGGTGCGCATGAGGACGAAATCCGTCGCATGCTCGACCTCGCATATCCGGACGATATCGCTAGGAAGCTCGGCATGACCCCGTCGAAGAACCAGGTCACTATGTATGATGGCCGTACAGGCGAAGCCTTCGAGCGCACTGTTACGGTCGGCTACATGCACGTGCTGAAACTGCACCACCTGGTCGACGACAAGATGCACGCCCGTTCGACTGGTCCGTACTCGCTCGTTACCCAGCAGCCGCTGGGCGGCAAGGCGCAATTCGGTGGCCAGCGTTTCGGCGAGATGGAAGTCTGGGCGCTGGAAGCCTACGGCGCGTCCTACGTGCTGCAGGAAATGCTTACCGTCAAGTCGGACGACGTTACCGGCCGTACCAAGGTCTACGAGAACCTGGTCAAGGGCGATCACGTCATCGACGCCGGCATGCCGGAATCCTTCAACGTTCTGGTGAAGGAAATCCGCTCGCTGGGTATCGACATCGACCTCGAGAGGGACTAACGAAGGAAATCCCCGCCGGTGATATACGCCGGCGGGCGAAAAGTATCCGGTAGCGTGGGAATGCGGTAATCGTTCCCGGTATCGTCGGAACTCACACCACGAGCTGGTGCAGGGCTCTCCCGGCGGTGCGAACAGGGTGTAGGCGACTCGCCGATTTCACGCCACGCTGCCAAGCGTCATTCACGCCACACTGGAGTGATAGAAATGAAAGCACTGCTCGATCTATTCAAGCAAGTTCAGCAAAGCGAACAATTCGATGCGATCAAGATTGGTCTCGCATCGCCCGAGAAGATCCGTTCCTGGTCTTACGGTGAAGTCAAGAAGCCGGAAACGATCAACTACCGTACCTTCAAACCGGAGCGCGACGGTCTGTTCTGCGCCAAGATCTTTGGCCCGATCAAGGATTACGAGTGCTTGTGCGGCAAGTACAAGCGCCTGAAGCACCGCGGCGTCATCTGCGAAAAATGCGGCGTTGAAGTCACGCTGGCCAAGGTGCGCCGCGAGCGCATGGGCCACATCGAACTGGCCTCGCCGACCGCACACATCTGGTTCCTGAAATCGCTGCCGTCGCGTCTGGGCATGGTGCTCGACATGACACTGCGCGATATCGAACGCGTGCTGTACTTCGAAGCCTACGTCGTGACCGATCCCGGTATGACGCCGCTCAAGAAGTGCCAGATCATGTCGGAAGACGACTACGCCGCCAAGTACGAGGAGTACGGCGACGACTTCACCGCATTCATGGGCGCCGAAGGCATCCGTGAACTGCTCCGTTCGATCGACATCGACCGGGAAGTGGAGCAGCTCCGCCAGGAACTGAAGGATTCGAAGTCCGAAGCGAAGATCAAGAAGTACGCCAAGCGCCTGAAAGTGCTTGAGGCATTCCAGCGTTCCGGCATCAAGCCCGACTGGATGATCATGGAGGTGCTGCCGGTGCTGCCGCCGGAACTGCGTCCTCTGGTACCGCTGGATGGTGGCCGTTTCGCGACCTCCGACCTGAACGATCTGTATCGTCGCGTCATCAACCGTAACAACCGCCTGAAGCGCCTGATGGAACTGCGCGCACCGGAAATCATTACGCGCAACGAGAAGCGCATGCTGCAGGAAGCCGTCGACTCGCTGCTCGACAACGGCCGCCGCGGCAAGGCGATGACTGGTGCGAACAAGCGTCCGCTGAAGTCGCTGGCTGAAATGATCAAGGGTAAGGGCGGCCGCTTCCGTCAGAACCTGCTCGGTAAGCGCGTCGACTACTCCGGCCGTTCGGTTATCGTGGTTGGTCCTCAGCTCAAGCTTCACCAGTGCGGTCTGCCGAAGCTGATGGCGCTCGAACTGTTCAAGCCGTTCATCTTCAACAAGCTGGAACTGATGGGTCTCGCAACCACCATCAAGGCCGCGAAGAAGCTGGTCGAGATTCAAGAGCCGGTCGTATGGGACATCTTGGAAGAAGTCATCCGCGAACATCCGGTCATGCTAAACCGTGCGCCGACCCTGCACCGTCTCGGCATTCAGGCGTTCGAGCCGGTACTGATCGAAGGCAAGGCAATCCAGCTGCATCCGCTCGTCTGCGCGGCGTTCAACGCCGACTTCGACGGCGACCAGATGGCTGTCCACGTTCCGTTGTCGATCGAAGCACAAATGGAAGCGCGCACGCTGATGCTGGCCTCCAACAACGTGCTGTTCCCGTCCAACGGCGAACCGTCGATCGTGCCGTCGCAGGATATCGTTCTCGGCCTGTACTACGCGACCCGTGAAAAGATCAACGGCAAGGGCGAAGGCATGATGTTCCCGGACGTCGCGGAAGTCATCCGTGCTTACGACAACAAGGAAGTCGAGCTCACTACCCGTATCACGGTACGTATTACCGAGTACCCGAAGGATGCGGCAACTGGCGAGTTCGTTAAGACCGTCAAGCGTTACGAGACCACCGTCGGCCGTGCGATCCTGTCGGAGATCCTGCCGAAGGGCCTGCCCTTCACCGTGCTCAATCGCGCGTTGAAGAAGAAGGAAATCTCGAAGCTGATCAATACGTCGTTCCGCAAGTGCGGCCTGCGTGCAACTGTCGTCTTCGCTGACCAGTTGATGCAGTCTGGCTTCCGCCTCGCAACCCGCGCCGGTATTTCGATCTGCGTGGACGACATGCTAGTGCCGCCACAGAAGCACACCATCATTGCCCAGGCAGAGCACGAAGTGAAGCAGATCGAGCAGCAGTACGCGTCCGGTCTCGTCACTGCAGGTGAGCGCTACAACAAGGTGGTGGACATCTGGGGCAAGGCCGGTGACGAAGTCGGCAAGGCCATGATGGAGCAGCTCAAGGTTGAGGACGTCACCAAGCGCGACGGCAGCAAGGGTACGCAGGAATCGTTCAACGCCATTTACATGATGGCCGACTCCGGTGCGCGCGGTTCTGCAGCACAGATCCGTCAGCTGGCCGGTATGCGCGGCCTGATGGCGAAGCCGGACGGCTCGATTATCGAGACGCCGATTACCGCGAACTTCCGCGAAGGCCTGAACGTTCTGCAGTACTTCATCTCGACCCACGGTGCACGTAAGGGTCTGGCTGATACCGCGCTGAAGACCGCGAACTCCGGTTACCTGACCCGTCGTCTGGTCGACGTGACCCAGGACCTGGTCGTCACTGAAGACGATTGCGGTACCTCCAACGGCGCATCGATGAAGGCGCTGGTGGAAGGTGGTGAAGTCATCGAGGCGCTGCGCGACCGTATCCTTGGCCGCGTTGCGGCAACCGACGTCGTCAATCCGGAAGATCAAGCGACTCTCTACGAGGCCGGTACACTGCTGGACGAAGATGCCGTCGAAGAGATCGAGCGTCTCGGTATCGACGAAGTGAAGGTTCGTACGCCGCTGACTTGCGACACCCGCTACGGCCTGTGCGCCAAGTGCTACGGCCGTGACCTCGGACGCGGCATGCTGGTCAACGCCGGTGAGGCAGTCGGTGTGGTCGCAGCACAGTCGATCGGTGAGCCGGGTACCCAGCTGACGATGCGTACCTTCCACATCGGTGGTGCGGCATCGCGTGCAGCGGTTGCCTCCTCCGTGGAAGCCAAGTCGAACGGCACGGTACGCTTCACAGCGACGATGCGCTACGTCACCAACGGCAAGGGCGAGCAGATCGTCATTTCTCGTTCTGGTGAAGTGCTGATCACCGATGATCTCGGCCGTGAGCGCGAGCGCCACAAGGTTCCGTACGGCGCGACGCTGCTGGTCAAGGACGGCCTGGCAATCAAGGCCGGCACGGCACTGGCAACGTGGGATCCGCTGACTCGTCCGATCATCACCGAGTACTCCGGTACCGTGAAGTTCGAGAACGTCGAGGAAGGTGTGACCGTTGCCAAGCAGATCGACGAAGTGACCGGTCTCGCAACATTGGTGGTAATCGACGCGAAACGTCGCGGCCCCAGCACCAAGCTGGTCCGTCCGCAGGTCAAACTGCTGAACGAAAAGGGCGAGGAAGTGAAGATCGCCGGCACCGAGCACGCAGTGACGATCGGCTTCCAGGTCGGCGCGCTGATTACGGTGAAAGATGGACAGCAGGTATCCGTGGGTGAAGTGCTTGCACGTATCCCGACCGAATCGCAGAAGACCCGTGACATTACCGGTGGTCTGCCGCGTGTGGCTGAGCTGTTCGAAGCACGTTCGCCGAAGGATGCCGGCATGCTGGCGGAAGTCACCGGTACGGTTGCGTTTGGTAAGGAAACCAAGGGCAAGCAGCGCCTGGAAATCACCGATATGGAGGGCAACAAGCACGAATTCCTGATTACCAAGGACAAGCAAGTGCTGGTGCACGACGGGCAAGTGGTGAACAAGGGTGAGATGATCGTGGACGGCCCGGCCGATCCGCAGGACATCCTGCGCCTCTTGGGTATCGAGGCACTGGCACGTTACATCGTCGACGAAGTTCAGGACGTGTACCGTTTGCAGGGTGTGAAGATCAACGACAAGCACATCGAAGTGATCGTGCGTCAGATGCTGCGCCGCGTTCAGGTCGTCGATGCAGGCGATACGTCCTACATCCCGGGCGAGCAGGTGGAGCGCTCCGAGCTGCTGGACGAGAACGATCGTGTCATCGCCGAAGGCAAGCGTCCTGCAACCTACGAGAACGTGTTGCTGGGTATTACCAAGGCATCCCTGTCGACCGACTCCTTCATCTCTGCGGCATCGTTCCAGGAAACGACTCGTGTCCTCACCGAAGCCGCGATCATGGGCAAGAAGGATGGACTGCGCGGTCTGAAGGAGAACGTCATCGTTGGTCGTCTGATCCCCGCGGGTACCGGCTTGGCTTATCACCGTGCCCGTAAGGAAAAGGAAACCTGGGAAGCTGAGGAACGCAATGCGCTGTTGCAAGCTGAGGAATCAGCTCGTGCGGCTACGGCTGAACCGGCAACCACGGCAGGAAGCGATGAAACACCGGAGGGCGGCGAAGCCTGATCGATGTGGGGCTAAAGGAAACGGCATCGGAGGAAGCTCCGGTGCCGTTTTTCTTTCTTGCTACGTCTCGTAGGAGACGTAGCAAACTCACCCACACGCAGAGACGGATGGCTTACCCGTAGAAGCAATCGCCGACGATTTTGAGAAGGACTGACCGGTCCCACCGCACAGCCGGGCCTCCACGACTGACTGTGTTGGTCCGCCAAAGTGCCATTTGCCAACGCCATAACATAAAAACCCCTTCGTGTGTTGACGCCTTCAATCTATGGGGATATACTCGCGAGTTCTCGATTTTAGGCTTGCATGGCCTAGGCGTTCTTTGGTCTGTAACTCCCGCCTCTTGTAACGCTCGCCTCCGCCTCTAATCGAAGCGCATCCTCGCGTAGAAAGCTTTTTCCCCTCGGTTCCGGGCAATCGATTTCGGAACTGTATTTTTATTAACGCTGTATTTTTGTTGGATTAAAGACCGATGCCAACCATCAACCAACTTATTCGCAACCCGCGGACCTCCGCGGCTGTGAAAAGCAAGTCGCCGGCGCTGGAAAACAGCCCGCAAAAGCGTGGTGTTTGTACCCGCGTGTACACCACGACTCCGAAGAAGCCGAACTCCGCGCTTCGTAAGGTCGCCAAAGTTCGCCTTACCAACGGTTTCGAAGTCATTTCGTACATTGGCGGTGAGGGGCACAACCTGCAAGAGCATAGCGTCGTTCTGATTCGCGGCGGCCGTGTGAAGGACTTGCCGGGTGTGCGTTATCACATGGTTCGTGGTGCCCTGGATACCCAAGGCGTCAAGGATCGTAAGCAGGCTCGCTCCAAGTACGGCGCGAAGCGCGCAAAGGCAGCCAAGAAGTAATTGAGTTTTCCGCAAGGCGCTAACGCGCCCGGTGCTTCACCGCGCGGAATGTGAGTCGGCCCCGAATGGGTCGAGTAAGTGGATGGTTAAGATGGCCGTCCGCGAGCGAGCGGCAAAAACACTCAGTGCTGCAGCTCAACTGAAGAGTGAAAGGAATAGAAATGCCACGTCGTCGTGAAGTCCCCAAACGGGAAATTCTGCCGGATCCGAAATTCGGCAATGTTGAAGTAGCGAAGTTCGTCAACGTCCTGATGCTGTCCGGTAAAAAATCGGTCGCCGAGAACATCATCTATGGCGCGTTTGACCATATCAAGCAAAAGTCCGGCAAGGATCCGTTGGAAGTTTTCACTGCTGCCATCAACAACTGCAAGCCGATGGTCGAAGTGAAGTCCCGCCGCGTCGGTGGTGCCAACTACCAGGTGCCTGTGGAAGTTCGCCCGGTTCGCCGCATGGCTCTCTCCATGCGTTGGCTGCGTGAAGCTGCGAACAAGCGCAGCGAAAAATCAATGCCGCAGCGCCTTGGCGGTGAACTGATGGAGGCTGCTGAAGGCCGTGGCGGTGCGATGAAGAAGCGTGATGAAGTTCACCGCATGGCAGAAGCCAACAAGGCGTTCTCCCACTTCCGTTTCTAATAGTAGTTTGAATAGTTGCTTTCGCACCGTCGAAGGCTAAGCAATGTAAATCGGTCAAAACCGGGCGCATCACTTGTAAAAAGTTGCGCTCGGTTTTCGACCATTAAAAGACTTAGGATTGAATATGGCTCGCAAGACCCCCATCGAGCGCTACCGCAATATCGGTATTTCCGCTCATATCGACGCCGGTAAGACAACGACTACCGAACGTATCCTGTTCTACACCGGCGTTAACCACAAGTTGGGCGAGGTGCATGACGGCGCAGCGACCATGGACTGGATGGAGCAGGAGCAAGAGCGCGGCATCACCATCACCTCCGCAGCGACGACTTGCTTCTGGAAGGGCATGGCAAGCAACTTCCCCGAGCATCGCATCAACATTATTGACACCCCTGGCCACGTGGACTTCACCATTGAGGTGGAGCGCTCGATGCGTGTTCTGGACGGTGCGTGCATGGTGTACTGCGCAGTGGGTGGCGTGCAGCCGCAATCCGAAACCGTTTGGCGCCAGGCTAACAAATACGGCGTTCCGCGTCTGGCCTTCGTTAACAAGATGGACCGTACCGGCGCGAACTTCTTCAAGGTGTACGAGCAAATGCGCGCTCGTCTGAAGGCAAACCCGATTCCGATCCAGGTACCGATCGGTGCAGAAGATACCTTCGAAGGCGTCGTTGACCTCGTCAAGATGAAAGCGATCTACTGGGACGACGCTTCCCAAGGCATGAAGTTCGAGTACCGCGATATTCCGGAAAACCTCAAGGCAAGCGCTGCTGAGTGGCGCGAGAAGATGGTTGAGGCAGCCGCCGAAGCCAACGAAGAGCTGATGAATAAGTATCTTGAGGAAGGCGACCTGCCGGAAGCTGACGTCAAGAAGGCACTTCGTCTCCGTACCATCGCTGGTGAGATCGTGCCGATGATGTGCGGAACCGCATTCAAGAACAAGGGTGTCCAGGCAATGCTTGACGCCGTTATTGAGTATCTCCCGGCGCCGACTGACATTCCGCCGGTTGAGGGTACCGACGAGAACGAACAGCCTGCAATCCGCAAGGCGGATGACAGCGAGAAGTTCTCTGCGCTTGCATTCAAGATCATGACTGATCCATTCGTAGGCCAACTGATCTTCTTCCGCGTCTATTCTGGCGTCGTGAACTCCGGCGACACCGTGTACAACCCGGTGAAGGGCAAAAAGGAGCGTATCGGTCGTCTGCTGCAGATGCACGCAAATCAGCGTGAAGAGATCAAGGAAGTGCGTGCAGGCGACATCGCTGCGGCAGTGGGTCTGAAAGAGGCAACGACGGGCGAAACCCTGTGCGATCCGGATTCCGTTATCACGCTCGAGCGCATGGTATTCCCGGAGCCGGTGATTTCGCAGGCTGTTGAGCCGAAGACCAAGGCTGACCAGGAAAAGATGGGTATCGCGCTCAATCGTCTGTCGCAAGAAGATCCGTCGTTCCGGGTGCGGACAGACGAAGAATCGGGCCAAACCATTATTTCCGGTATGGGCGAGCTGCACTTGGAAATTATCGTTGACCGTATGAAGCGTGAGTTCAACGTCGAGGCTACCGTCGGTAAGCCGCAAGTGGCCTATCGCGAAACGATCCGCAAAACTTGTGAAGAGATCGAAGGCAAATTTGTCAAGCAGTCCGGCGGTCGCGGTCAGTATGGCCACGTTGTCCTGAAGATTGAGCCGCAGGAGCCGGGTAAGGGCTTTGAGTTCGTCGACGCGATCAAGGGCGGCGTTGTGCCGCGCGAATATATTCCGGCTGTCGAGAAGGGTGTCATCGACACGTTGCCCGCGGGTGTTCTGGCAGGCTTCCCGGTGGTAGACGTTAAAGTGACGCTGTTCTTCGGTTCGTACCACGACGTGGACTCGAATGAAAACGCATTCCGCATGGCCGCTTCGATGGCGTTCAAGGATGGTTGCCGCAAGGCCAGCCCGGTCCTGCTCGAGCCAATGATGGCCGTCGAAGTGGAAACGCCGGAAGAGAAGATGGGTGACGTGATGGGCGACCTGTCTTCACGACGCGGCATGATCCAGGGTATGGACGACATCGCTGGCGGCGGGAAGATCATCCGTGCGGAAGTGCCTCTGTCGGAGATGTTCGGCTACGCAACGACGTTGCGTTCGCTGACCCAAGGGCGAGCAACTTATACGATGGAATTCAAGCACTATGCCGAGGCGCCAAAGAACGTCACCGAAGCAGTTGTTAGTGCAAAAAGCAAGTAAGTAACACCGGCTTCCGACTACTGCAATTAACACGCATGGTCGGAAGTTTGGAACCCCAAAAACACTTAATATTCGTTCTTTTGAAGGAAACCTAAAATGGCAAAAGGCAAGTTTGAGCGGACCAAACCGCACGTGAATGTAGGCACGATTGGCCACGTTGATCATGGCAAGACCACGCTGACCGCGGCGATTGCGACCGTGCTGTCCGCCAAGTTCGGCGGCGAAGCAAAGAAATACGACGAGATTGACGCGGCACCGGAAGAGAAGGCGCGCGGCATTACGATCAACACCGCGCACGTCGAGTACGAGACGGCCAACCGCCACTATGCGCACGTTGACTGCCCCGGCCACGCTGACTACGTGAAGAACATGATCACCGGCGCAGCGCAGATGGACGGCGCGATCCTGGTGTGCTCCGCAGCCGACGGCCCGATGCCGCAAACCCGCGAGCACATCCTGCTGGCCCGCCAGGTCGGTGTGCCGTACATCATCGTGTTCCTGAACAAGTGCGACATGGTCGACGACGCCGAGCTGCTCGAGCTGGTCGAAATGGAAGTGCGCGAACTCCTGTCGAAGTACGAGTTCCCGGGCGACGACTTGCCGATCATTCGCGGCTCCGCCAAGCTGGCGCTCGAAGGTGACAAGGGCGACCTCGGCGAAGGCGCGATCATGAAGCTGGCTGAAGCGCTGGACACCTACATTCCGACGCCGGAACGTGCCATCGACGGCACCTTCCTGATGCCGGTGGAAGACGTATTCTCGATCTCCGGCCGCGGCACCGTGGTGACCGGTCGCGTCGAGCGCGGCATCATCAAGGTCGGCGAAGAAATCGAAATCGTCGGCATCCGTGACACCCAGAAGACCACCTGCACCGGCGTCGAAATGTTCCGCAAGCTGCTGGACCAGGGCCAGGCAGGCGACAACGTTGGCGTGCTGCTGCGCGGCACCAAGCGTGAAGACGTCGAGCGTGGTCAAGTGCTGGCCAAGCCGGGCTCGATCAAGCCGCACAAGCATTTCACCGGCGAGATCTACGTGCTGTCGAAAGACGAAGGTGGTCGTCACACCCCGTTCTTCAACAACTATCGTCCGCAGTTCTACTTCCGTACCACGGACGTGACCGGTGCAATCGAACTGCCGGCCGACAAGGAAATGGTGATGCCGGGTGACAACGTCTCGATCACGGTCAAGCTGATCAACCCGATCGCGATGGAAGAAGGTCTGCGCTTCGCAATCCGCGAAGGCGGCCGTACCGTTGGCGCCGGCGTCGTCGCGAAGATCATTGAATAATTCGGTTGCCGGATTTATCCACGCTCTTTGATTAAACACTGCCGCGAGCCAACGCTCGCGGCTCGCTCTTTTAAGGAACTGACATGCAAAACCAAAAAATCCGCATTCGCCTGAAGGCGTTCGACTATCGCCTGATTGACCAGTCGGCGCTCGAAATCGTTGATACCGCGAAGCGCACCGGCGCCGTCGTCAAAGGACCGGTGCCTTTGCCGACTCGTATCCAGCGTTTCGACGTGCTCCGCTCTCCGCACGTTAACAAGACATCGCGCGATCAGTTCGAAATTCGCACGCACCAGCGCCTGATGGATATTGTCGACCCGACTGACAAGACAGTCGACGCATTGATGAAGTTGGACCTCCCAGCTGGCGTGGACGTCGAAATCAAACTGCAGTAATTGTTATAGCGACTCACATACCACAATTGCGGGAACAAGTAAGTTGTGGAATGAAAAAAAGCACGTTATAATAATCGGCTTCGGTATTGGCACGATGAAGTCGTGCCAATACGTTTTGGTAGTACAAACATCAGCCCCGCCCAATCGTAGGCGGGAATGGAGAAAACAATGAGCCTAGGCCTTGTTGGTCGCAAGGTTGGTATGATGCGCATCTTCACGGATGACGGGGATACGATTCCTGTTACCGTGCTGGACGTGTCGAACAACCGTGTGACGCAAATCAAAACCGACGAAACTGACGGCTATGCCGCAGTTCAAGTCACCTTCGGTCAGCGCCGTGCTTCCCGCGTTAATAAAGCGGCAGCCGGTCACCTTGCGAAAGCGGGTGTTGAGGCTGGCACCGTTCTCAAAGAATTCCGCATTGATTCCGCAAAAGCAGTCGAGCTGAAGGCGGGTGATGCAATTGCTGTCACCATGTTTGAAGCTGGTCAGAAGGTGGACGTGCAGGGCGTCTCTATCGGTAAGGGTTATGCCGGTACGATCAAGCGCTACAACTTCGGTTCCGGTCGCGCTACCCACGGCAACTCCCGTTCGCATAACGTGCCGGGTTCGATCGGTATGGCGCAAGATCCGGGGCGTGTTTTCCCGGGTAAGCGAATGACCGGTCATATGGGTGATGTCGTGACTACGGTGCAGAACCTGGAAATCGCGCGCGTCGACGCTGATCGTCAGTTGATTCTGGTTAAGGGTGCAGTTCCTGGCGCCAAGAACGGTCAGGTGATCGTTCGCCCCGCTGTTAAAGTCAAAGCAAAGAAGGGAGCCTAATCGATGGAACTCAAGCTCCTGAATGACCAGGGTCAAGCTGCTTCGAACGTCGCTGCACCGGACACCATTTTCGGTCGTGACTACAATGAGGCACTGATTCATCAAGTGGTCGTAGCCTATCAGGCGAACGCACGTAGCGGCAATCGCAAGCAAAAAGATCGTGAGGAAGTTAGTCACACGACTAAAAAGCCATGGCGCCAAAAAGGCACTGGTCGTGCTCGCGCCGGTATGTCGTCGTCGCCGTTGTGGCGTGGTGGTGGTCGCATCTTCCCGAATACGCCGGACGAAAACTTCTCGCATAAAGTCAATAAAAAGATGTATCGCGCAGGTGTCTGCTCGATCCTCTCCCAGTTGGCTCGTGAAGGTCGTTTGTCGGTTGTCGAGAATATGTCGGTCGACGCGCCGAAGACCAAGTTGCTGGCGCAAAAGCTCAAGGGCATGGGACTTGATTCCGTGCTGGTCATTACCGACAACGTCGATGAAAACCTGCTGCTCGCTTCGCGCAATCTGCCGAACGTGCTGGTCGTCGAGCCGCGCCATGCTGATCCGGTGTCTTTGGTGTTCTATAAGAAAGTGCTGATCACCAAGCCGGCGTTGGCCAAGATTGAGGAGATGCTGGCATGAACGCGATCGTCAAGCATAGCGAAGAACGTCTGATGAAGGTGTTGTTGGCTCCAGTTATTTCGGAGAAGGCCACTTTTGTTGCAGAAAAGAATGAGCAAGTTGTTTTCCGCGTTGCGCCGGATGCGACTAAGCCGGAGATCAAGGCGGCCGTCGAGCTGCTCTTCAAGGTCCAGGTAGAGTCGGTTCAAGTGGTAAATCGTCAAGGCAAGCAAAAGCGTGCGGGTCGTTTTACTGGCCGCCGCAATCACACTCGCCAAGCGTACGTTTGCCTGAAACCGGGCCAGGAAATCAACTTCACGGAGGAGGCTAAATAATGGCACTCGTGAAAATGAAACCGACGTCGGCTGGTCGCCGCGGAATGGTGAAGGTCGTTAATCCCGATCTGTACAAAGGCCGTCCGTTTGCCGCCCTCATCGAAAAGAAATCCAAAACCGCTGGTCGTAACAACAACGGTCACATCACGACCCGCCACATCGGTGGTGGTCACAAGCAACACTATCGTGTCGTTGATTTCCGCCGTAACAAGGATGGCATCCCCGCGAAAGTCGAACGTCTCGAATACGACCCGAACCGTAGCGCGCATATCGCCTTGCTGTGCTATGCGGATGGTGAGCGTCGCTACATTATTGCTCCGAAAGGCGTGACCGTCGGTGACCAGTTGATGAACGGCGCAGAGGCCCCGATCAAGGCTGGCAATTGCCTCCCGATCCGGAATATTCCGGTCGGCACGACGATGCACTGCGTGGAAATGTTGCCTGGTAAGGGTGCGCAGATGGCGCGTACCGCCGGCGCAGGTGTGGTCCTGATGGCGCGCGAAGGAACCTATGCGCAGGTCCGTCTTCGCTCCGGCGAGGTGCGTCGCGTTCACATCGAGTGCCGCGCCACTGTTGGCGAAGTGGGCAACGGTGAGCACAACCTACGCAAGATCGGCAAGGCTGGTGCGACACGCTGGCGCGGTATCCGCCCGACGGTTCGCGGTGTGGTAATGAACCCGATCGATCACCCGCACGGTGGTGGTGAGGGGCGTACGTCCGCAGGTCGTCATCCGGTTTCACCGTGGGGCCAGCAGACCAAGGGCAAGAAGACGCGTAGCAACAAGCGCACGACTTCTATGATCGTCTCGCGCCGCGGCAAGAAATAAGGGGTAACACATGACACGTTCATTGAAAAAAGGGCCGTTCTGTGACGCCCACCTGATCAAGAAGGTCGAGGCCGCTCAGGCGTCGAAAGATAAGAAGCCGATCAAGACTTGGTCGCGCCGTTCGACGATCATGCCGGACTTCATTGGTCTGACGATTGCTGTGCATAACGGCAAGCAGCACGTGCCGGTCTATGTGTCTGAGAACATGGTTGGTCACAAGCTCGGTGAATTTGCGCTGACCCGGACGTTCAAGGGGCACGCCGCTGACAAGAAGGCTAAGAAATAAGGTCCGATATGGAAACTAAAGCTACCCTCCGTGGCGCGCGCCTGTCGGCCCAAAAAGGCCGCCTGGTCGCCGATCTGATCCGCGGTAAAAAAGTTGATCAAGCGTTGAACATCTTGGCCTTTAGCCCGAAGAAGGGGGCGGTCATCATCAAGCAGGTTCTGGAATCCGCAATTGCGAACGCAGAACACAATGATGGTGCCGACATCGACGAGCTGAAGGTGAAGACGATCTATGTCGAAAAAGGTACGGTCATGAAGCGCTTCATCGCGCGCGCCAAAGGGCGTGGTGATCGTTTCACGAAGCAAACCTGTCACATCTACGTGACTGTCGGTAACTAAGGAGTCACGATGGGACAGAAAATTCATCCGACCGGCTTCCGTCTTTCGGTTACTCGTAACTGGGGTTCTCGTTGGTATGCGGGCAATAGTAATTTTGCCACGATGCTCAATGAAGATCTCGACGTTCGTGCATACCTTAAAAAGAAGCTGAAGAACGCATCCGTGGGTCGCGTCGTGATCGAGCGTCCGGCAAAGAACGCTCGCATTACGATTTTCAGCTCGCGTCCTGGCGTTGTTATTGGCAAGAAGGGCGAGGACATCGAAGTCTTGAAGGCCGATCTCACCAAGCTGATGGGCGTTCCGGTTCATGTCAATATCGAAGAGATCCGCAAGCCGGAAGTTGACGCGCAATTGATCGCCGATTCGATCGCTCAGCAACTCGAAAAGCGCATCATGTTCCGTCGCGCCATGAAGCGCGCGATGCAGAACGCGATGCGTCTCGGCGCACAAGGCATCAAGATCATGTCATCTGGCCGTCTCAACGGCATCGAAATCGCTCGTAAGGAATGGTACCGCGAAGGTCGTGTTCCACTTCATACCCTGCGTGCCGATATTGACTATGGATTTGGTGAGGCGGAAACAACCTACGGCATCATCGGTATCAAGGTTTGGGTCTACAAAGGCGATCGTCTTGCTAGTGGTGAGGCTCCGACCATAGAAGCCCCGGTTGATGAGGACAGGAAGCGGCGAGGTCCGCGTCGTGATGACGGAAAACCTGGTGGACGTCCGCGCGCCAAAAAGGCTGAGGGTGCTGAAGGCGCCTCAGCGACCACTCCAGCTGCCAAGCGCGTTCGTGCCCCGAAGAAGGCCGATGGCGCCGCACCAGCTGAGAAAGCAGGAGAATAATCATGCTGCAACCCGCACGCAGAAAATATCGTAAAGAGCAAAAGGGCCGCAACAAGGGCATATCGCATGAGCGCGGTACCGCTGTCTCGTTTGGTGAGTTTGGGCTAAAGGCAGTTGGCCGCGGCCGCATCACCGCACGTCAGATCGAAGCTGCGCGTCGTGCGATGACCCGCCATATCAAACGCGGTGGCCGTATCTGGATCCGCATTTTCCCGGACAAGCCGATTTCGCAGAAGCCTGCTGAAGTCCGTATGGGTAACGGTAAGGGCAATCCCGAGTACTACGTGGCGGAAATTCAGCCCGGTAAGGTGCTCTATGAAATGGACGGCGTCGACGAGTCTCTGGCGCGCGAAGCATTCCGCTTGGCCGCCGCCAAGTTGCCGCTCGCAACCACGTTCGTTCTTCGTCAAGTCGGCCAATAAGAGGAGTGAAACATGAAAGCATCTGAACTCCGTGGCAAGGATCAGGCGGCTCTGCAGAAGGAGCTGAACGAACTGCTTAAGGCGCAGTTCAGCCTGCGCATGCAGATCGCAACGCAGCAACTGAACAATACCGCTCAACTCAAGAAGGTGCGTCGCGACATCGCACGCGTCAAAACGGTCATGAATCAGAAGGACGCCAAGTAATGAACGATCAAGTAAAACAGTCGCTCAAGCGCACGCTGATTGGTAAGGTCGTCTCGGACAAGATGGACAAGACCGTGACCGTTCTCGTAGAGCGTCGCGTAAAGCACCCTCTCTATGGCAAGATTGTCGTGCGCTCGAACAAATATCACGCGCATGATGAAAACAACCAGGCGAAGGAAGGTGATACCGTCGAAATTCAGGAAGGCCGCCCGATCTCCAAGACGAAAGCATGGTCTGTGACTCGCGTGGTCCAGGTTGCGCAAATCGTCTAAATAGTTGTTGCAAGCCCGGTATTTTGCTGTCATAATTCCGGGCTTGGCTCTTGCTAAAGTGTTTCGGCGGGAGCGAGTTGCGGCACCCTGCAGTTCGACAAATCAGCAGTTGTACTACGCTGCAGTAGTTTTTGTAACCGTCCACCTAATCGGCACGACTACGTAAGGTTGTGCTGGCGGGACCAAGACTGACCGCAAGCCCGCGTGGGCGGATAAGCGGATTAAGTTGGGAAAGAGAATACTATGATTCAAACTGAAAGCCGGCTCGAGGTAGCCGACAACACAGGTGCGCGTGAAGTTATGTGCATTAAGGTGCTTGGTGGTTCCAAGCGTCGTTATGCCAGTATTGGTGACGTGATCAAGGTCACTGTCAAGGCCGCGGCTCCGCGTGGACGCGTTAAGAAGGGCGAGATCTATAACGCCGTTGTCGTGCGCACCGCAAAAGGCGTGCGTCGTCAGGATGGCTCGCTGGTCAAATTCGATGGCAATGCGGCGGTGTTGCTGAATAACAAGCTCGAGCCGATCGGCACCCGTATTTTTGGGCCGGTGACGCGCGAGCTGCGCTCGGAGCGGTTCATGAAGATCGTCTCGTTGGCGCCTGAAGTTCTGTAAGGAGTCGTCATGGATAAGGTTCGCAAAAACGACGAAGTGATCGTCCTGACTGGTAAAGATAAAGGCAAGCGTGGTGTTGTGAAGCAGCGCGTGGATGCCAACTACGTTGTGGTCGAGGGTGTTGGTGTCGCCAAAAAGGCTGTTCGCCCCAACCCGATGACTGGTACTACTGGTGGCATCGTCGATAAGCTGATGCCGATTCATGTGTCCAACGTTGCATTATTTAATGCGACGACGGGCAAGGCAGATAGCGTCGCCTTTAAGACTGTGGATGGCAAAAAAGTCCGAGTTTATAAGTCGAACGGTGAAGTCGTTAAGGTGTAAGACATCATGGCCCGTCTCCAACATTTTTACAAAGATAAAGTCGTCGCTGACTTGACCAGCAAGTTCGGGTACAAATCAGTGATGGAAGTGCCTCGCCTGACGAAGATCACGCTGAATATGGGTCTCTCGGAAGCGGTGGCCGATAAGAAGGTGATCGAGCACGCTGTCGGCGATCTGACGAAGATCGCAGGTCAGAAGCCGGTCGTTACCAAGGCTCGCAAGGCGATCGCTGGTTTTAAGATTCGCGAAGGTTACCCGATCGGGTGTATGGTGACCCTCCGCGGTGCTCGGATGTATGAATTCCTGGATCGTTTGATCACCGTGGCCTTGCCGCGTGTTCGTGATTTTCGTGGTGTGTCCGGTCGCTCATTTGATGGTCGTGGTAACTACAACATCGGCGTGAAAGAGCAGATTATTTTCCCCGAGATCGAGTACGACAAAATCGATGCGCTACGTGGCATGAACATCAGCATTACCACGACAGCGAAGACCGACGATGAAGCGAAGGCGCTTCTCGCCGCATTTAAATTCCCGTTCAGAAACTGAGGCTGCCATGGCAAAACTGGCACTGATTAACCGTGAACAAAAGCGCGCCGAACTGGTAAAGAAGTATGCAGGCAAGCGCGCCGAGTTGAAGGCAATCATCGACGATCAATCGAAATCGGAAGAAGAGCGCTATGAGGCGCGCCTGAAGTTGCAGGCTTTGCCGCGCAATGCTAATCCGACGCGTCAACGCAACCGCTGCGCTATGACCGGTCGTCCGCGCGGCACATTCCGTAAATTCGGTTTGGCCCGTATCAAGCTCCGTGAAATCGCCATGCGCGGCGAGATTCCGGGTATGACCAAAGCTAGCTGGTAATAGGAGAATAAGCGATGAGTATGAGCGATCCTATCGCCGATATGCTGACACGTATTCGCAATGCACAAGGCGTGCAGAAGTCGACGGTTGCAATGCCGTCTTCTAAAGTCAAGGTGGCAATTGCGAATGTTCTGAAAGACGAAGGCTATATCGAAGACTTCGCCGTTTCCCAAGCTGAAGGTAAAGCGGAGTTGAAGATTGGTCTGAAATATTACGCAGGCCGCCCTGTCATTGAGCGTCTTGAGCGCGTGTCCCGTCCTGGTCTCCGGATTTACAAAGGCAAGGATGAGATTCCGCAAGTGATGAACGGCCTCGGTGTAGCGATTGTGTCGACGCCGAAGGGTGTGATGACAGACCGCAAAGCGCGCGCAACCGGTGTCGGTGGCGAAGTTATTTGCTACGTGGCCTAAGGAGTGCAAGATGTCTCGTGTAGGTAAAATGCCGATTGCACTGCCGACGGGCGCGGAAGCGACCATTTCTGCAGAGCAAATCACTGTTAAAGGCCCGCTGGGCACACTGAGTCAGAGTCTCAATGGATTGGTAAGGATCGAGAACGAAAACGGCACGCTGAAGTTTTCGCCGGCAAACGACAGCCGCGAAGCCAATGCAATGTCCGGTACGTTGCGTGCCCTGGTCAACAACATGGTTACGGGCGTGACTAAGGGCTTCGAGAAGAAGCTTTCGCTGGTTGGCGTGGGCTTCCGTGCCCAGGCGCAAGGCGACAAGCTGAACCTCTCTCTCGGCTTCTCCCATCCGGTTGTCCACCAGATGCCTGCAGGCGTTAAGTGTGAAACTCCTTCTCAGACTGAAATTCTGATCAAGGGTGTGGACAAGCAGAAGGTCGGTCAGACCGCCGCCGAAGTTCGCGCGTACCGCAGTCCTGAGCCGTATAAGGGCAAGGGCGTCCGCTATGTGGACGAAGTGGTGACGCTCAAAGAAACCAAGAAGAAGTAATAGGGGTTGACGATGGACAAGAAAGAATCACGTCTGCGCCGTGCGCGCCAAACCCGCGCGAAGATCGCAGAGTTGAAAGTAAATCGCTTGGCCGTGCATCGCACTAACCTGCACATTTACGCGAACATCATTGGTCCGGACGCGCGTGTGTTGGCATCTGCATCTACGCTCGAAGCAGAAGTGCGCCAAGAGTTGGCAGGAAAACCTGGCAAGGGCGGCAACGCTGCTGCTGCTGCTTTGATCGGTAAGCGCGTAGCGGAGAAGGCCTTGAAGGCGGGAATCTCGGAAGTGGCCTTTGACCGCTCCGGTTTCCGTTACCACGGCCGAGTCAAGGCAGTGGCGGAAGCGGCTCGCGAAGCCGGTCTGAAGTTCTAAGGAAGAATCGTCATGGCAAAAATGCAAGCAAAGACGCAGCAAGGCGAAGAGCGCGACGACGGTATGCGCGAGAAAATGATCGCGGTGAACCGAGTGACCAAAGTGGTCAAGGGTGGCCGCATCATGGGTTTCGCAGCGCTGACAGTCGTCGGTGACGGCGACGGACGCATCGGTATGGGTAAAGGCAAGTCGAAGGAAGTGCCTGTTGCTGTTCAAAAGGCGATGGAAGAGGCGCGCCGCAAGATGGTTAAAGTGTCCCTCAAGAACGGCACCTTGCAGCACACTGTCACCGGGAAACATGGTGCTTCGACCGTCATGATTTCGCCGGCGAAGGACGGTACTGGCGTTATCGCAGGCGGTCCGATGCGCGCGATCTTCGAAGTAATGGGTGTTACCAACGTTGTCGCAAAGTCCTACGGCTCGACGAATCCGTACAACATGGTACGTGCCACGTTGAACGGCCTCGCCAGCATGAGCACGCCGTCGGAAGTCGCAGCGAAGCGCGGTAAGTCTGTTGAAGAAATTCTCGGCTAAGGTGATCCGAATGGCAAACACAATTAAAGTGAAACTGGTCAAGGGGCTGATCGGCACACGCCAGGACCACCGCGCAACGGTTCGCGGCCTCGGCCTGCGTCGCGTGAATTCTGTGTCGGAGTTGCAAGATACTCCGGCAGTGCGCGGCATGATCAACAAGGTTTCGTATCTCGTTAAAGTGGTGTCGTAAGCGTAAAGCTTGCGTACGGAGCAAATCATGGAATTGAATAACATCCAACCGGCAGAAGGTGCCAAGCACGCGAAGCGCCGAGTCGGTCGTGGCATCGGCTCTGGCCTTGGCAAAACGGCAGGACGTGGCCATAAGGGCCAAAAGTCCCGTTCGGGCGGCTTCCATAAGGTCGGTTTCGAAGGCGGTCAAATGCCGCTGCAGCGCCGTCTGCCAAAGCGCGGATTCAAGTCGCTTGCTACTCCTTACAAGGCAGAGGTTCGTCTTGGTGACCTCGAGAAGCTTCCCGTGGCTGAGATCGACATGCTGGCATTGAAGCAAGCAGGCTTGGTATCCGAGTTGGCACGCGTCGTTCGTGTCATCAAGGCCGGAGAAATCAGCAAGAAGGTCACCGTCAAAGGTTTGATCGCCACAAAGGGCGCAAAAGCCGCTATTGAAGCAGCGGGTGGCTCGGTTGCGTAAGCAACCGATTTTGTCGGAGCGATAATTGGCGACAACTTCCCAACTCGCTAAAAGCGCTGCAAGCGGTTTCCCTTGGGGACGCCTCTGGTTTCTGCTTGCGGCTTTAGTCGTTTATCGTATCGGCGCGCATATTCCGGTTCCCGGGATAGATCCAAGTCAACTGGCGGAGCTGTTCAAGCAAAACCAGGGCGGGATCCTAGGCATGTTTAACATGTTCTCCGGCGGTGCGCTTTCACGCTTTACGATTTTCGCGCTGGGGATCATGCCGTATATTTCGGCATCGATCATCATGCAGTTGATGTCGATAGTTTCGCCTCAGCTGGAAGCGTTGAAGAAGGAAGGTGAAGCCGGACGGCGGAAGATTACGCAGTACACCCGTTACGGCACGCTTGTTCTGGCGACATTCCAAGCCCTTGGTATTGCAGTCGCTCTCGAAAGCCAAGCTGGATTGGTGATTGATCCTGGTGTCGCATTCCGCTTTACGACCGTTGTAACGCTTGTCACCGGAACCATGTTCCTGATGTGGCTCGGTGAACAGATCACGGAGCGCGGCCTGGGTAATGGTATCTCAATCATTATCTTCGCTGGTATCGCAGCAGGACTTCCAAGCGCGGTTGGTGGATTGTTTGAACTTGTCCGCACCGGTTCGATGAACGCGCTGTCGGCAATTCTGATTTGCGTTATCGTCGCTGCCGTAACGTTCTTGGTCGTCTTTATCGAGCGCGGGCAGCGCAAGATCTTGGTGAATTATGCAAAGCGCCAAGTGGGAAACAAAATCTACGGTGGACAGAGTAGCCATCTGCCGTTGAAGCTGAATATGGCCGGTGTGATTCCGCCAATCTTTGCTTCGTCGATTATTCTGTTTCCAGCGACGATCACGAGCTGGTTCACGTCTGGTGATGCAACTAACGGATTCATTCGGTTTTTGAAGGATCTTGCTGCATCGCTGGCGCCTGGTGAGCCGATTCATGCGCTGTTGTACGCCGTGGCGATCGTATTCTTCTGCTTCTTCTATACTGCGCTGGTGTTTAACAGCAAAGAGACGGCGGAGAATCTGAAGAAGAGCGGTGCGTTTGTTCCCGGTATTCGACCAGGTGACCAGACGGCGCGCTACATCGACAAAATTCTGATGCGTTTGACGTTGGTCGGTGCGGTGTACATCACGCTGGTGTGTTTGCTGCCAGAGTTTTTGATCGCACGCTGGAAAGTGCCGTTCTACTTTGGTGGTACCTCCTTGTTGATTATTGTCGTGGTGACGATGGACTTCATGGCGCAAGTACAGAATTACGTGATGTCGCAGCAGTATGAGTCGCTGCTTCGTAAGGCGAATTTCAAGGGCGGCATCCCGATGCGATAAAGCGCCCAGAAGAACGAGCGAAACGAATGGCAAAAGACGACGTAATTCAAATGCAGGGCGAGATTCTTGAGAATCTCCCGAATGCGACATTTCGAGTCAAGTTGGAAAACGGGCATGTGGTCCTGGGACACATCTCGGGAAAGATGCGGATGAACTATATTCGTATCCTTCCTGGCGACAAGGTAACGGTGGAACTGACGCCATATGATTTGAGCCGGGCACGCATCGTGTTCCGTACAAAGTAAGTTACAAGTAACCAAGAGCTGAAAGAAAGAGGGCAAAAATGAAAGTGCTCGCATCAGTTAAGCGGATCTGCCGCAACTGTAAGATCATCAAGCGCAAAGGCGTTGTTCGCGTTATCTGCAGCGAACCGCGTCATAAGCAGCGCCAAGGTTAATTAACGTTATTGATCGAGGAATAACGAATGGCACGTATCGCAGGGGTGAACATCCCCAATCACCAACACACCGTTATCGGCCTGACCGCCATTTATGGTATTGGCCGTCCGCGCGCACAGGAAATATGCGAACAGACCGGTGTTCCGACCACGAAAAAGGTCAAGGATCTCGACGATAACGAACTGGAAAAGCTGCGCGATGCAATCGGCAAGTTCGTCGTCGAGGGCGACCTGCGCCGCGAAGTGTCGATGAGCATCAAGCGATTGATGGACCTCGGCTGCTATCGCGGGTTGCGTCACCGTAAGGGCTTGCCTTGCCGCGGTCAGCGTACGCGTACTAACGCGCGCACCCGTAAAGGACCGCGTAAGGCCGCTCAGTCGCTGAAGAAATAATCGAGCACAGTTTGACTCGTAGTCGGATTCAAGGAAATTAATATGGCAAAAGCCCCGAATAACGCCGCAGCTGCACGTGCGCGTAAGAAAGTTAAAAAGAACGTTGCTGAAGGCGTAGCGCATATCCACGCGTCGTTCAACAACACCATTATTACGATCACTGACCGCCAAGGAAACGCACTGTCGTGGGCGACCTCTGGTGGCGCGGGCTTCAAGGGTTCGCGCAAGTCGACTCCGTTTGCAGCGCAGGTTGCTGCTGAAGCGGCAGGTAAAGTCGCGATTGAGTACGGCGTGAAGAACCTCGAGGTTCGCATCAAGGGGCCGGGCCCGGGCCGCGAATCGGCTGTCCGCGCACTGAACAATCTTGGTATCAAGATCACCCAGATTCAAGACGTGACACCGGTTCCGCATAACGGCTGCCGTCCGCCGAAGCGCCGACGTATTTAAGTCCTGATTGTAGTTTTAACAGTAAGCGACCCGCCATAAACACTTGGCGGGTTTTGTTCTTAAGCCCACCGTCCGATTGAAGCTGAGTCGGACTAGCGCCTGGAAGATCGAATATATTCAGCGGTCTTGTCGGGGCGTCATTCAATAAAAGGAAATTAACGTGGCACGTTATATTGGACCGAAAGCAAAACTCTCCCGCCGTGAAGGCACAGACCTTTTCCTGAAGAGCGCCCGCCGCTCCCTGGATTCCAAGTGCAAGCTTGATTCAAAGCCGGGTCAACATGGTCGCACTTCCGGCGCACGTACCTCCGACTATGGTAACCAGCTGCGTGAGAAGCAGAAGGTGAAGCGTATCTACGGCATCCTCGAGCGTCAGTTCCGCCGCTATTTTGCTGAAGCGGACCGCCGCAAGGGCAACACTGGTGAAAACCTGTTGAAGCTGCTCGAATCGCGTCTCGATAACGTCGCATATCGGATGGGCTTCGGCTCAACCCGCGCCGAGGCACGTCAGCTTGTGAGTCACAAGGCGTTCACGGTGAATGGCTCGGTTGTGAACATCGCGTCGTATCAGGTCAAGGCAGGCGATGTCGTAGCAGTCCGCGAAAAGGCCAAGAAGCAGGCGCGTATCATTGAAGCGCTGTCGCTCGCAGAGCAAAGCGGTATGCCGTCTTGGGTGTCTGTAGATGCGAAGAAGATGGAAGGTACCTTCAAGTCGATGCCGGACCGTTCCGAAATCGCTAACGACGTCAACGAATCGCTGATCGTCGAATTGTATTCCCGCTAATCCGGATTCCCCGTCCGCCTCATCCTCGATGAGGCGGATTTCTTTGTAATGCCATCAGCCTTATCGGTGTAACGAGCCGAGGGTATTGAAAAGGACATTTCATGCAAAACAGTCTGTTGAAGCCCCGCATTATCGAAGTTGAGGCACTCGGTGCCGGTCACGCTAAAGTGGTGATGGAGCCGTTTGAACGCGGCTATGGTCACACCCTCGGTAATGCCCTGCGTCGTGTGCTGCTGTCGTCGATGGTTGGTTATGCACCGACTGAAGTGACGATTGCCGGCGTGGTTCACGAGTATTCATCCCTTGACGGCGTTCAGGAAGACGTGGTTGACATGCTGCTGAACCTGAAGGGCGTCGTGTTCAAGCTCCACAACCGTGATGAAGTCACACTGACGCTAAAGAAGGAAGGCGAAGGTGCGGTTCTGGCATCCGATATTGACTTGCCGCACGACGTCGAGCTGGTCAATCCGGACCATGTGATCGCACATCTGACCGCCGGCGGCAAGCTGGACATGCAGATCAAGGTTGAGAAAGGCCGCGGATACGTTCCGGGCAACGTGCGCCGCCTGTCCGAGGACGCGAACAAGACGATCGGCCGTATCATTCTCGATGCGTCGTTCTCCCCTGTTCGTCGTGTTTCTTATGCTGTTGAGTCTGCACGCGTGGAGCAGCGTACTGACTTGGACAAGCTGGTGATGAACATCGAAACTAATGGTGTGATTTCGCCAGAGGAAGCGATTCGCCAATCCGCACGTGTTCTGGTCGACCAGTTGAACGTGTTTGCTGCACTCGAAGGCACTGAAGCTGCCGCCGAGGCGCCTTCCCGCGCGCCTTCGGTGGACCCGATCCTGCTGCGTCCGGTCGACGATCTGGAATTGACTGTTCGCTCCGCAAACTGCCTGAAGGCCGAGAATATTTACTACATCGGCGATCTGATCCAGCGTAGCGAGAACGAACTGCTCAAGACGCCGAACCTGGGCCGCAAGTCGCTCAATGAGATCAAGGAAGTTCTCGCATCCCGTGGGCTGACTCTTGGCATGAAACTCGAAAACTGGCCGCCTGCTGGTCTGGAGAAATAAATCAATCAGGAGCGGTTATAATGCCGCTCCTGATTGTTGAGGCAGTAACGTAACAACGAGTGTTACCGGCCCGCGTCGCGCTGATGCGTGAACGATAGAAGAGCTGGACCTAAAACTGATAATTGAAAGGAAATTACTATGCGCCACCGTCATGGCCTTCGCAAACTGAACCGTACTTCGTCGCACCGCCTCGCAATGCTGCGCAACATGACTGTTTCGCTGCTGCGTCACGAAGCAATCAAGACCACGCTGCCGAAGGCAAAAGAATTGCGCCGTGTCGTTGAGCCGATCCTTACGCTCGGCAAGACCGATAGCTTGGCAAACAAGCGTCTGGCATTCAGCCGCCTGCGCGATCGCGAAATTGTTGTCAAGCTGTTCGCCGAGCTGGGCCCACGTTACGCAAACCGAAATGGTGGCTATCTGCGAATCCTGAAAATGGGTTTCCGCCAAGGCGACAATGCGCCGATGGCTTTCGTTGAACTGGTTGACCGTCCGGAAATCAGCGACGAAGCTGAAGTGGCGACCGCCGAGTAATTTGGTCGTTGTCATCGAGCACATCAAAAAAAGCCAGGCGATGCCTGGCTTTTTTGTTTTCGATGCGCTTCTTGCTTTTTCGAGCGTGATCGCACATTTGGGAGATAACTTGCCGCATGAATGAATACGACATTTTGTCAGTCGTCGGCCTCCGTAAGTCCTACGGCAAGGGGGCGAGGCGTACGGTTGTGGTGGATGGATTGTCGTTCAGCCTGCGACGCGGGGAGTGTTATGGGCTCCTTGGCCCCAACGGGGCGGGCAAGACGACGACGCTGAGACTCTGTCTGGGTCTGACCGCACCCGATGACGGGCAGATTACGCTCGTCGGACAGTCGGTCCCCGCGAATGCTCGAGCGGCGCGCCTGCGCGTCGGCGTTGTTCCACAAGCAGATAATCTGGACCCCGACTTCACAGTAGTTGAGAACCTGTTGGTTTTCGGTCGCTACTTTGGTATGCGAGATCATGAGATCGAGGCAAGGATTCCGGCTTTACTGGAGTTTGCCAGTTTGTCTGCGAAGAAAGACGCTCGAATCGGCGAGCTTTCCGGTGGCATGAAGCGAAGGCTGACCCTCGCACGTGCGCTGGTCAACGATCCGGATCTGATTTTCATGGACGAGCCGACGACCGGTCTCGATCCACAAGCCCGCCATTTGATCTGGGATCGGCTCAAGACGCTGCTTGGCCAAGGGAAGACGATTGTCCTGACCACGCACTTCATGGACGAGGCAGAGCGCTTGTGTGATCGGCTGGCCGTAATCGATCACGGCAAAATGATTGCTGAGGGGACGCCACGCGATCTCATCAGGCAACATATTGAAGCCGAGGTGGTCGAAGTCTATGGTGACGAAGCGCTCGGTTGGGGGCACGAGGAGGGAAGGTCGCGGTCAGTCCGGATGGAAATCAGTGGGGAGACGGTGTTCTGTTACACGAATGATGCGGGCCCTCTGCTCGGAACCCTTCAGGGCCGCCATGGAGTCCGCTACCTGCATCGTCCGGCGAATCTCGAGGATCTGTTTCTCAAGTTGACCGGCCGGGAAATGAGGGACTGATATGCGTGCTGCAACTTACGCGCTCCCGGTTTTCTCGTTGCGCTTCTTTCCCATCTGGCGGCGCAATTTCCTCGTCTGGAAAAAGCTGGCTGGAGCCAGCATTCTAGGAAACATCGCAGAACCGCTCATTACGCTGATCGCGTTTGGTTATGGACTTGGGAGCCTGTTGCCGAGTGTAGAGGGGATGCCGTACATCGAATTCCTCGCCTCGGGCTCCATCTGCATGTCGATCATGATGGCAGCATCGTTCGAAGCCCTTTACTCCGCCTTCTCGCGGATGCACGTCCAGAAGACCTGGGATGCGTTGCTGAATGCACCGCTCGATCTGGACGACGTCGTCTTTGCCGAGATGCTGTGGGCGGCAACGAAGTCACTGTTCTCGGGACTGGCGATCTTGCTGGTCATTTTCACGCTCGGGATCGGTTTGCAGCCGCATACCGTTATGGTGCCAGCGATTCTGTTTCTGATCGGTATGACCTTTGCGTCTCTCGGCCTGATTATTAACGCCTTGGCACGCGGGTACGACTTTTTTACCTATTACTTCACGCTGGTATTGACGCCGATGATTTTCCTGTCGGGCGTGTATTATCCGACGACGCAGTTGCCAGCTTGGCTGCAGTCAGTTGCGCAAACTCTGCCGTTAAGTGCCGCGGTCAACTTGGTCCGACCGCTGTTGCTGGGCTCGTGGCCACCAGAGTTCTTCAAGAATATTGCCGTTTTGGCGGGCTATTGCATTGCCGGTTTCTACATTGCGACGGTGCTAACGCGTCGTCGGCTCTTAGAATAATCGTTGTCTTAAGGAACTAATGATGGATCAGACGCTCATCGTCTTGGTGAATGTACCGGATGAACTTACCGCACACAGCATGGCTCGCGCCCTTGTCGAGGCGCGCGTCGCGGCATGCGTAAATGTGTTGCCGGGAGTACGATCTGTCTATCGTTGGCAAGGAGCGATCGAGGAAGCATCCGAAGTAACGATTCTGATCAAGACAACGCAGGCGCGTTACGCCGAGCTCGAAAATGCAGTGAAGGCGGCGCATCCATACGATGTGCCGGAACTTATTGCGCTGCCGATCGTTGCAGGTTTACCGGCGTATCTGGCTTGGGTTGCCACGGAAACGAAAAAGGAAGTCGATGTTTAAGGTATTCAAACAACAACAAGCTGGTTTCCTGGCCAGGCACCTGATGCTTGCAGTACTCACGTTTCTTGTCTTACTGGCCGGCGGACCAGTCCGTGCCGACGAAGAATTCCTCGCTCCCGAGGCTGCTTTCAAGTTTTCGGCGCGCATGCTGGATGCCAAGACGGCTGAAATCACGTACACGATCGCCGACGGCTACTATATGTATCGCGAACCTTTCGCCTTCAAGGCCGATGGCGCGACGCTCGGCGCGCCGGTGGTCCCGAAAGGCAAAGTGAAGTTCGACGACACCTTCCAGAAGGACGTCGAGACGTTCCGGAAGGCGGTCGTCATCACGATCCCGGTCGAGGCGGGTAGTGAATTTACATTGACGTCGACCGGGCAGGGCTGTGCCGACAAGGGACTGTGTTATCCGCCAATGGAGTCACGCGTGAGGTTGTCGCCAGCGACGGGCATGATGACTACGTCGGCCAATGCCGGCGCGCGCGAGGATGTGGCGGGCGATTCCGAAATGAGTCGGATCGAGGCTTCCCTCAAGAGTGGCGAGCTGTTGGCGATCCTGCCGCTGTTTCTGTTGATGGGCCTGGGACTGTCGCTTACGCCCTGCGTGCTGCCAATGGTGCCGATCCTGTCCTCCATCATCGTCGGGGAGGGACACAAAGTCAGCCGTGGGCGTGGTTTCGCGCTTTCTGCAGCGTATTCGCTTGGTATGGCACTCGTCTACACGGCGCTTGGCATTGCTGCCGGACTGGCGGGCGAAGGCTTGGCAGCGGCATTGCAGAATCCTTGGGTGCTCGGTTCGTTTGCCCTATTGATGACCGTCCTGTCGCTGTCGATGTTCGGTGTTTATCAATTGCAGGTTCCCGCTTCGGTACAGGCGCGTCTGGCCCAGGTGTCCGGGCGTCAGGCCCCCGGCAAAATGGCCGGTGTATTTTCGATGGGCGCGATTTCTGCGCTGATCGTTGGACCGTGTGTGGCAGCACCGCTTGCTGGCGCCTTGCTTTTCATTAGCCAGACTCGTGATGTCCTGATCGGCGGCGCTGCGTTGTTCGCGATGGCCGTTGGCATGAGTGTGCCATTGCTGCTGGTCGGCATATCCGCTGGCGCACTGTTGCCGCGTGCCGGTGCATGGATGGAGTCGGTGAAGTATTTCTTCGGCGTACTGATGCTGGGGATGGCGATATGGATCGTCACGCCGGTGATTCCCGGCTGGGTACCGATGGTCGGATGGGCTGCCCTGGGCATCGTCTATGGCGGATACCTGCTGTGGTCCAAGCAGAAACGCTGGATTGCGAAGTCGGTCGGTGTTGTCTTTGCTGCTTTCGGACTGCTGCAACTTGCCGGTGTTGTCACCGGCGGTCGCGATCCGCTGGAACCCTTGACGCACTTGGGCGCAAGCACGCACAAGGTTGAATTCCAGCGGGTGAAATCGATTGGTGAGCTGGATGCCGCAATCGCTCAATCGAAGGGAAAGACCGTCATGCTCGACTTCTATGCGGATTGGTGCGTGTCATGCAAGGAAATGGAAAAGCTGACATTCACCGATTCGCGCGTGCAGGGTTACTTCAAGGACATGGTTCTGCTGCAGGCAGACGTCACAGCGAATAATGACGATGACAAGGCGCTGCTCAAGCGCTTCAAGCTGTTCGGTCCGCCGGGGATTATCTTTTTCGACAAGGAAGGACGCGAGATCCAAGGCGGCCGCGTGATCGGGTACCAGGATGCGGCCAAGTTCACGCGGGCATTGGAGCTGGCGACCAGTTTCTGATTGCTCTGAGCTGCCGTGGCGCCGATGGCATTCTATGCTGCACGGCCAAAGCGATGTCATTAAAAGAGCACTCGTTACGACGAGCGCTCTTCCCTTATGGTTCCTCGTTGTTCACCGCCTTGTCGGCCAGATAGTGCTTGCGCCGGAAGAGTAAGAGCAGAACAACGACAATCATCACCATCGCCCCAATCACGATCCAGAATCCGGACTCGTCGCGCAATAGTGGGATCTCTGCGAAGTTCATGCCGAAAATTCCGGTGATCAGCGTTAGCGGCATGAACAGGGCGGTAATCACAGTCAGCGTCCGCATGATCTCGCTAGTGCGGTGAGCCATCGCTGAAAAATGGATCTGCACGGCGGACTCAATCGTCGACTCCAGTCGCTGCGCATGGTTCAGCACGCGGGTGATGTGTTCCATCACATCGTTGACCCGGACAAGAAGCAGGTCAATCGTGCGCCGGTTATCACCGGAATCCTGATTGTCGACGAGATAGTCACGCAGTTCCTGCATTGCATCGCGCTGGCCTTCGCACAGATGGTCCAGCTTACGTAGTTCAATGCGAGCGTCCAGCAGGGCATTCCAGTCGTTGAACGGGCTGCGCGGGTTGAGCAGTGCGCGCTGCCAACGGTCGATCTGACTCGTTAGCGGCTGACGCAGCGCCAGATATTGATCCACCATCGCATTCAGCAGTCGCAGCATGAGCTCTTCCGGCGAAGATGGCGGTCGCCCTGTGTAGCCGCTGCCGTCACGTTTGCCGCGCCCCTCGAGCAGCCGGTTTCGCGTCGATTCGATGGTGCGGCTGTTCGGTGCGTGTACCGTCACCAGAGCACGGTCCATGAGCAGGAAGGTGACTTGCTTTGTGGCTAGCTTCGTCAGGGCGGGAGGGATCTTGCGCTTTTTTTGCGCAGTCTCTGACTGTTCCGAGTCGCCATTGCTTCCATCGAGAGCAAGCTTGCGGAAAACCACCATTGCATAATCCTGCGTCGAATCGAAGTAGGACGGGTGGGCCCGGTTGATGGCGTCGGACAGGTGTGGGTCGTAGACGAGAACACCGGTGGCGCGGTGCACGGCGTCCCGCCATGCGATGGGGTCGGTTTCGACTTCCTCGTGTGTCGCGTCCAGCCACACAAAGCCGTCGGCGGGATTCTCAGTAGGCTGCTCTGATACCTGCCTGACGAAGTTGCCGGTAATGTGGAAAATATCCATGGAGCCTGTTTCAAGTCATGATTGCTGCGCAATCGTAACAGGCGGAAGCCGCATTGACACCGGATGGTAAGGTGATGCAGCGATGAAGACACCGGGCGACCGCCAATTGGCCACCCGGTGTCGCCGAAGAGAAGGAAATCAGCCCAGCTTCAGGCGACGCGCGATATCGCGGGCAAAATAAGTCAGCACACCGTCTGCGCCGGCGCGCTTGAAGGACAACATCGCTTCCATCATCGTCTTGTCGTGGTCAAGCCAGCCTTGCTGCGCAGCTGCCTTGATCATCGCGTATTCACCGCTGACCTGATAGGCAAAGGTCGGTACCTTGAACTCGTCTTTCACCCGGCGAACAATGTCCAGATACGGCATGCCAGGTTTGACCATGACCATGTCAGCGCCTTCGGCAAGGTCCAGAGCGACTTCGCGCAGTGCTTCATCGCTGTTGGCGGGGTCCATCTGATAGGTGGCTTTGTTGCCTTTTCCGAGGTTGGCCGCGGAACCGACGGCATCGCGGAACGGGCCGTAGAACGCCGACGCATACTTGGCCGAATAGGCCATGATGCGTGTGTGGATGAACTTGCGCGACTCCAGTGCAGTACGGATGGCGCCGACGCGACCGTCCATCATGTCCGACGGAGCGACGATATCGACGCCGGCTTCAGCCTGTGCCAGCGCCTGCTTTACCAGGATCGCGCTGGTTTCGTCGTTCAGGACGTAGCCTTCTGCATCGATGACACCGTCCTGGCCGTGGCTCGTATAGGGGTCAAGCGCAACATCAGTCAGGATCCCGAGCTCCGGGAAGCGCTGTTTCAGCTCTCGCACCGCACGCGGCACGAGGCCGTCCGGATTGATTGCTTCAATGCCGTCCGGTGTCTTCAGCGAGGCGTTAATTACGGGAAAGAGTGCCATCACCGGGATGCCAAGTGCAACACATTCCTCCGCCACCGGAAGCAACAGGTCAATGGAGAGGCGTTCCACACCGGGCATGGAGGCGACTTTCTCGCGCTGATTCTTACCATCCAGAATGAAAACGGGGTAAATCAGGTCCGCAGGAGTGAGCACATGCTCACGCACCATTGCGCGTGAAAAAGCGTCCTTGCGCATCCGGCGCATACGTACGGCTGGGAAATGATTGGCTGGAAGAGAATGTGACATGGCGGTATCGGGTGAAATAGACGCAGTTGAATAAAGTTTGTATAAATCCGTGAAACTTTTCTGAAGTTGGCCCCTCTTAGCAATAGGTGATCATTCACCTCCCGCTTCTCCTCCCTGAGCGGGGCCTATCGTGGCATTAGCGATAAGGCGTTACTGCCCTGGAGATCTTCCCCTTTCTCCAGGGTTTTTTTTGTCCGCAACTTCCTTCACTGATCGGTGCCGTTATCATTCTGGGGCGCCGCCTCATCGGTCAAACCCAGCAGATCCAGGATCCGTTGGTTTGCTTCCTCAATGCCCGTCCGCTTCAACGCCGAAAAAAGTTGGACAGTAAAAGGGAACGCCTGACCTTGCTCATCAACATAACTGCTCAATACGGTACGCGCAAGGCGCAATGCATTGGTCGATTCGTTGCGGTTGAGCTTGTCTGCCTTGGTCAGCAGGCAATGCACCGGTTTTCCGGTCGGTGCAAACCACTCCAGCATCTGGCGATCGAGGTCGGTGAACGGACGGCGCGAATCCATGATGAGCACCAGGGCAGCGAGCTGTTCACGCTTCTGGATATACGTGCCAAGCAACTCGTTCCAGTGATGCTTGGCTTCGCCGGGTACTTCGGCAAAGCCATAGCCGGGCAGGTCCACCAGCATGGCACGGATTTCCTCGACCTTGGTCGGGTCCTTGCGGTGCTGGCCGACGTGCGCGCCACCGATGGAGAAATAATTGATGTGTTGCGTACGGCCCGGCGTCTTTGACGCAAATGCCAGCTTCTTCTGGTTGCACAGGATATTGATCGCCGTCGACTTGCCGGCATTGGAGCGCCCGGCAAACGCGATTTCAGGGACTTGCGTCTTTGGCAAATCACGGAGGTGGTTCACCGTGGTGAAGAAACGGGCTTGCCAAAGTAGGGACATAGAAGGGCCAGAAAATGCAGCAAAGGGGCGAAAATGCCGGAAAGCTATTGTACAATAAGAGGTTATGTGTTGTTGCGCTGCAAAAGCTTCACGAAAGCGCCGTGACACAGATACATAGACCGCCGCAACCGGCAAGAATTTTAATATCAAGTCATCAGGGTGTTTGAATGAACCGTGCGTTTTTACCGTTTGTGAAGTCCTTGTTCGTCACGATGCTGGCGGTCTCTTCCATCGCTTCTGCGGCAGAACAGAAAGCCGCTCCGAAAGTCGACCCCGCCAAAGGCGAGGCACTGTACAACAGTGGCGATGCCGCACGCGGCGTGATTGCCTGTGTAGGTTGCCACGGTGCCGCCGGCAATTCGACCATACCGCAAAATCCGAAACTCTCCGGCCAGCACGCTGCCTACGTCGTCAAGCAACTCGCTGACTTCAAGACCCCGCAGCGCAACAACCCGGTCATGAGCGGCATTGCAAACGGCCTTAATGAAGAAGACATGAAGAATGTCGCTGCTTATCTCGAAAACCAGGCTCCGCAACCGGGTGCAGCCAAGAACAAGGACACCATCGAACTCGGCAAGAAAATTTACCGTGCCGGTATCGCAGAAAAGAACGTGCCGGCATGTGCAGGCTGCCATGGTGCCAGCGGCGCAGGTATCCCGGCCCAGTATGCGCGTCTGGCTGGCCAGCATCAGGACTACACGGTTGCACAGCTGACCGCATTCCGCCAAGGTGGCCGTACCAACAGCGTGCAGATGACGACCATTGCCAAGCGCATGCTCGATAGCGAAATTCAGGCGGTGTCCGACTACATCGCTGGCCTGAAATAATCGGGTCGAAGTAAAACAAGATGGAGGGGGTGGCAGATGCCACCCCTTTTGCTTTTGAAGAGCAGACACATGAACGTTAGTACTTCCGGTTTGCAAGTGAATACCCGGCGCCGCTGGCTGGCCGAGGTGATCGAACTGATTTCCTCCATGCGCTTTGCCATCAGTCTGCTGACGGTGATCGCAATTGCATCGGTCATTGGCACGGTGCTCAAGCAGAATGAACCGATGCCGAATTACGTGAACCAGTTCGGCCCCTTCTGGTTCGAGGTGTTCGACAAGCTTGGCCTGTTTTCAGTGTATTCGGCGTGGTGGTTCCTGCTCATCATGGGCTTCCTCGTTGTGTCGACGACCTTGTGCATCGTGCGCAATACGCCAAAGATGCTGAGGGACATGCGCAGCTGGCGCGAGAACGTGCGCGAGCAGGCGCTGCGCAATTTCCATCACAAACTGGAATGGAGCAGCAATACGTCGCTGGAAGCAACAACACAACTGCTCGTGCGCCGGGTCGTGGATGGCGGTTACAAGCTCAAGGTTGTCGACAAGGGCAATGGCCGCCTGATTGCGGCCAAGCGTGGCTCGGCCAACAAGTGGGGCTATATCCTCGCCCACAGTGCAATTGTCATCATTTGTATCGGCGGCTTGCTCGATTCCGATTTGCCGATCCGCTTCCAGCTGTGGTTCAGTGACAAGGAACCGTTTACCGGCAGCGGCGTGATTGCCGATATTCCAGCAAAACATCGTCTTGGCGCCGGCAATCCGACCTTCAGGGGCAATACCTTCCTTCCAGAAGGAGCGACGAGCAGCTCTGCAGTCCTGCCTCAGCGAGGCGGCATACTGGTGCAGGAGCTGCCGTTCTCCATTCAGTTGAAGCAGTTCACCATTGAACATTACTCGACTGGCATGCCGAAACTGTTCGCGAGCGATGTCGTGGTGCGTGACGGTGAAACCGGCAAGACCTTTGAGGCAACGATCAAGGTCAACCAGCCGCTGGTGTACAAGGGGATTGCGATCTATCAGTCGAGCTTTGACGATGGCGGCAGCAAGCTCAAGCTCACTGCTTATCCCATGACCGGTGCGCAGAAGGCGGTTTTTTCGCTTGGCGGTGAAGTAGGTGCCTCGACGCCGTTGGGCAGCAACAGCGAGTACATCGTGGAATGGACCGGCTTCCGTCCGTTCAATGTCGAGAACATGGCCGAGAGCGGGCAGGACGTGCGCGCAGTCGATCCGGGCAAAAGCTTCAACGAGAAATTCACTTCCGGACTCGACAGGCACCTTGGCTCCGCCGCGAAGAATCGGAACAACAAGGACCTGAGGAACGTCGGCCCCAGCGTGCAATACAAGTTGCGAGACAAGACGGGACAGGCGCGCGAATATCATAACTATATGCAGCCAGTACTGCTGGACGGCACGATGGTGTTCCTGAGCGGGATGAGGAATTCGCCGAACGAAGATTTTCGTTACCTGCGCATTCCGGCTGACGACAATGGCACGGTGCAGGAATGGATGCGTCTGCGAGCAGCCTTGTCCGACGCAGACTTGCGCAGCCAGGCTGCAAGTCGTTTTGCGCGGCAGGCAATGCCAGATGCGCGTGCAGGCGCAGCACCCCTGCGCGACCAGTTGCAGCAGTCGGCACTTCGCGGCCTGGAAGTGTTTGCCGGCGATGGAAAAAACGCAGGCTACGTCGCCGTAGCGGCATTCCTGGAGAAGGTGCCGGCGGCAGAACAGGAAAAGGCTGCCGACATCTTCATGAAGATCCTGAATGGCACCCTATGGGAGTTGTGGCAAGCGGCACGCGAAAAAGACGGCTTGCCAGCGATGGCAGCAGATGAGAAGCACATGCGTTTCCTGCAACTTGCGACGAATGCCCTGTCGGATGCGTCTCACTATGGTGCGCCGGTATATCTGCAACTCAATGAATTCCAGGAGATCAAAGCTTCTGTGCTGCAGGTCACGCGTTCGCCCGGCAAGAGCATCGTGTATCTCGGCTGTCTGTTCCTGACGCTCGGTGTTTTCGCCATGTTCTATATTCGCGAGCGCCGCATGTGGATTTGGCTCAAGCCGGACGGTGAAGGGCGGACGCATGCGTTGATGGCGTTGAGCACGCAACGAAAGACACTCGACTTCGAAAAGGAGTTCGAGGTGCTGAAAGAGCAGTTGCAGAAACCGGCATAATGGACAAGGGCGCATCTCGCCCTGGAATTTGGATGCGATGCCGACCGGGTGCGTCGGCAAAGTATGGAGAAAGATGATGGAACTGTTGCAATCCCAAACGTATTCCGCGCCGCCCGGCTACTTCCGGCGCCTGAGCATGATCGACTGGGCCTACGCTGCGGCGCTCGTCGCCGGTGCGCTGTTTGCGCTGAACCGATTCGGCGCGTACATGGACGTCTATGAAAAGGGGATCCTGCTCCTATCGGCGCCGACCTTTGCCTGGCTGGGCTGGCAATGGAGGCAGGTACGCTGGCTCATGGCGCTGCTCGCCATTCTGGCGCTGGCTTCGATTGCGCTCTACGGCGGGACGCTGGAATCCGCCAACAGCAAGTTCTTCCTGAAATACGCACTGTCGAGCCAATCGGCCATCCTTTGGATGAGCACGCTGTTCTTCCTGTCGACCTTGTTCTATTGGGGCGGCCTGATTACACGCTCGGAGTTCGGCGGTGCAGTTGGCAACAAGCTGACGTGGGCGGCGGTGGTCCTCGGCTTTACCGGCATGCTGGTGCGCTGGTACGAATCCTATCTCGTCGGCACCGACGTCGGGCACATTCCGATTTCCAACCTGTATGAAGTCTTCATCCTGTTCAGCCTGATCACGGCATTGTTTTATCTCTACTATGAAGAGCATTACGCGACGCGCCAGATTGGACCTTTCGTGATGCTGGTGATTTCGGCCGCCGTGGGTTTCCTGCTCTGGTACACGATCAGTCGCGAGGCGCAGGAGATCCAGCCGCTGGTGCCGGCCTTGCAGAGCTGGTGGATGAAGATCCACGTTCCGGCCAACTTTATCGGTTATGGCACGTTTGCGCTGGCCGCGATGGTGGCCTTTGCTTACCTGCTCAAGTCCCACGGGTTTCTCGAGGATCGATTGCCGGCATTGGAGTTGCTGGATGACGTGATGTACAAGGCCATTGCGGTCGGTTTTGCATTTTTCACGATTGCGACCATCCTCGGCGCCTTGTGGGCGGCAGAGGCGTGGGGCGGTTACTGGTCCTGGGATCCGAAGGAAACCTGGGCGCTGATCGTCTGGCTGAACTATGCGGCATGGCTGCACATGCGTCTGATGAAGGGCCTGCGCGGCCGTGTTTCTGCATGGTGGGCACTCGTCGGGCTGCTCGTCACGACATTCGCGTTCCTCGGTGTCAATATGTTCCTGTCTGGTTTGCATTCCTACGGTGAACTTTAAAATTTCTCGCGCCGTGATGGAATAAAGTGCCCGGTTCGGCTGTTTACCTGTCGTGCAAAGCATCGCACGCTTGATCAACCAGCCTAGCGAGGACTGTATGGATATTCGATTCTCATTCGCGGCGCCACTCCTGGCCACTTTACTTGTCGGCACCAGCGGGATTGCACTGGCCCAGATGCCGGCCAAGGTGACAGATGGTGTGTTGACCAACGCCTCCGGCATGACCTTGTATACCTTCGACAAGGACAGCTCCGGGAGCGGGAAAAGCGCCTGCAACGGCGCGTGTGCCGCCAACTGGCCGCCATTGTTGGTCAAGGATGGCGCGCAGGCCAGCGGCGACTACAGCATCGTTACGCGCGACGACGGTGCCAAGCAGTGGGCGTACAAGGGCAAGCCGCTGTACCTGTGGGTGAAGGACAAGAAGCCGGGCGACAAAACTGGCGACGGCGTCAATAACGTCTGGCATATCACCACTCCGTAAAAAGTTGTTCCGTCCATGGCCGACTTCGCCGATGAGCTGGCACTGCAGATTCCGCGGCTGCGGCGTTATGCACGCGCTCTGACACACGATGCGGCGTGGGCGGATGATCTTGTGCAGGACACGCTGGAAAGAGCGCTGCAGAGGCGCTGGATGTTTCGGTTCGGCACAAATGTTACGGCGTGGCTGCTCACCATGCTGTACCGCCTCTACCTGAATGAGGCGCCACGCCGCAGGATTATGGCCGTTCCGCTGGAGGATGTTGCCGAACCGATGGCACCGGACGACCCGGCGCAACAGATCGATATTCATCGTGCGCTGGCTCGTCTGAGCCCGGAGCATCGCGCCGTGATCGTCCTGGTCGGACTCGAACAATTGAGTTACCAGGAAGTTGCCGAAGTCCTAAATGTGCCGATTGGTACGGTCATGTCTCGGCTGGCCCGCGCGCGCGAGCAGATGCGAAAGTTGCTCTCGGAACAGCCAGTCGCGGCGGGCATATCTCCTTTAACTCGGGTCAAGTGACATGTCCAGTTCTCCAATCACCGAGATTGACCTGCACGCCCATGTAGACGGGCAGCTTGACCCCGCACGCCGCGCAGAGGTGGAAGCCTATCTGGCTGCGCACCCGGAAGCGGCCGCACAGGTGCAGGCATGGCGTACACAGAATCAGCTGCTGCATGCGGCATACGACAAGGTCATGAATGAGCCCGTGCCATTGCGTCTGAGTACCGCCGTACGGCCGCGGCGCTGGCCACGCAGTATGGCGGCAGCAGTTGCCTGGTTGAGTTGCGGTCTTGCCGCAGGATGGTTTTCTCACGCCATGCTGCAGCAACAACCTTCCGCACCCGTCGTATTCGCGGAAAGGGCTTTGGCAGCGCATGTCATATTTGCTGCCGAACAACGGCACCCGGTCGAAGTGCCTGCACAGCAGGAAGCTCATCTCGTCGCCTGGCTGTCCAAGCGATTGAGCGCACCGATCCGCGCACCGATTCTGCTGGAGCAAGGATTCTCTCTGCTCGGTGGGCGGTTGCTGCCCGGTGAGACCGCATCAGGAAATACATCGCCGCTGGCACAGCTGATGTACGAATCGACGAACGGCGAACGGCTGACGCTCACCGTACGGCATGCTGCCCACGCCCGGTCCGAAACGGGATTCGAGGTTTTGGAGCAGAATGGTGTGAGTGTGTTTTATTGGATTGACCGCGATTATGGCTATGCCTTGTCTGGCGGCATCGACAAGGCCCGGCTGCTGGAAGTTGCGCGTGCAGTCAATACGCAGCTTCGGCGCTAAACGCATGAGGCAGTGCGTGTGCTGAATGGGGCGTGCACTGTTTCTTCACATTTCATGGAGCAGCTATGTTGATCAAGCGTAATCCGAACGGGATCGACATTCCATTCGGTTCTGAAATCACTCCGCGCGCGATATTCGAATCGCGCCGCACCTTCATCAAGCAGCTTGCGCTCGGATCCATCGCCGGCGGCGCGCTGAGCGAGATGCTGCTGCGAGAGGCGTTCGCACAGGCGCCCGGAAGGCAAAAACTGGCGGCAAAAACAAACCAGGCGTTTGTCGTCATGGACAAGCCGACCGCGTACAAGGACGCGACCACCTACAACAATTTCTACGAATTCGGCACCGAGAAGTCCGACCCGGCCGAGTTTTCCGGCGTCATGCGTACTCGCCCCTGGACAGTCACGGTCGAGGGTGAGGTGAAGAAGCCGATGACACTCGACATCGACTCCTTGCTGAAGCTGGCGCCACTGGAAGAGCGAGTCTATCGCTTGCGCTGTGTGGAGGGCTGGTCGATGGTGATTCCGTGGATCGGCTATTCATTTGCTGAGCTGATCCGAAAGGTTGAGCCGAACGGCAATGCGAAGTATGTCGAATTTATTTCACTGGCCGACAAACAGCAGATGCGCGGCTTGCGCAGCCCGGTGCTTGAATGGCCCTACGTGGAAGGGCTGAGGCTTGACGAGGCGAACCATCCCCTGACCCTGCTCACTGTCGGCATGTACGGCGAGGTGCTGCCCAACCAGAACGGCGCGCCGGTGCGCATCGTGGTGCCATGGAAGTACGGATTCAAGTCTGCGAAGTCGATCGTGAAAATCCGCTTCACGCGTGACCAGCCGCGCACAGCATGGAACGTCTCGGCGCCGCAGGAGTACGGTTTCTATTCGAACGTCAACCCGAATGTCGACCACCCGCGCTGGTCGCAGGGGACTGAACGCCGGATCGGTGAAGACGGGTTCTTCACGCGGAAGCGCAAGACGCTCATGTTCAATGGCTACAGTGATGTCGCGTCACTGTACACCGGCATGGATCTGAAAAAGTTCTATTGAGTATCATGTTCAATCCCACACCGCGCCAGCTCGCGCTGTTCAAGGGCGCCGTGTTCCTTGCGGCGCTCGTCCCGTTCTGCCGGCTCGTGTTGTTTGCGTTTACCGACAGGCTGGGCGCCAATCCGATCGAGTTCATCACGCGCAATACCGGTGACTGGACACTGTACTTCCTGTGCATGACATTGGCAGTCACACCCCTGCGCCGACTAAGCGGATGGAACTGGCTCATCAGGTTACGGCGCATGCTGGGCTTGTTCGCATTCTTCTACGCGACCCTGCACTTCACTACCTTTCTTTGGTTCGACCACTTCTTCGACCTGGACGAAATGCTGAAGGACGTGGTGAAGCGCCCGTTCATTACGGTGGGATTCACCGCTTTCCTGTTACTGGTGCCATTGGCGGTGACGAGCACGAACGGCATGGTGCGCCGCCTTGGCGGCAAGCGCTGGCAGTTGCTGCATCGGCTGATCTACGTGATTGCTCCGTTGGGCATCCTGCATTTCTGGTGGATGAAGGCAGGGAAGAATGACTTTGCGCAGCCTATCCTGTTCGGCACCATTGTCGGCGTGTTGCTGCTGCTGCGCCTCTATTGGAATGTGGTGCTGCCCAGAATGCAAAAGCGCCGGACGAAGCCGGCGCCAGTGTGAATGCATGGGGGGCTGCGTAATATCAGGGCAGCACAGATTCAAGAGCGAACAGATCGCTCGGCGCTTCACGGCGGCGGATCAGGTGCACCTTGTCGCCGTCCACCATGACTTCGGCAGCACGGCCACGCGAGTTGTAGTTCGATGACATCGTCATGCCATAAGCGCCGGCCGACATGATCGCCAGCAAGTCGCCTTGTTCGATGGCGAGCGTGCGCTCGCGTGCCAGCCAGTCGCCAGATTCGCATACCGGGCCGACCACGTCGTAGGTCTTGGCCGGCGTTGCACGTTGCACCACGGGTTGAACGCCGTGCCAGGCTTCATACATGGCAGGACGCATCAGGTCGTTCATTGCCGCATTGACGATCGCGAAGTTCTTTGCCGCGCCGTGCTTCAGGAACTCGACTTCCGTCAGCAAGATGCCGGCATTGCCGACGATGGAGCGACCCGGCTCGAACATCACCTGGATCAGAGCGCCCTTGTGATTGAGCAAGCGCCATTTGTCAATCTTGGCAAACAGGCGCGTCAGATAGTCGCCGACGGCAACTGGCTTGTCGCCGTTATAGGAAATCCCGATGCCGCCGCCGATATCGAGGTGATGCATGTGAATGCCTTCCTGCGCCAGGCGGTCGACCAGTTCGGTAAGGCGGTCAAGCGCTTCCAGCAGCGGTGCATCGTCCAGAAGTTGCGAGCCGATATGGCAATCGATGCCGACCACGCGGATATGCGGCAACGTCGCAGCCATACGGTAGGCGTCCAAGGCCTCCTCATATGCGATACCGAACTTGTTTTCCTTCAGTCCCGTGGAAATATACGGGTGGGTCTTTGCATCGACATTGGGATTCACACGCAGCGAAATCGGCGCGGGTTTTCCCATCTCGCCCGCAACCTGGTTCAGGCGTACCAGTTCTGCCGTTGATTCCACGTTGAAGCAAAGGATGTCGTGTTTCAGTGCGAGGCGCATTTCCTCCTGCGTCTTGCCGACGCCCGAGAAGATCACCTTGCTCGGGTCGCCGCCTGCGGCCAGCACACGCAGCAATTCACCGCCGGACACGATATCGAAGCCGGAACCCATTCGGCTGAGCAGGTTCAGTACGGCCAGGTTGGAGTTCGACTTCACCGAGTAGCACACCAGCGCCCCGCTCGCATCACGGCGGTTTTCCTTGCAGGCGTTTGCATAGGATGAGTAGTTCTCCACGAGTGCTGCCTTGGAGTACACGTAGGTCGGACTGCCAAACTCTTTGGCGATATCGTTAAGGGGAACGCTTTCGGCGTGCAGGACGCCGTTTTGATAGGAAAAGTGGGACATGGGGGACAGCAGGTTATTTGGAAGCAGGATTCTGGCTATCGGTTTGTGCCGGGGCGGTCGGAGGTGCCGCCTGGGGTGCGGGTGTCGCTGCCGGAACCGGCTTTGCCGGCAGGTACAGCGGACCTTTTTGTCCGCATCCTGCCAGTGCAGCAAGGATTAGCATTGCGCCAATGCGCGATGGGTGCAAAACGGACTTCACGATTAGAATCACGGGTTAAAGAAACTCAACGGAGTGTAGCATGACTGAATCGGAATTCCTGGACCTGGCAGAAGAGACGATGGACGCCATCGAGGCGGCGCTGGAGCACGCAACGGATGCCGGCGAGATTGACGTGGAGTGCAGCCGCAGCGGCAATGTGCTGGATGTCGAGTTTGTCGAGAATGGTTCGAAAATCATTGTCAACAGCCAGGCGCCGATGAAGGAAATCTGGGTGGCGGCCAGATCCGGCGGCTTTCATTACCGATATGCGGAGGGGCAATGGGTGAATACTCGGGACAATTCAGAGTTGTTCTCCTCCTTGTCGAAAATGGTGAGCGATCAAGGCAGTGCAGTTGTAACACTGAGTCCGATGAAGTAAAAGAAACGGGGCCTGCACAAGCCGGCCCCGTTGTCGATTTAAGCGCCGATCAGATCAGAACAGTTCGTTCTTCACTTCATCCTTCGCCATTTCCTCTTCAGTCAAGGGCTGGTCCACCAGGCCTAGGCTGCGTACACCGGTCCCCGGCGGGTTTTCCGCGTAAAAATAGTCTGCTCCGACCTGGATAACGCCTTCCGGTGCAGAACGTTCCACAATCGGGACATCCTTGAGTGCCTTCTGCATGTAACCGATCCAGATGGGAAGGGCTAGTCCGCCACCGGTTTCCTTATTGCCCAGATTTTTCGGCTGGTCGAAACCCATCCAGGCAACACCAACGATCTTTGGATGGTACCCGGCAAACCAGGCGTCGAAGGAGTCATTCGTGGTCCCGGTCTTGCCAGCGATGTCGGGGCGCTGCAAGGAGAGCGCCTTGGTCGCGGTGCCGAACTTGACGACATCCTGCATCATGCTGTCCATCAGGAAGGCATTGCGCTCGTCGATGACGCGGTTGGCATCATCGCCAGCGCGGTCCGGGTTGGCCTGCGATAGTACTCGACCTTCCGCATCCGTGACTTTCGAAATGATGTACGGGCTTACTTTATAGCCGCCATTCGCAAAGACCGCATACGCTCCGGCCAGCTGCAGCGGGGTCACTGCACCGGCACCCAAGGCAAGGGTGAGGTAAGGCGGGTTTTTGTCCGCCTCGAATCCGAACCGTGTCGCGTATTCCTGTCCGTAGCGTGCGCCGATCTTGTTGAGGATGCGAATCGAGACCATGTTCTTGGACTTCGTCAGGCCTTTGCGCATCGACATCGGACCATCGTACTTGCCGTCGTAGTTCTTCGGCTCCCATGCCTGCCCGCCAGTCTGGCCGGCATCAAAGCTGATCGGGCTGTCGGCGATCATGGTTGCCGGTGACAGGCCTTTCTCCAGCGATGCCGAATAAATGAAGGGCTTGAACGAGGATCCTGGTTGACGCCATGCTTGCGTGACATGGTTGAACTTGTTGCGATTGAAATCGAAGCCGCCCACCAATGCGCGAATCGCTCCATCTTCTGTATTGGCTGCAATGAATGCCGACTCGACTTCCGGCATCTGGGTGATGATCCAGGCTCGGTTCTCTTGGGTCACGCGGATGATGGCACCGCGCTTGACGCGCCGGTTCGGCGGCGCCTTGGCACTCAGCAGAGGCGCAGCGAAGGTCAGCCCCGGTCCGGCGATGGTGATCTCCTCGCCCGATGCGAGAATGGCTCTGACGTTCTTAGGCGAAGCTTCAAGCACGACTGCAGCAACGATATCATCGCTGTCCGGATGTTCGGCGAGCTCGACTTCGATCGCATTGTCCGCTTCCTCTTTCGATTCCGGAATCTCCATGTAGCCTTCCGGCCCGCGGTAGCCATGACGCTTCTCGTAATCCATCACGCCTTTGCGCAGTGCGAGATAAGCCGCATCCTGGTCGGCCTTGGTAATCGTCGTATAAACATTCAAGCCGCGGGTATAGGCTTCTTCCTTGAATTGTTCATAGACAAGCTGTCGCGTCATCTCGGCTACATACTCCGCATGCACACCGAACTCGCTGGTGCCGGTCTTGATCTTGAGCGTCTGTTCCCTTGCCTTCTCATATTCATCGGCACTGATGTACCCGAGATGGAACATTCGCTGCAGGATGTATTGCTGCCGTGCCCGTGCGCGCTTCGGATTGGCGACCGGGTTGTACGCTGACGGAGCTTTCGGCAGGCCCGCGAGCATGGCGGCTTCAGCAATCGTCAGCTCAGACAGCTTCTTGCCGAAGTAGATCTGTGCGGCCGACGAGAATCCATAGGCGCGCTGTCCCAGATAGATCTGGTTCATGTACACCTCGAGAATCTGGTCTTTCGACAGGTTCTGTTCGATTTTCCAGGCCAGCAGGATTTCGTAGATTTTCCGCTTGAACGTTTGTTCGCTCGAGAGGAAGAAGTTGCGGGCGACTTGTTGCGTGATTGTGGATGCGCCCTGCTTGGAACTGTTGGTCAGGTTGTGCAGTGCTGCACGCGCAATGCCGACGTAGTCAACACCACTATGGGCATAAAAGCGGTCGTCCTCAATCGCGAGCACCGCTTTCTTCATGATGTCTGGGACTTCGTTGATGCGCACCAGATTGCGTCGCTCTTCGCCGAATTCCCCAATCAGCACGTTATCTGCGGAGAAAATCCGCAACGGAATCTTGGGCCGGTAATCGGTTAGCGAATCGAGGGCAGGCAGGTTCGGGTAAGCCATCACCAGTGCGAAGGCGACGATCAACACAACAGTGACTGCGAGGCCGGCGGCGATACCGAAAAGGCCGAGTGCCAAGCGCAGGGGCAGAGGAAACCGACGCTTTGGGGCTTTCTTGGAAGCGCCACCTGCGGATTTTTGACGGGTCATTCAGGGCTACGGATGAAGATGGAGGAACGTGGGGATTATAACGGGGTGCAACGCCTTTTCAGATTGCAAAAAACCCAATTGTTCTTAGTCGACAACGTGGACTTTTGGCAACGCAGTTACAAATTACTCGTCGGAAATTGCTTTACACCCGTCGAAGCTTATTGCTAGGATTTAATGTAACGTTGGATATATATCACCTAAATACAGGTTTTTAAACGGATTTTTTGAGCATTTGGCTATTCGCTCATTCGACATCCAAATAAGTGGTGCGTTCACGCAATAAACCACATTTTCGGGGAGAGCAACCCTTGGCCTTTGATTTTGGATCGTTACTCGGCAAGAAGAGTCCACCGTTGATCGGCCTGGATATCAGTACCTCGGGCGTTAAACTCGTCGAATTGTCTGAATCAGGTAAGAACGAATTTCGGTTGGAACGCTTCGCAAGCGAGCCCTTGCCGCGCGGCGCCGTCGTCGACGGCAACATCGAGAATATCGAGCAAGTTTCCGAAGCCGTACGCCGCGTCTGGAAAAAGAGCGGAACGCGCGCCAAGCACGCAGCAATAGCGATGCCGCCTGCGGCGGTCATCACGAAAAAAATCGTGCTGCCTGCTGGCTTGTCGGAAGGCGAGCTTGAAGTTCAGGTTGAAAGCGAAGCGAATCAGTACATTCCTTTCGCGCTGGACGAGGTGAGTTTGGACTTTGATGTCATTGGCCCGGCGCCGAATGCGCCGGAAGATGTCGAGGTCCTCATTGCGGCGACACGGAAGGAGAAGGTCGAAGACCGGGTCGCAGTGGTAGAGGCGGCTGGCTTGAAACCGATGGTGATGGATATTGAGTCCTACGCCGCCCGTGCTGCAATTGACCGCATTACTGCTCAGCTGCCGAAGGGCGGACAGGGGCAGATTGTCGCGTTACTTCAGATCGGCGCGCAGGTCACCCATGTATCGATGCTGCTCGACGGGCAGGCGATCTATGAACGCGAGCAGCCCTTCGGTGGAAATCAGCTGACGCAGGATATCGTTCGAACCTACGGTCTGCCGTTTGAAGAGGCCGAGGTAAAGAAAATAGCGGGCGATCTCCCGGATGGCTATGACCGTGAGCTGTTGGAGCCCTTTTTGGAGAACGTCGCCTTGGAGGTGACTCGGGCTATTCAGTTCTTCTTTACTTCTACGCCGTACACGAGGATCGACCAGATTTTCCTTGCGGGCGGTTGCGCCAACCTTCCTGGCATTGTGGAGCTGGTCGCAGATCGCACCAAGGTCTCCACTTCAGTGGTAAGTCCATTCAAGGGTATGCAAGTTGCGCCTAACGTGCGCGAGAAACAGCTGCGAGCCGAAGCCCCTTCTTATTTGGTCGCATGTGGATTAGCGATGCGGAGGTTTGACGAATGATCCGGATTAACCTCCTTCCTCATCGTGAGGAGAAACGCAAACAACGCAAGGCTGCGTTCGTGCGATTGCTTGTGCTCTGCGCACTTGCAGGCGGTGCGGTCGTACTTGCGGGAAGTGGTTTCCTGGCCGCGCAGATCGCGAACCAGACGCAACGCAATGAGTTCATCAAGGCTGAGAATGCCAAGCTCGATGCGCAAATCAAGGAGATCGCGACATTGAAGCAGGAAATCGAAGCGCTCAAGGCACGGCAGCAGGCGGTCGAAGATTTGCAGAGTGATCGTAACCAACCTGTCTATTTGATGGATGAACTGGTAAAGCAGGTTCCGGAGGGCGTCTATCTCCGCTCGTTCAAACAGGACGGTCAGCGCGTTGCACTGAACGGGTATGCGCAGTCAAACGAGCGTGTATCGGAACTGCTTCGCAACTTTGGCAATAACTCGCCGTGGCTGGAACGTCCGGATCTGGTTGAGATTCGGTCGTCCACTGCCGGGCAAGGCAAGGATGCGAAAAAAGTATTCGAGTTCACAGTCAACGTCGGGATCAAGCGTCCGCGCGACAAGGAGCAGGCAGCTCAAGTTGCGCAAGGTGCAGCACCGAAGCGCCCCTGAAACGAAAGACGCACTATGGCAGATCTGAAGAAAATTGGAGAGTCCGTTTCCGCTCAGTTTCGCGGTCTGAACGGACGGGACCCCGGGCAATGGCCGGTAATTCCGCGGATGTTGTGCGGGCTCGGTACTTTGGCGGGTGTAGTCGTGCTGGGTTGGTTCCTTTATTTGAGTGGCCAAAAGGAGGAGCTTGAAGCCGGCGAACAGGAAGAGGTTCAGCTAAGGGAAGCCTATCAGAGCAAGATCCGGCAGGCTATTAATCTCGAAGGCCTTCGCAAGCAAAAAGAACAGGTCGGAGAGTATGTGTCTACCTTGGAAAAGCAATTGCCGAGCAAGGCTGAAATGGATGCATTGCTGTCCGATATCAACCAAGCCGGCCTAGGCCGAGGGTTGCAGTTCGAGCTGTTCAAGCCAGGGCAAGTCGTTGTGAAAGATTACTATGCCGAGCTGCCAATTACCATCAAGGTGACCGGCAATTACCATGATGTGGGAGCATTTACCAGCGACATCGCTAATCTGCCGCGTATCGTCACGTTGAATAACTTGAGTCTCAAGAGCGGTAAAGACAATATTCTCACTCTCGATGCAACTGCGAAAACGTTCCGGTATCTCGATAGCGAGGAAGTTGCCGCACAACGTAAGGCTGCGACGCAACGCAAGGCAAAGGGGGCGAAAAAATGACGATCTTTCGTATGAAGGCTCTTGCCCCAGCCATTGTTCTTCTCACATCCTTGTCTGGATGCGGGGATGGCGAGGAGCAAGAGGTTCGGCAGTGGATGGAGGATGTGCGTCGTCAAACACCGGTAAGCGTGCAGAAAGTCGCCGAGCCAAAAACATTTACTCCCTTTGTGTATGAGCACAAGGAAGACGTCGATCCTTTTAGCCCAGTCAAACTTGCTGTCGCATTGGCAAAGCTGGACACAAAGTCTGACAGTGCTTTGAAGCCGGACCTCGACCGGCGCAAGGAGCCACTGGAAGAGTTCCCTCTTGACGCACTCAAGATGGTAGGAACCTTGCAAAAAACCGGCTTGAGCTATGCACTTCTGCAGGTGGACAAATCAGTGTTTCAGGTAAAGGTCGGAAATTACATTGGGCAGAACTTCGGGATGGTTACGAAGATCTCCGACACCGAAGTGGAGTTAAGGGAAATCGTTCGCGATGCGGCCGGCGACTGGGTCGAGCGTAAAGCCAAGTTAGAGTTGCAGGAGAGTGCAAAATGATGGGCGTCACAAAAAACAATTCACAAGTGAGCGCAATCGCGCGCAAGTTCTGGCAGCAATGTGTCGTCGCAAGCGTTGCATTAGCCTGCAGTTTGGCTCAGGCGCAAGAGAATGCGATCGACTCAGTCAACGCGAATCAGCAGGGATCAAACGTCATCGTCAAGGTGACGTTGAAAAACCCCGTGAAGAAACCACCGATCGGTTTTTCCATCACGAGCCCGGCGCGTATTGCACTCGACTTTGCGGCGACCGCTAATGCTACCGGCAAGACGACGCAGGATATCAACCTGGGAGACGTCCGTAGCGTCAATCTGGTCCAGGCGGGTGAGCGCTCGCGCTTGGTGTTCAACCTGCTTCGCCCCCTGAACTATGCGACCACTGTTGAAGGCAATACTGTGATCGTCACCATAGACGGCTCAGGTGGTGTGGCTACAGCAGTAAATGCGGCTGGCGTTCCGGTTGCCGACCAGGCTCCGTTAGCTGGGAAGCCTCAGCTACGCGATATTGATTTCCGTCGTGGCGCAAACGGTGAAGGACGAATCGTTGTCGACCTGCCGAGTAATCAGATCGCCGTAGATGTCCGTCAGCAAGGGCAGGCAATCATGGTGGACTTCTTGAAAGCTGGTTTGCCGGAAGTACTTCGCCGCCGCCTTGATGTGACTGATTTCGGAACGCCGGTGCAAATGATCACGACGTCGTCTCAAGGCGAAAATGTGCGTATGCGCATCGAGGCGAACGGGTTGTGGGAGCACAGTGCATACCAGAGCGACACGCAGCTTGTCGTTGAAGTAAAACCGATCAAGGAAGATCCGAACAAGCTGGTGCAAGGTACACAGGGCTACCGCGGAGAACGCCTTTCCCTGAACTTCCAGAACGTCGAGGTGCGTGCCGTTCTTCAGGTTATTGCTGATTTCACCGGGCTGAACATCATCACAAGCGATACTGTCAGCGGCAACCTGACGCTTCGTCTGAAGGATGTGCCTTGGGACCAGGCGCTTGACATCGTGATGCAGGCGAAAGGCCTCGACATGCGGAAGAACGGTTCGGTGCTCTGGATTGCTCCAAAGGATGAACTCCTGACGAAGGAGAAGCTGGAACTGGAGCAGAAGGCGCAGATCGCGGAGCTTGAGCCGTTGCGAACCGAAACATTCCAGCTGAATTACCAGAAGGCGGAGGCATTCAAGCAGATTTTCGGCATCGAAGGTGGCGGCAGCGGACGCAGCATCCTGTCCAAGCGGGGCAGTGCAGTGGTTGATCCCAGAACCAACCAGATATTCATAACGGATATCCAGTCGAAACTTGACGAGGTACGTAAGCTGGTTCAAAAGACCGATATCGCAAGCCGTCAGGTGCTTATCGAGGCACGAATTGTCGAGGCAAATGATACGTTTAGCCGAAATCTGGGAGCGAAACTGGCTTTTGGCTTGCAGACAACGCCAAATGGAAGAATCTTTGAGGCGAGCGGTCAGCAAACCGGCACAGTAAGCGCAGCAGGTGGATCATCAAGTAATGCGCCTGGCCTTAATTCTCCGGCATTGGCAACAGTAAATGGCAACCCAGTAAATCTCCCTGCAAATGGTATTGGCGGCTACAACCCTGGGTCTCTTGCACTAACACTCTTTAATGCGGCTGCAACGCGATTCATCGGCTTGGAACTCTCAGCTCTGGAAGCGGACGGGAAAGGAAAGATTATCTCCAGCCCTCGTGTCGTTACTGCGGATCAGTTGAAAGCTCTTATTGAGCAAGGAACGGAATTGCCGTATCAGCAGGCAACCAGCAGTGGCGCGACGAGTGTTGCCTTCCGGAAGGCAAACCTGAAGCTCGAAGTGACTCCGCAAATTACGCCGGATGGCAACGTGATTCTTGATGTTGACGTGAACAAAGATAGCGTTGGCCGCGAAACGCTTTCCGGTTTTGCAATCGACACTAAACATGTGAAAACCCAGGTATTGATCGACAACGGCGGCACAGTGGTGATTGGCGGTATCTTCCAGCAAACTGAGCGCGATGCAGTCACCAAGGTACCGCTTTTTGGCGATATCCCGGTTCTGGGGCACCTCTTCAAAACGACAGGCGTCACGAATGAGAAGACCGAACTGCTCATTTTCCTGACTCCGAAGATCGTGGACGAGAAGCTTTCCGTTCGTTAAACTAGCTCGCTCAGTGAGCAGGATGTCAAGAATCGAGAAAGAGCTTCTAAAGCGTGCAGGGAAATATTTTTCTAATCGGCCTGATGGGCGCCGGCAAGACCACCGTCGGTCGGGCCTTAGCCAGAAAGCTGAACAAGCGATTTATCGATTCTGACCACGAGATCGAGGCGCGTACAGGCGTCTCGATCCCACTTATCTTCGAGATTGAAGGCGAGGCCAGCTTCCGCCAACGTGAATCGGAAGTGATTCGCGATCTGACTTCACAGTCGGACATCGTACTGGCTACGGGTGGGGGAGCAATCCTCAAGCCCGAGAATCGTGAGTACCTGAAAACCCGCGGCACCGTGATTTACCTGCGTGCCAGCATCAATAGCATCCTCCAGCGCACCAGCCACGACAAGAACCGGCCCTTGCTCCAGACTGCCGATCCCCGCCAGCGGCTTGAACAGTTGTCACGCGAACGCGAGCCTTATTACCTTGAGCTTGCCGACTTCGTCATCGAAACAGGACGACCTAACGTACAATCGCTGGTACAGACGATTGTTACGCAGCTGGAACGCCGGCCAAAGGCAATCGCGGACGACGATAAGCCAAACCCAACTTCGTAAAAAGACACATGACAAAGCAGCTAACCGCCCCGATCACATTGAAAGTCGACCTCGGGGACCGAAGCTATCCGATTACGATCGGCGAATGTCTCCTGGATGATCCGAGTCTCGTCAGCCGGCAAATAACTGGTCGGCGGGTCGCAATCGTTACCAACACCACTGTTGCCCCCCTCTACTTGGAAAGGCTGAGCAAGGCGCTTGTCGCAGCGGGCAAGCAGGTGACAAGTGTCGTCCTGCCGGATGGAGAGGAGGAAAAGAACTGGGGCAGCCTGATGCAGGTGTTCGACGTGCTCCTCTCTGAGAAATGCGACCGCAAGACGACCTTGGTTGCCTTGGGCGGAGGCGTCATCGGCGACTTGACCGGTTTTGGTGCTGCAACCTATATGCGCGGCGTGCCATTTGTGCAGGTGCCTACCACATTGCTGGCCCAGGTCGATTCGTCCGTGGGCGGCAAGACGGGAATCAACCACCCACTCGGGAAGAACATGATCGGCGCGTTTTACCAGCCGCAAGCGGTGATTGCTGATACGACCACCCTGAACACCTTGTCCGATCGAGAATTGTCCGCTGGCTTGGCCGAGGTGATCAAGCACGGTGCCATTATTGATGCGCACTTCTTCGATTGGATCGAGACCAACATTGCGAAGCTACTGGACCGAGAAACTACGGCAATCGCACATGCAATCCAGCGTTCATGCGAAATCAAGGCTGACGTCGTTCGGCAGGACGAGCGCGAGGGCGGGTTGCGTGCAATCCTCAATTTCGGTCACACCTTTGGCCATGCGATTGAGGCCGGTTTGGGATATGGCGAATGGCTGCATGGAGAAGCAGTCGGTTGCGGGATGGTCATGGCGGCAGACTTGTCGGAGCGACTTGGGTTTATTGACGAGGCAACGAGGAGCCGGGTAACCGAGCTCGTGCGGGCGGCCGGACTTCCGGTGGTCGCTCCTGACCTGGGTGTTGACCGCTGGCTGGAGTTGATGCAGGTCGACAAGAAGAATGAGGGCGGACAGATCAAGTTCATTCTTCTCAAACCGCTCGGAACTGCGGTGATCATGCCTGCACCGCAAGATGCACTACTCGCCACACTGAAGGCCTGCGTCGCGAAATGAACTTCGAAGCCCACCTCGCACCATATGCCGCCAGTTCTGCGGCATCGCGAGGGCGGCGCTTTCCTGAGGCGGCCCCTGCATCACGTACCGAGTTCCAGCGTGACCGGGACCGGATCATCCACTCGACCGCATTTCGCCGGCTCGAATACAAGACCCAGGTTTTCCTCAACCACGAGGGCGACCTCTTCCGGACTCGCCTGACCCACAGTATCGAAGTCGCACAGATCGCACGTTCCATCGCGCGTAACCTGCGCCTGAACGAAGACCTGGTTGAAGCGATCTCCCTTGCCCACGATCTCGGACACACACCGTTCGGACATGCTGGCCAGGAGGCGCTGAACGGGTGCATGAAGAATTATGGCGGCTTCGAACACAATCTTCAGAGCTTGCGAGTCGTAGACGAACTTGAGGAGCACTACGGTGCGTTTAACGGACTGAACCTCATGTTCGAAACACGCGAAGGCGTCCTCAAGCATTGTTCTGCGGCGAATGCAACCAGGCTGGGCGACATCGGTCAGCGTTTTATCGACAATAAGCAACCCACGCTGGAGGCGCAACTCACGAATCTGGCCGATGAGATCGCCTATAACAACCATGACATCGATGATGGTCTTCGGTCTGGGCTCCTTACAACTACCCAGTTGGGCGAAGTCGATTTCTGGGCGCGTCATCGTAGCGAGGTCGAGTCTGTCTACCCGGGAATCAACGGTCGGCGTGCTGTACATGAAACGATTCGTCGCATGATCAACGCATTGATTGTCGATCTCATCCAGACCTCACAAGCACGCATCCAGGAAGTTCAGCTAAAGCACGTCGACGATGTGCGCAATGCGCCACCGCTCATCGCTTTCTCGGACGAGATGCGCAAGGAAGCCGTGCTGCTCCAGCGATTCTTGCGCCAGAACCTTTATCAGCACTACCAGGTAAATCGCATGACGAGCAAGGCACGGCGGATCGTCAGGGAGCTGTTCGATGCCTTCATGCAGGAGCCGAGCTTGCTGCCGCTCGATTATCAGGTACACGCAAGCGACGGTGGCCCCGAACGCGAGCGCACCCAATCCCGGAAAGTCGCCGACTATATTGCCGGCATGACGGATCGGTATGCAATGCGCGAGCATCGCCGCTTGTTCATGATCGGCGAGATCTAATCAATCTTCTTGCCGAACCAAAGGTATGCCAGGCATCACGACTGCTGCCCAGCGTGCACTCTGTTTTTATTCGAGGTGACGCAACGGGTGCGCGTGAGCCGGCCAGGCGGGAGCGAAGAATTGGCTGACCATCTCTGGCGTGACATCGTTCAACGACTGCGGATTCCACTTCGGGGCATTGTCCTTGTCGATCACCACCGCACGAATACCTTCCAGAACCTCGCCGTGCTCGAAGCTACGCCGGACCATCGTGCGCTCCAGGCGCAGGCAATCGGCGACGCTCATGCTGGCACCAAGACGCAACTGCGCCAGGGTTACGCACATCATCAACGGCGATCGCTTGTTCATCACAGATAACGTCTTTTGCGCGAACTGGCTCGCATCTCCAGCCAGCGACGCGCAGATCGCACGAACATCATCATGGGCGAAATGCCTGTCGATTGCGTCGCGTTCGGTAGCCAGCATGCTCCTGGCCGGATCGGCCTGCGACCGGAACGGTTCTGCAAACGCCTGCACGGCCTGGCGAATGTCGCCTGCGGTGTGGGTTACCAACAGTTCCAGCAGTGCGGGCAGTTTCTCCACGGGTACGAACACATCCGCCAGGCCGGCGTAAAGCGCATCCGCTGCACTGATCGTTTCGCCCGTTACGCCAAGATATGCGCCAATCTGGCCGGGTGCCCGGGAAAGGAAATAACCCCCGCCGACATCAGGGAACAACCCGATGTTTACTTCGGGCATGGCCATCTTGGTACGTTCCGTCACGACGCGCATGCGATTGCCTGTCCCGGCTTGTGCCACGCCCATTCCGCCGCCCATCACGATGCCATCCATGAAGGCGATATAGGGCTTAGGATAATAGTGGATCAGGTGGTTGAGCGCATATTCCTCGGTGAAAAAGTCCTCGAGAAGTGCGCTGCGGCCTTTCGGTGTGCTCGATCCGGCTTCGTAGAAGAATCGGATATCGCCGCCGGCGCAGAATGCCCTTTCGCTGGTGCTGTTGATCACAACCGCGTGAATGGTCTCGTCGGCACGCCAGGCGAGCAAGGCTTTCGTCATCGACCGGATCATGTCGAGTGAAAGCGAATTCAGAGCCTTGGGGCGGTCCAGGGTAATAAAGCCTGTTTTGTTCTTGACGGAGAGTTGGACGAGGTCAGTCATGTCGGAGCATTTTCATCAATGAAGGTCGGGCTATTTTATCGAGAATGGAAAAGGCAAGCAGTCGCTGCACTGACATTTTGCATTTGGTGCTTGTGCGCTTGTCGTCAGGCTCGCGACAACAAAAAGAAAAAGGGGCATCGAATCAAGCCTCTCGCTTAACCTGTTGAAAGCGGTTGATTGACCGGGCAAATAGCCCCGTAAGTTCAACGACTTACGGGGCTTTCTGTTTGTCGAACTCAATCACGCCAGAGGATGCTGAACCTAGCCCGGCTCCAATGGTGCTCAAAAGGGTCGACGCTGAACTCACAGCAGGCGCACGGCGTCTGTTGCGGATAAAGTTCAGCGAGCCCCGCTGATTTCCAAGGCACAGATTATCGTTTTGGCCGGTCGGAAGGTTCCTGCAGTTCGCTTATACCCCTGCATTCGCCGCAGCACCTTGGCGACCCCGACCAATGAAAAAAGGCCGCATCCTTGCGAATGCGGCCCTTCAATCAGCCTTTGGCTATCCCAAAACCTTCAACAGGTTAAGCGAGGGGCTTGGCATCGAATGCCCCTTTGCTTATCCGCCGATTGCCACTCGCGCGACTTGCTCAGGTCGCCGCAGGTTGCTCTACCATGCGCTTGATGCCTTCGTGCTGATGATCCTGGACCTTGGTCTTGTACTTGAGAACCTGGCGGTCCAGCTTGTCGACCAGCAGATCGATCGCAGCATAGAGGTCTTCGGCAAAGCTCTCCACATGAATCACATTTCCTCTCAAACGCAGGTTGACCTCGGCACGCTGTCGTTTCTCCTTCTCTGACGGTTTTTCAACACCCAAGATGACTGCAACATCAATGACATGATCGAAATGACGTCTGATTCGCTCCAGCTTCGTATTCACATACTCGCGAATAGAAGGGGTCAGTTCGAGATGATGTCCACTGATTATCAGATTCATACAGCGCTCCTATGGATAGTGTCGCTGGCGGTTCGCAACGTGCCCGATTGCATCTCCGCGTAGCAGGCTACGCCGGAACACAGCAACAAAGACAACACTACAACACGATAATTACAGGGATTTTCGCAGGTTGACTGGAGGGATCTTGAGAGCTTCGCGGTACTTCGCCACCGTGCGCCGCGCGACGACCATGCCTTGTTCTCCCAACATGTCTGCGATTTTGCTGTCAGAGAATGGATTCTTTGGGTCTTCTGCTCCTATCAATTGTTTGATCAGTGCGCGAATCGCGGTTGATGAAGCTTCTCCCCCCGCTTCGGTCGCCACATGGCTGCCGAAAAAGTACTTCAACTCGAACATGCCGTGAGGGGTGAGCATGTATTTCTGAGTTGTCACGCGAGAAATAGTGCTCTCGTGTAAGCCCAGTGTATCAGCAATTTCACGCAAGACAAGAGGGCGCATCGCCACTGCGCCATGCGAGAAAAAGTTGCGCTGTCGATCCACAATCGCCTGGGCCACACGCAGGATCGTGTCGAAACGCTGGCGCATGTTTTTGATGAGCCATTTCGCTTCTTGAAGCTGCGAAGTAAGCGATCCCTCACCTTTGTTTTGCTTCAGGATATTCGCGTACAAGGCATTCACACGCAGCCGGGGCATGACGTCATGGTTGAGCATCACCTGCCAACCGTTCTTCGTGCGCTTGACGATCACATCGGGAACGACATAGTCCGACGTGTCGGATGCGAACAAGGCACCTGGATGTGGATTGCACTGCTTGATCACATGCTGTGCCTCGCGCAGGTCTTCCTCATCGCAGTCGAGAACTTTCTTCAGCTTGTTGAAATCGCGCTGGGCAAACAAGGCAAGATGGTTCTCGACGATGTCCAGCGCGCGGCGCCGCGTCACCAGTGGCACCTTGGGGAAGCGCCTAATTTGGATTGCCAAGCATTCGGAGGCATTGCGCGCGCCCACACCAGCAGGCTCGAAGCTCTGCAACAATTTCAGTGCGACCGACAACTCCTCCGGCTCGACCTCCAGCTCTTCCGGCAAGCGTGCATGGATTTCTTCCAGCGACTCTTCGAGATAGCCATTGTCATTCAACGCATCTATGATCAGTTCCACCAACCCACGGTCACGTGGCTCGCGTACGGTTACCCGCATCTGCTCCAGCAGGTGTTCACGCAGCGTCGTTTCATGTGCTTCGAGCTGCGGACGGGCTTCATCATCTTCCGGTGCTTTCGATGTACGAGCCACATCGTCAAAGCTCCATTCATTTTCACTGGCGGATGTCCCTTCGGAGGCATCGTTGCCCGCAAAAGCAGCTTCTGTTTCGTCGGCGCCGGACGAGCCGTTGGCATCCGTCACTGGCACATCGCCGCTGCTCGTTGTTCCGGGGCTGATCGCGCCATCAGCAAGCAGGCGCACAGAATGATCAAGAGGATCATCGACCCGCTCGAGGAGCGGATTGTCGGACAGGATTTGTTCCAGCTCCTGATGCAGCTCCAGCGTCGACAGTTGCAGCAGGCGTATCGACTGCTGCAACTGGGGCGTCAGTGCCAGATGTTGCGAGATGCGAAGTTGGAGTGTCTGTTTCATGCCTGTTTGGTTCTTCCTTACATCCGGAAGTGCTCACCCAAATATACGCGCCGTACGGACTCGTTCGCAATGATGTCGTCCGGTCTGCCGCTGGCCAGGACCGAGCCCTGATTGATGATATAGGCGCGGTCGCAAATGCCAAGTGTTTCACGCACGTTGTGGTCGGTAATGAGCACTCCGATCCCGCGCTCCTTCAGAAAGCGTACGATACGTTGGATCTCGATGACAGCAATTGGGTCCACCCCGGCGAAAGGTTCATCCAGCAGTACGAACCGAGGGTTGGTTGCCAGCGCGCGTGCAATTTCCACGCGCCGCCGTTCTCCGCCTGATAGCGACAAGGCCTGGTTCTCGCGCAAACGCTCAATCTGCAGGTCGGCCAGCAAGTCGTTCAGGCGCTTGTCAATTTCGGCACGGTTTAGCGGCTTGCCGTTGACACGTTGCAGTTCCAGTACCGCCCGGATGTTTTCCTCGACGGTCAGCTTGCGGAATACCGATGCTTCCTGCGGCAAATAGGACAAGCCAAGCGTGGCACGCCGGTGAATCGGCAGGCGCGAGATCGCCGTCCCATCGAGATTGATTTCTCCTGCATCGGACGGTACCAAGCCGACAATCATGTAAAAGGACGTTGTCTTGCCGGCGCCATTGGGGCCCAGCAGGCCGACGACTTCGCCACTTTCCACCTGAAGCGATACATCATGCACCACCTGACGAGAGCCGTAACTCTTCTGCAAGCCGCTGACGGCCAGTGTGCTTGTCATGTCATTGATCCTTTGACTCGGTGCGCGGCTGGATCGTCGCCTTGATCCGACCGCCACCCGGCTTGCTTTCGCCGGTTGCCGTGTTGTTGACCGTGAAGAACTCGGCGCGGCTGTCATATGAAATGAATTCGCCTTCCACTTCATCGGTCGGCTTGCTGCCTTCGAGGCGACGAATCATCGCCTTGGAAAACAGTTTCACGATTTCCGTCTTGCCATCATATTCGATACGTTCTGCGTGTCCCTCAACCCATTGGTTAGGGCCGGCATCGCGTTTTTGGCGGAACGTCGCAAGTCCGCCGGCCGGTGCAAGGAGAGTGGCGAACTGATAGCCGGCCGGATCCTGCGTCACAATCATCTTGTGTGCTCGCATGGTTAATGTGCCTCGGGTAAGAACCACATTGCCGGTGAATGTATTGATCTGTTTTACGTCGTCGTAAGCCATCTGATCGGCCTCGACATTGGTTGGCTTGTCGGAGTCGGCTTTCTCAGCGTGTGCGTTGCCGGTGGCAACGGCCGTCAGCATCAACAGCAACAAGAAAAAACGTTTCATGAACAATCTCGAAAGTGATGCATCAAGTTATATCGGATTAACGCAACGGGGCTTGATACGTGCCATGAACATTGCTTGTCAAACGTAGTTCGCGCGTCGCGTTATTCACATACATGCCGGTGCCGGTCAGTTTTGATTGGCCTAGCGTGATTTCCGCAGGCTTATCCGTCTTGACAACATCGTCATCGGGCAATAAAAGCAGGTAATCCGATGCAACATGCATCGGCTCAACATCTGGAGCTGCCGGGCGATCGAGATGCACGTTGTCATACATATGCACCTCGCTGCTGTCGCTGTTGATCGTTGCACGATCCGAGCGCAGGGTTATCGGCGGATTCGCCTTGTTCAAATTGCTTACCACCGGCTGAACGATGTCGTAGGAGTCGTCTAGTGGATTGTGCGTCATCTTGTCGCCGGAAAAATGGTACTGAGCTTTTCCTTCCTGCGATATTTTGACGTAGCTGAATTTCTCGACGTAAAAATCCGGCTCGGTCCTCTCCACTGCCGGCAGCACATCTTCCGTCGCACGGCGCATGACCTCGTACAGCCAGAAACTGCCGAGCGCCAAGCCGATCATCAGTACCAATACAGCGGCAAGGCGAACCCGCCTTGCCGTGCGCGCATCGTTCATGCCAGATACGGCGCCAGAGCCGCCTCGTAATTACCTTGCGCCCGCATGATGAAATCGCACAATTCGCGGGCGGCGCCCCGTCCGCCGGCTGCCTGTGTCACGTAATGCACACGTGACCGGACTTCCGGATGGCCGTTGGGGACGCTCGCGGCAAAGCCGGTTCGCAGCAGGATCGGCAAGTCGATGACGTCGTCGCCGATGAATCCGCAGGCGCTGGCAGCGATGCCGGTTTGCGAAAGCAGCTGCTCGAATGCAACCAGCTTGTCATGCACGCCTTGCTGCACATGTCGAATGCCAAGGTCGGCGGCACGACGGGCGACAATCTCGGATTTGCGGGCGCTGATGATGGCGGTGGCCACGCCGGACTGCTGCAGAAGCTTGATGCCGTGCCCATCGAGGACATTGAAGGTCTTGATGGTTTCGCCGTCCGGGCCGTAATGCAGGCTGCCGTCGGTCAAAATGCCATCCACGTCGAAAATCATGAGCCGAATGCGCGCGGCCCGGGCGACAGCGTCCTCCTGCATCAGATCACCTTTGCGCGCGTGAGGTCGTGGATATGCAATGCGCCGACGAGCTTGCCCTCGGCGTCGGCGACCAGCAGTTGGTTGATGCGGAATTGTTCCATCAGCTCGACGGCCTCGACGGCCAGCTGGTCCGGGCCGATCGTACGCGGGTTCGCATGCATGACGTCGGCCATCTTCAGCTTGCCGAAGTCCTGCGCCGCTTCGATCAGACGACGCAAGTCGCCGTCGGTGAAGATGCCGAGAACGCGGTTTGCCTCGTCGACGATAGCCGTCATTGCCATGCCTTTGTTCGTGATTTCCAGCAAGGCCCTCGGCAACGGGGTATCCGCCGCAACTGACGGAATGGCATCGCCACTGCGCATGACATCTCGGACATGCGTCAGCAGGCGACGGCCGAGGGCGCCACCGGGGTGCGAGCGGGCGAAATCCTCTTCGCGGAAGCCGCGGGCGTCGAGCAGGGCAACGGCAAGCGCATCGCCTAGTGCCAGCGTCACCGTGGTGCTCGCCGTGGGGGCGAGGTTCAGCGGGCAGGCTTCTTTGTCGACGCGGGCATTGAGGTGGATATCCGCCAGCTTCGCCAGCCGAGAGTTTTCGTTGCCGGTGATGGCAATCAGCTTGGCTCCCATTCGCTTGATGATCGGGATGATCGCGATGAATTCCGCAGCCTCGCCGGAATTGGAGATCGCGATGACGATGTCATGTTCGGTGATCATGCCGAGGTCGCCGTGGAGCGCTTCGGCGGCATGGACGAACAATGCCGGCGTGCCGGTCGAGGCCAGCGTAGCGGCGATCTTGCGGGCGATATGGCCGGACTTGCCGATGCCGGAGACCACAACACGTCCGGTTCCATGCATCAGCAGCGCAACGGCTTGAATAAAACTGTCGTCCGCGCTGTTGGACAGGCGGTCTTTCAGGGCCAGGATAGCGTCGGCTTCGATCTGCAGCGTGGTGCGCGCCAGTTCCAGCGCGCGTTGTGCAGTTTTTGCATCAAAAGCTTTCGACAGGGTTTTCGCATCGATTACACTCATGCGGGAAGTATAAACGAATTACGAAAGCAAAAAATCTGCCAGTCACAACAAAAATATCCTTGCGCTGCCGCCTTGTTCATCGGTCGATTTTCCCCAAGTCATTCATTTAAAAAGGAAAAGTCGAGGCGGCTTCGCTTGCCGTGCCTTGCCTGCCGGACGGGCGGACATGCAACAGGTTTTCGTGTCAGTGCGGATTTGAGAGCTTTTTATCAGAGAAACAGCGTCGGCAACAGCAGTACTCGATTTGACCTTCTGGACAACCCATGTTTTCGGCTCTTGAACTGACGCTCATTCTGCTCGGTGCTGCCGTGCTGGGCGTCGTCGCGTTTCGCATGATGCATCTGCCCCCGATGCTGGGCTACCTCATTGTCGGTATCGTCATCGGCCCGCATGCGCTCGGTCTGGCGGCAGAGAACCAGACGACACACACCTTGGCCGAGTTTGGCGTTGTCTTCCTGATGTTCTCCATCGGTCTGGAGTTCTCGCTCCCCAAACTGGTTTCAATGCGCCGCATTGTCTTCGGCCTTGGCATGGCGCAGGTTTTGCTGACCATTGGTGCGGCCATGCTGTTCGGCTGGCTGATGGCCTTTTTCCTGCCGCAGCTGATGGCAATCAGTTGGCGCGCCGCTTTTGCACTCGGTGGTGCGCTGGCCATGTCGTCCACGGCGATCGTCTCGAAGCTGTTGACGGAAAGGCTGGAGCTGGAAACCCCCCATGGCAGGCAGATCATCGGCATCCTGCTATTCCAGGATCTCGCCGTGGTGCCGCTACTGATCCTCGTCCCGGCGCTTGCCGGCGACTCCGATGACCTGTTGGCGACGCTGGCGCTCGCGGGCATGAAAGCCGGCATCGTGCTCGTTCTGCTTCTCGTGATCGGCCAGCGTCTGATGCGAAGCTGGTTCCGGATCGTGGTGAAACGGCGGTCCCAGGAGTTGTTCATGCTGAACCTGCTGTTGATCACGCTGGGGGCCGCATGGATTACCGAACGTGCCGGCCTGTCTCTGGCGCTTGGCGCGTTCGTCGCCGGCATGCTGATTTCGGAAACTGAGTACAAGCATCAGGTGGAGGAGGACATCAAGTCGTTTCGCGACGTGCTGATGGGCTTGTTCTTCATTACGGTCGGCATGCTGCTCAATGTGCGGCTGGTGATCGACAACTGGTGGCTTGTCCTGTTGTTGCTGACGGTGCCCGTGGTGCTGAAGTTTGGATTGATCGCTTTTCTGGCCCGCCTGTTCGGTGCGACAACCGGTGTGGCGCTGCGGACCGGCCTCGGCCTAGCCCAGGCGGGCGAATTCGGCTTCGTGCTGCTGAACCAGGCTGGCGGGCTCCGGTTAATGGATCCGCTGCTGATTCAGGTCATCCTCGCCTCAATGGTGCTGTCGATGCTGATAGCACCGTTCATCATCGCAAAGTCTGATGCCATCGTCATGAAGCTGTCGGCCAATGAATGGATGATGCAATCGCTGGCGCTGACACAGATTGCGACGCGCACGATGACGACGCAAAGACACGTACTCATTGCCGGCTTCGGCCGTAGCGGCCAGAGCCTCGCCAAGCTGCTGGAAGAGGAGGGGATTGCCTATCATGCGCTCGACCTCGACCCGGACAGGGTGCGGGAGGCGCAAGCCGCCGGCGCCAACGTGTCCTACGGCGATGCGGCGCGCCGGGAGAGCCTCGTCGCAGCAGGCATTCACCGTGCTGCGGCACTTGTGGTCACGTTCGCCAATACGCCGTCTGCGCTAAAGGTATTGCATTTCTCCCATGAACTGGCGCCGGCACTGCCGGTCATCGTTCGCAGTCACGACGATGCGGATCTCGACAAGCTGCAGGAAGCCGGCGCGGCCGAAGTGGTGCCGGAGGCGATCGAGGGCAGCTTGATGCTCGCTTCGCATGCACTCGTGATGCTCGGGGTGCCTCTTCGGCGCGTGGTGCACCGGGTGCAGGCCGCGCGCGACGAGCGCTATGCCTCCTTGCGCGGTTACTTCCATGGCACTAACGAAGACGATGCAGAGTATCTGCATGTGCGATTGCATTCTGTCACGTTGACGGAAGGGGCCCGTGCTGTCGGCAAGCCCCTGGCCGCCTTGATGCTGCATGAGGCGGGCGCCGAAGTCACGACTTTACGGCGAGGCAAGAGTCGGATCGAAGTCACACCCAATACGGTGCTGCAAGCCGGCGATATCGTTGTACTGCGCGGAGCGACGGAGGGCGTAGCGCGCGCGGAAGAGCGGCTGTTGAAGTAGGTTCGTATCTTTCCACAAAGAAAGCGGATTCCGAGATATCTCGCTACAATTTCCGCCCCCTCCTCGAAAGTGCGCACCAATGCAAGCGTTTGAACGCATCCTCGGCATCATCCTGCCGGTCTTCATCATCATCGGCCTCGGATACGGTTATGCACGCCTGCGTGGCGAACGCGTCAGATCGGACATGACGTCGGTGAACCGGGTAAGCATGGATGTGCTGTGCCCGCTGCTGGTCTTTACTGCGCTGGCGGCAAAGGACTTCGATCTGGTGCATAACGGCATGCTGATCCTCGCCGGCATTCTGATCGCACTCGGTTCCGGCCTGATAGCCTGGCCGCTGGCGCGCATGTTTGGCTATGACGCGCGCACCTTCATCCCGCCGATGATGTACAACAATTGCGGCAACATGGGGTTGCCGCTTGCGGTGCTCGCTTTCGGCACCGCTGGACTGCCGGCCGCGGTTGCCTTGTTCATGGCGTGCAACCTGATCTACTTCTCCGTTGGTATCAAAATCATCGAAAGCGGGCGCAATGTCAGCACGCCGCTATGGAAGTTCATGCTCAGCCCGATGATGATGGCGATGATGATCGGCATGGTGTTCGCGATCTTCCGCATTGCCTTGCCCGATCCGCTGATGCTTGCGCTGAAGATGCTGGGTGATGCCTGCATCCCGCTGATGCTGTTTGCACTTGGTGTGCGCATGCTGGATGTGAACTTCAAGAGCTGGCATATCGGGCTCGTCGGTGCCATCGTGTGCCCCGTCGGCGGCCTGATCGTTGCGTGGCTGCTTGATGGCGTGCTGCCGCTGACGCCAATGCAACGCGGCCAGATGTATCTGTTCGCTTCACTGCCGCCGGCAGTCTTCTGCTTCATGGTGGCCGAGCAGTACAAGCAGGAACCGGACAAGGTCGCCTCGATCGTCTTGCTCGGCAATCTTGCTGCTCTGGCTTTTGTGCCGCTTGGGCTGTGGATGGGACTGCCTGACTGATATTGCGCAATTCAGCGGCGATCCGTTCAGGCTGCTATTTTGTCGGAAGTACGTCGAAGCGCCCCTTGGGGACGGATGCATCGTCGATGTCGGCGACCGCGACTTCGCGCACTCGTGCGGCGCTTGGTCCGCGCCGCGACCAGGCGACAATCTTGTCGATTGCATCATGATCGCCACTCACCGCTGCCTCCACCGATCCGTCGGCACGGTTGCGCACCCAACCGTCGAGTTGCAAAGCGCGCGCCTGCGCTTCAAAGGAGGCGCGATAGCCGACGCCCTGCACCAGTCCAACGATAAGCAGATGCTTGGCCATGTCGCCTCCTTGTTTTGCGTTCCTTACTTCTTCTTCAGCATGGGCGCGAGATACTTGCCGGTGAAGCTGGCCGGTGTCTTCGCCACATCTTCCGGCGTACCGGTCGCGATGATCTGACCACCGCCCGCGCCACCTTCCGGTCCAAGATCGACGATCCAGTCGGCTGTCTTGATCACATCAAGGTTGTGCTCGATGATCACGACCGTGTTGCCCTGGTCGCGCAGGCGGTGGATGACTTTCAGCAGCAGGTCGATGTCATGGAAGTGCAGGCCGGTGGTCGGCTCGTCCAGGATGTACAGCGTGCGGCCGGTGTCGCGCTTGGACAGTTCCAATGACAGCTTCACGCGCTGTGCCTCGCCGCCCGACAACGTGGTCGCGCTCTGGCCGAGACGGATATAACCGAGGCCGACATCAAGCAGCGTCTGCAACTTGCGCGCAACAACCGGCACTGGCTTGAAGAATTCAAACGATTCCTCGACCGTCATCTCCAGCACGTCGTGGATGTTCTTGCCCTTGTACTGCACTTCCAGCGTTTCGCGGTTGTAGCGCTTGCCGTGGCAGACGTCGCAAGGCACGTAGACGTCGGGCAGGAAATGCATCTCGACCTTGAGCACGCCGTCGCCCTGGCATGCCTCGCAGCGGCCGCCCTTGACGTTGAAGGAGAAGCGTCCCGCGCTGTAGCCGCGTTCCTTCGCGGTCGGCACTTCGGAGAAGAGTTCACGGATCGGCGTAAACACGCCGGTGTAGGTTGCCGGGTTGGAGCGCGGCGTGCGGCCGATCGGCGCTTGGTCGACGTTGATTACCTTGTCGAAGTGCTCCATGCCGGTGATTGACTCAAACGGTGCCGGTTCCGCCTGCGAACCATACAGATGGCGTGCAGTGGCGTGGTACAGCGTGTCGTTGACCAGCGTCGACTTGCCCGAGCCGGACACGCCGGTCACGCAGGTCAACAGGCCGACCGGAAGTTCCAGCGTCACGTTCTTCAGGTTGTTGCCGGTTGCGCCGGAAATGACCAGCTGACGCTCCGGATCGGCAGGCGTGCGCTTCTTCGGCACGTGGATGGCCAGCGTGCCGTTCAGGTACTTTGCGGTGAGCGATTTCTTGTTCTTCAGGATGTCGGACAGCGGGCCTTTGGCAATCACTTCGCCGCCATGCACGCCGGCGCCGATACCCATGTCGACGATGTAATCCGCGCAACGGATTGCATCTTCGTCGTGCTCCACGACGAGCACGCTGTTACCAATATCGCGCAGGTGCTTGAGCGTATTGATCAGCCGGTCATTGTCGCGTTGATGCAAGCCGATCGATGGCTCGTCCAGCACGTACATCACGCCGGTCAGGCCGGAGCCGATCTGCGACGCGAGGCGGATGCGCTGCGCTTCGCCGCCGGACAGCGTATCGGCGCTGCGTTCCAGTGACAGGTAGTCGAGGCCGACGTTGTTCAGGAACTTCAGACGCGCCGTGATTTCCTTGATGATGCGGTCGGCGATTTCCTTCTTCGCGCCGGTCAGCTTCAGCTTCTCAAAGAATTCCAGTGTGTCGCGCAGCGGTGTCTTTGCGATCTCGTAGATCGATCGCTCCTGCCTGCCGGTGCCCACTTTAACGTAGCGTGCTTCGACGCGTAGACGCGCGCCCTTGCAGGACGGGCACTCCTTCTGATTGATGAACTTCGCGAGTTCCTCCCTCACTGCAACCGAGTCTGTTTCGCGGTAACGGCGCTGCAGGTTGTTGACGACACCTTCGAACGTGTGTTCTCGCACCACGGCGCGGCCGCGCTCGTTGATGTAGGTGAAAGGAACTGTCTGCCTGCCGGAACCGTACAGCACCACCTGCTGTGCCTGGTCCGGCAAATCATCGAACGGCAGGTCAAGGTCGAAGCCGAAATGCTCAGCGATGCTCGACAACATCTGGAAATAGAACTGGTTGCGGCGGTCCCAGCCCTTGATTGCGCCGCTGGCCAGCGACAGGTTCGGGAAGGCGGCGATGCGCTTCGGATCGAAAAATTCGATGTGGCCGAGGCCGTCGCATTCCGGGCAGGCGCCCATCGGATTATTGAAGGAAAACAGGCGCGGCTCGAGCTCCTGCAGCGAGTAGCCGCAGGTCGGGCAGGCGAACTTGTTGGAGTACAGGTGCTCTTTGCCGGTGTCCATCTCGAGTGCAATCGCGCGACCTTCCGCCAGGCGCAGCGCGGTCTCAAAGCTCTCGGCCAGCCTTTGTTTCATGTCGGCGCGGATCTTCAGACGGTCGATGACGACATCGATCGTGTGCTTCTCGGTTTTCTTTAGCTTCGGCAGGTCGTCGATTTCATAGATCTTCGCCGCATGCGTGCCGCTCTGGATGCGGAAGCGGATGAAGCCTTGTGCCTGCATCGCCTCGAACAGGTCGACATGCTCGCCCTTGCGGTTGGCCACCACCGGCGCGAGGATCATCAGCTTGGTGTCTTCCGGCATGGCGAGCACCGCATCCACCATCTGCGACACGGATTGTGCCGCCAGTGGGTTTTCCGGATGGTCGGGGCAGTAGGGCGTGCCCACGCGTGCATACAACAGGCGCAGGTAATCGTGGATCTCGGTCACCGTACCCACGGTGGAGCGGGGGTTGTGCGAGGTCGCTTTCTGCTCGATTGAAATTGCCGGCGAAAGGCCTTCGATCAGGTCCACGTCCGGCTTTTCCATCAGCTGCAGGAACTGGCGGGCATAGGCAGACAGCGATTCCACGTAGCGCCGCTGGCCTTCTGCGTACAGCGTGTCGAAGGCAAGCGAGGATTTGCCCGAGCCGGATAGGCCGGTGATCACGATCAGCTGGTTGCGGGGTAATTCAAGATTGATGTTCTTGAGATTGTGCGTACGGGCGCCGCGAATTCTTATTTCATCCATGAACTGCTTTCATCTTGCGCCCAACGTGACTGTACGATGGGCTTAATACGGGTCAACCTGATACTATAACGGGTTTTGAAGCCGCTCGTATCCGGCCCGGTTACCCCATTTTCCTGATGTCCTCCAATCCGTCCGACGACCTCAATCCCCGCATGACCCGCACGGAAATCCGTGCAAGCCTGTCATTGGCTTCGATCTTTGCGCTTCGCATGCTGGGCATGTTCCTCATCCTGCCGGTGTTTGCCGTGCACGCACGTTCGATGCCGGGCGGCGAAAATGCGACTCTGGTCGGTTTGGCAATGGGCATTTACGGCTTGACGCAGTCGTTCGGACAGATTCCCTTCGGTGCCGCATCCGACAAATATGGCCGCAAGCGGGTGATCGTGATCGGACTGGTGCTGTTTGCGCTCGGGTCGTTTATTGCCGCAGCGACAACCAGTCTGGTGTGGGTCATTGTTGGCCGCGCGATCCAGGGCGCGGGGGCAATTTCCGCTGCCGTCACGGCGTTCATCGCGGATTCGACACGCGATGAGCATCGCACCAAGGCGATGGCAATGGTCGGCGGCTCGATCGGGTTGACCTTTGCGATCTCCCTGATTGCTGCCCCTGTGATGTACAGCATGATTGGCATGAGCGGCATCTTTGCGCTGACCGGCATTCTGTCCGCGCTCGCGATCCTGGTAGTGGTTTATGTCGTTCCCGCGGCGCCTCCAAAACCGCTTGCAAAGCAGGTGCCGTTTGCGTCGGTGCTGGCGAACGCGGAGTTGATGCGGTTGAACTACGGCGTGTTCGCGTTGCATCTGACCCAGATGGCAATGTTTGTCATCGTGCCATCGGCGTTGGTGCAGTACGCCGGCTTGCCGGTTGCCGACCACTGGAAGATTTACCTGCCTGTCATTGTTGCGTCCATGGCATTGATGCTGCCTCCGGTATTTGTCGGCGAAAAAAAAGGCAAGATGAAACAGGTATTTCTCGGTGCAATTGCATTAATGCTATTGGTGCAAATCGGGTTATGGGGCTTCTTCTCGCAGCCGACCATGCACTGGTCGGTGCTGGTGCTGCTGCTGTTTGCATTTTTCGTTTCATTCAACATTCTTGAGGCATCCCAGCCTTCGCTGGTATCGCGCATTGCCCCTCCGGCAGCAAAAGGGGCGGCGCTCGGCGTCTACAACACCTTGCAGGCACTCGGGCTGTTCTGCGGTGGCCTGCTGGGTGGCTGGCTGCAGCAGCAACTCGGCGCATCGAGCGTGTTCCTGGTTGCTGCAGGACTGACGATGGTCTGGCTTATAATTGCGGCAAGCATGAAAAACCTGCCGCGCCGTGGTGCCGCGGCTACCGCATCCGGCACCTGATCCGCGCACGTCATACCCGCATTTCGTATTCCCATTCGCACCACGATTACTATTGAGTCAGCTCTAGGAGAAATTTATGGCATCCGTCAACAAAGTCATCATCGTCGGCAACCTGGGGCGCGATCCTGAAACGCGCTACATGCCGAACGGTGATGCGGTCACCAATATCGCGGTCGCGACCACCGAAAGCTGGAAAGACAAGAACACCGGCGAAAAGAAGGAATTGACCGAATGGCATCGTATTACCTTCTACCGGAAGCTGGCGGAAATCGCCGGCCAATACTTGAAGAAGGGTTCGCAGATTTATGTCGAGGGCCGTCTGCAGACCCGCAAATGGACGGACAAGGACGGCGTTGAGCGCTACACGACAGAGATCATCGCCGATACCATGCAAATGCTCGGCAGCCGCCAGGGAATGGGCGGCGGCATGGGTGGCGGTGCACCGATGGATGACGAATACGGCAGTGCCCCGGCTCCACGTCAGAATGCGAACGCGGGTGGCGCAGCACGCGGCGGTGCGTCCCGCCCGGCGCCGAACTTCAGCGATATGGATGACGACATCCCGTTCTGAAGCGCACCTTGTCAGAAGTGCCAACGATGAACCGGCCTGATATAGGCCGGTTTTTCTTTATGTTGGCTTGAACGTCGACATGCCTTGGCGTATCCCGGAAAAATCTTGAGCGCACCAAAGCGGGGCTGGTAACATACGGCTTTTCTGTCGGCAACTTATTGTTTTTGCGATTAATTTTCAACAAAGTTGCCTCTTTTTGTTGTTTTGTTAGCAAGTTGAGATCATGAACACTGCAAATGCCGCGAACTATGATGCCGCCCTCCAGCACGAGGTCGCAGAGCTGATTATTGAGGCATTGAACCTGGAAATCACTCCGGAAGAAATCAACCCCGACGATCCGCTGTACGGCGACGGACTGGGACTGGACTCGATCGATGTACTGGAAGTTGCGCTTGTCGTTTCCAAGCGCTACAAGCTGCAACTGCGCGCCGATAGCGAAGACAATCACCGTATTTTCAGCTCGCTGCGTACGCTGACCGACTATATTGGCGCCCAGAGAGCGGCCTGATGCCCCGCCTGCTTCAGTTCGGGCGGCGCGCGGCGATTGCGGCGCTGGCGATTGGCTATGTGCTGCTGGCGCACTATACCAATGTCGCCCAGACTGAAACGCTCGGTACGATGGTGGCGCTGGCACCCATCGTGCTCGGCGGTTTTTCGATGGTATGGAACTCGACTTGGCGCAAAGCCATGCTCGCCGCGTTCGTTGTCGCATGTGTGCTCATCATCGTTGCGTGGAACCGGCTTGAGCATCACTACAGCCTGATTTACTGGATCGAGCACGCCGGCACCGAGCTGGTCCTGGGTATCACTTTCGCGCGTACGCTCGCTGCCGGCCGCGAGCCGATGTGCACGTACTTCGCACGGCTTGTGCAAGGGCAGCTGTCGCCGGTAATGGAGCGCTATACCCGGCAGGTGACACAGGCATGGGTAGTTTTCTTCAGTTTCATGGCGGCGGCATCGACGCTGCTTTACTATGCCGCTCCGCTGGAGATCTGGTCCGCCTTCGCCAACTTCTTTACCGGCCCGCTGATCGGCCTGATGTTCCTCGGCGAGTATATCGTCCGCCGGACGCTGCACCCGAACATGCAACATGCGCATATCCTCGACGCCGTGAAAGTATTCTGGAAAGCTCCAGCCCGCTGAACACGCAGCCGCAGACTCGAAACACACCATGTCGAAGTTCCCCCTGATTACCCACGAACGCGCAGAAAGCGTCCTCGCGTGGCGCGACGGAAAGCCGGTCAGTGCCGCGCGCTTCCTGGCCGATGTGGCGACACTTTGCAGCGTTCTTCCCGCGGGCAGGCACATGCTCAATGCCTGCAGCGACCGCTACCGATTCACGGTCGGCCTCGCGGCCGCACTTGTCAGCGGCAAGGCCAGCCTGCTGCCTTCGACGCAAACACCGGAGATGATCCGGCAGATGCAGCTGTTCGCACCCGATGTGTTTTGCCTGACCGATGCGGCCAACTGCGCGATTGCGCTGCCGCAGGTGCTTTTCCCGGAGCTGCGCGCGGCGGTCGACGCGAAGGCACCTTACGAGGTGCCGCAGCTGGACGGGGCACAACTGGCCGCCTATGTTTTCACATCCGGCTCTACCGGTACGCCAGTGCCGCACCGGAAAACCTGGGGCGCGCTGGTGCGTAACGTCCGCGCGGAAGCAAAGCTCTGCAAGCTGGATGACGGGCGTGCGCATGTCGTCATCGGCACTGTGCCGCCGCAGCATATGTACGGCTTCGAATCGACGGTGCTGCAAGTCCTGCAAAGCGGAAATGCGTTGTACGCCGGTCCATATTTCTATCCCGCCGATATCTGCAACGCGATCAGTGAAGTGCCCCGGCCACGAACGCTGGTCTCGACCCCTGTCCATCTGCGATCAGTGATCAGTGCCGGGCTCGAGATTCCCTCGGTCGATCTGCTGATGTCGGCAACGGCACCGCTGTCGCAGGCGCTGGCGCAAGAGCTGGAAGAGTGCTTCCGGGCTCCGCTTCTTGAAATCTACGGCAGCACTGAGACGGGGCAGATTGCGGTCCGCAATACGGCGACCACCCAGGAATGGGAGCTGTTTGACGGCGTTGTCTTTACCGAAAAAGATGGTGTCACCTGGGCTTCCGGCGGACATGTCGAGCAGCCGACACCGATGAATGATGTCATCGAATGCCGCGATGCAAACCGTTTCTTGCTGCATGGACGCAAGGCCGATCTGGTCAACATCGCCGGCAAGCGCAACTCGCTGGCCTACCTGAATCTGCAGCTGAATGCGATTCCCGGCGTTGTCGACGGCGCATTCTTCATGCCCGACGAGGTTGTGGACGGCGTGACCCGCCTGACCGCCTTCGTCGTTGCGCCGGGGCTGACGCCCACCGCACTGATGGCCGCACTGCGCGCACGCATCGACACGGTATTCCTGCCGCGCCCATTGGTATTCGTCGATGCACTGCCGCGCAATGCGACGGGCAAACTGCCGCGTGAGGCCTTGCAGCAACTGGCTCGTTCCCGTGTCGAACAGGCAGGCAAGGAGAGTGCATGAGCGCGCAAGAGGTCGCATTGCCGATTGCGCCGGACCATCCGGCCTTTGCCGGTCATTTCCCGGGCACGCCAATCGTGCCGGGCGTGGTTCTGCTCGACGAAACGCTCCATGCCATCGGTTCGGCCCTCGGCATGGATCTGTCGTCCTGCGACATCAGCAGCGTCAAATTCCTCAGTCCAGTGAGCCCGGGCGAAGCGGTGCACGCCAGTTTTGACATGACGAGCACCGGTGCAATCAAGTTCGATATCGTCAGCGGCGAACGCAAGATCGCGACCGGCTCGATTCGTCCACACAAGGACAGGTAAGCAACGATGGTCGTCTCGAACGAAAGCGGCGCCGAGTGGGCGCGCAGCCCGGAACGCAGCAACATGCTGATGCTGCGGATCATGACCTGGATCTCGCTCAGGCTGGGTCGCTCCGCGGGTCGCGTCGTGCTGCACCTCATTGCCGGCTACTTCCTCCTGTTTGCGCCCGCCAGCCGCGCAGGGTCGCGCGCCTATCTCGGCCGTATCCTTCAACGTCGCGTACGATGGACGGACATCTACAAGCACTTCTTCTGGTTCGCCTCCACCATTCATGACCGCGTGTATTTGCTGAACCAGCGCTTCGACTTGTTTGATATCCGGGTCCATGGCGAGCAATTGATGGAGGAAATGCTGGTCGACGGCGAGGGGTTGTTCCTGATCGGTGCGCACATGGGCAGCTTTGAAGCGACTCGTGCGCTTGGGCGTCACCATGCCGGGCTGAAGGTCGCGATGGTGATGTACGAAGAAAATGCGCGCAAGATCAACAGCATGCTTGCCGCAATCAATCCTTCCGCACAGCAGGACGTCATCGGACTGGGGCGAGTCGACTCCATGCTGAAGATCAAGGAGCAGCTCGACCAGGGGACGCTGGTGGGCATGCTGGCTGACCGCTCGCTGGGGGACGACAGCGTGCGCACGATACGCTTTCTCGGCGACGACGCGCATCTGCCTGTCGGGCCGTTCCGCATGGCTGCGATCATGCGCCGCCCGGTGGTGTTCATGGTCGGCCTTTACCTTGGCGGTAACCAATACGAGATCCATTTTGAAAAGCTCGCCGATTTTTCGCAAAGCGCTGCCGGACAGCGCCAGGCGGAGATCGAACGTGCAATGGCGCGTTACGCCCAGCTGCTGGAGCAGTACTGCTATCGCGCGCCCTACAACTGGTTTAACTTTTTTGATTTCTGGCGCTCGGCGGTGCCCGGGAAAGAAGAACAGGCAGTGAGGAGCAGGCAATGAGTAATTTTTTATCCCGAGGTCGTTTGCGTGGCATCTTCGCCATCGCATTACTGTCGGTGCTGCAGCCGGCGGCAGTATTTGCAGCAGGGTGGGATATCGACCAGCTGATGCAATCCTTGGCAAAAAACAAGGCCGGGCACGCAACCTTCGCGGAAAAGAAATACATCGCCCTGCTGGATCGCCCGGTGGAGTCGTCCGGTGAGCTGCGCTACACGGCACCGGACCGCCTCGAAAAGCGCACGATCAAACCCAAGCCCGAAAACATGCTGGTGGACGGCGACACGCTGGTGATGGAGCGCGGGCGCCAGAAACACACGCTGCAGCTCCAGGAATACCCCGAACTTGCCGGCTTCATCGGCAGCATCCGCGGCACGCTGTCCGGCGACCGCAAGGCGCTGGAGGCGTCGTTCCGGCTGAAGCTGGACGGGGCGGCGGACCGCTGGACGCTCACCCTGTATCCAACCGATGCCAAGCTGCTGACTTCGGTGCATCTCATCGAGATTGCCGGCGCGCGCGATGATGTGCGCAGCATCAACATCATCCAGACGGACGGCGACCGCTCGATGATGACCATCGAACGCGTTGCAACGCAATGAAGCGGCTGCCGGTCCAGCGCCGCACCATTGCCATCCTGGCTTGGCTGCTCGGGCTGTTGCTTTGCGCCGTCGTGATTGCCCGCACGACGTTTACCGCGGATCTTTCCGCATTCCTGCCGGCGTCGCCGACCAAGGAGCAGCAGGTACTGCTCGACCAACTGCGTGACGGCGTCGTCTCGCGACTCATCCTGGTCGGCATCGAGGGTGGCGATGCGCCGACGCGTGCGGCGCTGTCCAAGGGCATGGCGCAGCAATTGCGCAATGATGCCGCTTTTGTCACCGTCAACAACGGCGAACCTGTGCATACCGAAAAGGACCAGGCTTTCTTGTTCGGTAACCGGTATCTGCTGAGTCCCGCAGTGACGCCGGAGCGCTTTACCGGCCAGGGGTTGCATGACGCATTGAGCGAAACGATCGACCTGCTCGCGTCTCCCGCCGGCATGCTGATCAAACCCTTGTTGCCGCGCGACCCGACCGGCGAAATGATCAAGCTGTTCGAACAGATGAATGGCGGTAACCGTCCACGGATGAGTCATGGCACCTGGGCGTCGCGCGATGGAGAAAGGGCGCTGTTGATTGCGCAGACCTGTGCCGCCGGCGCCGATACCGATGGCCAGCAGCTGGCGATGGAAAAAATCCGCGATGCATTCAATACCGCAGTCAGGCAGCAAGGCATGACCGCGGCCGCCGCGAAACTGGTGATGACCGGGCCCGGCGTGTTCTCAGTCTTGTCACGTCAGACGATTGAATCCGAAGTGACTCGGCTATCGGTGATCGGGACTCTCATCATCGTTGCGCTGCTGTTGACCGTCTATCGTTCCTTCACTGCCCTGGCGCTTGGCCTGTTGCCGGTGATCTCTGGTGCTGTCGTCGGCGTTGTGGCAGTCAGCCTTGGTTTTGGCCTCGTGCACGGGATCACGCTCGGCTTCGGGACGACGCTGATCGGCGAAGCGGTGGACTATTCGATTTACCTGTTCGTGCAGTCGCGGCAGGCAGCCGCCGGGGCATCCGCCACATCGACCGATTGGGTGGCCGATTTCTGGCCGACGATACGCCTGGGGGTAATGATCTCCATCGTGGGCTTCGCGTCGCTGCTCCTCTCCAGTTTTCCAGGGCTGGCGCAGCTCGGGGTGTATTCAATTGCCGGCCTGGCTGCAGCGGCATTGGTGACGCGCTTCGTGCTGCCGCACCTGTTGCCGGCCGATTTTCGTATCCGCGATGTATCTGCCATTGGCAACAGGTTGTCGCATCTGGTTGCGCATGCGTCGCTGTTGCGCTGGCCGTTATTACTTGTGACGATCGCCGCCGCGGTGATTGTGGCGCAGCATCGTACGACGCTCTGGAACGCGGAGCTGTCCTCGCTCAGCCCGGTCGCCAAGGCAGATCAAGCGACTGATGCCCGTCTGCGGGCGGACATGGGCGCGCCGGACGTGCGTTATATGGTGGTTGTTTCCGGCAAGGATCGCGAAGAGGTGCTGGCCTCGGCGGAGAAGGTATCGGAGCGGCTCGCAGTGCTGGTGGAGAACGGGGTGTTGGCGGGGTTTGAAAGCCCGGCACGCTACCTGCCCAGCATCGCCAGCCAGCGTGCGCGCCAGGCAAGTCTCCCTGCGGACGATATCGAACAGCGCCTGGAGCAGGCGACGGACGGCTTGCCGGTACGCGCCGCGGTGTTTGCACCCTTCCTGCAAGATGTTGCTGCCGCCAAGGCGCGGCCGCCGCTGCAACGTGCCGACCTCGATGGCACATCACTGGCACTCGCCGTGGATTCGCTGCTGTTCCAGCGCGGCGACCAATGGAGCGCAATCCTTCCGTTGATGGCGCCGGAATCGACCGCACACACCATCGGCATTCCAACGGAGCCGATTCGCGCAGCGCTGGCTGCGGCAGGACAGTCGAATGCCCTGTTCGTCGATCTCAAGACAGAATCGGATCACCTGTATTCCGGCTATCTGCGCGAAGCAATGCTGCTGTCGCTGGCCGGTGTTGCCGGCATCCTCCTCTTGCTGGCCATCTCGCTGCGCTCGCCGTTGCGGATGGTGCGTGTCATGTTGCCGCTTGCGGCTGCGGTCATCACCGTTGTCGGTATCCTCGTGCTGTGTGACCAGCGCCTGACGATCCTGCATCTTGTCGGGCTGCTCCTGACGGTCGCCGTGGGCTCGAACTACGCGCTGTTCTTTGGAGCGGGGCAGAATGCAACGATCTCCCCGCAGACCCTGACATCCCTTCTGTTCGCGAACCTGACGACGGTAGCCGGTTTCGGCCTGCTTGGCTTTTCGCAGGTACCGGTGCTGCAAGCGATCGGCACGACAGTCGGCCCCGGCGCTGTACTGGCATTGGTGTATGCCGCGGTCTTTTCGTCCCGCCGACCGGCTGCAGCTACTGACGTGAAGGCGGCCTGAGCGATGCGTGCGCTGTATTGCCATGCCGATCCGGGGTGCCGCCCCGATACGCTGATCATTGTCTTGCCCGGCGCCTTGCAGCAGCCGAATGACCTGGTGGAGGCGGGCTTTGTCGAGGCCGTCATCGAGCGCGGCATGCCGCTGGATGTGGTGCTCGTCGATCTGCGGCTCAACTTTGTCGGCGACGCGATTGATCGCACGTCCTTGCAGCGCTTGCATGACGACGTGATAGCGCCGGCGCAGCACCTGGGCTATCGGGAAATCTGGCTGGCCGGCATCTCGATCGGAGGCTTCATGAGCCTTGCCTACGCAAGCCATCATCCCGGCTGCATTGCCGGCCTTTGCCTGCTTGCGCCGTATCCGGGCAGCCGACTGTTGACCAACGAGATCCGTGCCGCCGGCGGCGTGCATGCCTGGAGCGTCGGCACTGTGGAAGACGACCTCGAGCGTCACGTATGGCGCTGGCTGCAGTCCCGCCCGTTGAAGTCGGTGGAAGTCTACTTTGGGTATGGATTGCAGGATCGTTTTGCACAAGGCCAGCAGATGATGGCGGCTGCCATATCGAATGGCGAATCAGACGCTGTGGCAAACGCATTTGTCGACGCCATCGAGGGGGCGCATGACTTGCCCGTCTGGCGCCGACTATGGGGCAATTTCCTTGACCGGATTGCTCCACGTCTGTGTCAGGACGACAGGAAGGATGTGGCATGACGTCTGCATCAATACGCTGGCGCATGCCGCTCCTCGTGCGCGTGACGCTCGTGCTGCACGCGGTGATGCTCGTGGCGCTTGTCCTGATGACCGAGAGCTGGAAATGGGTGCTGGCGACTTTTGTCGTGAACCATCTCGTGCTGACGTTTGCCGGCCTCTGGCCGCGCAGCACCTGGCTGGGACCCAACTGGACCATGCTGCCGCCGGCATCGATTGCACGGCGCGAAATCGCGCTGACCATTGATGATGGACCGAATCCGGACGTCACGCCGAAGGTGCTTGACCTGCTCGACCGGTACGGCGTGAAGGCGACCTTCTTCTGCATCGGTACGCAAGCTGCGCGCTATCCCGAGCTGTGTCGACAGATTGTCGAACGCGGACACGCGGTGGAAAACCACAGCCAGCATCACCGTCACCATTTCTCACTGCTCGGTCCGAAAGGCTTTGCGCGGGAAATCGAAGCAGGGCAGGACACTCTGACGGCGATCACCGGTCGCCGCCCGCAATTCTTCCGCGCACCGGCTGGCTTGCGCAATCCTTTCCTTGACCCGGTGCTGGCGCGTCTAGGCCTGCGCCTTGCCGCATGGACCCGGCGCGGTTTCGACACGCGTACCGGCGACCCCGCCATCGTCCTCAGCCGCTTGCTGCCCGATGTGCGGCCGGGAGCGATTCTACTGCTGCATGACGGCAACTGCGCGCGAACGAGCACCGGGGAGCCGGTCATTCTCGCGGTACTGCCGCCCCTGATCGAAGCCGCCCAGACAGCTGGACTCCGATTTGTCACCTTATCTTCCGCTCTTCACGCTACACGTCCATGACTACAACGTTTGTAAAGAAACTCATCGATGTCGCCACCGCGCCCTATCAATCCGCCGGCCGCTTCGCCTGGCATTTCGCACGCGGCAAGCTGGGCGGCGACCCGGTCTTTGTGGGCCTGCTCGAACATGGGCTGATTCCCGACAAGGCGCGCGTGCTCGACATCGGTTGCGGCCAGGGGCTGCTCGCGTCGTGGCTGTTGTCGGCGAAAGCATTGGCGCAAAAAGGTGTCTGGCCCGCGAACTGGCCGGCGGCGCCGAGCCCGGTCTCGATCCACGGCATCGAGCTGATGCCACGCGACGTCGAGCGCGCCCAGCGGGCGCTCGGCAATGCGGCCAGGTTCACGGTGGGTGACATGTGCCGAGCCGACTTCGGCAAGGCTGATGCCGTGGTCATCCTCGATGTCCTGCATTACGTGAACTATGAAGCGCAAGATGACGTCTTGCGCCGTGTGCGTGATGCACTCGCCCCGTCCGGCACGCTGATCCTGCGCGTGGGCGATGCCAGCGGTGGGCTGCCGTTCAAGTTCAGCGTGCTGGTCGATCATGTGGTCACCTTTGTACGCGGTCACCGCAACAGCCGCATGTTCTGCCGTCCGTTGTCGGAATGGCAGGCTGCGTTGGCCAAGCTGGGTTTTTCCGTGAGTACCTTGCCAATGAATAAGGGCACGCCCTTTGCAAATATACTGTTGGTCGCCAAACTGCAACCAAGCGCCTGACATAGTTTGTTACAATCGCCGCGCCATTTTCAACCCTGCCCGTCCTGAATTTTGAAACCGCTTCTCCTCTCGCATTTCACCGCGACCAGCTGTCTCGGGCGCGGGCTTTTCCAGACGCTGCAGGCCCTTCGCCAGCGCAAGAGCGGCCTGGCGCATTGTGACTTCGACACGGTCGACCTCGACACCTACATCGGCGCCGTGCCCGGCCTTGACGCGGTGCAGATGCGTGCCGACATGCAGGCTTATGACAGCCGCAACAACCGGCTCCTGCAACTTGCGCTCGAACAGGACGGTTTTGCCGACGCGGTGCACGCCGCTATGGCAAAACACGGTCGTGGTCGCGTGGGCATTTTCCTCGGCACCAGTACATCCGCCATCCTGCAGACGGAGCTGGCCTACCGCGAGCGGGACAGCGCAACGGGCGAATTGCCTGCCAGCTTCAACTACAAAACCACGCACAGCACCTTTTCCGCGGCCGATTTCGCCCGGCAGTATTTCGGGTTGACCGGTCCGGCAGTCGTCATTTCGTCGGCGTGTTCGTCGAGTGCCAAGGTCTTCGCATCGGCGCGGCGCATGATCGAAGCCGGTGTGATCGACGCGGCGCTTGTCGGCGGCGTGGATACGCTTTGCCTCACCACGCTCTACGGGTTCAATTCGCTGCAGCTGACATCGACGCAGCCTTGCCGCCCATTCGATGCCAACCGTACCGGCATCTCGATCGGCGAAGCCGCCGCGCTGGCATTGCTGGAACGCGTGCCATCCAGCCTGGACGCGGACGCGGTGCTGCTCACCGGTATCGGCGAGTCCAGCGATGCCTATCACATGTCTTCGCCGCATCCGGAAGGGCTTGGCGCGCAGATCGCCATGCGGCAGGCTTTGACTGCCGCCGGCCTCGCTCCCGAGCAGATCGATTACATCAACCTCCATGGCACGGCGACGCCGAGCAATGACGCCGCCGAGGGCAAGGCGGTGATCGCCGTGTTCGGTTCCGGCACGGCATGCAGTTCGACCAAGGGCGCGACAGGCCACACGCTCGGCGCCGCTGGCGGCATGGAGGCCGTCATCAGTGCATTGGCGCTGCAGCACGGCTTCATGCCCGGCGGCCTGAATACGACGCAAGTTGACCCGGCATTGCCGCTGAACTATCTGCTGGAAAACCGAGAGCAGCGTATCGAACGCGTGCTGAGCAACTCCTTCGGCTTCGGCGGCACCAACTGCAGCATCATTCTTTGCCGCGCAAACTGAGACTCCTGCAATGACCACTCTTACCGGATATATCGACGGCATCGGACTGATCGGCCCCGGGTTCGCCGACTGGCTCGCTGCGCGCGCCGTGCTTGCCGGTGAAGCGCCATACCAGTACGCAAAAACGCAATTACCTGCGCCTGCCGCACTGCCGGCAGCCGAGCGGCGCCGCTGCGGGCCGATCGTCAAACTGTCCCTGGCCATCGGCTACGAGGCAGCCGGCGCGGCAGGGCTGGACGTGTCCACCTTGCCCACCGTGTTTTCTGCCTCCGGTGGCGATGGCGGCAACTGTCACGAAATCTGCCAGATGCTCGCCTCCGAAGACCGGCAGATCTCGCCGACGCGCTTTCACAACTCCGTGCATAACGCTGCAGCTGGTTACTGGAGCATTGCCGCCCGCGCGATGGCGCCGTCTTCCGTGCTGTGCGCGTACGACGCAAGCTTTGGCGCCGGTCTGCTGGAGGCGCTGGCGCAAGTTACGGTCGACAACACGACAACGCTGCTGATTGCCGCAGACACGACATACCCGGAGCCGCTGCGTAAGACACGGCCGATTCCCGACGACTGCGGTGTCGCGCTGGCCCTGTCGCCAGCCGCGAGCGCCGGCACGTTGGCACGGATCCGCGTCTCGCAGATCCAGGCCGAGCCCGACCAGCTTCCCGATGCTGCACTGGAGCAACTGCGGGAATCGGTTCCGGCAGCACGCAGCCTGCCGATGCTGCGTGCGATCGCACGGCGCGAAAGCGCACGTCTGGTGCTCGACTATCTCGACGGTACGCAATTGGCGGTAGAAGTGACGCCATGCAACTAGACCGCCTCGATCGCGTCTGGATTGCGGCGCACATTCCCCACCAGGGAGACATGTGCCTGCTCGATTCCGTCGATACCTGGGATGCACAGCGCATCCAATGCGCCGCAAGCAGCCACCGGGATGCGAAGAATCCACTGCGTTCCCACGGGCGTCTTGGCGCCGCGTGCGGCATCGAATATGCAGCGCAGGCAATGGCCGTTCACGGCGCTTTGCTCGCACCACAGCAGGCCCGCCCGCGCATGGGATTTCTCGCCAGCGTGCGCGGTGTGACCTTGCATGTCGGGCGCCTCGACGATATCGGCGCCAATCTGTCGATCGAAGCCGAACGCTTCAGCAGCGACGGTAACAACGTCCTGTACGACTTCGCGGTTCGCACAGACGGCCGCGTACTGCTGGAGGGAAGGGCTGCCGTGATCATCAATGCGGAAACGATTCATTCAGGAGACCATGCATGAAACGCGCACTCGTCACTGGCGGAAGCGGTGCCATCGGCGCGGCGGTGAGCCGCAGCCTGGCCACGGACGGCCACCATGTTTATGTCCATGCCAACAAGCGGCGCGATGATGCGCAGGCTGTGGTGGACGCGATCCGTGCCGCTGGCGGCAGTGCGGAGGTACTGGTATTCGACGTGACCGATGCCGATGCAGTCAACGCCGTGCTGCAGCCGCTGGCGGGAGAAGAGGCGGACCAGCCGATCCAGATCCTCGTCAACAATGCAGGCATTCATGACGATGCGGTGTTCCCGGGCATGCACAGCGCTCAGTGGCATCGCGTCATCGACGTGTCGCTGCATGGCTTCTACAACGTGACGCATGCACTGATGATGCCGATGATCCGCAGCCGCTGGGGGCGCATCATCAACATGTCGTCGGTCGCCGCCATCACCGGCAACCGTGGCCAAGTGAATTATTCCGCCGCAAAGGGCGCGCTGAACTCCGCGACCAAGTCGCTCGCGCTGGAAGTCGCCAGCCGCGGCATTACCGTCAATGCCGTTGCGCCAGGCATCATTGAAAGTGAAATGAGCGAAGGCGCATTCGACGCCAAGGCGATCCAGAACATGGTGCCGATGAAGCGGGCCGGCAAGCCGGAAGAGGTCGCCGAACTGGTTCGTTTTCTCGCATCGTTGCAGGCTGCCTACATCACCGGGCAGGTCATCTCCATCAACGGCGGTCTCATCTGATCAATTCTGTTAGGCTGCGTCTTTTGCCTGACTTGATGAGGTTACATGAGTATTGCTGCTGACGTGCATAACGCGGTTTCGGTGCACAAGACCGAGGCATTGCTGTTCTTCGTTCTTCTCCAGCTCACGGTGATCGTGCTGGCCGCGCGTATCGGCACCGAAATCGCAGTGCGCGTCGGTCAGGCAGCAGCCGTTGGCGAAATCATTGTCGGCATCCTGCTCGGCCCTTCGCTGTTCGGCCTGCTCGCTCCGGACCTTTTCCATTACGTGTTCCGTTCGGCTGCGCCCGAGCCGATGCAGATCCTGTCGCAGATCGGCCTGGTGTTGCTGATGTTCCAGATTGGCCTGGAGTTCGACTTCGCCCACCTCACGGAGCGGCGCAACAGCAAGGCGGTGTTCTGGATTGCGCTGGCCAGTCTCGCCACGCCGTTCGTGCTTGGCCTTGCGCTCGGGTTCTATAGTGCACCGTTCCTGTCGCCCGGCGCGAACTCCACCGCATCGGCACTCTTCATCGCCACGGCTTTCTCGATCACCGCACTGCCTATCCTCGGTCGCATCATGATCGAGTTCAACATGACGCGCACGCAGATCGGCGTCATTGCCATCAGCGCGGCGGCCATCAACGACGTGGTCGGCTGGCTTTTGCTGGCGCTGGTGACGACGCTGACCGTTTCCAATTTCGACGGTATGAGCTTTGCGATCAAGGTCGCGCTGGTGATCGGGTTCCTGCTGCTGTGCTGGCTGGTCGTGCGGCCGCTGCTGCGCCGGGTCGTGCAGCGCTTCGACGTCAAGCGGCTCGGTTTGTCGAACAACCTGCTTGGCATCGTGCTGGCCGCCATTTTCCTCGCATCGATGGCGACGTATCAGCTCGGTATTTTTGCCATCTTTGGCGGCTTCATGATGGGTGTCATCCTGCATGATGAAGAGGCGTTCGTCGAAGCCTGGAAGGAAAAGATCGGTCCGCTCGTGACCGTGTTCTTCCTCCCGATCTTCTTCACCTATACCGGACTGCGGACGGACATTGGCGGACTCGACAGCATGGCTGCGTGGGGATGGTGTGCGCTGATCGTGGTGCTGGCCACCGCCGGCAAGTTCGGCGGCGCCTACGTGTCTGCACGCGCGGTCGGGATGAACCGCCATGAGGCCAACATCATGGGCATCATGATGAACACGCGGGCGCTGATGGAGCTGATCGTGATTAACGTCGGCTACGACCTGGGCGTGATTTCGCAGCAGGTATTCACGATGCTCGTCATCATGGCGATCTTCAGCACGGTGGTCACCAGCCCATGCCTGCGCTTGTGGCTGCCGCGCATCGGCTTGCCGGTCGGGACAAGAAACTGAGTCAGCCGAGCACTTTGCGCAGGATAAGCAGCGGCAATCGCAGGGCGAAGCCGAAAAAGAGGCGGGTATGCATCCAGGTGAGCAGGGTGTTGTCCCGCAGGTAGCGGAAGTGTGACACACCGCCTTCGTCCGCGCTGAAGTAGCGTACCGGTGCGTCGACATTCACCGGCATCACGCCCCGCCAGCAAAGGCGCACTACGGCCTCCGGGTCGAAATCGAAGCGGCGCATCCAGCGCTGGCCGCGCATCACGGCGCGCAGCGGTTCAATCGGATACACGCGGAATCCGAACAGCGAATCGCCGATGCCCGCCCACAACGTCTCGAGATTCGCCCACCAGTTCGACACCTGCCGGCCCTTGACGCGCAGTGCCGGCGCGCTGGCGTCGAAGACCGGCTTTCCCAGCACCATGCGGCCAGGATGACATGCCGATTCCGCCATGAATGTGGGAATCAAATCAGCCGGATGCTGGCCGTCCGAATCCATCGTCAATGCGTGGGTGAAACCCTTGGCTGCGGCCTCGTCCAGTCCATGCAGGACGGCGGCTCCCTTGCCCACGTTTTGCGGAAGCACGATGACACGCAGCGCGTCATCCTCTGCTGCCATCGCCTCCAAGCCTGCGGCCGTGCCATCGGTGCTGCCGTCCACCACGACCCACACCGGATTCCAGTACCGACGTGCTGCGCGCACCGTCTCGTACACCTTCGGTCCAGGGTTGTAGCTGGGGATCAGTACCAGGTGCGTGGAAGAGGGGGCAGTCATGGGTGTGGCGGTAAAAGGCGGCGGTGAAAAGCGGAGTGAATTCAGTCGGCAACAACGGCTTCCGGCACGGCGGCAGGAGTTGACGCATCAGAAGCCGGTGCATTGGGAGCAGCTATTGCCGGCGCCGATGCGGACGCGACTTCGGCCTGCCCTCCGAGTTCCTGTCGGAAATACTGCTCGAGCTCGGCCATGAAAACGCCGCTGTCTTCCGGTGCTTCGAAACGGCGGCCGAGGCGTACGCGATAGCTCATTGGCATCGGCGGCATCTTGTAGACCGGCCAGCCCTTGGTCAGGAAGGGGGAGTCGGTTTCGATGAATACCGTCTGCACCGGCACCTTTGCGCGGCAGGCGATGACGCCGATGCTGCCGGTCAGCGGATTGAGCGGCTTGCGCACCGTGCGCGTGCCTTCCGGGAAGAGCAGGATACGGCTGCCGCGCTTGAGGTCCGCGACCGCAAGCGAAATCATCTGCCGCAGCGACGCATTCCGGATGTAGCGCGCCATGCGGGCGCCGGCGCCGAGGAACAGGTTGCTGATGATTTCCGCCTTCATGATGCAGGCGACGTCGGGCAGGCGCGACACGACGAGCACCGCGTCCCACAGGGACGGATGATTGGGGGCGATGATCAGGGACTCCTCTGCGCGAAGCGCATCCAGCGCCTTCAGGTCGAAGCGGAAGCGTCCGGAAATCGACAGCGTGCCAAGGAACAGGCGAAACGCCGCCATGATGACGAAGCGGCCGAGGCGCCGCCCGGCGTCGGCCGGCATGAGCGGATGCAGCACCACCGCGAACATCGTCCACAGCAGGCACAGGAAACCGAAGAAGGACAATCCAACGTAGAAAACCGCATAGTCGTATCCCCGGAGGAGAAGACGCAAGCAAGCTTTCATAGTGGTGTTCCGGGAGGTGAGTCGGTCTGAAATCAGGGCAACGGCGTTTCCTGCAGATCCGCTCGTTAGTCGGCGCCTATGATAAAGGATGGGATGCCAATAAGCACTATTTAAAATACAAGATTTGCCGAGAAATTCCGGGTTTTTTACGCGTTATGCCGGCACGGCGAAATCGATCGGGTGGCCTGCCGTTGCCTCGATTTCCATCAAAAGGTCCGGCCGGCAGATATCCGCCTTCAGGAACATCAGCCGTGCCGTGGCACCCAGCGCACGCCGCAGTTCGTCATGAATCGTGCCGACGTCCTTTTCATGCCGCACGTAGACCTTGTAGCACAGGTCGCCCAGCGTGAATCCGGCCGTCGGCGCAACCCGGTTGGCCTCCGCGACCATGGCGGAAATGTTGGCCAGCGTCTCGCGCACCTGCGCGACGACATCGCCCGCATGCAGCGTGCGGTGCCCCACAATGCTTGCCGTGCCCGACAGGAACAGCACATCGCTGCCACCCAGCCGAGCCATCGTCGCGCGTGAAAAGGTCGGGCTGCGCGGCCCGTACTCGCGCGGATAATCGTAGGCGCTCACTTGCCGGGGGTTTTCGATCGCCACCGGCGCCGCGCCGCGGCCGGCAAGGAAATATACGGTGAGCGGTCCGGACGCGAATCCCACCGCCGACGCGGCCGGCACGACGCCGCCGGTAACTTGACGGCCGCTGCCGAGAAAGCCGTCCTGCCGGCCCGTGTTGAACTGGCGGTAGCGCTCCAGACCATGGCTGTGGCCGGTGATGTCGGCCATGTAGTTCCAGAATCGCATCACGTGCGGAAATCCCAGGCCGTCGATCAGACTGAAGATCGAGCGGTAGGCGGTCTCCGTGGCCTGCTGTAGCGGAGTCTTTCCCGCACCATGGACGCTGGCGCTGTCGAAGTCGGATTCGTGCAGCTGGATGGCGCCGAACAGGATGTCGTCGTTGTGCCCGTAGCGCACGCCATGCAGCTCGCCATAGCTGAGCTTGCCTTCAGCGCACCAGATTTCGCCGGTCGGAATGCCTGTTCCGGCGCTGCCGAGTGCGGGCATAGGTACCGGAATATGCGGGGCACCGCTCGTCCCGTTCGCAGTGCCCGATACCGGGGCGAAGGCAACCGCGCCAAGCATCGTTTTTTTCCAGTGTCCGTCGCCGGCCCGGAACTGGTCCAGGGGCAGGTAGGCGCATTGCAGATGTGTGGTTCCAGCCTGAATCAATTTGTCATCCCGTCTGCAAGATCAACACTGCGGATATTCTTTTTGCGCATGCGCCAAGCCGTCAGCGTGCGCCTGAAGTTGTATAGCGACATGGCGTAGTACAAGCCTTTGAATGCCAGCAGATGCGGCCAGATGCGCGTCTTGCCGAAGACGTCGCCCGCCAGCACGGAAAGCAGCGCTTCCTGCATGCGGAAGATGTTGCGCGGCCCCATGAACAGTTCGCGCATCGTCGGGTTCGTCACGCGATAGATGAACCAGGAAAACTGCTTCGGCCCGATGCGCATCACTTTGTCGAAGCGACGCAGTGCCGCCGATGCCTTCTCCGGCGAACGCAGGCAGGTATCGACGGTGTCCGCGCCGGCAAAGGCACTGTTCATCGCCAGCATCACGCCGGAGGAAAAGACCGGATCGATGAAGGCGTAGGCGTCGCCCAGCAACAGGTAGTTGGCACCGTGCGTGTGGTCGCAGCTGTAGGCAAAGTTGCCGGTCGCTTCCACATCGGACACGATCTGTGCGCCTTCCAGACGCTCCTTCAGCGCGGGGCACATGGCAATCGTGTCCATCAGGAAGTCGGCAAGCGGCTTCTTGCGCGTTTTCAGGTAGTACGGCCAGGTGACGGCGCCGACGCTCGTTTTGCCGTGCTGCAGAGGGATGAACCAGAACCAGCCATGCTCGAACCAGAAAATGGTGATGTTGCCTTCGGCCTTGCCTTCATTGCGTTTGGCGCCGGTGAAATGGGCGTACAGCGCCGTGCTGTTATGCCTTTCATTACGATGTTTCGCCTTGAAGCGATTGGCGAGGAAGGTGTCTCGGCCCGAGGCGTCGAGCACAAAACGCGCGCGCCAAGACCGCTTCGAACCATCATCGAGTTGGGCGTGGATCACCGCGCCCTGGTCGTTCGGAAGGAAGGCAACGTCGTTGACCTTGCAAGCTTCTAGCACCGTTGCGCCTTTGCGCTGCGCGTTGCGGATCAGAATTTCATCGAACTCCGCGCGCTGTACCTGATAGGCGTGCGGCATCGATTTGTCCATCGCCTCGCCAAAATGGAAGACCTGCTTGTGCGCATGCCAGGGCGACACGAATTCCGCCGACCACTTTTCCATGCCGATCGCGCGCACTTCATCGGCAACGCCGAGCTGGTCCAGAAGCGGCAAATTCGCCGGCAACAGGGATTCGCCGATATGAAAGCGTGGATGCCTTGCCTTTTCTGCAAGCGTTACCCGGTAACCCTTTTGCGCCAGCAGGGCCGCTGCGGTAGAGCCGGCGGGACCGCCGCCGATCACAAAAACATCGCATTCAGTAGCGTCGGCTGGAATGGCGGCATGCGCCTCTGCGAGAGCATCCATTGGCATGTCTTGATGTTGAGTCGGGGCAAGACTTTAACACCAAATATTGCTCCGTAGATACCCGTCGTTATGGACGCTGCGGATTATGGCTCGGGGCGTGATTCAGCGTCAGAATGCTCGGTCATACTCCCTGTTCATCCATGTAACAACTTTCGACATGTTCTATAAATTAACGATTGTCAATACCTTCAATGCGTTGTGAAGTCAATTTCTTTTTTGGATCAAGGGTTTACGTTTTTTCTGGATAATCTGCAACAACATTTCCCTGTGGATTTAATTTCCATAGCGCAATTTGCTAAGATGGCGAACCCTTTGCCGCTTTTAGTACGGCCGGTCCGGCGCATGGAAGCGCCGGGCTGACATTCAAATTACGATTCTTACAATGTTTTCACTACGTCGTGACCGCTCGGAGCTGTTGGCGAAAGCGCAGTTGAACAGCCTCATGGAAGTGGCCGGCGACGTGGTTTTCCGCTTGAATGCGCAAGGCGTGATCCTGTACGCGAGCAAGCGTGCGGTTGATCTGATCAACGGTGGTATGAATCCGGCGGGCATGGCGCTTGGCGAGCTGATGGTCGCTGCGGACCGTCCTGCGCTCGAATCCGCCATCGCGCAAACCGCAGCCACCAACCAGCAAGGCAAATTGAATGTCCGCCTCAAGACGGCGATGGATGCGCTCTGGCTGGAGCTGCGTTTTACGGCCTGTCCTGCAGCGCAGGGAGGCATCGAAGTGCTGGCAGTCGGCCGAGACATTTCAGAGCAGCAGGTGAGTGAAGAGCGAGTACGCCATCTGGCCACGCACGATGCGCTGACCGAGTTGCCGAACCGCGCGCTGCTGTCCGACCGCGTGCGCCTTGCCATTGCGCGTTCGCGTCGTACCGGCGGCGGCTTTTCCGTCATCGCGCTTGACCTTGATGGTTTCAAGAAAGTCAACGACGCCCTCGGACATGCCGTCGGCGATGCATTGCTGCGCGTGGCGGCCGCGCGCCTGTCAGATGCGCTGGGCGGCGAAGATACGCTGGCACGCATGGGCGGAGACGAGTTCCTCGCTGTGCTGCCGGGAGTGGTGACCGAAGCGGATATACAGGCCGTTGCGCGTCGCATGATTTCCAGTGTCCATCTGCCGTTCGATATCCAGGGGCACATCCTCTACGTGGGGATCTCGCTCGGGGCGGCAGTTTTTCCGGAGCACGGCGATGACGAGGTGAAATTGCTCGCGCATGCGGATACCGCATTGCGCCGTGCCAAGGAAACAGGCAAGGCGCGCTGCGTTGTCTACTGCAACCAGAAATTTGACCAGCCGGACCATGATGTCGCGATGGAGGCGGCGATGTTCCAGGCGGTGCGCGACGGCGAGTTCCTGCTGCACTACCAGCCGATCGTCGACGCACGCAGCCGCCGGATCATGGGTTTCGAGACCTTGATGCGCTGGCACCGACCCGGCATCGGCATGGTGTCGCCGTTGCAGTTCATCCCGATGGCCGAAAGTAACGGCCTGATCAACCTGCTTGGAGCATGGGCGCTGAAGGCAGCCTGCATGCAGGTGAAACGATTTTCGGAGGCGGCGGGCAGGCCGCTCTATGTGTCGGTCAACGTCAGTCCGCGGCAGTTCCGGAACGACCAGTTCCTCGACGTCATGGACGAGGCGCTGAAGCTGTCCGGACTGGACGGGCAGCAGTTGCTGCTCGAGATCACCGAAGGCATCCTGATGTCTGATCCCGCCCATGCGGAAGCACTGCTGAATGCGATGGCAGAGCGTAATGTCCGCATTGCGATTGACGACTTCGGCACGGGATACTCGTCGCTTGCCTATCTGAAGCGCTTCCCGATTGCAACGTTGAAGATCGACCGTGCATTCATCAAGGATCTGCCGTCGTCCGTCAAGGATGTCGCAATCTGCAACGTGGTGCTCAGCCTTGCGAGCCACCTGAACCTGAGCACCGTTGCCGAAGGTGTTGAGAATGAACAGCAACTGCAGTTCCTCGCCTCGCACGGTTGCGATTTCATTCAGGGATATCTGACAGGCCGGCCATTGTTGCCCGAGCATGCGATCAAGCTGCTGCAGACCGGGGGCGGCGTGCTCACGAGCGAGGTCAGTGCATGAGTGAACTCGACCGGGGCGCGTCGGCGAAAGCCGTGCAAACCATGGAACTGCTGTGGGCGCGCGTGCGACAACGAGGCGACCTGCCGGGTTTCTCCAGTGTGGTGAACGCGATTGTCGGTGCCATGCGCGGTGACGACGAACGCGAATTCAACATGACGAGAACCGTGCTGCAGGACCCGGCGCTGACCCAGAAGGTTCTGCGGCTCGCCAATAGCGCGATGTACTCGGTATTCGGCCAGGACATCAACACCGTTTCAAAGGCGGTCATCGTCCTTGGCACCGAGGCGATCGGCCACCTTGCGCTCGGACTCAAGCTGATTGACGGGTTGTCGGCCGTTTCTGCCGAATCGGCGCAGACGCGCGACGAAATGGAAAAGGCCGTGCTCGCCGGACATATCGCGCGGCAAGTGGTGTCGTCGGCGGGCATGCGCAATGCAGAGGAGGCCGTGGTCTGTTCGATCCTGCACTCGCTCGGACGCATGATGGCCGTCTTCTATCTTTCCGACCGCTGGCCGCAAGTGCAGCAGCGTTCCGCCGAACTCGGTAATGAAAACGAGGCCGCGCGTGAAATCTTCGGCCTGAGCCTGGACGATATTGGCCGTCAGGTTGCACAGCAGTGGTCCCTGCCTGCCACGGTGGTCAATACCTTGGGCGAAGTGCCGCCGCGGCCCGTCAGTGAACCGCTCGACCATGGCGATTGGCTCGCCGTCGTCTCCACGCTGTCATCGCGTTGTGCAGATGTACTTTCCGTTGCGGATGATGGCGCGGGTGCACAAGTTGCCGCCCTGGCTGCCGGTTATGCCGACATGCTGGGCTTGCCGGCTTCGGAACTGGTCACCGCCATCGATGCCGGCCATCGCACCGCCGCCGAAGAAGAGGTGGGAGGCATACGCGGCGCCAAGGCCGGCGCATCTGCACGGCGTGCTTCCGCCTCTGTCGCCGGCAAACCGGCCGATGCGGCGACCATCCTGCGCAGTGGGGTTGCTGACATGCGCGGTGCATCGCGCAGCGCGAGCACCGGGCAGTTGATGTCGATGGCGTTGGAAACGGTTTACCAAGGACTTGGCTTCAGGCGGACGGTAGCTTTCGTGCGCGATCGGGAGCGCGGCCAGTATGTGGCCCACCTCGGCCTTGGCGATGGTGTCCACGAACTGCTGCCGCGTCTGGCATTCAGTGATGCCTACCAGCCGGACGTCTTCCACGCCGCGATGGTCAACGACAAGATGGTCTTCGTCGAGAACGCGCTCAACCCGGCCTTCGCCAACAAGGTCCCTCGCTGGTGGAAAGATACATTTCCATCCGTTCGCAGCTTCATGGTCCTGCCGCTGACCGTCAACCGGCAAGCACTCGGCTTCCTGTACGGTGACTGGGATGCTGCCCAGCCCGGCGCTACGATCGACCAGGTAGAAATCGCTCCTCTTGACGCGCTGCGCATGCTCCTTACGCGTACCATCGCTGAGCGCCGGCAGGTCGAGCCATCCTGGGTGCGAAAAATCTTTTAGGGCAGCTTCGGCATGACCGGCCGATCGAGTCCGGGTTCATTGCTCACGGCACACGCACGGCGGCGCGTCGTAGCGAACTCGGCACCTCGGCCCGGCGTCGCCCCGCGCGATGGCAGGAGCCGCACCATCGAGCCGAGGACGGGGCAGCTCTCATGAACTGTCCAACCAGACTGAAGTTGCTCCATCACTTCCTAGCCCCCCGTTTTACCTCAGCAGATTGCTTCAGGGTTTGGCCTTGCGAGCCAGGTTGTTGACCTTGCAATAAGGTCGTCGCCTTCCAAAAATTTCTCTTTGAGCTTTCTCAACTGTATCCGCACGGAACAGCGCTAACTTGCCGATCGGAATGGCAAAAAATGTTATCAAATGTTAAATTAATTGGTCTTTCGACAATGTGAGAATGCGGGGGAGCTATGAGTGAGGCAATCGTTTTTACATCAATCGTGTTTGGTGGCCTGCTCTTCTGGTTTGCATCGACGCGGGAAACGTCCACGAAATACCGCAAGAAAAACGTGCTGACCGGAAGTGAGCGCGAGTTTTTTTACCGCTTGCGGCATGCCTTGCCGGAGTGCGTGGTCTGTCCGCAAATGGCAGTATCGGCACTGATCGAGCCGATGGGTATTGGTGTGGCGCGCAAAAGCGGGCTTGACCGTATCAGGGGCGAGCGTGTCGGTTATGCGATATTCGACGAGAAAATGCATTTGATCGCCATCGTGGAAATCGATCATCGATCCCGAACAAGCCGCCGCGACATGGTGCGGGATGCCTACTTTGCCAAAGCTGGCATCAGGACGGTCCGATTCTCGGCAAAACGCCTTCCATCCGAGGGCAAGATCAAGAGCAGCATCTATGCGCGCGACAGCGTCCGGCGCCAGCAAGCGGAATGTATCAATACCGCAGACCGTAAAGCTGACATTGAGTTTGTCCGGCCAGAAGTCGTCTGGCGCAATACCGCAAACGCGCAGATCTGAACCTGAGGCGAGCGCGGTCGCTGCCCGGGCGGGATAAAATGCGTTTGCATCGCGGCGCGACGGCGTGCCGACGATGGACTCGAATTAGCCATGGCCAGACTCCCGCGACTCGTCGTTCCCAATCAGACCCATCACATCATCCAGCACGGCAACAACCGACAGGCGATTTTCCTTGAGGACGAGGACTACTCGGCTTTCCTGCGCTGGTTGCGTGAGGCAGCCCGGCAATTCAAGGTTGCGATTCACGCTTATGTGCTGATGCCCAATCACTTGCATCTCCTGGTATCTCCGCAGGACCGCACCGGTCTCTCGAAGATGATGCAGTGGGTCGGGCGCCATTATGTGCCGTATTTTAATAGCAAGTACCAGCGGACCGGCACCCTCTGGCAGGGTCGATACAGGGCCACGATCATCGAGGCTGAGCGTTATTTCCTGCCTTGCAGCTGCTATATCGAGCAGAACCCGGTACGTGCTGGTCTCGTTGCAGCGCCCGCGGATTACCCTTGGTCCAGCTACGCCCACCATGCCGGCACAAAACCCGACCCGCTTATTACCGATCATCCACTGTTCTGGGGGCTGGGTAATACGCCATTCGACCGCGAGCTCGCATATCAGCGATTGATGGAGCGGGCACCAGGCATTGAGGAAACCAACGCCCTGACAGAAGCCACGCTGAAAGGTTGGCCACTTGGTTCGGATCAATTCAAAGCGGCACTCGAAAAACAGGCAAGCCGCCGCGTGATACCCGCCAAGCGCGGACGGCCACCGAAAGAAAAGCCAGTATTCACTTCTCCGCGCGAGCCGACGTAGCAACAGAGTGTCTCTATCGTTTAAGAAAAACGGCAAATCAACTGCCTTCGATTTAACTCTGTCCCTATTTGTAATGCTGGCAGAATGAAGATTGCATTAATTTTGCTCCGACCCCAATTAATTAAGTTGAACAATCTATTGCACTGCACTATTCTTCATCCTCAACATCACACAAGTTGCGGAGAAAGCTTATGCACGCGCAAGGTCTATACGATCCTGTCAACGAACATGACGCCTGCGGCGTCGGTTTCGTCGCCCACATTAAAGGCAAGAAAAGCCACTCTATCGTCGAGCAAGGCCTGCTGATTCTCAAAAACCTCGATCACCGGGGTGCGGTCGGCGCGGACAAGCTGATGGGCGACGGCGCGGGCATACTGATCCAGATCCCGGACCAGTACTACCGTGAAGAAATGGCGAAGCAGGGAGTAGCCCTGCCGCCGCCAGGGGAATACGGTGTTGGTATGGTCTTCCTGCCGAAGGAAAGCGCTTCCCGCATCGCCTGTGAACAGGAAATCGAACGTGCCGTGCTGGCTGAAGGGCAGGTCGTCCTCGGCTGGCGTGACGTTCCGATTGATCTCGACATGCCGATGTCGCCGACCGTGCGTGCCAAAGAGCCGGTCATCCGCCAGATCTTCATCGGCCGCGGTCCGGACATCATGGTGACGGACGCGCTGGAGCGCAAGCTGTATGTGATCCGCAAGTCGTCCGGCCATGCCATCCAGGCGCTGAACCTTATCCACGGCAAGGAATTTTTCGTGCCGTCAATGTCGGCGCGCACCGTCGTTTATAAAGGTTTACTTCTCGCCGACCAGGTCGGTGTGTATTACAAGGATCTGCAGGACCCGCGCTGCGTCTCGGCGCTTGCACTCGTGCACCAGCGCTTCTCGACCAATACCTTCCCGGAATGGCCGCTGGCGCACCCGTATCGACTGATCGCCCACAACGGTGAAATCAACACGGTGAAAGGCAACTTCAACTGGATGCGTGCCCGCGAAGGCGTGATGAAGTCGGCTGTCCTCGGTGACGACCTGAAGAAGCTCTTCCCGCTGATTTACGAAGGCCAGTCCGACACCGCCTGCTTCGACAACGCGCTCGAACTGCTGGTGATGGCGGGCTATCCGGTGGCACAAGCGATGATGATGATGATCCCGGAAGCCTGGGAAAACCACTCGCTGATGGATGACAATCGTCGCGCATTCTATGAATACCACGCTGCGATGATGGAGCCGTGGGACGGCCCTGCTGCAATGGCCTTTACCGACGGTCGCCATATCGGCGGCACGCTCGACCGCAACGGCCTGCGCCCCGCACGCTACATCGTGACTGACGATGACCTCGTCGTCATGGCCTCCGAATCTGGCGTACTGCCGATTCCGGAATCGAAGATCATCAAGAAGTGGCGCCTGCAGCCGGGCAAGATGTTCCTGATCGACCTCGACGCTGGCCGCATCATCGACGACAAGGAACTGAAGGACACCTACGCCAACGCCAAGCCGTACAAGCAGTGGATCGAGTCCGTCCGCATCAAGCTGGACGAGTTGGATGCCGAACCGGCAGAGCCGAAGTCCGAGATCCCGCTGCTCGACCGCCAGCAGGTATTCGGCTATAGCCAGGAAGACATCAAGTTCCTGATGGCCCCGATGGCGTCAAACGGCGAAGAAGCAGTCGGCTCCATGGGCAACGACTCGCCGCTGGCCGTCATGTCCAACAAGAACAAGACGCTGTACAACTACTTCAAGCAGCTGTTCGCGCAAGTCACCAACCCGCCGATCGACCCGATCCGCGAAGCGATGGTGATGTCGCTCGTGTCCTTCATTGGTCCCAAGCCAAACCTGCTCGACACCAACAACATCAACCCGCCGATGCGCCTCGAAGTGTCGCAGCCGGTCCTCGACTATGCGGACATTGCCAAGCTGCGCAACATCAGCAAGCACACCGGCGGCAAGTTCAAGTCATTTGAACTCAACATTTGCTATCCGGTTGCATGGGGCAAGGAAGGCATTGAAGCGCGTCTTGCATCGCTGTGCGCAAAGGCGGTGGATGCGGTCAAGTCCGGTCACAACATCCTGATCATCTCCGACCGCAAAGTCGACGCAGACCAGGTCGCGATCCCGGCGCTGCTCGCCACGTCGGCCATCCACCTGCATCTGGTCAGCAAGGGGCTGCGTACCTCCACCGGCCTGGTGGTGGAAACCGGCTCTGCACGCGAAACACACCACTTCGCACTGCTTGCCGGATACGGTGCGGAAGCTGTCCACCCGTACCTCGCGATGGATACGTTAACCGAAATGGCAAAGAGCCTGCCGGGCGAATTGTCGGCAGAGAAGGCGATCTACAACTTCCAGAAGGCGATCGGCAAGGGCCTGATGAAGGTCATGTCCAAGATGGGCATCTCGACCTACATGTCCTACTGCGGCGCGCAGATTTTCGAAGCCATCGGCCTGAACAAGGCGCTGGTCGACAAGTACTTCAAAGGCACGGCATCGAACGTTGAAGGTATCGGCGTGTTCGAAGTTGCAGAAGAAGCGCTGCGCCTGCACAGGCTGGCATTCAGCAATGATCCGGTATTGGCCAATGCGCTGGACGCCGGCGGCGAATACGCCTTCCGCGTGCGCGGTGAAGAGCACATGTGGACGCCGGACGCGATTGCGAAGCTGCAGCATTCGACCCGTTCGAACAACTTCAACACATATAAAGAGTACGCCCAGATCATCAATGATCAGTCCAAGCGTCACATGACGCTGCGCGGCCTGTTCGAATTCAAGATCGATCCAAGCAAGGCGATTTCGATCGACGAAGTCGAACCGGCAAAGGAAATCGTCAAGCGCTTCGCCACCGGCGCGATGTCGCTCGGCTCGATCTCGACGGAAGCGCACGCGACACTGGCGATTGCGATGAACCGCATCGGCGGCAAGTCCAATACCGGTGAAGGCGGCGAAGACGAGAACCGTTATCGCCAGGAACTGAAGGGCATCCCGATCAAAAAGGGCGAGACCCTCGCTTCCGTGATTGGTAAGGACCGCATCGAAGTCGACCTGCCGCTGCTGGAAGGTGATTCCCTGCGTTCCAAGATCAAGCAGGTGGCTTCCGGCCGCTTCGGTGTGACCGCCGAGTACCTGACTTCTGCCGACCAGATCCAGATCAAGATGGCGCAGGGCGCCAAGCCGGGCGAAGGCGGCCAACTGCCGGGCCACAAGGTGTCCGAGTACATCGCGAAGCTGCGCTTCTCGGTGCCGGGCGTCGGCCTGATTTCGCCGCCGCCGCACCACGATATCTATTCGATTGAAGACCTGGCACAGCTGATCCATGACCTGAAGAACGCCAATCCAAAGGCATCGATCTCGGTCAAGCTGGTATCTGAAGTCGGCGTCGGCACGGTGGCTGCTGGTGTCGCCAAGGCCAAGGCTGACCACGTCGTGATCGCCGGCCATGATGGCGGCACGGGCGCGTCGCCGCTGTCCTCGATCAAGCACGCTGGTTCACCGTGGGAGCTCGGCTTGGCTGAGACGCAGCAGACGCTGGTGCTGAACCGCCTGCGCAGCCGCATCCGCGTGCAGACCGACGGTCAGATCAAGACTGGTCGCGACGTTGTCATCGGTGCGCTGCTCGGTGCTGACGAATTCGGTTTCGCGACGGCTCCGCTAGTCGTCGAAGGCTGCATCATGATGCGCAAGTGCCATCTGAATACCTGCCCGGTCGGCGTTGCAACCCAGGATCCGGTGCTGCGTGCGAAGTTCTCCGGCAAGCCGGAATACGTTGTGAACTACTTCTTCTTCGTTGCGGAAGAAGTTCGCCAGATCATGGCGCAGCTCGGCATCCGCAAGTTCGACGAATTGATCGGCCGTTCCGACCTGCTCGACAAGTCGAAGGCAATCACGCACTGGAAGGCAAAGGGTCTGGACTTCACCAAGATCTTCCATCAACCTGACGTGCCGGCATCCGAGCCCCGCTTCCAGGTTGAAGAGCAGGACCACGGCCTCGAAAAGGCACTGGACCACAAGCTGATCGCACAAGCAAAGGCTGCGCTGGAAAAGGGCGAGAAGGTTTCCTTCATCTCGCCGGTGAAGAACGTCAACCGCACCGTCGGCACCATGCTCTCGGGCGAAGTCGCGAAGCGCTATGGTCACGACGGCCTGCCGGACGACACCATCCACATCCAGCTGCAGGGTACCGCCGGCCAGTCCGCCGGTGCGTTCCTCGCACACGGCATCACGCTGGATCTGGTCGGCGAGGGCAACGATTACGTCGGCAAGGGCCTGTCGGGCGGCCGCATCATCGTGCGCCCGAACACCGAATTCCGCGGTTGGGCGGTCGACAACATCATTGCCGGCAATACTGTGCTGTACGGCGCGATCTCCGGTGAAGCATTCATCAACGGCGTAGCCGGCGAGCGATTCGCAGTACGTAATTCGGGTGCCATCACTGTCGTTGAAGGCACAGGCGACCACGGCTGCGAATACATGACCGGCGGTACCGTCGTCGTCCTTGGCGCAACCGGCCGCAACTTCGCGGCTGGCATGTCCGGTGGCCTGGCTTACGTTTATGACCCGGACGGCGAGTTTGCGAAGAAATGCAACATGGCGATGGTTGTCCTTGACCCGGTGCTCTCCTCGGCCGACCAGGAAGCCAAGGTGGATCGTGCAATCTGGCACAGCCCGGTTCGCGGTGGTGAAGGACAGACTGACGAAGCGATCCTGAAGGGCCTGATCGAACGGCACTTCAAGTACACCGGCAGCACGCGCGCGCGCAACCTGCTGGACGACTGGGCTAACTCCCGTGCCAAGTTCGTGAAGGTGTTCCCGACCGAGTACAAGCGGGCACTGGCCGAGCTGCACGCAGCGGCCCAGGGAAAAGAAAAGATCGCAGCCTAACTGTCAATAAACAATGCAGCGGCAAGGGCAGCGCAATTGCACTTGCCGCTAACAATGTGAGTAAAAAATGGGAAAAGTAACCGGTTTTCTGGAATACCAACGCTTGCAAGAGGCGAGCGAAGCACCCGAAAAGCGCAAGAAGCATTACAAGGAATTCGTGATGCACCTCTCCGACGCCGACGCCAAGATTCAGGGCGCGCGTTGCATGGACTGCGGCATCCCGTTCTGCAATAACGGCTGCCCCGTAAACAACATCATCCCGGACTGGAATGACCTGGTTTATCACGGCAACTACCGTGAAGCACTGGATAACTTGCACTCCACGAACAACTTCCCGGAATTCACCGGCCGCATCTGCCCGGCACCTTGTGAAGCCGCATGCACGCTCGGCATCAACAACGATCCGGTTGGCATCAAGTCAATCGAGCACTTCATTATCGACAAGGGTTGGGAGAATGGCTGGGTACTGCCCCAAGTGCCTGCCGCTAAGACCGGCAAGAAAGTTGCTGTCGTCGGTTCTGGTCCGGCCGGGCTGGCGGCTGCACAGCAGCTTGCACGCGCCGGCCATGATGTGACCGTCTTCGAGAAGAACGATCGTGTTGGCGGCCTGCTGCGTTATGGCATTCCTGACTTCAAGATGGAGAAATCGCATATCGATCGCCGTGTCGAGCAGATGAAGGCTGAAGGTGTGACCTTCCGTACCGGCGTTTTCGTCGGCAAGGATTTTCCTTCGAACGTCTACAACTGGGCGAAGGAAACCATCTCCCCGGATCAGCTGAAGAAGGACTTCGATGCGGTCGTTATTGCCGGCGGTGCCGAAACACCGCGCGACCTGCCAGTTCCGGGCCGCGAACTGAAAGGCGTCCACTTCGCGATGGAATTCCTGCCGTTGCAGAACAAGGTCAATGCCGGCGACAAGCTGAAGGACCAGATCATGGCCACCGGCAAGCATGTGGTGGTGATCGGTGGCGGCGATACCGGCTCCGACTGCGTCGGCACCTCCAACCGCCACGGCGCAGCATCGGTCACGCAGTTTGAACTGCTGCCGCAGCCGCCGGAACAGGAGAACAAGCCGCTCGTCTGGCCGTACTGGCCGACCAAGCTGCGCACGTCTTCGTCCCACGACGAAGGCTGCCAGCGTGACTGGGCTGTCGCCACCAAGCGCCTCGAAGGCAAGAACGGCAAGGTTGAAAAGCTGATTGCAGCCCGCGTCGAATGGAAGGACGGCAAGATGGTGGAAGTGCCGAATTCCGAGTTCGAACTGAAGGCCGATCTGGTCCTGCTGGCAATGGGCTTCGTGTCGCCGGTGCAGCAAGTGCTGGATGCGTTCGGTGTCGAGAAAGATGCGCGTGGCAATGCCCGCGCCACTACTGATGGCGACGGCTGCTACAAGACCTCGGTAGACAAGGTGTTTGCCGCAGGCGACATGCGTCGCGGCCAGTCACTGGTAGTATGGGCAATTCGCGAGGGCCGCCAGTGCGCGCGTGCCGTGGACGAATTCCTGATGGGAGCGAGCGTCCTGCCGCGATAAGTTGCAGTTGTTGTAACTTGAGGCCCGCTGCATGAAACGATGCGGCGGGCTTTTTTGTCTCATTTCGACCTGCGCTTGGGCCACGCCAAAAGCCGGGTAGCCATTTCTGAACTACAATCTCACCTTTACGCAAAAGTTAAGAGTTGTGCCCAACCTCGTCGAAATTCGTGACCTGCATTTCTCCTACGGGATCCGCCCGATCCTTTCTGGGCTCCAGATGGACTTCCCGCGTGGAAAGGTGGTTGCGGTCATGGGCGGATCCGGCTCCGGCAAAACGACAATTCTTCGCCTGATCGGCGGCCAGCTGCAGGCCCAAAACGGCACCATCAAGTTTGACGGACAGATGGTCAATGCGCGCGATACGCGGAAGATGTACGCGATGCGCCGCAAGATGGGCATGCTGTTCCAGCATGGAGCGCTGTTCACCGACCTGACCGTATTTGAAAATGTGGCGTTCCCGCTGCGTGAACATACGACGCTGCCCGAGGAATTGATTCGCGACCTGGTTCTGATGAAATTGCATGCCGTGGGCCTGCGCAATGCTGCCCAGCTCAAGCCGTCCGAGATTTCCGGCGGTATGGCACGCCGCGTTGCCTTGGCGCGCGCTGTCGCCCTCGATCCGCAGCTCATCATGTATGACGAGCCGTTCGCAGGGCTCGACCCGATTTCGATGGGTGTCGCCGCGAACATCATTCGCCGCCTCAACGACGCGCTGGGTTCGACATCGATCGTCGTGTCGCATGACGTACACGAGACTTTTCTGATTGCCGATTACGTGTATTTCCTGTCCCAAGGGCGAATTGTCGCGCACGGCACCCCCCAGCAGATGCTGGAGTCGAGCGATCCTTATGTGCGGCAGTTCGTCCATGCCGAGGCGGACGGGCCGGTGCCCTTCCATTATCCGGGGCGCTCGCTTGCTGAAGACCTGAAGATCGAGGTGCGCTCATGATCCTCGATACGGTTGCATCGCTTGGCCGTCTGGTGCGCGAGACAGTTGGTAGTGTCGGGTACGCGACACGTACACTCTTCGCACTGCTTGGTGCGTCGGTTGGCTTGTTTCGCCGTCCACGGCTGATTACGGACCAGATCCACTTCATCGGCAACTACTCGCTGGTGATCATCTCGGTGTCCGGACTGTTCGTCGGCTTCGTGTTGGGCTGGCAGGGTTATTACATCCTGAACCGTTATGGTTCGGAGCAGGCACTTGGCGTGATGGTGACCTTGTCTCTTACGCGTGAACTCGGACCGGTAGTGACCGCGCTCCTGTTTGCCGGGCGTGCCGGTACGTCGCTGACTGCGGAAATCGGTCTGATGAAGGCGGGCGAGCAACTCTCTGCAATGGAGATGATGGCGATCAATCCGCTACAGCGGGTCGTCGCACCCCGATTCTGGGCCGGCGTGATCGCAATGCCGGTATTGGCGGCGATTTTCAGTGCAGTGGGCGTAATCGGCGGGTACATCATTGGCGTGCGCCTGATCGGTGTCGATGAAGGCGCATTCTGGTCGCAGATGCAGGCCGGCGTGGATCTGTGGGAAGACATCATCAACGGCGTGATCAAGAGCGTGGTATTCGGATTTGCGGTAACGTTTATCGCACTGTTCCAGGGATATGAGGCGCAGCCAACGCCGGAAGGTGTCGCACGGGCAACGACGCGCACCGTGGTTATTTCCTCGCTCACCGTGCTGTGGCTTGATTTCCTGCTGACTGCGTTGATGTTTGGCTGATGCAGGGGCGGTTTGGAAGTCCGTTTTTTTCATGTTGAAGCCGTCACTGGCTTCGCATTCGATAGTTAGGGTATTCAGTCATGCAAAGGAAATCACTCGACTTGTGGGTCGGCATGTTCGTACTGCTCGGTGCAGCTGCATTGATGTTCCTCGCCTTGAAGGCTGGGAACATGAGCTCGCTGTCCTTCGAGCAAACCTATCCAGTCATTACCAAGTTCGACAATATCGGCGGGCTCAAGCCGCGTGCACCGGTAAAAAGCGCCGGGGTGGTGGTCGGACGCGTTGCGGACATCCGTTTTGATGACCAGAGCTATCAGGCCGTTGTCACCCTGCAACTGGAAAGCAGTTACAAGTTCCCCAAGGACTCATCCGCGAAGATACTGACTGCAGGGCTGTTGGGGGAGCAATACATCGGTCTGGAGCCCGGAGGCGATACCAGTAACCTGGTCGCCGGTGATCGCATCAAGATGACGCAGTCGGCAGTTGTATTGGAGAACCTGATCAGTCAATTCCTCTACAGCAAAGCGGCTGAAGGGCCGGGAGGCGAGAAGTAATGAATGCCATTCGACGGATAGTCGCGCTTGCGGCTGTGCTGGTGCTTGCTGGTTGTGCCACCAATAATCCGCGCGACCCGCTGGAGCCCTTCAACCGGGCGATGTTCCAGTTTAATGACAAGCTTGATCAGGTTGCACTCAAACCCACCGCCGAGGCGTATACCAAGTTGCCTTCCTTTGTGCAGACCGGGGTGGGCAATTTCTTCGGCAACCTGGGCGATGTGCCGACTGCAATCAACAACCTCTTGCAGGGCAAACTGGCGGACGGCATGTCTGACGTAATGCGCGTGGCCGTCAACACCACATTCGGCCTCGGCGGGTTGCTTGACATTGGTACCGAGGCGGGGTTGTACAAGCACAATGAAGACTTCGGCCAGACCTTGGGCAAGTGGGGCGTCCGTTCCGGCCCCTATGTCGTGCTGCCGCTTTTCGGCTCTTCGACCTTGCGCGACACCTTCGCCATGCCGGTCGACATCCAGTCCAACCCCTGGCATCACACGCATCCGGAACACTGGCGCTATACCGGGTCGACTGTGCGCGTCGTCGATCAGCGCGCGGCGTTGCTGGATGCATCGAACCTGTTGGAAGAGGCTGCACTCGATCGGTATGTGTTCGTGCGTGATGCATACTTGCAACGCCGTCAGAGCAAAGTGTACGATGGCGAGCCTCCGGAAACCTCCACCTACGAGTTTGACGTGGGGCCAACATTGACCGAGGAAGAGGACCCGAATTCGTCTGCGGCGTCTGTTGCCGACATGACAGTATCCGCGGAACCGGAGTCGAAACCCATTGTCAAAGTGGAACAAAATGCCCATCACAGTGCGCAGCGCGCCGTCACGGAAACGATGAAGTAAGCCGGTGGGCAACCCATCCTGGGCAACACGGTTTGCCCCCGACATTTCAGGAAAATATGAACGTACTCAAAAAATTGTTTGTCATCGCAGGAATTGCTGTCGGTATGCTGGCATTTATGCCCCAAGCATCGGCGCAGGAAGCGCCTGACGCCCTCGTCAAGCGCATCAGCCTCGAAGTGCTTGAAACTGCCAAGTCCGACAAGGACATCCAGGTCGGTAATCAGAGGCGCGTACTGGAGCTGGTAGAGTCGAAGGTGTTGCCGCACGTGGATTTTCAGCGCATGACCGCTTTGGCAGCAGGCCGGTTCTGGCGTCAGGCGACACCCGAACAGCAAAAACAGCTGACCAACGAATTCCGCACGCTGTTGGTTTATACGTATTCCGGCGCGATCTCGCAGATTCGTGACCAGAAGCTGGACTTCAAGCCAATGCGCGCCGATCCTTCCGATACCGAAGTCGAGGTTCGCACACAGGTACTGCAGCCGCGCGGAGGTGATCCTATCCAGTTGAACTACCGCCTGGAGAAAACGCCGAATGGCTGGAAGATCTATGACATGAATGTGCTGGGGGCGTGGCTCGTCGAAACGTACAAGGGTAACTTTGCCGCCGAGATCAACAAAGGCGGTATCGACGGGCTTATCAAGACGCTGTCCGACAAGAACAAGCGCCTGGCTGCAAATGCTGCCAAGGCGCCAAAAGCCTCTTAAGTCTCCTGAGTCAATCATGTACCGACCCGCCCAGACCTTGACTGTGCATAACGCGAAAACCGTCCTGGATGCTGGTTTGCGCGCAATCGAAGGCGGGGAGGCACAGTTCGACTTGGGCGAATTGACGGTGGTCGACTCGGCGGCCGTCGCAACCTTGCTTGCGTGGCAACGCGCTGCGCAGCGTCAAGGCAGTCAGCTGACATTCCAGAACTTCCCGTCGAATCTGCAGAGCCTGGTGGATTTGTACGGCATTACTGAACTGCTTCATTCCACTTCGATTCCGCAGCCGCGGACCGATTTGCCGCACCATTGACAGGACAGTCGTCCGTCGTCTATTCCGGTTTCCCGTCCGGAAATCCAATATAATCAAGGGTTCGCCGCAAGTCCCTACCTTTTTGCGTCGGCCTTCACTTCTTAGATCGATCCAAGCCTCATGGCTGCTCTCGAAATCGTCAACGTCGCTAAGCGCTACAAGTCGCTCCAGGCTCTTGGTGGCGTAACGCTGTCCATTGAAGCAGGCGAGTTCTTCGGTCTGCTCGGCCCGAACGGTGCGGGCAAGACCACGCTTATTTCGATTGTCGCCGGACTTAATCGGGCAGATTCGGGAACGGTCTCGATCCTTGGTCATGACGTCGTGCGTGATTACCGCCAAGCCAGGAAGCGACTTGGCGTTGTCCCGCAGGAACTGGTGTTCGATCCCTTTTTCACCGTGCGCGAAACCTTGCGCATGCAGTCAGGCTATTTCGGGCTGAAGAACAACGACAAGTGGATCGACGAGGTGATGGCGAACCTCGACTTGACGAGCAAGGCGGATACCAACATGCGTGCCCTGTCGGGCGGCATGAAGCGCCGCGTTCTTGTTGCGCAGGCGCTTGTGCACAAGCCGCCGGTAATCGTTCTCGATGAGCCGACTGCAGGCGTTGACGTAGAGCTTCGGCAGACGCTGTGGAAGTTCATCTCGCGCCTGAACCGGGAAGGGCACACGATCGTCCTTACCACGCATTACCTCGAAGAGGCGCAGGCGCTGTGCAACCGCGTGGCCATGCTTAAGGCCGGCAAGGTGGTCGCGCTGGATTCCACTTCTGCGCTGATCAAGCGCATCTCCGGTTCGCAACTGGTTGTGCGGCTGGCGCACGGGACGTTGCCGGATGCGCTCAAGCCACTGGTCTCGCATCCGGACGAGCTGGTGTCCGGCAACAAGTACACATTGCGCGTGAATGAATATACCGACGTCGAGCCCATCCTCGCCAGGCTGCGGGAAGCGGGTGCTGTGATCGAGGACATGCAGCTGCAACAGGCCGACCTGGAAGACGTGTTCATCCAGATCATGGAGGGCGAAAAGTGATCGGCTTTCAGACGCTGTTCTACAAAGAAGTGCTGCGCTTCTGGAAAGTCGCGACGCAGACCATTACTGCCCCGATCCTGACGGCGATGCTTTACCTGCTGATCTTCGGTCACGTGCTGGAAGAACATGTGCAGGTGTATCCGGATGTGCGCTACACCTCGTTCCTGATTCCCGGCCTGGTCATGATGAGTGTGCTGCAAAACTCTTTCGCCAACAGCTCATCATCGCTGATCCAGTCCAAGATTACCGGCAATCTCGTCTTCGTATTGCTGCCTCCGTTGTCGCATTGGGAATTGTTTGGCGCCTATGTGCTGGCTGCCATGGTGCGCGGACTTGCCGTGGGTGCGGGCGTATTCCTCATCACCGCATGGTTCGCCAAGCTGACGTTCGCTGCGCCGTGGTGGATTGCCATTTTCGCCCTGCTTGGCGCGGCGATCCTCGGCACGATGGGGTTGATCGCTGGTATCTGGGCAGAGAAGTTCGACCAGCTCGCAGCATTCCAAAACTTCCTGATCATGCCGGCGACCTTCCTGTCGGGCGTGTTCTACTCGATCCACTCGCTGCCTTCTTTCTGGCAGACAGTGTCCCATTTCAACCCGTTTTTTTATATGATTGACGGCTTCCGTTACGGCTTTTTCGGCCAGTCCGACGTGAATCCGACGATCAGTTTCTCGATCGTTTCCATATTTTTTGTGCTGCTTGCCAGCTTCGCAATCCACTTGCTGAAGTCCGGTTACAAGCTGCGCCACTAGAAAGCAAGAACCATGTTGCCCACTCCAGAGCTAGTAAAAAGCTACATCGCCGCCGGCCTTGACTGCACTCATGTTGAAGTCGAAGGAGACGGTCAGCACTTCAGCGCCGTCATCGTTTCCAACGCCTTTGCCGGCAAGCGCATGATTCAGCGCCACCAGCTCGTCTATGCGGCGCTCGGTGATCGCATGCGCCAGGAAATCCATGCCTTGTCAATGAAAACCCTGACTCCGGAAGAGTTCCAGCAATAATGGACAAACTGCTTATTACCGGAGGCAATCGCCTGTCCGGCGAAATCGAGATCTCCGGTGCCAAGAATGCGGCCCTCCCCATACTGTGCGCTGGCCTGCTCACTGAGGGCACGGTTGAGCTGTCCAATGTTCCGCATCTGCAAGATGTGAACACGATGCTCAAGTTGTTGCGGCAAATGGGGTTGCGCGTCGAGCAGGACGGTGAACGCATGACGCTCAACGGCAGCGCGATCGACAAGTGCGAAGCACCGTATGAACTGGTCAAGACCATGCGCGCCTCGATTCTTGTGCTCGGTCCGCTGGTCGCACGCTTCGGCGAAGCGAAGGTGTCCCTGCCCGGCGGTTGCGCAATCGGATCGCGTCCGGTTGACCAGCATATCAAGGGCCTGCAGGCAATGGGCGCAGAGATTGCGATCGAAGCCGGGTATATTCACGCGAAGGCAAAGAAGCTCAAAGGCACGCGCATTGTCACCGACATGATTACTGTCACCGGCACGGAAAACCTGCTGATGGCTGCAGCGCTGGCGGACGGCGAGACGGTGCTTGAGAATGCAGCGCGCGAGCCGGAAGTGACGGACTTGGCGCATTTACTCGTCGCCATGGGCGCAAAGATTGATGGCATTGGTACCGACCGTCTGGTGGTTCAGGGTGTCGACCAGTTGCATGGTGCAGCGCACACCGTCATCGCCGACCGGATTGAAACCGGCACCTTCCTGTGTGCAGTCGCCGCAGCCGGTGGCGACGTGATACTCAAACGTACCCGCAGTGACATCCTGGACGTTGCACTCGACAAGTTGCGCGAAGCCGGTGCAATCATTACTGCTGGCGACGACTGGATTCGCGTGCAAATGTCGGCACGCCCGAAAGCGGTCAGCTTCCGCACGACCGAATACCCGGGCTTTCCGACCGATATGCAGGCGCAGTTCATGGCGCTTAACTGCATCGCAGAAGGCAGCAGCCGCGTCACCGAAACCATCTTCGAAAACCGCTTCATGCACGTTCAGGAGTTGAACCGCCTGGGCGCCTCCATCGACATCGACGGCCATACCGCCGTCGTGCAGGGCGTGGAAAAACTGGTTGGCGCGCCTGTCATGGCCACCGACCTGCGCGCCTCGGCGTCGCTGGTGATTGCCGCGCTTGCGGCACAGGGCCAGACACTGGTTGACCGCATCTACCACCTGGATCGCGGCTACGACCGCATGGAAGTCAAGCTTTCCGGCGTCGGTGCCAAGATTGAGCGAGTGAAATGATGAACCAGCAACTGACCCTCGCTCTGTCCAAGGGCCGCATTTTTGAAGAGACATTGCCGCTGCTGCAGGCGGCCGGCATCACGGTCACGGAAGATCCGGAGAAGTCGCGCAAACTGATCCTGCCGACCAACGATCCGAATGTGCGCGTCATCATCGTGCGCGCCTCCGACGTGCCGACCTATGTGCAATACGGTGCGGCCGATTTTGGCGTCGCCGGCAAGGACGTGCTGCTTGAGCACGGAGGTGAAGGCCTGTACCAGCCCATCGACCTGAATATCGCCAAGTGCCGCTTGTCCGTCGCCGTTCCGGCGGGATTCGATTACGCTAGCGCCGTGCGCCAGGGCGCGCGCCTGCGTGTGGTGACCAAGTATGTGAACTGCGCACGCGAGCATTTTGCGGCGAAGGGCGTCCATGTGGACCTGATCAAGCTGTACGGCTCCATGGAGCTCGGACCACTGGTTGGCCTGTCCGATGCGATCGTGGATCTCGTCAGCACAGGCAGCACGCTGCGTGCGAACAACCTCACTGAAGTCGAGCACATCATGGATATCTCGTCGCGCCTGGTGGTCAACCAGGCCGCGTTGAAACTCAAGCGCGAACGCCTGCAACCGATCCTCGAAGCGTTCGAGGCTGCATCCAAAGCGAGGTGAGACATGCCGATCCAGATCCGAAAGCTTGATTCGTCCGCTTCCGACTTCAAGGCCCAGCTTTCCGCCGTGCTTGCGTTCGAAGCCAGCGAAGATGAAGCGATCGACCGCGCTGCTGCGCAGATCCTCGCCGATGTGAAGGCGCGGGGAGATGTAGCCGTACTGGAGTACACCAACCGCTTTGACAAGCTCGACGAAAGTAGTGTCGCCACCCTCGAAATCCAGCACGACGAGTTGCGCGCTGCACTGAACAGCCTGTCGCCGCAACGCCGCTCGGCACTGCAGACAGCGGCCGATCGTGTGCGCGCCTACCATGAACGCCAGAAAGCAGAAACCGGCAGTAACGGCTTCACCTATACCGAGGCGGATGGCACTGTGCTGGGGCAGAAGGTAACGCCGCTTGATCGCGTCGGGATCTACGTCCCCGGCGGCAAGGCGGCGTATCCGTCGTCCGTCCTGATGAATGCGATTCCGGCCAAGGTCGCTGGTGTGCAGGAAATCATCATGGTGGTGCCCACACCGAATGGTGTGAAGAATGAGCTGGTGCTTGCGGCCGCAGCGATCGCCGGTGTCGATCGCGTATTCACCATCGGCGGTGCGCAGGCTGTCGGCGCCCTGGCTTATGGCACGGCGACGATTCCGCAGGTCGATAAAATCGTCGGCCCTGGTAATGCCTATGTTGCCGCGGCAAAGCGTCGCGTCTTTGGCATTGTCGGCATCGACATGATCGCCGGTCCGTCGGAAATCCTGGTGCTCTGCGATGGCAGCACGAATCCGGACTGGGTGGCGATGGACCTGTTCTCCCAGGCTGAGCACGACGAACTGGCGCAGTCCATCCTCGTCTGCCCTGACAGCAGCTATATCGCCAAGGTCGAAGAGAGCATCAACCGCCAGCTCGACGGCATGCCGCGCAAGGATGTGATCCGTACCTCGCTCGTCAACCGTGGCGCACTGGTCAAGGTGCGCGATATGGACGAGGCATGCGAGATTGCGAACCTGATCGCCGCGGAGCACCTCGAGATCTCTGCAGAAAATCCGCAGCAATGGGCTGACAAGATTCGCCACGCCGGCGCGATGTTCCTCGGACACTTCTCGTCCGAATCACTGGGCGATTACTGTGCCGGTCCGAACCACGTGTTGCCGACGTCTCGCACTGCGCGCTTTTCGTCACCATTGGGCGTGTACGACTTCCAGAAGCGCTCAAGCATCATCCATGTGAGCGAGGCCGGTGCACAGACCTTAGGCAAGGTTGCATCAGAGCTGGCACATGGCGAGGGTTTGCAGGCACACGCCCGCTCTGCCGAGTACCGGCTGAAATGATGCCCGCCGAAGACGAGAAATGACTGACTGGCTTAATCGCATCCATTGCGAGGACGCGCTGCAGGGCTTTTCGCGCATCCCGGATGCCAGCGTCGATCTGCTGATCGCCGATCCGCCCTATGGTCTGGGAAAGGATTACGGCAATGATTCGGACAAGCTCGACGCAGAAGCCTATCTGCACTGGACCGAGCAATGGATCGACGCCGCGCTGCCCAAGCTGAAAGCCAACGGTAGCTTCTACATCTTCCTGACCTGGCGCTATTCCCCGGAAATCTTCGTCTTGCTGAAAAAGCGCATGACGATGGTGAATGAAATCATCTGGGATCGGCGGGTGCCGTCAATGGGCGGCAGCACGCGTCGATTCTCGTCGGTCCACGACACCATCGGCTTTTTTGCGAAGGCGAGGGATTACTACTTCGACCTCGACGCCGTGCGTATTCCCTATGACGCCGAAACCAAGAAGGCGCGCTCGCGCTCCATCTTCGTCGGCGCCAAGTGGCTGGAAATCGGCTACAACCCCAAGGACGTGTGGAGCGTATCGCGCCTGCATCGCGAACACAGGGAGCGCGCCGACCATCCCACGCAGAAGCCGCTGGAGATCGTCGAACGGATGCTGAAGGCATCCTGCCCCCCGGGTGGCGTCGTGCTCGATCCCTTCATGGGCAGCGGCACCACTGCAGTGGCTGCCAAGCGCTGCGGCCGCAACTTTGTCGGCTTCGAGCTGAATCCCGTGTACTGTGCACTCATAGAAAACCGCCTGGCCGGGCTGGATACCCCGGCCGCCACATCCACCTCCGAGACCCTATGTCCCTGATCGAAAACATCATCCGGCCCGATGTGCGGGCACTCGCTGCGTACCATGTGCCGGCCGCAGAAGGCTTCGTCAAACTCGATGCAATGGAAAACCCGTACACCCTGCCGGAGAATCTTCGTGCTGAGCTCGGGCGTCGACTTGCGGATGTGGCGATGAATCGTTATCCGGTGCCGTCGTATTCAGAACTGAAAAAGAAGATCTGCGCGAATCTCGGCGTACCCACAGGTTTTGACGTCATCCTCGGCAATGGCTCCGATGAGCTGATTACGCTGCTTTCCGTTGCTTGCGCCAAGCCCGGTGCGAAAGTGCTGGCGCCGACCCCGGGATTCGTCATGTACGCCATGTCCGCCAAGCTGGCAGGCCTGGATTTCGTCGGCGTCCCTCTCAATGCCGACTTCTCCCTCGACAAGAGTGCAATGCTTGCGGCAATTGCGCAACACAAGCCGGCCATAACCTACCTCGCCTATCCGAACAACCCAACCGGGAATTTGTTCGATGAAAGCGATATGGTCGATATCATCCGCGCCGTCGGCGAGACGGGCATCGTCGTGGTGGACGAGGCATACCAGCCATTCGCACAGGCGAGCTTCATGCCCCGCTTGCAGGAGTTCGGCAATCTCGTCGTCATGCGGACTGTTTCCAAGCTTGGTCTCGCAGGCATTCGCCTCGGGTACATGTCTGCGAGCGCTGCGTTGCTCGCCGAATTCGACAAGGTGCGTCCTCCGTACAACGTCAATGTGCTGACTCAGGCTGCGGCCGAATTCGTACTCGACCATGTCAACGTACTGGATGCGCAAGCCGCAGAGTTGCGTACCGAACGCTCCAAACTGGCGGCTTCTCTGGCCATCATGCCCGGTATCGAGGTTTTCCCATCGGCAGCGAATTTCCTGCTTGTACGGATCAAAACGGCTGCAGTGGACGCCAACACCGTCTTTTCCCGGTTGTTAGACCGTAAGGTTTTGATCAAAAATGTCGGTAAAATGCATCCATTGTTGGAAAACTGCTTGCGGGTGACCGTCAGCACCCCGGAAGAGAACCGATTATTCCTTGATGCCTTGAAGGCGTCGCTCGCTTCGTAACCTTAGAACCCTTAACATGCCCACGCAACGCATTGCCGAGGTCACTCGCAATACCAACGAGACGCAGATCCGCGTCGCGATCAACCTTGACGGAACCGGCCAGCAGAAGCTCAATACCGGTGTGCCTTTCCTGGATCATATGCTCGACCAGATCGCCCGCCATGGCCTGATCGATCTCGATATCGAGGCCAAGGGCGATTTGCACATCGACGCGCACCACACCGTCGAAGACGTGGGCATCACACTCGGCCAGGCGTTTGCAAAAGCCATCGGCGACAAGAAGGGCATCCGCCGTTATGGCCATGCCTATGTGCCGTTGGATGAAGCACTGTCGCGCGTCGTCGTCGATTTCTCCGGACGCCCGGGTCTCGAATTCCATGTGCCTTTCAAGCGCGCGATGATCGGCGCATTCGACGTCGACCTCACGCATGAATTCTTCCAGGGTTTCGTCAACCATGCGCTGGTAAGCTTGCACATTGATAATCTGCGTGGCGAGAATGCACATCATCAGTGTGAAACCGTATTCAAGGCATTTGGCCGCGCACTGCGCATGGCCGCCGAGCTGGATCCGCGTGCAGCGGGAACGATTCCCTCCACCAAAGGCAGCCTCTAACTGCGGCTTAGCGGCACGTAGAGATTTCATTCATTGTCATGAACAAGATCGTTGTTGTTGATTACGGCATGGGCAATCTGCGCTCGGTAGCGCAGGCCTTGCGCCATGTCGCTCCTGAAGCCGACGTGCGGATTTCCAGCGAGCTGGCCGACCTGCGTACAGCAGACCGCCTTGTCCTGCCAGGACAAGGGGCTATTCCCGATTGCATACGCAGCCTGCGTGAATCTGGCCTGCAGGACGCCCTGATGGAGGCCGCGCGCTCGAAACCATTGTTTGGCGTTTGTGTCGGCGAGCAGATGCTGTTCGACTGGAGCGAAGAGGGCGATACCCAAGGGCTGGGATTACTTCCTGGTAAGGTGGTTCGCTTCCAGCTGGAAGGGCGTCTCCAGGATGACGGGTCGCGTTTCAAGGTGCCCCAGATGGGCTGGAACCGTGTCAAACAAACATTGTCCCATCCGCTGTGGAATGGCATTGCCGACAATAGTTACTTTTACTTTGTGCACAGCTATTACGCGGTTCCGGCCGACCCCCGTCACACGGCCGGCGAGACGGATTACGGCGGACCGTTCGCCTGCGCCGTCGCAAGGGATAACATCTTTGCCACTCAGTTCCATCCGGAAAAAAGCGCATCCGCTGGCCTGCAGCTCTACAAGAATTTCGTTCACTGGAAGCCGTGAGTCCCGTGGAGAAATCGTTGCTTACTAACTTTACTAATCTCAACCCAACCTAAAGTAGCCATGCTGCTCATTCCTGCTATCGACCTCAAGGACGGTCATTGCGTGCGCCTGAAACAAGGTGACATGGACCAAGCCACTGTGTTCTCGGACGATCCCGCCCAGATGGCGCGACATTGGCTGGCGCAGGGTGCACGGCGCTTGCATCTGGTCGACCTGAACGGCGCTTTCGCGGGCAAGCCGAAGAACGAGGCTGCAGTCAAGGCCATCATCAAGGCAGTGCGGGATTTCGCCGACGAAAACGGCACTGACGAGATCCCCGTCCAGCTCGGCGGCGGCATCCGGGATCTGGACACTATTGAGCGTTATCTGGACGACGGCCTGTCCTACATCATCATCGGCACGGCAGCCGTGAAAAATCCGGGCTTCCTGCACGATGCATGCAGCGCGTTCCCGGGGCAGATCATCGTCGGGCTCGACGCCAAGGACGGCAAGGTTGCAACCGACGGCTGGAGCAAATTGTCGGGCCATGAAGTCATCGATCTCGCCAAGAAGTTCGAAGACTACGGCTGTGAAGCCATCGTCTACACCGACATCGGCCGCGACGGCATGATGGCAGGTGTGAACATCGACGCCACCGTCAAGCTCGCCAGGAGCATGACCATTCCGGTGATCGCTTCGGGGGGCGTACACAACATCAAGGACGTCGAGGCATTGTGCGCAGTACAGGATGAAGGTATCGAGGGCGTGATCTGCGGGCGTTCGATTTATGAAGGCACACTCGACCTGCGTGCGGCGCAAGAGCGCGCCGACGAGCTGAGCGGTCACGAAGAGGCGGAAGAAGAATAAGCATGGCGCTTGCAAAACGCATCATCCCTTGCCTCGACGTGACAGCCGGTCGCGTGGTGAAGGGCGTTAATTTCGTCGAGCTGCGTGACGCCGGCGATCCGGTCGAAATCGCGCGCCGCTATGACGACCAAGGCGCCGACGAGCTGACCTTCCTCGACATCACTGCAACTTCGGACGAACGTGACCTGATCCTGCACATTATCGAAGCAGTGGCATCGCAAGTTTTCATTCCACTGACTGTCGGTGGGGGCGTACGCACAGTCGATGACGTTCGCCGCCTGCTCAATGCCGGTGCCGACAAGATCAGCATCAACAGTGCTGCCGTCGCCAACCCTCAAATGGTGCAGGACGCAGCGCACAAGTACGGTTCGCAATGCATTGTGGTGGCAATCGACGCCAAGAAGACCGGCGATGGCAAATGGGAAGTGTTCACCCATGGCGGGCGTAAGCCGACAGGCCTTGATGTGGTCGCATGGGCGAAGAAGATGGAAAGCCTTGGCGTCGGCGAGATTCTGCTGACCAGCATGGATCGCGATGGCACCAAGAGCGGGTTTGACCTTGCCTTGACCCGTGCGGTATCCGATGCGGTATCGATCCCAGTAATTGCATCCGGTGGCGTCGGGGGGCTTCAGGACCTCGCCGACGGCATCAAGATCGGCAAGGCGGATGCGGTACTGGCGGCAAGCATCTTCCACTATGGCCAGCACACGGTCCAGGAAGCCAAACGCTTCATGGTCGAGCAGGGCATCCCGATGAGGCTGGCATGACTACCCAGTCCAAATGGCTGAACAAGGTGAAGTGGGACGAGAATGGACTCGTTCCCGTCATCGCTCAGGAAGTCGGCTCCAATGATGTGCTGATGTTTGCGTGGATGAACCGCGAGGCGCTTGCCAGGACAGTGGAACTGGGCGAGGCCGTCTACTGGAGCCGTTCCCGCAAAAAGCTCTGGCACAAGGGCGAGGAATCCGGGCATATTCAGAAGGTCCATGAAATACGACTCGACTGTGATGAAGACGTGGTTTTGCTGAAAGTCACGCAGGCCGACGGTATCGCTTGCCATACCGGGCGGCACTCCTGCTTCTTCCAGAAGCTCGAAGGCGACGCAAAGAGTGCCGAATGGCATGCAGTCGACCCGGTATTGAAAGATCCAGACAGCATCTACAAGTAAGAGCAAGCAATGAGTGAAACCTTACGGCGATTGGCCGATGTGATCGAGTCACGCAAGCCAGCCAAGGGCGGCGATCCAGACAAATCGTATGTCGCCCGGCTGTTCTCCAAGGGGGACGACGCGATCCTGAAAAAGATCGGCGAAGAAGCGACCGAAACGGTCATGGCGGCTAAGGACGCGCGTGCAACCGGGGACAAGTCAAAAGTTCTCTATGAATGCGCCGACCTCTGGTTCCATTCGATGATCATGCTCGCGCAATTCGACCTGACCCCGCAAGACGTGCTGAATGAGCTGGCGCGGCGTGAAGGCATGTCAGGGCTCGAGGAAAAGGCCAATCGCAAACTGGCTGAGCGCGAACGCAACGGCGAATAGCATCCACTAAAAACCTCACATAAATCGGGATACTTATGACTAATTGCATATTCTGCAAGATTGCGGCAAAGCAGATCCCAACAAAGGCAATTTACGAAGATGAGAACCTCATCGCCTTTCACGACATAAATCCTGCAGCGCCAGTGCATTTTTTAATTGTGCCGAAGCAACATATTGCTACACTGTCGGACTGCAACGAAAGTCATGCGGCTTTACTAGGCAAGATGATGTTGCTTGCGCCGAAGCTGGCGCAGGAACAGGGGTGCGGTTTCGAGGCATCTGCGGAGGGGAGCGGTACCGGCGGTTTCAAGACTCTCTTCAATACTGGTCCGGATGGCGGTCAAGAGGTGTACCATCTGCATTTGCATGTCATCGGTGGGCCGCGTCCTTGGCGCGGTCGACGCTAAGGCGTAACCGATAGCAGGAATTGTTTTTAGGGCGCAAGCGCTCGTTTAGGAGAAAGTAATGGGTTCATTGAGCATTTGGCACTGGCTGATCGTGCTGCTGGTGATTATTCTGGTTTTCGGCACGAAGAAGCTTGGCAATATCGGCTCCGACCTTGGCAAGGCCGTCAAAGGCTTCAAGGACGGTGTGAAAGGCGAAGAAGAAAAATCTGCGTCGGCCGGAGAGAAGGCAACGATCGACGTCGATGCAAAAGAAAAAAAGAGCTGATCACGTCGAAGTCTCATCTGGCGTGATGCACCATTGCGCGCATCACGCTGCTTTTTCCGGTTTGCCACCTCATGATTGATCTCGGCCTGTCAAAACTCGCACTGATCGGTGTTGTCGCACTGGTCGTAGTCGGACCCGAAAGGTTGCCGAAAGTGGCACGCATGGCCGGCACTTTGTTTGGCAGGGCGCAGCGTTATATCAACGACGTCAAATCCGAGGTCAGTCGCGAAATCGAGCTGGATGAACTGCGCAAGATGCAGCAAGAGATGCAAGAGGCGGCAAGCAGCGTTGAAGAGAGCATCGCACAGAGTGTGTCCGAGCTCGAAAGCAACGTGCATGAAGCGTTGTCCAATCCTTTGCTTGATAAGCCGACCCCGGACCAGGTGTCGATCAAGGCAAAAGACTTCCGCAGGAAGAAGCTGGCCCGAACCTCGGCGGTTCCTTCCTGGTATAAAAAACAGACCGGGCGCAAGACCCATGTCATGTCGGGTGCCGCACGCGTCGCCAGACACAGGCCTGCCGGCGTTCGCCGAAATACATCCGCATCATTTCACTGAGCTCAATGACTGACGAACAAGACACGGCGGGTGCGGGAGACACCTTTATCTCGCATCTGGTGGAGCTGCGTAATCGCGTGATGAAAGCGTCATTGGCGATTATCGTGGTGTTTTTGTGCCTGATGCCATGGGCCGGCACCATCTACGACTGGCTGGCCATGCCAATGATGTCGGCACTTCCGGCCGGCAGCAAAATGATTGCAACGGGAGTCATTACTCCCTTCCTCATTCCGGTCAAAGTCACACTGCTGGTCGCCTTTATCGTTGCATTGCCGGTGGTCTTGTACCAGGCATGGGCGTTCATTGCGCCCGGACTGTACGCGCATGAGAAAAAGCTGGTTGCACCGCTGGTTATTTCGTCATCGGCCTTGTTTGTCGCTGGCGTCGCATTCTGCTATTTCTTCGTATTCGGCGTGATCTTCAAGTTCATTAATGAATTTGCGCCGAAGTCGATCTCTGTTGCGCCGGACATTGAAAGTTACTTCGGCTTTGTGATGACCCTGTTCATCGCATTCGGCATGACCTTCGAAGTGCCAATCGTTGTCATCGTACTCGTTCGTATGGGGATCGTCACGGTGGATAAATTGAAGGAAATCCGCCCCTACGTGATCGTCGGTGCCTTCGTCATCGCGGCCGTCGTCACGCCGCCCGATGTGGTCAGCCAGCTTCTTCTGGCAGTTCCGCTGTGCTTGCTTTATGAGGCTGGACTGGTGATAGCGCCGATATTCGCACGATCGACCACGGCACCGGAAGAAACTGCCTGACCCGACTTGAACTGACCGACCGATCGTCGAGAACTTAAACCTGGCGAAGCCAGGCAATAAGCGGATAAGCATCTCTGAAGCCGTCGAGCAACTCACTGCCAAGGTCGGCCGGTATCTTTTTCAAGCTCGTTTCGTACCAGACGATGAAGCTCTTCATCTTGACGTACTCAATGTGCGGGGCGTCCGCGCTGAAGCCTTTCGGTGGTCGAGAGAGCTTGCCTTCATTCTGAAGGTCGCCGAATCTCTCCTTCAATTTCTTGTTCCGCAGTACTTTGGTGAAGCCCGACGCATCGGCGATGACATGCTCGCGGATTTTCCGCAAGCGGTCTGGCGGTGGCATATACTCACCGCCGGCCACCAGCAGGGTTCCGTCGGCATCGATATGGAAATAGTAGGCAGGGCCACCCCCTTGGCTCGGCTTCTTCAGTCCGCTGGCAGTGATCGCTGCGGAGAAGGTTGTCTTATAGGGTTTTTTGTCATGCGAGAAGCGCATATCGCGATTTATGCGGAATAGCGCCTTCTTCGGGTTGCAGTGCGTTACGGCGGGGTCAAACCTGCTGATGTCTGTGATTAACCGTGTCACCAAATCCAGAAACTCGGACCGCAGGATGTCGTAACGTGGCTTGTTCATTACAAACCATGCCCGGTTATTGTTCGCCGATAGTTCTCCAAGAAACTGAGTCAGGTCGCGGACATGCATGGCAGAGGGCAGTTATTCCAGTTCTTCACGTCGTGGTCGCGGACGCTTTCCCACAACGACGTCAATCGTCGATTCTTGACTCTTTCGCAGAACTGTCATCCTAGCCTTGTTCCCAGGGATCAGCTGCGCAATCAGGTTCAGCATGTCGGTTGTGTCGCTCACCGGCTTTCCTTCGACGGCAACCAGAATATCCCCGGGGCGAATGCCAGCGCGATCTGCTGGCCCACCCTTCAATACCCCGGCGATGATGGCACCAGATTTTTTGGTAAGACCGAAACTTTCAGCCAGTTCCGGCGTGATGTCTTGCGGTTCAACACCGATCCAGCCACGGACGACCTGACCTGTACTGATGATCGACTCCATCACCGTCTTTACCGTTGACACGGGAATCGCAAAACCGATTCCAAGCGAGCCGCCGCTGCGCGAGTAAATCGCGGTATTGATGCCGAGCAGATTGCCTTCGGCATCAATCAACGCACCGCCGGAGTTTCCGGGATTGATGGCCGCATCCGTTTGAATGAAGTTCTCGAAGGTGTTGATGCCAAGATGGTTGCGACCGAGGGCTGAGATGATGCCCATCGTGACCGTCTGGCCAACGCCGAAAGGATTTCCGATTGCCAGCACGACATCACCGACTTTAGCTGCTTCGGCATGTCCTAGCGTAATCGCCGGTAAATTCTCCACATTGATCTTGACGACGGCCAGATCGGTTTCAGGATCGGTTCCAACCACTTTAGCGACCGCCTTCCGCCCGTCGGCCAATGCAACCTCAATCTCGTCGGCTGTTTCGATCACATGGTTGTTGGTCAAGACATAACCTTCAGGACTCACCACGACTCCGGATCCGAGGCTGAACTGGCGATCTTCCTGCTGGTCACCAAAGAAGCGGCGGAACAGGGGGTCGTCCATGAACGGCGTCCTCGGTTCCTTGGTACCTTTGGTGGTGAAGATGTTGACCACTGCGGGCATTGCGCGTTTGGCCGCCTCGCGATAAGAACCCTGCCCGGCGACGCTATTGGCCGGTGCCTCCAGCACAGGAACTGTCGCCGCAATTCGGGCTCCCTGCGGAGATTGCATCAATGCACCCGCCCACTCAGGCTTGAGCGTGGCTACAATGAACCATAGCGCCAGACCGACAGTCACGGTTTGTGCAAACAATAGCCAAAAACGTCGCATAAAAAGGGTATGAAAGATGAGCTCTGGATCGGTAAATAGGGATAGTTTTGCAAAATATCTAGAGCAGGCGCTCGATATTACCCGTTTTCACGATTATTGCCCAAACGGGTTGCAAGTAGAGGGGCGGACCGAGATTCGTACCCTCGTTACCGGGGTAACGGCAAGCCTGGCATTGCTTGAGGCGGCTGCTGAGCAAGGCGCCGATGCCATTCTTGTCCATCACGGATACTTCTGGCGCGGTGAGGACCCGCGTGTGGTTGGTACGAGGCAGAAACGACTGAAGCTCCTTCTGGAGCGGGACGTGAATCTATTTGCGTATCACCTGCCACTCGATATGCATCCCGAGTTCGGCAATAACGTACAGCTTGCGCACCGATTAGGTCTCGTTCCAGAGGGGCGCTTTGGTGAGGACAATTTGGGATGGCTAGGCTCAATGAAGGATAGGGACGTGCGTACCGTGGCTGACCTGGCCCAAGTTGTCGAAACCCGACTGGGAAGAGCTCCTCTCATCATCGGCGAGCCCGACCAGCCTCTGGGTAAGATCGCCTGGTGTACCGGCGCAGCGCAAAGCCTGCTCAGCGATGCCGTTACGGCAAGGGCGTCGGTCTACCTCAGCGGAGAAATCTCCGAGCCGACGGTGCACTTGGCGCGTGAGTCCGGGGTCGCCTATCTGGCATGTGGCCACCACGCGACCGAGCGATACGGAGTTCAGGCGCTTGGTATGCACTTGGCAGAGTACTTTGGCGTCCGGCACCATTTCATTGATATCGTCAATCCCGTGTGACTATTTTCCGACAGTTGGTTAACTTCCCGGATCTAGTCTTGGTCGCGGTATGATTGCCCCACATGAGGGATGAATTATGTCGGATGCAACATCGCGTGATGCAGTAGGGGTTGTGATAGTCGAAGACGACGCTGTCACGCAAAAGTCGCTCTGTCGCGCAATTGAATCAGAGCCTTCGCTCACGATTCTGGCCGTGTTCGATAGCGTAAAACCTGCACTGGCATGGTTGGAGTGCAGATCACCGGATGTCCTGATGACCGATCTCGGCCTGCCGGATGGTTCCGGTATTGAACTCATCCATGCCTGCGCGCGCCACCACCCGTGTGCCGACATCATGGTTGTGACCATGTCCAGCGATGAGGCGAGTGTCCTTGCGTGCATTGAAGCCGGGGCTTCCGGTTATGTGCTGAAAGATCCGGGCGGGACGAATATCGCGCGAGCTGTTCTCGACCTCCGGGCCGGTGGTGCCCCCATGAGTCCTGCCATCGCACGGTTGGTGCTGGCGAAAGTGCGAGAGACAAAAAAGACACCTCTGGCTGCAGTGGAGACGTTCGATGCAAGTACAACGGGCCTCACCAAGCGTGAAGCCGTAATCCTGGACCTGATCGCGCAAGGCGAAAGCTACGGCGATGTCGCCAAGCTCCTATCGGTGTCTGTTGGGACCGTGCAGACCCATATAAAGAACATCTACGGCAAACTGTCAGTGCACTCGCGCGGTGAAGCCGTGTTCGAAGCTCATCGCCGTGGTTTGTTGCAAATAGGTCGGCCACGCATGGCCGACTAACTGACCCTGTTCATGTCTTGTCTTTCAGCGCGTCTCGAATTTCCCGCAGCAGGACGATGTCTTCGGGAGTCGGCTCGGGTTGCGGCTCCGGCGTTGCGTCCTTCTTTCTTGCCTTGTTTATGGCGCGTACCATCTGAAAAATGATGAACGCCAAAATGAGGAAGTTGAGCAGGATCGTGATGAAGCTTCCGTAAGCGAACACCGCCCCTAATTTCTTTGCTTCGACCAATGGCAAATGCGTGCCTTGGTTATTCAGAGGCAGATAATAATTAGTGAAATCGAGGCCTCCGATTAACTTGCCGACAATCGGCATGATGACGTCCTGTACCAGTGAATCGACAATCTTTGCGAACGCGCTTCCTATAATGACGCCAACAGCAAGGTCGATCACATTGCCCTTGATCGCAAACGCCTTAAATTCCTGCATCATTCCCATACCGGTCCCCTTCTGCGAAATTAAGAAAAACGCAACAACGTTTATTCGAAGTCTAATTCAAGGATCGATTATCACCGAAAAAAGACGCCATCGGACGGTGGCTGCACACCGTCTCGTAGAAAAAGTTCCCGCGAAAAGGCCAACCGCGCGCGTATTTGCTTTAAATCGGGTGCGCGGTTCGTTATAATCTAAGGTTGCTAGAAGGTTTGTATTGATTTCGCTTTTTCACTGATTGGGGTTGGTATGAGTAACGAAAAGCAGGTCGATTCCGGTCGACGTGGCTTGCTCGTCGCTACGTGTGCGGCGGGCGGTGTGGCCGGATTGGCTACGGCAGGGGCCTTTGTGTCCACCTTCCAGCCGTCCGAGCGAGCTAAAGCCGCCGGCGCTCCGGTGGAGGTAGATATCGCCGGTCTTGCACCGGGCGAGATGAAGACCGTTGAATGGCGCGGCAAGCCCGTCTGGATCCTGAAGCGCTCGCCGGAAATGGTCGCGTCGCTGAAGAAAACCGATGGCCAGGTCGCCGATCCTAATTCGGAGCGCAATCCGGCAGAATTGACGCCGGAATACGCGCGCAACGAATACCGTTCCCGTAAGCCGGAAATTCTGGTTGCGGTTGGCATTTGCTCCCACCTCGGTTGCTCACCAACCACCAAGTTGCAGCCGGGTGCTCAACCTTCATTGCCCGACGACTGGCAGGGTGGCTTCCTGTGCCCGTGCCATGGCTCTACGTTTGACCTCGCTGGTCGCGTATTCAAGAACAAGCCGGCACCGGATAACCTGGAAGTTCCGCCCCACATGTACCTCAGCGACACCAAGCTGATCATCGGCAAAGACGAAAAAGGCGAGGCATAACAACTATGGCACTGCAAGAGAAACCATCCACGGCGCAGGCGCCGTTCGGTGCGCGTGCGCTGCATTGGATTGACCAGCGCTTCCCGGCATCCTCCACTTGGAAAGCACACCTGTCCGAGTACTATGCGCCGAAGAACTTCAACTACTGGTACGCCTTCGGTTCGCTGGCACTTCTGGTGCTTGTGATCCAGATCGTCACCGGCATCTTCCTCGTGATGCACTACAAGCCGGATGCCAACCTTGCGTTTGCGTCCGTTGAGTACATCATGCGTGACGTGCCTTGGGGCTGGCTGGTGCGCTACATGCACTCTACTGGCGCTTCGGCCTTCTTTGTGGTTGTGTATCTGCACATGCTGCGTGGCCTGCTGTACGGTTCTTATCGCAAGCCGCGTGAGCTGGTCTGGCTGTTTGGCGTCGGAATTTTCCTGATGCTGATGGCCGAGGCATTCTTCGGCTACCTGCTCCCGTGGGGGCAGATGTCTTACTGGGGTGCGCAGGTGATCGTCAACCTGTTCGGTGCGATTCCGTTTATCGGCCCGGACCTGTCGTTGTGGATTCGTGGCGACTACGTTGTGTCTGATGCGACCCTGAACCGCTTCTTCTCCTTCCATGTGATCGCCATTCCATTGGTGTTGATCGGCTTGGTTGTTGCGCACATCATTGCGCTGCATGAAGTGGGCTCCAATAATCCGGATGGTGTCGAGATCAAGGAAAAGAAGGATGCCAATGGCGTGCCGATCGATGGTATTCCGTTCCATCCGTACTACACGGTCCATGATGTATTTGTCGCTGCAGTGTTCCTGATCGTGTTCAGCACGGTTGTATTCTTCGCCCCAGAAATGGGAGGCTATTTCCTCGAGTACAACAACTTTATTCCGGCTGATCCGTTGAAGACGCCGCCGCATATCGCGCCGGTTTGGTATTTCACGCCGTTCTACTCGATTCTCCGTGCGACCACGTCGCAGTTCATGTATGCGCTGGAAATCGGTTTGCTTGCCTACGTTGCGCTGATCCTCCTGAAGTCGAAGCTGAGTGGAACGGTCAAGATGGGCGTTGCAGGCGTTGGCATCGTTGCTCTGGTTGCCATGTTTATTTTCGATGCGAAGTTCTGGGGGGTCGTGCTGATGGGCGTTTCGGTGCTGATCCTCGGTGGTCTGCCGTGGCTCGACCGCTCGCCGGTGAAGTCCATTCGCTATCGTCCGCGTTGGCATGGCCTCGTGTATCTGGTCTTTGGTATTGCGTTTGTAATACTGGGTTATCTCGGTGTGCAGGCTCCGACCCCGGTAGGTACGCTGGTCGCCCAGATTTGCACATTCATCTACTTTGGCTTCTTCCTGCTGATGCCGTGGTGGAGCACGATGGGCCAGTTCAAGCCTGTGCCTGACCGTGTCACTTTTCACCCGCATTAAGCCGCAAAAGGGATATAAGAATCATGAAATTGTTGAAAAAACTGATTGCAGTTTTTGCTCTTGTCCCGGCCGTTGCGCTGGCTGCAGGGGGCGGCTTCCCGCTGGACAAGGCACCGAATCGGACGCAGGACCTGGCTGCGCTGCAGAACGGTGCCAAACTGTTCGTCAACTACTGCCTCAACTGTCATGCGGCATCCTCGATGCGTTATAACCGACTCCGGGATATCGGCTTGACGGATGAGCAGATCAGGAACAACTTGTTGTTTACTTCCGATAAAGTTGGTGACCTGATGAAGGTGTCCATGACGGCTCAGGATGGCAAGGAGTGGTTTGGTGCTGCCCCGCCGGATTTGTCCGTAATTGCCCGTGCGAAAGCATCTGGCGAGGGTTCCGGCGGCGATTGGCTTTACACCTATCTGCGTACGTTCTACAAGGATGATAGTCGCCCAACCGGTTGGAATAACCTTGTCTTCCCGAACGTCGGTATGCCGCATGCGCTGTGGGAGCTGCAAGGTGTACGCGCCGCTAATTTCGCGGAAGAGAAAGATCCGCACGACCCAAGCAAGACAATCCACAAGTTTGTGGGTTTCGAGCAAGTCAAGCCAGGTACGATGTCTGCGGTCGATTACGATAATGCCACTGCCGACTTGGTTGCCTATCTTGAATGGATGGCTGAGCCTGTACAGAATACCCGCAAGCGCTTGGGCGTTTGGGTACTGTTATTCTTGGGCGTGTTTACCTTCCTCGCATGGCGTTTGAACGCGTCGTACTGGAAAGACGTTAAGTAGCGCGCTTGCCTGCCTGTGCAGGCTTTCGTTTCGGGGTGAGCCGTATGACGTCTCACCCCTTTGTTTCTAAGGGACTGCAAAATGATGGTTCTCTACTCGGGCACAACTTGCCCATTTTCGCAGCGTTGCCGGCTCGTTCTGTTTGAGAAGGGCATGGACTTTGAGATTCGCGATGTTGACCTGTTCAATAAGCCTGAAGATATCTCGGTGATGAACCCCTACGGCCAGGTTCCGATCCTGGTCGAGCGGGATCTCATCCTGTACGAATCGAACATCATTAACGAATACATTGACGAGCGCTTCCCGCATCCACAATTAATGCCGGCAGACCCGCTGATGCGCGCACGTGCACGCCTGATGCTGTTCAATTTCGAAAAGGAGCTGTTCGTTCACGTCCATACACTGGAGAACGACAAGTCCAAGGGTGCCGAGAAGGTGCACGAAAAGGCTCGCGCGGAAATCCGCGATCGCCTGACAACCCTCGCCCCGTTGTTCCTCAAGAACAAGTACATGCTTGGCGATGAGTTCTCCATGCTGGATGTGGCGGTGGCGCCGTTGTTGTGGCGTCTCGATCATTATGGAATCGAACTATCCAAGACGGCAGCACCTCTCATGAAGTATGCAGAGCGAATCTTCTCCCGCCCCGCATATATCGAAGCATTGACGCCGTCCGAGAAAGTGATGCGCCGCTAATAACGCAACCTTGCTGCCAACGCCAGCTCTTAAGGAAGCGCAAAATGGCGTAGGCAGCGAGGTCGTTATAGTCAGGAAAACATGTCCGAGATTTCTACCAAACCATACTTACTGCGTGCAATCTATGAATGGTGCACCGATAATGGTTATACGCCTTACCTCGCTGCAGCAGTGGATGCTCGCACACACGTGCCCCGCGAGTTTGTGAAGAACGGGGAGATCGTTCTGAACGTCAGTTTTACTGCCACGAGCGGGCTCAAGATGGGAAATGATTTGATCGAGTTCCATGCGCGTTTCGGCGGCGTGGCGCGCGACATATCGATTCCGGTAGAAAACGTTGTCGCGATCTATGCACGCGAAAATGGTCAAGGCATGGCATTCGAAGTAGCGTCGCCCGCCATACCTGATCACGATGAACGTACGGACGGAGCGGCAACGCAGTCCGATGCTCCGTCGCTTGCAGCGGTGCCCCCAAGTGAGGACGCCAATGTGGATGGTGGCGGCTCGAGTCCGGATGACAACAACGAGCCACCAAAAAAAGGCAGCCGTCCTACGCTAACCCGGATCAAATAAAGTAAAATAGCCATCTCTCAGTTTCCGCCGGCTTAGCTCATCTGGTAGAGCAGTTGATTTGTAATCATCAGGTGGCGGGTTCGAGTCCTGCAGCCGGCACCAATAAAACCCCATGATCGAATTGGTCATGGGGTTTTTCTTTTCAGGATGCGGTCGAGTGGTGCGACAGTTGGTCGGGGAGAGGAGAGCGCTTAAGTATTTGGCTTGAGTCCATTCCAACGCGGGCCGAGTTTATGCTTAATGTCAAACATATCGAGCACGCGTCCCACGGTATGGTCAACCATCTCATCGATGGTTCCGGGGCGATGATAGAAACCAGGAAGTGGCGGAAAAATGATGCCGCCCATTTCGGTGACAGCGGTCATATTCCGCAAGTGTGCGAGGTTGAACGGAGTCTCGCGAACCATCAGGACGAGTCGGCGGCGTTCTTTGAGTACAACATCCGCAGCGCGCGCTATGAGATTGTCGGAGAGCCCGTGTGCGACGGACGCCAACGTCTTCATGGAGCACGGCGCCACAATCATCCCGTCTGACAGGAAAGAGCCGCTGGCAATCGCCGCGCCGACATCGCGGACATTATGAACCACGTGCGCGAGCGCTTCGACTTCCTTGCGCGCCAAGTCCAGCTCTTGGTGGAGATTGAGAACGCCGGCATCGGACACGACGAGATGCGTCTCGATGCCGGGTGTTGCTTTAAGAATGGAGAGCAGGCGAACGCCGTAGATCGCGCCGGTCGCGCCGGTGATGGCGATAATCAGGCGTTTGCCGGACATGCTAATGAAACCGGCGCTTGTTTCAAGGCTTCAGCAATTTCTGCAGCTCGCCTGATTCGTACATCTCGGTCATGATGTCGGAGCCGCCGACAAACTCACCATTGACGTACAGCTGCGGAATCGTCGGCCAGTTGGAGTACTCTTTGATTCCTTGGCGTACTTCGGCATCTTCGAGGACGTTGACGGTAACAATGTTCTCAATGCCGCAGGCGTTCAGGATTTGCACTGCACGCCCGGAAAAACCGCATTGCGGAAATTGTGCGGTGCCTTTCATGAACAGCACAACCGGATGCTGTGTAACAGTGTCTTTGATCCAAGCTTGAATATCGCTCATGGCGTTACCTCAAAAAAATCAGAATAACCGCCATTATATGTAAAAGCAGGGTAAGCGTCGGCAAGACCGGTGAGTCGAAGGGGTATTGAGTCCATCCCGATCACTTCATCCAATGAGCTCGCCGGGCCGTTGGAAGGGAAGGAGTGACGGACACTGCCGCATTCCTGCATCGGCCGCTTCAGGGATGCCATGCGCCTTAAGCTTTCAATTTCGCAAATGCCGCCGCCATCGCGCTGCTTGCCACGGGCTGCCTGGATTGCTGGTGCTGGGACAAGCGTTTCGCATCAGAACGGTCGCTTCGTTGATCCGGGCGCCCGCCTGCAGGCGCCGGTGAATCGCCAAGGCGCATCGTCAACGCAATACGACGCCGTTTCTCGTCCACCTCCAGCACTTTTACCTTCACCACCTGCCCTGCCTTGACCACGCTATGCGGGTCACGGACGAAAGTATTCGAGAGTGCTGAAATGTGCACCAATCCATCCTGGTGTACGCCGATATCAACAAACGCCCCGAATGCCGCAACGTTGGTCACGACGCCTTCCAGGATCATGTCCGGGCGCAAGTCCTTGATGTCTTCGACGCCTTCCTTGAATGTGGCGGTGGTGAATTCTGGCCGCGGGTCGCGCCCGGGTTTCTCCAGTTCTTTCAGAATGTCGGTAATGGTCGGCACGCCAAACTTCTCGTCTGCATACTTGGCTGCGTTAATTGTCTTTAACAGCCTACTGTCACCGATGACGCCCTTCACATCCTTCTTGATATCGGCAAGAATCTTTTCAACCACCGGATAGGATTCCGGGTGCACGGCCGACGCATCCAGCGGATTCTCTCCGTTCATGATCCGCAGGAAGCCGGCTGCCTGCTCAAAGGTTTTCTCGCCCAGTCTTGGCACGGAGAGCAACGCCGCGCGCGAGGTGAAGATACCCTTCATGTCACGGTAAGAAACAATGCTTTGCGCGACGCTTGCATTCAAGCCGGACACGCGTGCGAGCAGAGGTGCAGATGCCGTGTTCACGTCCACGCCCACCGCGTTCACGCAGTCTTCGACAACCGCGTCGAGCGAGCGAGCAAGCTGGGTTTGGCTCACATCATGCTGATACTGACCAACCCCGATTGACTTCGGATCAATCTTTACCAGTTCTGCGAGCGGATCTTGGAGGCGACGGGCAATTGACACTGCGCCGCGCAGAGAGACATCCAGTTCCGGCAGCTCGCGCGAAGCAAACTCCGATGCCGAATACACCGAAGCGCCGGCCTCCGACACGACGATCTTCGTCAATTTCAATTCCGGATGCCGCTTGATCAGGTCGAGCGCCAGTTTGTCGGTTTCCCGCGATGCGGTGCCGTTGCCGATCGAGATCAGCGACACATCGTGCTTGCGAGCGAGCTGAGCGAGCGAGTGGAGCGAGCCTTCCCAGTCATTGCGAGGCTGGTGGGGATAGATGGTCGAGGTATCAACCACCTTGCCGGTTGCATCCACGACCGCTACTTTCACGCCGGTACGCAGACCAGGATCAAGGCCCATCGTCGCGCGCGGCCCTGCGGGCGCCGCGAGCAGCAAATCCTTCAGGTTGCGCGCAAACACGTTAATCGCTTCCAGCTCCGCACGTTCGCGCAGACTGGTCATCAGCTCCGTCTCGAGGTGCATGAACACTTTAACCCGCCACGCCCAACGGACGGTATCGGCAAGCCACTTGTCCGCAGGACGGCCCTGGTTGCTGACGCCGAAACGCGCTGCAATCCGGCTTTCGCAGGGATTGTGCGGCGCGTCCCATTTTGGTTTTTCTTCTTCCGTATCGAGCCGTAGCGAAACGTTCAGCATTTCTTCACGGCGGCCGCGAAACAGAGCCAGTGCACGGTGCGAAGGAATGGTGGAAATCGTCTCGGAATAATCGAAATAGTCTGCGAACTTGGCTCCGGCATCTTCCTTGCACTCGACGACCTTGGACTCGACGATGCCGTGATCAGTCAGGTATTCACGCAGTGACTGGAGCAGCGTTGCATCCTCTGCAAAGCGTTCCATCAGGATTTGCCGTGCACCATCCAAGGCCGCCTTGGCGTCTGCAACGCCGGGGTTGTCGCCGTTTGCAGTCGTGAACGCAGGCTTCAGGTATTTTGCGGCTTCCTCTTCCGGATTCAACAAAGGGTTCGCCAGTAGGGTATCGGCAAGCTCGGTCAGGCCGGCTTCGGCTGCAATCTGTGCTTTCGTGCGTCGCTTGGGCTTGTAAGGCAGATAGAGGTCTTCGAGTCGGGTCTTGTCTTCGGCGTGGGCAATCGAATCAAGCAACTCTGGCGTCATCTTGCCCTGTTCTTCGATCGAGGCAATGATCGCCGCGCGGCGGTCTTCGAGTTCGCGCAGGTAGCGAAGACGTTCTTCGAGAAGACGCAATTGTGTGTCATCCAGTCCGCCGGTCGCTTCCTTGCGGTAGCGCGCAATGAACGGCACCGTCGCGCCTTCGTCGAGAAGTGCGATGGCTGCGGCGACCTGTGCCGGCTTGGCGGCGAGTTCAATGGCGAGGCGTTGTTCGATTGATGGCAGCATGTGAAATCAGAGTGAGGAAAACAAGCGGCAAATAATACGCAAAATATGCGAATGCGCCAGTCTTGACAGTGCGGGAAAACATCGGCGCCGGACTAGGCCGTGTTTGACAAGCTACTGCGCGGCCCGGATTGATGTCTGCGGTGCTCGGCGTACCAGTCGTACGCGTGCGCTCCTCGACACCACTCCGAACCGCTCGCTACACTTGTCAAACACAGC
>NZ_BAAGWA010000006.1:0-299670 GCF_054780595.1 Noviherbaspirillum agri
CCTTCATTCCCGCTTCGGCTTCTTTCAAGACGCCGATCATTTGTTCATCGGTGAATCGCTTTTTCATGCCTGCCTCCCAAGGGCAGACTCTACATTATCGCCGTACTAATCTCGGGTAGCAGGTCAGGTGTTATGGCGGTGACGGTTTATAACCGCACGATTCTGGTCGACAAAGCCATCAACACGGTGAAAAAGAATCTTATCGAGGGCGCCGTACTGGTCATCGCGATTCTATTTGTCTTCCTCGGTAACATCCGGGCCGCAATCATCACCGCAATGGTCATTCCGCTGTCCATGCTGTTTACCTTTACTGGCATGGTGTCGACCAAGGTCAGCGCGAACTTGCTGAGCCTTGGCGCTCTGGATTTCGGCATCATCATTGATGGTGCAGTCGTCATTGTTGAGAACTGCGTCCGCCGCCTTGCACACGCGCAGGCCCATCACGGTCGCCCACTGACGCGAGCGGAGCGCTTCCACGAAGTGTTTGCGGCGTCCAGAGAGGCACGGCGCCCGCTGCTCTATGGCCAGCTCATTATCATGGTGGTGTATCTGCCGATTTTCGCCCTCACAGGAGTCGAGGGCCGGATGTTCCATCCGATGGCACTGACAGTCGTCATCGCACTACTCGGCGCAATGATTTTGTCTATCACCTTCATCCCGGCCGCCGTCGCGCTGTTTATCGGTAACAAGGTAGCTGAGAAGGAAAATGTCGTCATGCAGGGGGCAAAGCGTTTCTACGGCCCGGTGCTGGACTTCGTCATGGTAAACAAGCCTGTAGTCCTGACCTTTGCTGCAGTCACGGTCATCCTGTCAGCGCTGCTAGCCACGCGTATGGGAAGCGAATTTGTTCCCAGCTTGAACGAGGGGGATTTTGCTATCCAAGCCTTGCGTATTCCTGGCACAAGTCTGTCGCAGTCGGTGGCCATGCAGCAGCAGTTGGAACGAACGCTGGTCAAACAGCATCCGGAAATCGAGCGGATATTCGCGCGGACAGGGACAGCAGAAATCGCTGCTGACCCGATGCCTCCAAATATCTCTGACGGATACATTATGCTTAAGCCTCAAGAACAATGGCCTGAGCCGAAGAAGACCCGCGACGAGCTGTTGGCCGCAGTACAGCAGACCATTTCCAGAATACCCGGAAGTAATTACGAGTTCTCGCAGCCAATTCAGTTGCGCTTCAATGAACTGATTTCGGGTGTGCGCAGTGATGTCGCCGTGAAGTTGTTTGGTGATGACATGGACGTACTCAATGACACGGCGGCCAAGATATCGTCTGTCTTGGGGCGGGTCTCGGGGGCTGCCGAGGTAAAGGTCGAGCAGACGACTGGACTGCCGATGCTGACGGTCAATATCGACCGTGAGAAGGCCTCTCGCTACGGTCTTAACGTCGGCGACGTACAGGAAATGGTCGCTACCGCCATCGGCGGAAAAGAGGCGGGAACGCTGTTCCAGGGCGACCGCCGCTTCGACATCATCGTTCGCCTGCCCGAGAACTTGCGAAACGACCTCGATGCAATGAGGCGCCTGCCGATTTCCCTCTCACGTGGCGATAAAGAGAACGGCCGACCGGCCTTCATTCCTCTGAGCGAAGTGGCGACTTTAGACATGGCGCCTGGACCCAATCAAATCAGCCGGGAGGATGGGAAACGACGCATCGTTGTCAGTGCGAACGTGCGCGGTCGCGATATTGGGTCGTTCGTCTCCGAGGCGGAAAGAGCAATCCAGGAACAGGTCAAGATTCCAGCAGGGTACTGGACTACCTGGGGCGGTCAATTTGAGCAACTGCAATCCGCAACGCAGCGGCTCCAGATAGTCGTACCACTAGCGCTGCTGCTGGTCTTCACACTGCTCTTTGCTATGTTTGGAAACATCAAGGATGGACTGCTGGTGTTTAGCGGCATCCCATTTGCATTGACCGGCGGTGTTGTCGCACTGTGGCTTCGCGGTATTCCGTTGTCCATAACCGCAGCGGTGGGGTTCATTGCACTGTCTGGCGTTGCGGTGCTGAACGGCCTCGTGATGATTTCCTTCATCCGAACACTGCGCGAGGAAGGACGTCCCTTGGACGAAGCTATCCGCGAGGGGGCATTAACCCGCTTGCGCCCGGTGCTGATGACTGCGCTTGTCGCATCGCTCGGTTTCGTACCAATGGCGATTGCAACCGGGACAGGCGCCGAAGTCCAGCGTCCTCTTGCGACCGTCGTCATTGGAGGCATCCTGTCGTCGACGGTTTTGACCTTGCTGGTACTGCCTCTACTTTATCGGTTGATCCACCGGCGCGCCGAGACCGACGCAGCCAAAGAGAACGCGCAGCGCGGAACGGCCGCACCTAGCGTGTCCAGTGTCACATCCGGCTAAGAAGCGATCCTGGACGGCGAGCATCCTCACGGCTTTCCGAAGTGAGGAACGAACACGCTTCGGGGGGGCTCGGGCTGACTACCGCCTTCCTGCTCGCGGAGGTGGTCGGCGGTGTCGTTACGGACAGCATGGCGCTGATCTCCGATATCGCACGCATGTTCACCGATACTGTGGCTCTTGCCATGGCGCTGGCTTTGATCTGTAGCGACGGACGGTCGACCGACAGTGTGCGCACAATCGGCTATTACCGCTTCGAGGTCCTCGCCGCCACGTTCAATGCAATGATACGGCTACCGGCGCCTGAAGAATCCACCCCAAATCCAGTCAGGCGACATGCTTGTTGCCACACTAATCGGGCTGAGCGCCAACTTCGTCAGCATGTGCCTGTTCAGCTCCGACAAGGAGGACAGCTTAACTGTACATGGCGCAAGTCGCACACCGATGGTCCGTGAGGAAGGCAGTATGCGATTTGGCATCGTGGTGTACGCTTCCGTTGTACATGCCATTACTGTAATCCGGTTGAAGAGTGTCGATGAAAATGACGAAAGCGTAATCGCATTGACAGAGTCCTGACATCGTACGCTTCGTACACTTCTATGCATGGGTGGGTGATTCAAGTGATCGTCCACAAGATCAAGTTATTGACATGCAAAGGAGTTGGACATGAAACGAAGCAAGTTATCTGCGGTTTTTTTCGTTGGCGCCATGTGTGCTGCATTTGGTTCGACGGCTGTGGCAAGCGATAAGTGGCTTGGGGACCGAGGCGATAATTGGGAAGAACATATCGTATCGACGAAGGCTAGGGCACAAGTTATTGCCGAGTTGAACGACGCGCGCGCAAAAGGTTTGTTGCCCGACAACGGTGAAGCCGCTTCCTATCCTGTGGAGCAAACATCGGCCAGCGGAGCCGGCATAGTGCGCAAGACACGAGCACAGGTTATCGCAGAACTGAATGAGGCACGTGAGCAGGGCTTGTTGCCCGGTAACGGAGAGATTCCTACCTATCCAGACCCGGAGGGCATGGCGAGCCGGCGATAGTGGAGTTATACACAGCCGCAGTGCGCATCCAAGAAGCGTGCATGGCTGGCGGGAGCGACTGCCAGCACGCTTCGACGTTCGTATGCTCGTGAATGTCGAACAACTGGTGCTCAAGTAGTTGCGTGCCAGCGCATCACATGTGGCTGGCACGGACCCGATGCCCGTAGACAAGAGCTAAGCCTAGGTGTGCCCCTGCCTCTAGCCTTGTGGTAATTGGATATCACCAATCTCGCTTTTCGCAAAGCCCAGTCAATTTCGCAGCCTTTCGCCTGACTTGGTTCCGAACTTTTTTATTGTCGTCCCCGTCACACAATGGCGATAAATATAAAACGGACCAAACATGAATATCTTCGGCTTTAATACCGGACGTCGCCGTTTCCTCCATGCGACCGCTGCGCTGGGCTTTCTGCAGGCCTTTCGCGGCCTTGCCCCCGCCTATGCACAAGGCGTCCCCGGACGCGGTCGCGAGCTGCGCGTGGGGGGCGAAAACGTTGCTGACCTCGTCATCGCGCGCACGCCGTTTGGCTATGGCGACCGCGAAGGCAGCGCGATAACGATCAACGGCACCGTGCCAGGACCGATTCTGCGCTTTCGCGAAGGCGAGACCGCGACGCTGCGCGTCACAAACCTCCTAAACGAAGACACCTCCATCCATTGGCACGGCATCCTCCTCCCGTCCGAGATGGACGGGGTGCCCGGTGTGAGCTTTGCCGGCATCCGCCCCGGCGAGACGTTCACCTATCGATTTCAGGTGCGACAAAGCGGCACTTACTGGTACCACAGCCATTCATCGCTGCAGGAGCAGCTCGGCATGTACGCGCCGCTCATCATGGACCCCGCCGAGCGGGATCCCGTCGTCTACGACCGCGAGCATGTCATCGTGCTGTCCGACTGGACCTTCCGCGATCCACACCGCGTGCTTTCGGCCCTGAAGAAAGAGGGCGGATTTTTCAATTTCCAGCAACGCACGCTGGGCGACTTCTTCCGTGAAGCGCAGCAGAACGGCTTTCGCAATACCTGGGAAGAGCGGAAGATGTGGGGCCGAATGCGCATGAACCCCACCGATATCCTCGATGTCACCGGTGCGGCGTATACCTACCTTGTGAACGGATTGCCGCCTGACGGCAACTGGACTGGTCTCTTCCGCCCGGGAGAGCGGGTGCGCCTAAGGTTCGTCAACTCGGCAGCGGCAACAACATTCAACGTCCGCATCCCCGGCCTGCCGATGATGGTCGTCGCCGCAGACGGGCAGAACGTGCAGCCGGTGACGGTCGATGAATTCCAGATCGCCATCGCTGAAACATATGACGTGATTGTCCAACCGAAAGGAGAGCAAGCCTACACCGTGTTTTCCGAGGCGATCGACCGCAGCGGCTACGGCCGCGGCACGCTCGCGCCTCGCCCGAATATGTCGGTGCCGGTGCCGCCGCTGCGCCAGCGACCATTACGCGATATGAAAGACATGGGCATGGACATGAAGGGGATGGATCAGGGCGACATGCCCGGCATGGACATGAAAGGAATGGACCACAGCCAGACGGAGGAGATGCAGCATCCTATGCCGGATTCCGCTGGGATGCAGATGGACTCCAAGCCCGGCAAGGACAGCCCGATCAATGGTAAGCATGGCCCGGACACGCACGGATCCGAGAACCAGACGGTCGCGATGGTCCAGCGCAACCGCCTCGGCGAACCGGGCACCGGGTTGGAAAATGTCGGGCACCGCGTGCTGGTGTACACCGATCTCAAGGCACTGGAGCCCTCGCGCGATCCGCGTCCGCCCGAGCGCGAGATTGAGATTCATCTTACCGGCAACATGGAAGCCTTCATCTGGGGCATGGATGGCCGGAAATTTTCCGAGTCCGGCGATCCGCCCAGGTTCCGCGTCGGCGAGCGCGTGCGCATCACGATGGTCAACGACACCATGATGGAGCACCCGATGCACCTGCATGGCGTATTCATGGAAATCGACAATGGTGCCGGGCTCGCGCACAAACCGCGCAAGCACACCATCAACGTGAAGCCGGCCGAGCGCCTGTCGTTCGACTTCACCTATGACGAGCCGGGCAACTTCGCCTTCCATTGCCACATCCTCTACCACATGGAAATGGGCATGTTTCGCTTCGTCAACGTCTCCGGTAAACCGCAGAGGTCACTGACATGAATCATCTTCGAGCCGCATTGTGCATTCTCGGGCTGTTCCTGACTTTGCCGGTCCTCGCCCAGCAAGATCCTTATCCGCTTCCGTCCAAGGACTGGCCCAAGCCGGTCATGGACGACCAGACATTTGCCTTTGTCCTGTTCGATCGCTTCGAATACCGCGCCCAGCGTGGCAAAGACGTGGCAATGTGGGATGTGCAGGGCTGGTTCGGCGGGGACCACAACAAGCTGTGGCTCAAAACCGAGGGCGAGGGCGAGAGAGGGGAAGGCGTCGATCAGGCCGAAGCTCAGGTGTTGTACGCGAGGCGCATCTCGCCCTATTGGCATCTGCAGGCCGGGGTGCGCCAGGAAGCGAGGCCGCGCCCGTCACGCAATAGCGCCGTCATCGCTGTACAGGGGCTGGCGCCCTACTGGTTCGACATGGAAGCGATGGCGTTCATCCGGGGTGGGGAAGTCACCGGGCGTCTGGAATTCGAGTACGACCAGTTGCTCACGCAGCGCGTCATCCTGCAGCCGCGCATTGAAACCGTATTTTCCTCAAAAGCAGAGCCGGAGCGCGGCGTCGGCCGCGGCCTGAACCACGTGGAACTCGGCCTGCGGCTGCGTTACGAAATCCGGCGCGAGTTCGCACCGTATATCGGGATCAACTGGACCCGTCGCCTGGGTGATACCGCCGATCTGGCTCGTCAGCAGAGCAAGGACGTAGGAGAGACGGCCATCGTCTTCGGGCTAAGGGCCTGGTATTAAAAGCACGCTTCCGTTCAGCTTTTTTCTGCGCAGGCATCAGTGATGCTTGTACCAGCCAACGTTCTTGATATCGTTCCAGGAGTTCGTCCTGTGACACGCAAAACACTGTGACACTTCCGCTTGCTCGACCCTTGTCACGCGCATGGAAACCATTTTGAAATGTTCCATATAGTGACTGGGTGGCGCCTGATGGCATTGCGCGCAATCCGTTGATCGCGGCGACGGATGACGGAATTCCGGAATAGTCCACATCGCCGTGGAATGGCAGGATGCGCAGTCGGCACCGAAGAAGCTGCGATGCGGATCCTGATTCGAATGACAGTTGGTGCATTTCAGGGCCGCCTCTTGTTGTGTAATCCGCGGATGGTCGACTGGATACACGGTAAGCGATGCAGCCGCGGCATCCGACAAGCGTGCGCGACCGAGTTTATACAGCACGTCGTGATTCATTGCGATGGGCCGTTGATCGGCCCCCTTATGTTCGACGTGGCAGCCGCGACAGTCGCTGATGCTGGCATGAAAAACGGTGGGCTGGCTGGAGAGCAGCGTCTCGTTATTGGCATGGCAGGCGATACACTTGCTGGCCTCCGGCCCCTTCACCGGCGTGTGGCAGGCGGCGCAGTCGTTTTCCAGGAATGAATGAGCCTGCGACAGCGCACCCGGACGCGCCATGTGTTGCCAGGCGGCCGGCTCCAGCAGCCTGGGCGGCATGCCGGAGTGATCGCTCAGAAAGTAGCCCAGTACGGTCAGTACAGCGGTTGCCGCTATTCCAACAAGCAAGGAGGGCCACAGCTTCATGAGAACCACCTCAAACCGAAGTGAATGCCGGACCATACATGCAGCGTCAGCAATAAGTACAGGATGAAGGCAATGGCGATGTGAACCCTGAGCCACCCTGAAAACAGGGATTTGAGCCAGGTATGCGACTTGATTGCGTACTCCACGTCGGCGATGGACTCGGTAAGAGCGAATGCGCGCATCGGCGCGCTGATGCGCTCTACCTCGGTACGCAGCATGAGCGCCTTCATGATCCCGCGCGTGAACAGGTCGGCAAGTTGGTTGAATAGTCCGGCCTGCGCTGGGACTGCCGCCAGTTCGCCCGTCACCTGCTGATAATTGATTTCCAGTTGCGTCAGCAATTCCTTTTTCTCTCGAATGGATTCGGAAATACGGACCATCAGATACCGCACAGGGTATCCGCTGAGCACGACTGCCAAGGTGATCGCCGTGAGCGCAATGCCTAGCACGCTTTCGAATTTATGGGCGGAATGCAGGATGACCAGGATCGGGCCGAGCACACCGGCATAGATGTGCCAAACCAGTAATGTCGGCATTGACACGTAGCGCGTGACCCACCGGTTGAGCGGCTTGATGCGCTTAACCAGCAGGTAGGCCAGCGGCACCAGCATCAGGATGGCACCGGACATAGCCAACACGCCACCCCATAGATCTCCGGCGAAGCGGGGATCGCGGTGAAACAGAAATCCTGTCCAGAACACGAGCATCAGGACGACCAGAGCGGTTGCGATCGATTTTTCGCGCATATTCATGCTTTCACCGAAATGTTTTCCAGCGCCTTGGCCTGGCAGGCCAGAATGATCTGGTTTTCCTTGTCACCTGGCTGCAAGCCATCTTCGACCGCCATGCTGACCTTGCCGTCCAACAGCTTCACTCGACACACGCCGCACACGCCGGTTCGGCACGAATAATCGATGTCCACGCCGGCCTCTTCGGCAACATCGAGAACAACTTTATCGGGAGGCAGAGGTGCGGATTTGTCTGATTCGACGAAAGTCACCATGGGGAGCGCACTCGACGTCGCGGTTTCACGCTGCAACTTGTCGCCCCCACCTTCGCGTGGGGAACGTTCGTCCTTGCCCAGCGCCGGACCGAAAGCTTCGGTCTTGATCCGCTCGAGTGGCACGCCCAGTTCGGCGAGCGCTTTTTTTGTTGCCTCCATCATCGGGACCGGGCCGCAGATATGCACATAGCGAGACGCCAGATCCGGCACCGATTCGGCGATCAGCTCCTTGGTAATCATCCCCTTGCGCCCGGGCCAGTCAGCGCCTGCATCATTGGCGACCGTGACAACCAGGTGCAGGTTCGGGTGGCGGCGTTGCAGATATTGCAGTTCCTGCCAGAAGATAATGTCTTCCGGTGTCTTGCATCCATACAGCAGGAAAATGTCGCCCGCCCAGCTTCGGTCGAGCAGATAGCGCAGAACGCTCATCAGCGGTGTGATGCCAACCCCGCCGGCGATCAACAGGATGCATTTGCATTCCCGACCGGTAAACACAAGTGAGCCAGCCGGACCTGAGAACTCAAGCAAATCGCCTTCATGCACGGTCGAGTGGAGGTAGCTCGACACGATACCTTCAGGGGCTAACTTGACAGTGATCTCCACATAATCCACCTGGGTTGGCGAGGATGAAATCGAATAGCTGCGCCGAACCGGCTTGCCGTCGGACGGAACAGCGGCGGTGATGAACTGTCCTGGAAGGAAGTGGAACGGCAGGACGCCCCCCAGCGGATTCATCAAGCGGAATGTCTTGACATCCGGCGTTTCCTGGAAAATGCGGCCGATGCGCAACTTCCCCGACCATTTGGGGCCGGAATTCGTCGGCACTGCATGCACGGCACCCGCGGCAGGTGCTTCCTGCGGTACCACACGGCCTGCGGACGGCTCTGCCGGAACCCCCCCCGTCGTACCAGTCAGATTTTGCAAGAGGCGCGAAGCCCGGCGAATCTTTAGTGCGTACATCCACAGCATCGCGACCGCAAACAGCACTAAACTCAGCATGATCGAGAAATGGAACCAGGTGAAGCCAAGAAGTCCGGTTGAGGCAGTGGCGGCCGTGCTTTCCAAAAGATTCATTTCCTGCTTGAACCATTGCAAAGCGACCTGCTGCGCAGAGCGGCCTTCCGCTATGGCACGCCGTGCCGCCAAGCCACTGTCGAAGCGGGAGGCGCCTTCTTGGATCATGGAGGTCGCATGCTGCAGGCGTGCATAATCGCCCATGGGATTGGCGCGCAGTTGATCCAGTCCTTCGGCGATCAATTGTGTGCCGCTTTGCATGCGCTCCTGCGCGGCCGATTCCACTTCTGCCTGCTTATCCGGCGGCAGGTCGGGCAGCGCCATCAATGACGGATAGAGCTCCTTGCGCGGCGGAACTCCCATCATTCCGTCCATCATCTCGCCCATCATCCCGGAACCCGCCGTGCCCGTGGATGCCTCCGGTTGCGTCGTGGCGGCTTGTCCAGGATGATGCTTTGCATGCTCCTCCGGCGTGGTCTGTGCCGCTGCATGGGTAGCACCGACAGCGAATGCGATAGCAAGACATGCTCGCCGTACCCAAGACCATCGCAAGTTGCGGAGCCGGGCATGCGTTGGACCGGTCATGGCAATAGCAATCTCTCGTTCCCGGTTCACTTTTGTTCTCCCATTAGTTGTTTTCTCTGATCCGCGTTCAATACCTAAGTAGCATGGCCGTCAACAGGGGGCAAGCCCTTGGTCGGTGCGGAGTTTCTCAATATCACGGGGGCAGTCTTCACTGCGGCGAACGTCCGGTGACTCGGAGTCGGCTATCCGCCATAGCAATTGCTCGGTATGTCCGGCAGGCCACTGCATGTTTGCCTGCGCTAAGCGGCCCGGCCTATTGGTCAGGCCCAGGCTGCGCCGGTCGATTGATAGCGTAACCGCATCCGAAGAGGATTCGTCTCGTAAGCTTGCATCAAAATGGCTTCCAGTAGGGCTGCCTTGTCGCGTAGTTCGCATATCCATATCCAATTCATCGTGGATTGTTTCGAGTCTCGCCCGGGTGGGAGCGCCTTGCGCTTCGCAGCCCAAGTTGTGGTGAATTAAGTATACCGGCACCCGCCATCGACAACTTGCGAAACCGGCCGCCCCACGGTCATCATCGGTAAAAGAGAGAAGTGAGAAGTCGGGTAAGGGCAGGCCATTATTGAATCATGCCCCTCTCGGAGCCGTATGTGCGATTCTCGCTGCGGAGACGCAGTAGATCCATTTACGTATGCTCACTCTCTTCGTTCCGCTGTATGATAAGGTTGGCATGTATGCTGGGGCACAACATATACTCTGTTTTTTGTAGGATACGTCGTGCGACACCGGATTGCAGTGTGGTGGCGACGTCATAATCGGTATCTGAATGGGCACGCGATGACGCAGCGACGTTGACCGAGGTGAGAATATGCCATTGATGAGCAGTTGCGCTGTAAGTGTAAGAAGCGAGCCGGGAGATTATCCCGTTTTTATCCGTGAGAATATCTAAAACAATGGAGGTTCTAAACATGAAACGTGCAATGAGACATTCACAATCGATGCTGGCCCGTATCGCCTTGCTATCCAGTTTCGCGTTGCTGTCTTCCCCGACTTGGAGCGGTGTACCGAGTATGCCGGACATGCAGATCGCAATGATGGATGATGAAATGGGTGGTATGGGTGGTATGGGTGGTGGAAGGATGAGCGGTAGTATGCCGTCTGATAACTCGATGTCGCCGTCTGGATCGTCCGATGCAATGGGAACCGACATGATGGGGCGTATGCGCGGTTCTGGAATGAAGAAGGACCCGATGAAAAAGATGGCGCCCGTTTCGTCCTTGCCAGGATTTCCGGGGGGATCTCATCTCTATCATGTCGGCGCCACCGACTTTTTTCTAGATCACCCGAAACACATAACCTTGTCGATTGAGCAGCAGACTTCTCTGAACCAGATCAAGGAAAAAGCGTTGCTAGACGGTGCGAACGCTGAGCGTCGCATTGAGGAAGCAGAGCAGGAACTATGGACCCTCACCGCCAGTGAGGCGCCGGATGCGGTAAAAATTGAAGCAAGAATCCGCGCCATCGAAAAGCTGCGCGCTGACAAACGCATGGCGTTCATTCGCGCAGTTGGCGACGCGGGCAAGATTCTTACTGCAGACCAGCGCGCAGCTCTGCTTGGAACGAAGCCGCCAATGGGACGCAAGCCGTCGTCCGACAGTAAGATGCCGGCAATGAACGCGCCGATGCCGCGCCAATAACAGGGCGTCACGGGTGCCACTCTAGGCGGACATGTCTACGCTGCAGGGCTTCGCTGGCACCCTGATACTCGCCGTGTCGATGCGCCTGTTCACCAGAGCAGGCATATCGATCGGCCGCACGGCATGTGCTGCGCCTAGACTGATTGGGGCGTCAACCAGCAGAGCCCGTCAGGGACAGTGACACAACGCCACCGATACAGCCCGAATCTATGGTCGCCCTCCGATTTGCAACCTTGGATTGCTGACGTAGGGCGTCAGCGAGACATCTATCGTATTCGGATCAAGCGCCTGGGATCAAAGCGGGGTTGCCGTTCAACCGGCTTTTTTCTGCGCATGCATCAGTGACGCTTGTACGATTCAGCGTGTTATCAACAGCAACTTTTCGCGATGAAGCTAATTTCGTTTGGTATGCTTCGGCGTTGCCTTTTTGGGCCGCGCACTTCGGTTTCCGTGGCGTGGAGAGCGCGCGCGCGGACGGGGCTGCTTATCCTGCATCCTTAGATGAAGGAGAAACAAGAGGATGGCGAATATGGATAACCCGCCCACCAGCAGAAATAAAGGTAACCAGTCAGCTGGAAGCGCGCCGCCTGAATAAAACATGCATCACCGAGTTGGGAAATGACCGTATCGACAAATGGAGCAGTCCCTCTGGGCCAATCCATGAGTACACACTCTGCGGCTACGCCGTCAGTTTTGAACAGTCTTCGCGTTCATCCTAACGCCCGTAAGGCTGCACACCTTGATGTAATCGACGATACTGTATGCTGCACATTACGTACATCCTCTCAATTTTTTTCCGTCGTCAGGTGCGGTTGCGTAAATGGCCGTGCGCTGACGCCGGCTCCCTCAATGGAGCTGGTGATTCTCATGCGTTAGAGGCATACCCCTAACGCATGGCGCTGCCGGTTTGTATCAGAATTTCGCTTCGGCGTACAGCCAGAGCTTGTCGGTGTCCACCGCAAAAGACTTCGCGCGGTATTTGCCGTACTTGGCACCTAACAGATAGTTCTTGCCGATTGCCTTGGTCGCGACGAGGTCCCATTCCGTCCCATAGCGCGTGCTTCCTTCGTCGGCACGGAAGTCGTGATAAATGGCTTCGAGCTTGGTGCCATACAGAACGGTGCCCGCGGACAGATAAGCGTCGTTCAATCCGTTGACAGGAGTGGTCAGGAACTGATCCGCCCAGCCGTTGAATGCATGCAGCGTGGCAAGCGGCGTTTGGAAGGCGGTCCGGCCGTTGCTCCCCAGTACTTCGTAACCCAGCTTGAACGTCGCACCGCCGACTGCGGCGCCGCCTTCCAGCAGATAGTACTTCAGGCTGAAGTTGGCCGGATTGTCGCGATAGTCGCTCTGGGATGCGTATTCGGCGGTGTAAAGGGCTTTAACGGCGTTGCCAACGGGGGTATTGCCGCTGAACCGCAGGCCGTAGGTCCGTGCCGATTCGGCGGGACGATCGACGAAGTCGAGCAGATAGGCGTAACCGACGAGCTCACCCGCGCTCCATCCCTTGTACTTCACGTTGAGCAATGGCGCCTTCGTCTTGAAATCACCTACAGTGCTGCGGTCGCTGAATACACGATTGACGTTATAGATGTAGCCGGCGGTAATTGTCGTGTCGGGCAGCGACTGGTTGACCGCGGTGAAGGCATCGAAGGTCTGCTCGTTCTGGCGCCAGCCAACGTTACCAATGAAGCGGTGGTTGTCGAGCGTCAGACGCTGGCGGCCGTACTTCAGCTTCGTGCCCGGCAGGCCGCCATAGGCCACATACGCCTGGTTGATTTCCGTGAATTCCGGATCGGCAACTATCGAATAGTTGGTCTTGCCGTTGATCGTGCTGTTGTATGCCGAGCCTCCAAGCGCGGTAAGGTGTTCCGCTTCGGCCATGACGCTGAAGCCCATGTGCTGACCGGACTCGTAACCCAGACGCAGGCGGACGGTGGAGGCGGTGGCATCCTTGAGCGCATTCTGCTGATCGACCGCCTCGAGGCGGTATCGTGCATCGATCGACGTCTTGCCGCCGGTCAGCGCTTCGGTGATGCCGGCATTCGCGTTCGCCTGGGCGGTGAGCGCGAGTATGGTGCAGCCCAAAACTGGACGAATCCGCGTGCGCGACGACGTGGTTCGTTGGTTGATTTTCATTGCCGTTCTCCTTAAGAAATCGTGGCGGTAGTGGATCGGTCCGTAGAGCGGTGGCACTCTGTTCCGGATCATGTCGCCTGCGCTTGCATGGTGCATGAATGATAAAGAATCATTCCTTACGGAAAGATGACCTAATGATTACTTTCGTTGCAGGCTAAGGAAGAAGGAGGGGGCATGGATCTTCATGGCCAAGCAAGTTGTCGAGCGCAGCGCACAGTGGATTTCGGAGCTGGAGGCTCTATTCGCCAACATCGGCCATTGGTGTAACCGGGCATGCAGTGCCAGTACAGCGTACGGCCGGCTGCATCGAAAATTACCAGATTGGCGTTTTCCTGGCATACGCGCGCGCATGACCCGGTGCGACGTGTAGTGGCGACAGTACTAATGCTCGAGTTTGCCTCCAAGCCGCGATCGGCGCAATGGCTGATTGAACGCGCAGTCGCAGTGCATGTGCCGCCTGCATGAATTACTGGCGATCGGATCTATGGTGAGGATCGCCGGCTGCGGGTACGATTGGAACAGTGCGATCGGCGCTGTGTTCGAGCAGCGGCAGGCACCCAGTCGTCGTGTGATGCCAAGCCCAGTTGCCTGTGGCAATCTAAAAAATGAAGATGATGAGCACGTCAGCGGCGCGATGCTTCTGCGCCGCCGGGCTTTCAGTTCATTAGAACTTGTAGCTCATGCCTACTTCGAAGTTGCGTTCCGCACCAGGGAAGATGCCGTCAGGATTGCGACTTGCGATGTATTTCTTGTCGAAGAGATTGCGCACAGTGCCGAACACGCTCAACTGTTTGTTCACACCGTAATGCGCATTCAGGTTGAAGGTCGTGTAGGCCGGGATTTCGCCGCGGCGGCCATCCGTGCTTTCGGCTACGGTGTTTTCCGGGTCGACGAACTGGCGGGAAACGTGGTTGGCGCTTAGGCCGGTATTGAGGTCGCCTGCCTTATAGTTCACCGCCAGGTTCGTTGTCAGTTTCGGCGCGTACGGCAGGCGGTTGCCGTTGCGGTCGATGCTGCCGACGATCTTGGTGCTGTTATACCGCGCGGTTGGAATATAGGTTGCATTCGCACCCAGACTCCAGCCTGCACCGATCTCCACACCCAGCGCCGCTTCCAGGCCCCGGTTCAGCGTCTTTCCGGCGTTGGTCACAGTGGCGCCGACGCCGCCCGACTCGGACTGCGGCACGATCTGGTTGGCGAAGTCCATCTGGAACGCGGTCGCTTCATAAGTGAAGCGATTCGCCGCGCCGCGCACGCCGAATTCGAGGTTGGTGGAGCGCTCGGCGTCGAGCCGCTGATCGACGCCGCCGGCGCTGATCGCGGTTGCCACCATGGCCGGCGAGAAGCCCTTGTAGGCGCCCGCAAACAGTTGCGCTTGCGGGGAGGCCTGCCATGTCACGCCCACGCCGGGCATGAATTCCGTATTGCTGGACTTGCCGGCGGTGCCCGTCAGTTCGTTCTTGCGGCTCTGGTCGTACGATTCGACGCGCAATCCGAGCGTGGCCGCCAGCTTGTCGGTGACGATAAAACGGTTCTGGCCGTAGAAGGCGATGCCGTCGGCCTTTTGCGTGTCGTCGCCGGTCAGTGTCCCCGAGCGTGCGTCCGGGTTGGTCCTCGAACTGACGGTCTTGTTACCAAGGGAATCGCGATGCAGGCGAACGCCGATTTCCGCCTCGTTCCTGATGCCTAAACCGTTGAAGTTGGCAAGCAGCCGCGTGTCAATACCCACCATCTCGAACGATCGGTTGCGCCCGGTCATACAGTTGACGGTGTTGTTACACGGCTGGAACGTGGTGCCGTTTGCGCTGCGGGAGGCGATATCCCGACGCCAGAAGTCACGGTCCAGCTGGCTCCAGTACAACAGGGTCTTGAGCTTCATGTCCTCGTTGATGTCGAGTTCATGGTTGATGTCAAAGGAGTTACGCGCCGTTTCGAAATAATCGTTCGGCGCCGGGTTCTTGGTCGGGTCGGTCCGGTATTCGTTCGGCCGCAAGCCGACATAGGAAGTGTTGATGTCGTTGTCGTAGTGGGAGAACTTCGCGCTGACCCATTGCTTGTCGCTGATCGCCATGCCGCCCTTGATCACAACGTCATTCATTTCGAAGCCGTTGTTGCGGAAACCGTCGCCCTGCGAAGTCACCAGACTGATACCGCCGACCGCCTCGCCCGAGGGCGCGGTGCCGCCAGCATCGAGGCCGATCAGGCGGTAGCCATGCGAGCCCGCCTTGGCGGTTACCTTGACGCCATCTTCGGGCTTCTTGGTTTTGTAGTTGATCACGCCGCCGATGGTGGTCGGGCCATAGCGCAGGCCGGCCGCGCCCTTCAGCACCTCGATGCTATCCATCCGCTCGATGCGCGGGCTGTAATACGATTCATTGGCTAGGAACAGGCCTGGCGCCACCGGTACGCCGTCTTCCAGTACCAGCAGTTTCTGGCTGCGGTTCGGGTCCAGGCCGCGCATGCCGATGTTCGGAATGAAGCCGTAGCCTTCTTCTTCCCGCACCACCACGCCGGGAACGACCTTGAGTGCATCCTGGGTGGATAGTGGCTGCATGACTGCCAGCTGTTCTTTGCCCAGGATGGCGACCGAACCGGGTTGCTTGCTGATCGCCTGCTCGCCCTTGCCGATCACATCGATACCTGGCAATACCACTTCAGCGGCCAGTGTTTGGCCGGGAAGGTTCATTGCTGTAGCAAGCGCTAGGACAAGTTTTGTCTTGGCTAAGGATGGGGAATGCTTGTGCAGCAGGCGCGACTTGCGGATCATTAAATACTCCTTTATGAAGAAATATGGCTGGCTTGACGCAAGACACGCGGCTGGCTGGCTGAGAAAGTTATATGAAGAAAAGCATTGCAAAGATAGGAACAATATTTCCAATTGGAATGATAATTATTCTTGTTTACTTCGGCAACAGATTTCCACCGGGAGCTACGCATCGCTCGCGCGTCTAAGCTTGGATAGGGCGGCTGGGAAAGTCCGTTCTAATTGGTGAATCTTAAGAACAAATAACGCGCTGCCTATTGAACAATCAGGATGAAAGGCAAACTTACCCACGCAGCCGAGAAGACTTAAGCGCCGCGGCATAGTGAAAAATGTAAGTTAATGCTTCGTACTACCGTTCGTACTGATTCTTCTGTTCAACGTATGAGCTATTTTTAGTGTTTTGTTGCAACTAAACGCCGTTTTCTACTCATTTTAGCCGTACGTTTGTTAAATTTAATGCAACAAACCAATCTCCAACTGTGAGCACTACGTCACGTTAATTGTGATCGTGTTGTTATATACCCCACGGCAACACGGAAAGATTGGGAACGACGAATTCCTATCCTTCATCACTGAGGTCGTTTGTGAAGTCTTGCGAGCATTCATGCACGCAAGACTTAGCTTATTGCATCTCTTAGTGCGTCGACTCAAGCGTTGTTAGCGTCATCGCACCGTTGACGGTGTCGGCCTTGAACCTGACCTTGTCACCGGCCTTGACCTGGTCGAACATCGCCGGGTCCTTTACTCGGAATACCATTGTCATGCCCGGCATGCCGCGTTCTTCGATGGGGCCGTGCTTGATGGTGATCTTGCCTGCCTCCTTATCGACTTTCTTGACTTCGCCATCGATCATGGCTGGCGTGGCCTTTGCCGCCGGAGCAGACATTGAGCCGTGGCCATGGTGCCCGTCGTCAGCAAAGGCGATCGACACAGATGCGAGTGCGACCGCGGCGAGGACAAACTGAGAGAGCCGATTCATGGTGTCTTCCTTTCGTTTAGTTGCCATCGTAATGGTGGTAAGTGGAGTAGTTCCCGCCTGTCTCGACCAGCAGGACGTCATACGGGGCGCTGCGATGTCCTTCCATGCCGGGCGACCCCATGGGCATGGAGGGTACTGCCAATCCTTTCGCCTTGGGGCGCTCTGCCAGCAGGCGCTTGATGTCGCTGGCGGGAACATGGCCCTCGATGGCATAACCTTGTACCAGCGCCGTATGACAGGAACCCAAGGCTTGTGGCACGCCGAATTTTTCCCGGTAATCGGATGGATTGGCAACGTTGTGCGCCTTAACCTCGAAGCCGTTGGCTTCCAAATGCTTGACCCATTCGGTGCAACAGCCGCACAATGCGCTCTTGTACACCTCGAGCGCCGGCGCCGCGGCCGTTGCGAGAAACGGTAAGACGAGCAGACCGGCGGCAACCGCATGCAAGGCGATCCGATGCTTCATGCCGTACCTCCTGATGATGCTATACGATGGTATACCCATGTCAGTCCCTGCTGACGACTCTCACGCCGCCCTTCATGCCAGCTTCGAAATGGCCGGCAATCAGGCAGGCGTAATTGAAATTGCCTGGCTTGTTGAACGTCCAGACGAGTTCTTCCGTTTTGCCCGGCGCAACATGCGTCATATGAGGTTCTTCATGCTCCATGCGCGGAAATTTCCTCATCATGTCGGCATGATCCTGCAAGCTCTGCATCGTGCCAAGCACCATTTCGTGCATCAGCTTGCCACTGTTGGTGATGACGAATCTGATCGTCTCGCCCTGCTTGACTGTAATCGACGCCGGTGAAAATCGCATCCGGTCGTTCATGTCCATCTTGATGGTGCGGGTGACTTTCATCGAATCCCCGGCCATGCCAAATTCTTTCTGTTCGACGTTGGCCGGATCGTAGCTGGTCTGCGCATGCGTCTCGTCGTCGCCATGGGCGAAGGCGGCGGAAGACAGTGAGAGAATGATCGCGGCTAACGGGAAAAATAATTTCATGGGACTTTTCCTATTTACAGATCTCGCTGAATCAAGAATTCGGAACGCGTCTCGATCTTGGATAAGCTCGAGTTCGAGATGACACACCGGCCGGACCCAACGGAGAAGGGTGCTTTAGTTAAATAAGGGGGTGTGCGCGATACCGGCATATGTCCGTGAAGCTCTTCGGCAATGTTGCTTTTCTCGATCAATGAATACAACCCGCCATTTTTCTTGAGCGAAGTATACGTGATGGAATTGGACCGGAAGCTGACGGCAAGATTACGGTTTTGTAATCTCGACGTTGGCCGATTTCGGAGACAATCTCGTGCGACAAGCAAATGGGGGCACACTACGTTATGCGTATATTGGTAGTCGAGGACGAGCCGAAGGCTGGTGAATACCTGCGCAAAGGTCTTGTCGAATCGGGATTCATCGTCCATTGGGCACGGAGCGGGCCGGACGGCCTGCATCTGGCGCAGAGCGAAGCATTCGACCTGATCGTGCTGGATGTAATGTTGCCTGGCATGGACGGTTGGCAAGTCGTACAGGAATTGCGAAAAACGCAGGAGATTCCCGTGCTGTTTCTGACTGCCCGTGATGAACTGGCCGATCGCATCAAGGGGCTGGAGCTCGGCGCAGATGACTATCTGGTCAAGCCGTTTGCGTTCGCCGAGCTGGTCGTGCGTATCCGCACTTTGTTGCGGCGCGGGCCGTTGCGCGTGTCCGAACGCATCACCATAGCAGACCTGGAGATTGACGCAATCAAACGGCGTGTCACGAGAGCGGGAGACCGGATTAACCTGACGGCCAAGGAGTTTGCCCTGCTGCACTTGCTGGCGCAGCGCAAGGGCGAAGTGTTGTCGCGTTCCCTGATCGCTTCCCAGGTATGGGACATGAATTTTGACAGCGATACCAATGTCGTCGACGTCGCCATACGCCGATTGCGCACGAAGATCGATGATCCCTATCCCAGGAAGCTCATTCATACCTTGCGCGGCATGGGCTACGTGATGGAGGAGCGCGGCTGATGCAGCGGCAACCTGCTTCGCTCACTGCGCGCCTGGGCCTGATGTTCGCCGTTGTGGCGATGCTGACATTCGCTGCCGTCGGAACATACTTGTACCAGTCGCTGGCGACGCAGCTGGCAGTCAGGGAAGAGGCCGAATTGCTCGAGAAAATCGGGTACATCCGTCATCTGCTGGAGGAAACGCCGTCGGTCGCATCGATTCGCATCGACCCACATCGCTTCGTCGATGCGGCGGCGAGTCATGGCGGCATGATCCTCGTGTTAAAGTCCGCCGACGGCGCGGTTCTAATGCAGAGCGGCGCCGGCATGGATCAACTGCCGATGCTACCAGTGTTGCCGTTGGCGGCAGCGGGGCGGTCTCCCGATCACTCGGCTGTACGTACCTGGCTGCCGCCATCCGGAATTCCCGCCCGCGTTGTTGCGGCGTGGGGCGTGGTAGGTGGAACGCCTCACCAGGTACAGATTGTCATCGCACGATCGACCGCGACCAGAACGGCATTGCTGACCACCTATCAGCGCAGCGTGCTGGCCGGCGTGGTGACCGGCGCCGTGCTGGCCGGGACTCTCGGTTTCCTGCTGGTGCGCAACGGCCTGCTGCCGATCCTGCGTCTGGCGAGCCAGGCCCGTTCAATCACTGCGCAACGCCTGGATACGCGGTTGAACGCGGCGACGGCACCGCTGGAATTGCAGACCTTTGTCGATGCGTTCAACGCGATGCTCGATCGACTCTACGACAGCTTTCAGCGTTTGTCGCAGTTTTCCGCTGACCTGGCGCATGATCTGCGTACGCCGATTAATAACTTGATGGTGCAGACCCAGGTGGCTCTTGTGCAGCCCCGCTCCGGGGAAGCCTATCAGGCTTTGCTTGCATCTAATGTCGAGGAATATGAGCGTCTCGCACGCATGATCGAGGGCATGCTCTTCCTTGCGCGAGCCGATCACGCGCATGTCGCGCTCAACCGGCAAGTTGTCGATGTCAGCACGGAATTGCTACGCATTGCCGACTATTTCGAAGGCATCGCGGACGAGGCGGATGTCTTGCTGACGGTGCACGCAAGCGGCACCATTAATGCAGACGCGGCCTTGTTTCGGCGTGCCGTGAATAACTTGGTTGCCAATGCGATTCGGCACGCGGCCGCCGGCTCTGAGGTGAGGCTGATGTCGCAGAAAGCAGGCCAATGGATGGCGGTCAGTGTATCGAACCGTGGGGCGCCCATCGATCCGGCACATCTCCCTCGATTATTCGACCGCTTCTATCGTGCCGATCAATCGCGTAGCGACTCCGCATCTTCAACCGGCTTGGGATTATCCATTGTGCGGTCGATCATGACCTTGCATGGAGGGCAGGTCGAGGTGGATAGCGCTGCAGGCTTGACAACATTCCGAATGCTGTTCCCTTAGATTTTGGGCACGCATGACGATGCAACCAAGCTCAAAGGTGGCAGTGTGTCAGACGCGACGGACGTATCAATATTCTTCAGGTTCAGATGCTGCTGAATATTTCACGTCGTAGGGCAAATTCCCAGTTGCTCTTCCCGTTTGCGACAGAAAAATATGGGCGGGTCTTCAGGAAGTCTTATGCATGACATGCGAATCTGCCAAAACAATGACGAAGATGTCAGCAAATTGTCATTTTCTTGACAGCTTTGTCTCCCTATCATGATCAAGCATCACATCTTAATTAACTAGGGGGATTTCATCATGTTCAAAAAAATGTTGGTTGTCGCAGCCGGTGCCTTGATCGCTTTGTCAGCATCTGCATTCGATCGCTCACAAGTGCAAAAATCCATCGAACTCAAGGACGGATCAACAGTGTACATTCTTAAAGATGGCAAGATGGGAATGGAAAACAAGTTTGGAAAAACCGTCAGCATGAAGCCAGGCGAAGTGATGGAAACCAAAGACGGACAGAGGATTATCATGGTCGGCAATGAAGTCATGCGCCTGGAAGACATCCTGCATTCGGATCATCGCAACTGACCGTGATGTAGTCGCGGGGTGATTGCGACTGACAATTCTTCTTTAGGGCAACGACCCCAAAGAAGATATAAGTAAGGCCACCGGGGTACGGTTGGCCTTTTTTGTTTTGCAGTTGAAAACATGAACGCGTTCGGCGAATTGACCTAACTCGAGATTTAAGGACATTAAGGGCTTGGATACGAGCGCGCATTGAAGAACCAGCACAGAGGGTGAACAAATGCAACATTACTCATGGACCGACGCAATGTCGTGCGGTAACGAGTTTATCGATGCAGACCATCGCAACATTTTCGACATCGCCCACCGTCTTCATGCCGCGAAGCTCCAGAGCGACGAAAATCATATTCTTATTGCAATTCTGGCTGAACTCGTCGAGTACATCCATGGTCATTTCAGTCGAGAAGAAGCCTTCATGCACTCAATTAATTTTCCGGAGCGAGATGCACATCAATTCGAACATGGCTTGCTAATGCTGCGGGTGCGCAATCTTCTTCGTCGATTTGCGGAAGGGAACCAAGGTTCATATGACGAGCTGTCTGAGTTCGTCCAAAAGTGGATCCGGTATCACATCATGAATACCGATATGGCTCTTGCGCGATATACACGCACAGTAAAATTTGAGGCTATTGCCTCGATGACACGATTACGCAACGCCGATCAAATATGTTCTCCGTATAAACAAGATGCCTTCTAGTTAGGAAAATGCTTTAGCGTTCTAGTGCAGACATAAATGCCCCGAATTTCTTGCTGTGCAGACTATGGTGACGTCGTTAAAGCCTTTCCATTGTTCTGGAAATAATATGAAAGAACGTTCTGCGGCACTGAAGCTTGCACAACGATTACAAAAATGTCATCCGAATGTCAAGTTACTGACAGCCTTGGAAACCTACTATGTGCTTGGGTACAACGTTGTTCAACAGACAGGAGCTAATCATGATGAAAAAACTTTTGATTGCCGCTACGAGCGCCATGATCGCTATGTCCGCATTTGCGGTCGATATGACAAAGGTCGAAAAAGCGATCGAACTCAAGGATGGTTCAACCGTCTATCTTTTCAAGGACGGTAAAATGGGAATGGAAAACAAGTATGGTAAGGCCGTTCGTATGAAACAGGGCCATGTGATGGAAACCAAGGACGGTCAGAAAATCATCATGATCGGTGATGAAGTTGCACGCTTGGAATCGATCCTGCACGTTGACCATCGTAATTAAGTTGCACGTCCTTCTGGGAAATATCTCTATTACGGCCCCTTTACGAGGGGCCGTTTTCCCCTTTTCGATATCATGACGCTTGTTATTGAAAGGTAAACTGTATAAATGAAAATACGCAACATATGCGCAGCAGTGGCCTTGACCGTGCCGCTGGTCGGTTTCGCTAACGACAACGATGTGCAATTCCCGAAGAAGATCGAGTTGAAAGATGGTTCGTACATCGTGCTCGACACCACAGATGGCACCATGAGCCACTATGACAGCCATGGCAACGTCTATGGCTGCGCGGTACATTGAAGGAACCGCGGTAAGCCGATCTGCGCTGAACGGTTCTGCCATAGCGCATGCTCAATGGGCGGAGCAATGGCCGCCACGGCGTCGATGTAGGCCTTCTGCGTCCGCACTGCCAGTCCGCGTACCGCCATGTCGGCTTGCATCTGCTTGCGTAGTGGGCTCATGAGAGTCTTCTTGACTGAACCGGGAACATTCCCTCGTTCAGCGTAGGAGACGCTTTAGCACCGCATGCATCGGGTCGCGCTTCTTGCCACCGCGCAGCGGTTTAGTCCAACAGTCCTTTTGGTGGTCATTCCACTTTAATCCTTCAAATTGGTCAACAATTCCATTATCATTTTATAGTGCCCACTAACACGATTCAGGCTGAATTCGTACCTCAGTGCACTTTCCGCAAATTTGGCACGCTCGACGTCCAGTTCAACGGTATTACCGTCGACGCTACCTTCTTGTGGCACATAGTATTTCAATGACACAGAGCCAGGACCGAATACTCGCTCGGAATGCTGTTGTGGATTGGAACTAACTGCATTACGCAGCGCCTCACGGAAATCAAAGTCGATCGCTTTGTAATTAGGCGTATCGGCATTGGCAATATTCGAGGCAATCAGTTGCAGCCGGTAGGCATGCAAATTCAAAGCTTGCTCCTGAATATTGTGTACGCGGCCTTGGCCACCTAATGGGATATGTGACGAAACGGTCACTCCATTGGCGGCTGGATATGTCGCCGCGCCGATCCCTGCCTGAGTCGCTTCGCTCGGTGGCGTTAACGGCAGACGACGTTGCGACTGCGCCGCTTGTATCGCGGCTTGAAAGCTTGCGGCCTCAGGTGAACGATTGGTCGATCCGGCAGAATGCCCGGAGTGACTGGAGGCGGCAGACAAGCTAGAAGGTATCTTGTCGACAGCCATGTGATTACCTAGTCAACAGAGCCAAAACACACACTCTGCCGTGGACGAAAGAGCAGTGTCGTTCGGCACAAGGCTGGTTAACGCAATGAAATTTACAGGGTTGCACACCCATCGTTTTCATCCTTACTTTCCATCGCGAGGATGAAAATGCTTGCTCTTGTCCGTGGCTGGGTTGGGCTTATTGGTTGTCGTTTCGTCCTGCTTCGTCACCTCAGATTTAGGCATCTGGCCGAGTTTTTCTTCCAGATGGGAGTGTGGCTTCAGAGTTTTCTTGGACTGCCCAGCTGTCCTGCTGGCGTCGGTTTGTGTGACGGCTGGTGCATCTGATGTGGCACAGGCATTGAGCAAGAATGCCGTAGCAAGGACAAGCCCAACTAATGAAAGCGAAGTTTTTCGTTGCATGGCAATTTCCTTAGCAAAATGGGCGTAGACACTAGCCAACGTTCACAAACCCATTGAACCCATTTAGTATAGGCTTCGAGGGCTTTCCTTTGAATAACCGCGAGATTACAATTTTGTCAGCCTTACATAACTAGCGGAATGGAGTGTCAACAGTTGTGCAACTCAGATGGCTCACCGCCGGGATTCGAACAAAGCCCAATCTGCCGCTGTCATGAGGGGCAGCATACATGAAGCGCGGTGCACATTGCTGTGCGATGGTGCGATTGATGTTGCTTTAAAGGAAGGTAATACGACGGTGAACGAGAGATGACGCATGAATTACATTTCCGTCATTTAACCTTCCTTGCCGGTCAGCTCCTGCATAATGCGGGGTGGGTACTAAGGCGAGGAGCGATGCAATGAAAATCCTTGTGGTGGAAGACGAACACAAGATGGGGGACTACCTGAAGCAGGGACTGGTCGAGGCCGGATTCGTGGTCGACCTCGCCCGCGACGGTATCGACGGCGTGCATCAGGGTTTGACTGCAGAATATGACTTGGCGATTCTAGACGTGATGCTGCCTGGCTTGGATGGGTGGCAGATCTTGACGGCGCTTCGTAAAGCGGGCAAGGGCATGCCAGTGCTGTTTCTAACAGCCCGCGATCATGTGGACGACCGCGTCAAGGGACTGGAATTGGGCGCCGACGATTATCTCGTCAAGCCGTTTGCCTTTTCGGAGCTGCTGGCGCGGGTACGCACGCTTCTGCGCCGCGGCACCCAAAGTAGGCCGTCCGAGTTATTGGCTGCGGCGGATCTCGAGCTGGACCTAATGCGCCGCCGCGTCACGCGCGCCGGAACGCGCATAGATTTGACCGCCAAGGAATTCGCTTTGCTGGAACTGCTGTTGCGGCGACAGGGAGAAGTGCTGCCCCGTTCGCTGATCGCTTCGCAAGTATGGGACATGAATTTCGACAGCGACACGAACGTGATCGAAGTGGCTGTACGCCGCTTGCGCGCCAAGGTTGACGACAGCTTTGACCTCAAGCTAATCCATACTGTGCGCGGAATGGGATATATGCTCGATGCCAGCGACGAGGCCCAATGAAACGTTGGTCGCTTGCGTCCCGCTTGACATTTCTGTTTGCGCACGCGTCAGCGGCACTACTACTGGGACTGGGTTTATTGATCAGCAATTTGGTCGAGCATCATTTTGAAGCGCTCGACGTCGATGTTCTATCCGGGAAGCTGGAACTCGCACAGCACGCGCTTGCAAACGCACGAACACCTGAAGAACTGGCAGCTCTTCCGCGCCAATTCGATGCTTCCATGGTCGGCCATCATAGCTTGGCGCTGCTCATTCTCGGACCGGATGGAAAGACTCTCTTCGCCAGCCGAGAGCGCCCGTTTCCACAAACGCTGCTTGAACCGCCAGTAAAGAGTTCGGAAGGGCGCACTATCTCGTGGACTAGCCGTGACGGCACGCCATTTCGCGTAATTTCCGCGAAAGCACCATTAGGCTTGAACGGTGCACCGCCCGCAACCGTCTGGGTGGCGATGGATGTGTCGCATCACCGGAATTTCCTCGCGAACTTTCAAGGGACACTGTGGTTCATTGTTGTCCTCGCCGCGATTCTGAGCGGATTTCTTGGACGGATGGCTGTGCGCCGAGGATTGGCACCTTTGCAGGCAATCAAACAAGGGGCGTCGGCGATCACCGCTAATCGGCTCGACTATCGGCTACCAGTGGAAGCGGTTCCCGCTGAGCTGGGGGAGCTGGTCCTGACACTAAACACGATGCTCGACAGGCTCGAAGAAGCATTTCAGCGGCTTTCAGATTTCTCCTCGGACCTTGCGCACGAACTGCGTACGCCGGTCAGCAATTTGCTGATGCAAACCCAAGTCATATTATCCAAGTCGCGCACCGCGGAAGAATACAGGGAAACCCTCTATTCGAATACAGAGGAATTCGCTCGTCTTTCACGCATGATCGCCGACATGCTGTTTCTGGCAAAGGCCGATCATGGCCTGGTTGCTCCGTTCAAGGAAACGGTCGATTTTGTGCAGGAGGCGAACAAATTGTTTTCGTACTTCGAAGCGGTGGCCGAGGGAAAAAATATCGACCTTCGCCTGGAGGGACGTGGTTGCATAACAGGCGACAAGTCGCTATTGCAGCGGGCGCTCAGTAACCTGTTATCGAATGCGATTCGCCATACACCGGCGTCGGGTTGGGTTCGCGTAGTGCTCGAATCGGATCCGGACGATGGAGCACTGCTGGTTGGTATCGAAAATAACGGGGAACCGATTGCGAACGAACATATTCCCCGGTTGTTTGAGCGTTTCTACCGAGCCGACGCATCGCGGCAAGGATCCGCAGATGGAGTCGGACTGGGGCTGGCAATCGTTAAGTCCATCGTCAAACTACATAGCGGTACGATAGGAGTACGGTGCGAAAACGGTGTGACACGTTTCGAAATGCGTTTTCCGCATCAGCTAAATATCAGGTGATCGCCCTCATCCGCTGTCTGTCTGACGTCAATTAGATTTGCCGGTTAACGACAATTAAAATTGCCACCCTTATGCAGGCGCCGCCGACTTGGCGATACCTGATTTCTTTGTGGCCGCAACCTTGGCACGATAGCTCTCGACGCCCATGAGGTCGAGCACGACGCTGTGGTGAACGACGCGATCAATCGCGGCCATGGTGGTCATCGGGTCCTTGAAGATGCGATCCCATTCCGAGAACACGAGATTGGTCGTAATCACCACACTTTTTCGCTCATAGCGCTCTGCCAGCAGCGTGAACAGCACTTCCATTTCATCCCGGTCGTGCTGCACGTAGCCGATGTCATCAAGAATGAGGCATTCGAACCGATCCAGTTGGGCCAATTCCTGCGGCGGGCGCAGGTCACGCTTGGCAGCCAGAAGGCGCTGAACCAGTGCCGCGGTCTGCGAGAACAGCACCGGGCAGCCGAGTTCGACCAGTGCATGTCCCAAGGCACAGGCGAAATGGCTCTTGCCAGCGCCTGGGCGGCCAATGGCAACGACATTGATGGCGTCTTTGAGGAAGGTGCCGCCTTGCAGCCGCTCCATATGCATCCGTGTGGCAGGATCGAAGCGGTTCAGGTCCAGGCTGCGAAACGTCTTCCCCGGCAATAATTCGGATTGCTTGCGCAATCGCTCAATGCGTCGCCCAGCCTTGGCTGCCTGCTCGATGCGCGCCAGCTCCAGCAGGAAGGCTTCATGCGTCAGTCCTTCCTTGGCCGCGCGCAATGCCGTCGTTTCCACTGCTTCACCCATAGCCGACAGGTTCAGCGTACGCAACAGCGTCAACAATTCCTCACGCGGGCTAAGCATGATGGCTCCTCGACGGAATCAGCTTGTCGTAACTGGCCAGATCAATATATGCCTTGCCATCGACGGTGTCGCGTCAGGTTTGACTTGCCCGACCAGTTCCCGAACGGCGTCAAACGTTGGCAGTCTCTCTTGGTCAAGCAACAGACCGATGGCCAGTTCGACTTCGGTTTCGGAAGTGCTGGCAGCCAGATGCAACAGGCGTAGATATTCCTTGTCGGCGCGCGCAGATTTGCCTTCCAGCAGAGCGTCATGGGCACGGCGGAATGCCGTCGTGGGAAACAGCTCTTCACGATAGCAATAGCTGGCAAAAGCACCGGGCTTGCGCACCAGGGACCAGATCAGGTGGCGGTAGTCGATGTGGCGCTGGTTGCGGCCTGACAGCCTCGGCAAAGTCAGGACATGTGCCGAACCATAATGCAGTTCCAGTGCTTCCGAACGCACTCGCACCTTGACGCGTGCACCAATCAAGCGGGACGGCACGGAATAATGGTTGTTGAGCACCCGAATCAGGCTAAAGCGCGACACCCGCACCATGAGTTCCCTGGTGAAGTCCAGCGGCGCTGCAGGCAACGGACGCAGTGCCGCACGCTCAGTCTCAAACCGTTGGCTGCGCGTCAGATTCCGGCTGCGGACCAGATCGGCGAGAAACCGTTCGTAGGCGGCACGGTCACCGAAATCGCGGCTGCCCCGTACACGTAGCGCCTGATCGACCGCCGTCTTGAAGCGGAAGTGCGACTGCTCCACATCGCCGTTCTGATTGGCGCAGCCGGCGGTATTGGCGGAAGGCTGCATGCCATAGTGGGCCAGCAACGCACGGTAATTCTGCGTGAACTCGTGCATGCCTTCCCGGTCCAGGTCGCGCACCGCGGCCGAGAGACTGTCGGTCCGGTGCCACTGCGGTGCGCCGCCGATTTGCCATAGGCACGCCTCCAGTCCTTCGGCCAGTGCTTCAAAGCTCTCGGAGAAACAGATGCGGATCGCCTCGATATTCGAGTAGGTCAGCACCAGGTGATACACCAGGTGCGGAAACGCGACGCCGGCAATGGTTACTGCAAGCGAGTTCATCACGGTGAAATCGGACTGCGCCATCCTGCCCGGTACATGCTCCTGCTGGAACATGATCTCCTGTTCCGGCCCATGTCGCACCCGCCATGCCTGCACATGGCGCTGCAGCGTGCGTAGCTGGCTCTCCTGATAGCGCCCCGGATAAGCCTGGCAAAGCAAGACAAACAGGGTCTTGGTTTGCAGTGCCGGATCGCGCTGCAATTGCGCTTCCACCCAGGGCCAAGCGGCGTCAAATGGATTGGCGCAGGTCCGGTGCACGCGCGGCTTCTTCATCTGGCTCGGCAATGTCCCGGCCTGCTCGTACTTGCGGGCGGTACGCTCGCTCATTCCGGCACGCGCCGCCGCCAGCTTCTGGCTTGCTCCCTTACGTCGTTCTTCCAACAACAATCTGATTTCTCCGTCTCTCTTCATGCAGCCCCCTTGTATCTTGGTTTTTAAGGGTCCTTTTCCATAATGATGGAAGGCCGTGGAGCTTGTGGCCGGTGCGCGTAGCGCATGAGCCACAAGCTCCACGGCCTGGTGTTGGATTGTTTTTTGGCAACGCTCATGCAGCCTGTCAGCCCCTTGGGTTTGCAAGCCCGCCCCGAAGCAGATGGCGCATGAGCCGAGCCGCTTGTTGGAAGCCCGTACAGTTGTTTGAATTCAGTTCGCATGTACAAGGAGGGGCAATGATGAGCCTGCCGAAATCGACCTCCACCCCGATCGCCATCGGCATCGACGTGGCCAAGAATTCCATCGAAGTGGCGCTTGGCCCGGAGACGTCTACGCTGAACCTGAGTAATGATCAGAGCGGTTTCGATGCGCTGTTGACGCAGCTGAGTACCCGCCAAGTCGCCCTGATTGTCATGGAAGCGACTGGCGGCTTTGAAGCGGCCCTGGCCTGCGCGTTGCAGTCGATGGGCTATGCCGTGGCGGTCATCAATCCGCGGCAAGCGCGGGACTTCGCCCGAGCGATGGGGCAGTTGGCCAAGACCGATAGCATCGATGCGCGCATCCTTGCTCAAATGGCTGAAGTACTGCAACGCCATCCGGACAGAGACAAATTTATCAAGCCGCTTCCCACTGCCGAGCAGCAGCGGCTCGCAGCACTGGTGACACGCCGCCGCCAACTCATTGTCATGCTCGGTACTGAACGCAATCGCCTGGCGCAGTCGCATCCGCATACGAAGAAGAGTCTGAATACGATCATCAAGGCATTGGAAAAAGAGCTGACGCGTATTGACGACGACATGGCCCAGTGGATTGAATTGAAGTTTCCTGATCTGTCGGTCTTGCTCAGTAGCGTCAAGGGCGTGGGCAAGACAACGGCTTCGACCCTGATTGCCGAAGTCCCCGAGTTGGGCAAACTGTCCCGCCGAGAGATCAGTTCGCTCATCGGCGTGGCACCGCTCAACCGGGACTCCGGCATCATGCGTGGACGGCGTACGATCTTCGGTGGCCGCGCCAGCGTACGACAGGTGTTGTACATGGCGACCTTGACCGCCGCGCGCCACAACCCGGCCATCAAGGCGTTCTATGAGCATTTGGTTAGTGCTGGGGAACCCAAAAAAGTCGCTCTGGTCGCCTGTATGCGCAAGCTGCTGACGATTCTGAATGCAATAGTCAAATCCGGGAAAGCATGGGATCCAGAATTTCGTCACACTTGACTTTCAAGACAGTTGCTTCGGGGGGAAGTTGCGTCCTCGACGGGTATTTCACGACGAGGTACAGCAATGCGAGTAATCGAAAGTAATACGATCGATTCTGCGTCCTCACACGCTCCCGACGAATGGGCCGCCATAGACTGGCGGCGCGTTCAAAGGAACGTGAGAGTCATGCAGATCCGTTTAACGAAGGCGACACAGGAAGGTGACTGGCGCAGGGTGAAATCCCTGCAACGGTGGCTGACCCGCTCGTTTAGCGCGAAGGCGCTGGCAGCACGACGAGTGACTGAAAACCAAGGCAAACGTACCGCAGGCGTGGACCGGCAGTTATGGGAAACGCCGTCGCAGAAGTTTGCGGCAATTGCGCAGTTGACGAAGCGCCGGTATCGACCCCTGCCACTACGGAGGGTCTACATTCCGAAGCCGAATGGAAAGGAACGCCCTCTGGGCATCCCGACCATGCGTGATAGAGCCATGCAGGCGCTGTATCTGCTGGCGCTTGATCCGGTGTTGGAATCGGTGAGCGATCCGAACTCGTACGGGTTCCGGAAAAACCGCTCGACGGCCGACGCGATGTCTCAAATCTTTCTCCAGACGTGCCGGAAGGTCTCGGCACAATGGGTATTGGACGCGGATATCGAGGGCTTCTTCGACAACATCAATCATGACTGGCTGATCGACAACGTCCGCATGGACAAGACGATCCTCAGGAAATGGTTGAAATCCGGGGTGGTTGACCGGGCGCAGTTGTTGGCAACCACGGCGGGAACGCCGCAGGGTGGCATCATCAGCCCTGCATTGGCCAACTGGACGCTGAACGGATTAGAGACAGAACTGACCACGCATCTCGGTACACGGTTCGGGATGTCGAAAGTCTCGAAGCTGAAAGTCGGTGTCGTACGTTACGCGGACGATTTCGTTGTGACCGGCGCTTCACAAGAGCTGCTGGAAGCAGAAATCCGGCCATGGATAGAAGCTTTCCTCGCACAGCGGGGATTGCGACTGTCCGCGGACAAGACGCGGATCGTGCACATCGATCAAGGCTTTGACTTCCTTGGGTGGAATTTCCGGAAATACAAGGAAAAACTGCTCATCAAGCCGAATAAGAAGAACGTGAAAACGTTCTATGAAAAGCTGAGGAAGACGATTGGCGATCACCTCATGGTGAAGCAGGAGGATCTGATCCGACTGCTGAACCCGATGCTACGGGGCTGGGCGCAATATCACAGTCCCGTGGTGGCCAAGCAGGCATTCTCGCGCATGGAGTCATTGCTATTTTGGCGGCTGATGCGGTGGGCCAAGCGCAGGCACCCGAATAAGAAAGCCGATTGGATTCGCCGGAAGTATTGGCGGTCGGTCGGCGACCGAAATTGGGTGTTTGCTGTGGACGTTGTGATGCAGGATGGCGGTAAAGGAGTGATGGAGTTGTACCCGCTCGCGGGTACGCCCATCGAGCGCCACAAGAAGGTCAAAGGGGAATACCACCCCTACGACCCGCAATGGGAAGCGTATGGCGAAGTCCTCCGGCAGGAACGCATGTTGAAAAGCATGAGTTATCGTAAGGAATGGGCGAGGCTGTATGCCGACCAACGCGGCTTGTGTGCGCACTGTGGATACGCGATGGATATGGACACCGGATGGCACGACCACCACATTGAGTACCGTGTGGCGGGAGGTTCCGATGCCCTTGGCAATCGCGTATTATTACACCCTAACTGTCATGCCCGAGTGCACAGCCTTGGGTTGCAAGTTGTGAAACCGGTTCCTGTATAAGGGATTTTTATTGTGCTTGAGCCGTGTGCGGTGAAAGTCGCACGCACGGTTCTTAGGGGGGAGGGTTCTCGTAAGGGGGCTCCTCCTACCCTACCTTCCGATTACTCCTTTTTCCACTGCTTATGCAATACGTCTCCACCCGCGGCCAAGCCCCGGCGCAGTCCTTTTCCCAGATCCTGTTAGGCGGCCTTGCACCTGATGGCGGCCTTTACCTGCCTGTCGAATATCCGCGAGTGAGCGGCGCCGAACTCGATGCGTGGCGCAAGCTGTCCTATGCCGATCTGGCATTCGAGGTGCTGAAGAAGTTTGCGACCGACATTCCGGAAGCGGACCTGAAGGCGCTGGTGCACAAGACTTATACCGCCGACGTGTACCGCAATGCGCGTGCGGGGGAAGACCCGGCACAGATCACGCCGTTGCGCGTGCTGGAAGACAAGAACGGCAGCAAGCTGGTATTGCAAGCATTGTCGAACGGCCCGACGCTGGCATTCAAGGACATGGCGATGCAATTGCTCGGCAACCTGTTCGAGTACACGCTGGCCAAGCAGAACGCGGAGCTGAACATCTTCGGCGCGACGTCGGGCGATACCGGCAGCGCAGCGGAATACGCGATGCGCGGCAAGAAAGGCATCCGCGTGTTCATGCTGTCGCCGCACAAGAAGATGAGCGCATTTCAGACTGCGCAAATGTTCAGCCTGCAGGATCCGAACATCTTCAACATCGCCGTCGAAGGCGTATTCGATGACTGCCAGGACATGGTCAAGGCGGTCTCCAATGACCTCGAATTCAAGAACCGCCAGAAGATCGGCACCGTCAATTCGATCAACTGGGCGCGCGTCGTTGCGCAAGTCGTGTATTACTTCCGCGGCTACCTCGCTGCGACGGCCGGCAATGACCAGAAAGTCTCGTTTACCGTCCCGTCGGGTAACTTCGGCAATATCTGCGCCGGACATATCGCGCGCATGATGGGCCTGCCGATCGACAAGCTGGTTGCCGCGACCAACGAAAACGATGTGCTCGATGAATTCTTCCGCACCGGCGTCTATCGCGTACGCAAGTCGGCCGAGACCTATCACACCACCAGCCCGAGCATGGACATCAGCAAGGCGTCCAACTTCGAGCGCTTCATCTATGACCTGCTCGGTCGCGATGCGCAGCGCGTGAGTGCGCTGTTCAAGAAAGTGGAAACGCACGGCGGATTCGACCTGTCCGGCAAGCCGGGCAGCGATGGCGACGAGTTCAAGAAGGTTGCCCAGTACGGCTTTGTCTCTGGCAAGTCGGTGCATGCCGATCGTGTCGCGACGATCCGCGATGTGCATGCGAAGTATGGCGTAACCATCGATACCCATACCGCCGACGGCGTGAAGGTGGGGCGCGAGCAGATGACGCCGGGTGTGACGATGATCGTGCTGGAGACGGCATTGCCGGCCAAGTTCAACGAGACCATTCGTGAAGCGCTCGGCCGCGATGCGGAGCGCCCGGCAGGTTTCGAGAACATCGAGGCACTGCCGCAGCGCTTTGAAGTGATGCCGCCGGATGTCGAAAAGATGAAGGCGTTCATCGCGAAGCATACCGGCCTGTAAGACCTTCCCATGTCGAGCATGACTGAAAAGAAACCCATGTTGAGCGCCTCCGAGGCGCTCAATTTCCTTCTCGAGGCGGTGCGTCCCATCGCGCAGGTCGAGACTGTGGCGACGCTGGAAGCCAACGGCCGCGTGCTGGCCGTCGCACAGCAATCGCAACTGAACGTGCCGCCGATGGATAACACGCAGATGGACGGCTATGCAGTGCGCGCGGCCGACTGCTCAAGCGGCAATGCGCAGCTGAAAGTGTCGCAGCGCATACCGGCCGGCCATGTCGGCGAACCGCTGCAACCGGGAACCGCAGCCCGCATCTTTACCGGCGCGATGATCCCGCCGGGAGCGGATGCCGTCGTTATGCAGGAACAGTGCGAGGCAGCGGACGACACGGTTACGATTAAACATGCTCCGCAATCGGGCGAATGGATACGCCGCACCGGCGAGGACATCAAGGCCGGCAGCACCATTCTTGCCGCTGGCACCCGCCTGCGCGCACAGGAGCTTGGCCTTGCCGCATCGGTCGGCCTAGCCAGCCTGCCGGTCGTGCGCAAGCCGCGCGTCGCCGTCTTCTTCACCGGCGACGAGCTGGCCATGCCCGGCGAGCCGCTGAAGCCCGGCGCTATCTACAACTCCAACCGCTTTACCTTGCGCGGCCTGCTGGAAAACCTCGGCTGCGACATCACCGATTACGGCATCGTGCCGGACTCGCTCGCCGCAACCCGCGAGACCCTGCGTACAGCGGCGGCCGAACATGACCTGATCATCACCTCCGGCGGTGTGTCGGTCGGCGAGGAAGACCACATCCGGCCCGCGGTCGAGGCGGAAGGACGCCTGAACATGTGGCAGATCGCCATCAAGCCCGGCAAGCCGCTCGCCTTCGGTGAAGTGAACCGCACCGATGGCTCGGCATTCTTCATCGGCTTGCCCGGCAACCCGGTATCGAGCTACGTCACCTTCCTGCTGTTCGTGCGGCCTTTCCTGCTGCGCCTGCAAGGCGTGGTTGAGGTTGCGCCGCGCGCATTCCCGATGCGCGCCGACTTTGCATTGACGAAGGGCGACCGCCGCAATGAATTCCTGCGCGCCCGCATCAACGCCAATGGAGGCCTCGACCTGTTTGCCAATCAGAGCTCTGCCGTGCTGACCTCTACCGTGTGGGGTGACGGCCTCATCGACAACCCGCCGGGACAGACGATTGTTCCGGGCGACGTTGTGCGCTTCATTCCCTTCAGTGAACTGCTTTATTAGTAAACCGCCAGGAAAGCGATGAATATTCAACTCCGTTTTTTTGCGAGCGTGCGCGAGGCGCTGGGCACGAGCCAGGAAGCCTTAGCGCTGCCGGCCGAGGTAAAGACAGTAGGCGATCTTCGGAGCCACCTACGCAACCGCGGCGGCGTCTGGGCGGAAACCTTGGCAGAAGGGCGGTCGCTGCGCATGGCTTACAACCAGGTGATGGCTGCTGCTGACACACCGCTCGCCGATGGTGGCGAAGTGGCCTTTTTCCCGCCGGTCACCGGCGGCTAGGAAGTCGTATGGCGATCCGCGTTCAAACCCAGGATTTCGATCTCGGCCAGGAGGTGGCTGCACTGCGCGCTGGCCAGCCGCAAGTTGGTGCTGTCGTCGCGTTTGTCGGTACGGTGCGCGACATTAACGACGGTGCCGGCGTCTCCGAAATGGAGCTGGAGCATTATCCCGGCATGACGGAAAAGGCGCTGGAGGACATCGTCGCGGAAGCGAAATCCCGCTGGAACATTTTCGACGCGCTCGTCATCCATCGCGTCGGGCCGCTGAAGCCGCTGGACCAGATCGTACTGGTGGCGGTGACCTCGGCGCACCGCGGCGAAGCGTTTGACGCCTGCGAGTTCATCATGGACTACCTGAAGACGCAGGCACCGTTCTGGAAAAAAGAAAGCACGCCGGACGGCGCACGCTGGGTAGATGCCCGCGTCACCGACGACGAGGCGCTCGCCAAGTGGGGCATCCGCTCCGATAACTCCGGCAAACCTGCATGAGCTGGCTGGCAGTCGGCATCGGCGCAATGCTCGGCGCATGGCTGCGCTGGGGGCTAGGCACCTTGCTGAATACCCTGCACAACCACTTTCCCATGGGGACGCTTGCCGCCAATCTCGGCGGCGGCTACCTGATCGGCCTTGCGGTGGGCTTTTTTGCTGCCCATCCGACTCTGTCGCCGGAATGGCGCCTGTTTGTGGTCACCGGCTTTCTTGGTGGCCTGACGACTTTTTCCTCTTTTTCCGCCGAGTCGATGGTGCTGCTCCATCGGGGCGAATTTGCATTTGCACTCGGTCACACGGCCTTGCACCTTATCGGCTCGATCGCGTTCTGCTTCGCCGGCTTCGCCACCTACCGCGCGCTTGCAGCCTAGGACGGCACTCATCTGACGCCCGGAAGCCGGCGTTTCCGCCTAAAAATTTGCCGAAAGTTGATCTGGATCCTTCGCAACAGGGTTGTGAAATGGACAAAATCAAATGTCCATTCTTGAAATGATGTCTGTCGTCCCTACCTTGTCTGCAGTGAACTTTCGGAGAAGACCATGCGTCTCGACAAACTGACAACCAAATTGCAAGAGGCCCTTTCCGACGCGCAGAGCCTGGCCGTCGGGAACGACAACCAATACATTGAACCCGTCCACATCCTGACAGCGCTGCTGAACCAGGAGGACGGCGGCACGCGTTCGCTGCTGCAACGGGCAGGGGTGAACGTGGGCGGGCTTGGCTCCGCCCTGAAGAATGCGCTGGAGCGCCTGCCCAAGGTGTCCGGCACCGGCGGTGAAGTGCAGATCGGCCGGGAATCGGTCGCGCTGCTCAACCTTGCTGACAAGGAAGCGCAAAAGCGCGGCGACCAGTTCATTGCCAGCGAAATGATCCTGCTGGCACTGACCGACGACAAATCCGACGCCGGTCGCCTCGCACGTGAAAACGGACTGTCACGCAAGGCGCTGGAAGCGGCAATTACGGCCGTGCGCGGTGGCGGCAACGTGAACTCGCAGGAGGCGGAAGGCCAGCGGGAAGCGTTGAAGAAATACACGCTCGACTTGACCGAGCGCGCTCGTGCCGGCAAGCTCGATCCGGTGATCGGCCGTGACGACGAGATCCGCCGTGCGATCCAGGTGCTGCAGCGCCGTTCCAAGAACAACCCTGTGCTGATCGGTGAGCCGGGCGTGGGCAAGACCGCCATCGTCGAAGGACTCGCCCAGCGTATCGTCAACGGCGAAGTGCCGGACAGCCTGAAAGGCAAGCGCGTGCTGTCGCTCGACATGGCCGCCTTGCTTGCAGGCGCCAAGTACCGCGGCGAATTCGAAGAGCGCCTGAAAGCGGTACTGAAGGAAATTGCGCAGGACGAAGGCCAGACCATCGTCTTCATCGATGAGCTGCACACCATGGTCGGCGCCGGCAAGGCGGAAGGCGCAATCGATGCCGGTAACATGCTGAAGCCGGCTCTTGCACGCGGCGAGCTGCATTGCGTCGGCGCGACCACGCTGGATGAATACCGCAAGTACGTGGAGAAGGACGCTGCGCTCGAGCGCCGCTTCCAGAAGATTCTGGTCGACGAGCCCAGCGTGGAGTCAACCATCGCCATCCTGCGCGGCTTGCAGGAGAAATACGAAGTCCACCACGGCGTTGACATCACCGACCCGGCGATCGTCGCCGCGGCCGAGCTGTCGCACCGCTACATTACCGACCGCTTTCTGCCGGACAAGGCCATCGACCTGATCGATGAGGCTGCGTCGAAGATCAAGATCGAGATCGACTCCAAGCCGGAGGTGATGGACAAGCTCGACCGCCGCCTGATCCAGCTGAAGATCGAACGCGAAGCCGTCAAGAAGGAAAAAGACGAAGCATCGCAAAAGCGCCTTGGTCTGATCGAAGAGGAAATCCACAAGCTCGAACGCGAGTACGCGGACCTCGAGGAAGTCTGGAAGGCAGAGAAATCGGCGGTGCAGGGCAGCGCGCAGATCAAGGAAGAAATCGAGAAGGTCAAGCTTCAGATGGAAGAAGCCAAGCGCAAGGGCGACTGGCAGAAGATGTCTGAGCTCCAGTACGGCAAGCTGCCGCAGCTGGAAGCGCAGCTCAAGCAGGCTGATACTGGCGAGTCCAAGCAGACCGCGGCCAAGCTGCTGCGCACGCAGGTCGGCGCTGAGGAAATCGCCGAGGTCGTGTCGCGCGCCACCGGCATCCCTGTTTCGAAGATGATGCAGGGCGAGCGCGACAAGCTGCTGCACATGGAAGACGAGCTGCACAAGCGCGTGGTCGGCCAGCATGAGGCGATCGTCGCTGTGTCCGATGCGATCCGCCGCTCGCGTGCCGGACTGTCGGATCCGAACCGTCCGTACGGCTCGTTCATGTTTCTTGGCCCGACCGGCGTCGGCAAGACCGAGTTGTGCAAGGCGCTGGCTTCCTTCCTGTTCGACACCGAAGAGGCGCTGATCCGCATCGACATGAGCGAATTCATGGAGAAGCATTCCGTGGCCCGCCTGATCGGCGCGCCGCCGGGATATGTCGGCTATGAAGAGGGCGGCTACCTGACGGAAGCCGTGCGCCGCAAGCCGTACAGCGTGATCCTGCTCGACGAGATCGAGAAGGCGCACCACGACGTGTTCAACGTGCTGCTGCAGGTGCTGGACGACGGCCGCATGACGGACGGCCAGGGACGCACGGTGGACTTCAAGAACACCGTGATCGTGATGACCTCCAACCTCGGTTCGCACAAGATCCAGTCGATGGAAGAGAGCGACCCGGCGCTGGTGAAGCTGGCGGTGATGGCGGAGGTGAAAGGCCACTTCCGTCCGGAGTTCATCAACCGTATCGACGAAATCGTGGTGTTCCATGCACTCGACGCGAAGAACATCGGCTCGATTGCGCGTATCCAGCTCAACGTGCTGGAGCGGCGCCTGGCCAAGATGGAGATCAAGCTCGACGTCACGGATGCCGCGCTGCAAAAGATCGCGGAAGCCGGTTTCGATCCGGTGTATGGCGCACGGCCGTTGAAGCGTGCGATCCAGCAGCAGATCGAGAACCCGCTGTCGAAACAGATCCTCGAAGGCCGCTTCGGCCCGAAGGATGTGGTTACGGTGACGGTGAAAAACGGCGAGCTTGCGTTCGAGAAGTCGGCGGCATAACGCTATCGCTGTGTAGCCCGCAAGGACAGGAAAAGGCCACTTCGTGTCAAGCCCCTCGCTTAACCTGTTGAAGGTTTTGGGATAGCCAAAGGCTGATTGAAGGGCCGCATTCGCAAGGATGCGGCCTTTTTTCATTGGTCGGGGTCGCCAAGGTGCTGCGGCGAATGCAGGGGTATAAGCGAACTGCAGGAACCTTCCGACCGGCCAAAACGATAATCTGTGCCTTGGAAATCAGCGGGGCTCGCTGAACTTTATCCGCAACAGACGCCGTGCGCCTGCTGTGAGTTCAGCGTCGACCCTTTTGAGCACCATTGGAGCCGGGCTAGGTTCAGCATCCTCTGGCGTGATTGAGTTCGACAAACAGAAAGCCCCGTAAGTCGTTGAACTTACGGGGCTATTTGCCCGGTCAATCAACCGCTTTCAACAGGTTAAGCGAGAGGCTTGACTTCGTGTGGCCTTTTCCTTTTGCAGAGAGAGCTGTGTTATTCCGCCGTGCGTGCGAAGAACACGCTCGGCGACTTGCCGAAGGTTTTCTTGAACATGGCGGAGAACGCAGACTGGCTCGTATAGCCGAGTTCTGTAGCGACATGCGACAGCGGCATGCCGCGTGCGAGCATGGGCGCCGCATGTGCAAGGCGCACCTGCTGCCTCCACTGCACGAAGTTCATGCCGAGTTCTCGCTCAAACAGCCGTGCCAGCGTGCGCGCGGAAGCGCCGACCCGGTGCGCCCATTCATCCAGTGTGAGCGGTGACGCGGGTTCGGCGATCAGTGCCTCGCACAGCATTTTCAGGCGCTTGTCCTCGGGCAGCGCCACCCGGATCGGCAGGGTGCCGAGGTGCGGCAGTTCGTCCAGGATCAGCATGCCGAGCATCGATTCGCGCGGCGTGCCGGCGTGGGCCTGCACCAGCGCGACGACCAGCTCGCGCAGCAATGGAGAGACTTCCAGCACTTCGCATTGGTCGCCATGGAAGGGCGACAGCGATGCCTCCACATAGAGTGCACGCAGCTGAGCTTTTTCCAGCGTCGTCACCTCATGCTGCACATCCGGCGGAATCCAGATCGCGCGCTGCGGCGGCACGATCCAGCTGCTGTTGCCGACGGTGACGCGAACGACGCCATCGAGCGTGATCGTGAGCTGGCCCCATGGATGCGAGTGCGCGGCGAGCAATTCCGACGCACGCAGGTCGCGTGCCACGACGCGTACCGGGCGTGCCGGCGAGGGCGCACGGTCGGGAAGGTTGGTGCGGGTGTGGGTAACAGGCGTGTTCGACATGGGCAGGGAGACAGGATAAGGATGTCTGAATTTCGATAATGAATGTCTTTTTATCTTAAAACAGACGAATCGGGTTTGCATACACTGCAGCCATCCGATTGAAAAGAGCATGCAATGTCTGTTACCACGCCGCCTACACTTCGCCAGGATGCCCAGGTCATTACCCTGGTGGGCATCGCTCATGGCATTTCGCACTTCTTCCACCTGATCCTCGCGCCGCTTTTCCCGTGGCTGAAAGAAGCGTTCAGCCTGTCCTATGCCGAGCTCGGGCTGCTGATGACGGTCTTCTTTGTCGTCTCAGGCATCGGGCAGGCGCTGGCGGGCTTCGTTGTGGACCGCGTCGGCGCACGCGCGGTGCTGTTTGCGGGAATCTCTTTCCTCGGCATTGCTGCGCTCGTGCTGTCGCAGGCACAGAGCTATGCAATGCTGCTCGCCGGGTCGATGCTGGCCGGGGTTGGCAACAGCGTGTTCCACCCGGCTGACTTCACCTTGCTGAACAAACGCGTTTCCACCCCGCGGTTGGGCCATGCGTTCTCGGTCCATGGCATCTCGGGCAATCTCGGATGGGCTTCGGCACCGGTCTTCCTGACTTCGCTTGCAGGCCTGTTCGACTGGCGGACGGCGCTGCTGTGCGCGGCATTGCTGCCGTTTGCCGTGCTTGCGCTCCTGTTTGCGTACAGGGATATCCTGCAAACGGAAGACCGGCACGCTGCGACATCCCATGGCAAGACAGAGCAAGGGCAGGGCGGAAACCTGCTCGGTTTCCTGCGCCTGCCGTCAGTCTGGATGTGCTTCGCCTTCTTCCTGATCACGGCGCTGGCATTGGGCGGCATCCAGAGCTTTGCGTCGCCCAGCTTGCGCTCGCTGTACGGCATGTCGCTGGCCTCGGCCACGACCGGTTACACGGCGTACATGCTGGCCTCGGCGGCGGGCATGGTGTGGGGTGGCTTCCTCGCATCGAAAACCACGCGGCATGATCGGACGATTGCCATCGCCTTTACCGCTGCCGGCATGTTTGCGCTGGTGATTGCCTCCGGTGTCGTGCCGCCAGTGATGGCAATCGTCCTGATGGGCGCGGTCGGCTTTGGCGCTGGCATTGCGGGACCTTCACGCGATCTGCTGATTCGCGCTGCGGCACCGAAGAATGCGACTGGACGCGTCTACGGTGTTGTCTATTCCGGGCTCGACACCGGCTTGTCGATGGCGCCGCTGTTGTTCGGGGCGGTGATGGACGCAGGCCATCCGGGTTGGGTTTTTGTCGGCGTTGGCGTTTTCCAGTGCATGGCAATCCTGACGGCACTGGGCGTTGGCTCCAATACCACCCGGAAGTCAGCGCATGTGCAGGCCGCCTGAGGCTGCTACCGTTGCTGTCAAGCTATTCGGAAGCCACCTCTTGATCGAGGTGGCTTTTTAGCATTCCGGGTCGCTTACAATCCTGTCTGGCCGTTTTAACCAGAAAAAAGGAGAACCTGATGAGCTTTGCGACCTGCGACCTCTGCGACGCGAATGAAGACAAGATTTCTGCCGGCACACTTTCCGTTCTGCCACCGGTATTCCAGAAGTTCGGCAAGCGGACCGCTTTTTCCGGCCCGGCAGCCACGCTGAAGGTGTTCGAGGACAACGTGCTGGTGCGTTCCGCGCTGGAAACGCCGGGCAATGGCCGCGTGCTGGTCGTGGATGGCGGCGGCAGCCTGCGTTGTGCACTGGTCGGCGGCAACCTTGGCGTGCTGGCCGAGAAGAACGGCTGGGCAGGTATCATCGTCAACGGCTGCATTCGCGATTCGGAAGAGATCAACGCTTGCGACATCGGTGTGTGCGCGCTCGCGACGCATCCGCAGCGCAGCATCCGCAAGGGCGTCGGCGACCGCGATATCCGCGTGACCATTGCGGGCGTTGCCGTCAATCCGGGTGACTGGATCTATGCCGATGCCGATGGCGTCCTCGTCTCCACCCAACAACTCGGCTGACAAGGATAGGGGATGAACACAGCCGCCAGCACTTCGCTCTCCACCCAACCGCTGCTGCAATCGCTGCCGCAGTCCGTGATCGCGCAGCTTGCCGCACAGCCGGTCATTGACCTGCCGTCCAGCACGCAGGTATTCGAGAGCAGCGCGAAGTGCGCCGGCTTCCCTATCATCCTGTCGGGCATGGTGCGGGTGTTCAAGCACCTGGCCAACGGCCGTCGCATCGAGCTCTACCGCGTCACGCCCAGTGAACCGTGCATCCTGTCGTTGGGCTGCCTGCTTGGCGACAATCGTTATCCTGCCAGCGGCGTCACCTACGGTCCTACGCGCATGATCGTGATGCCGCCGGCGCTCTTTGCACAGTGCCTGTCCGAACATGCGGCGTTCCGCACCGCGATGTTCCGCACGCTCGGCGACCGGCTGGTGAATGCGATGGAACTTGTGGAAGAAGTTGCGACATTGCGGCTGGACGTCCGGCTGGCGTCGGCATTGCTCGCTCACGCGGAAGCGGCCGGCGGCGCAGGAAACATCGCTATTACCCATCAGGAGCTGGCCGACGAGCTCGGAACGGTGCGCGAGATGGTCAGCCGCCTGCTGGACGAATTCGCCCATCAGGGCATGGTAACGCTCGGCAGAGGACGCATCCAGATTGTCGAGCCGGCAGGCCTGAAGACACTCGCCACCGCCCGTTGAACCTGTCCTCCGATTGTCTGTCCGGTTCTGTGACCTGAGTTACAGACAAGCCGGGCATGGCTCTTTATCCTGCCAACATTCTCAACTTATCGGAGTGCACCATGAATGCGAATGTTGGCAAATCTGACAAAACAATCCGGCTGGTGATGGGCGTCATCCTGCTCAGCCTCTTCTTCATCCTTGAAGGCAGCTTTAAGTGGATCGGCCTGGTTGGCATCGTGCCGCTGGCGACGGCGCTGATGAACTGGTGCCCGCTGTACACGGTGTTTGGCATGAGTACCTGCAAGCGCTGATTTCACCCATCTCCTCAACTGCACGGCGTCGGATCAAAGCAATTCGATGCTGCGCAGGTTCAGATAGCAGCTCTCCCGCGTCGTGTCGACGAAGTCGGCAAGAAACGGCTTGGCCGACAATTCGGGCAAGCATGCTGCATACAATCTTCCCGTCAACCCCTGTTCGGTAATCCGCTTGGCAAGCACGTAGTTGCGGTCGAGGTAGTTTTGCGCTGCCCACACCGGCAAGGTCGCAATTCCGCGTTTGCTGGCGACGAGCTGCAGCATGGCCACGGTAAGTTCGGTCGTACGGCGTTCCGTCTCGACGCCGGCCGGCTTGAGTACCTGCCGCACGATATCAAGCATGTCATCCGGCACCGGATACGTGATCAGCGTATCGGTCGCAAAGTCTTGTGCGACCAAAAAATCCCGGCTAGCAAGCGCGTGGTCCCTGGCCACCAGTGCCACGATCTCGAAGCGAAACAGAGGGTGGTAATCGACTGTCTCATCCGGATCGATATCCGACACAATCGCTACATCGGCACGCCGGCTGTACAGCAAGCCCACTGGGTCGGCCTGGAATCCCGAGACGATATCGAGTTCCACTTCCGGCCAGCGGATGCGGAAGGTATCCATCGCCGGCATCAGCCAGTCGAAACAGGTATGGCACTCCACCGCAATCCGAAGTTGTCCCGCCACCCCTTGCGCAAGGCGCACGATGTCGCGCTCGGCGCTCTCGATCTGCGGCAGCACCGCATCCGCCAGTTTCAGCAAACGCTCGCCGGCTGGCGTAAAGCGCACCGGTACGGACTTGCGCTCAAACAGGGCAGTGCCATGGTGGTCTTCCAGTTGCTTGAGCTGATGTGACAAGGCGGATTGTGTGACATTCAGCAAGGTTGCCGCCCGGAGCAGGTTGCCTGCCTCGCGCAGGGCGACGATGGTTTTCAGGTGCCGCAATTCAAGAATGGACTGCATTATGAGTGAAATTCAAGATGGATATGAAAAAGTATCGTTTGAATAATAATAACGCACGCGCGACCATGGCGTCTTTCGACAATACGAATCGGAGGAAGCCATGGCACTGACACATATCCTGGGTTTTCCGCGCATCGGCGCACAACGCGAACTGAAATTTGCGCTCGAATCGTTCTGGCGTGGCGAGTTGGACGGGGCGTCATTGCAGGAGATCGGGAAACGGCTGCGAGAGCGCCACTGGGCTGCACAGGCCGAGGCGGGCATGGATTGGGTGACGGTCGGCGATTTTGCCTGGTATGACCATGTGCTGAATACGCTTGCTCTGTTGGGGGCGATACCTGCTCGATTCAAGTTCGATGCAAGGAATCTCAGCTTGGCAGACTACTTCACCCTGGCGCGCGGTGATGCGACGCATTTTGCGATGGAGATGACCAAGTGGTTCGATACCAATTACCACTACCTCGTGCCGGAATGGACGCCTGATGTGCGCTTCGATGGCGGTGCCGACTGGTTGTTCGATGAAGTCGCGCACGCTCAGGACTGTGGCCATCGTCCCAAGCTTGTGTTGGTCGGGCCGCTGACGCTCCTGTATCTTGGCAAGATCAAATCCGGCCTGAAGCACAAGCTCGATCTCCTGCCGCGTGTCGTGGAAGGCTACCGCAATGTATTGAGCCGTCTGCGCTGCATGGGCGTTGAATGGGTACAAATTGATGAGCCGATTCTTGCTCTGGACCTCGACACAGCATGGCGCAACGCGTTCTCGCCGGCGTACGACGCGTTGGTTGAAGATTCTCCGCGTCTCCTGCTCGCGACATACTTCGATGACGTCCGTGAGCACGCCGACTTGCTGCGCCGGTTACCCGTGGCCGGTATCCACCTCGATCTCGTGCGCGAAGCCGGGCAGCTCGTCGCCTTTGTTCCGGATTGGCCGCAAGGACGCGTGCTCTCGGCGGGCATTGTCGACGGCCGTAACGTCTGGCGCGCAGACCTTGATGCTGCATTGGACGAGCTCCGTCCGCTGCAACAAGCGCTCGGCAACAATCTCTGGCTAGCGCCAAGCTGCTCGCTACTGCATGTGCCCGTCGATCTTTCATATGAAACGAAGCTCGATGAGGAGCTGAAAAGCTGGCTGGCGTTCTCGGTGCAGAAGCTCGACGAGCTTGCAACGCTCAAGCGGGCGCTTAACGAGGGAGAACAATCCGTGCAGGAGGCACTCCGGCAATCACGCGAAGCGCTCGCCGCGCGCAAACAGTCTAAGCGCATCCACAATGCGCTGGTGCAAAGACGCTTGCTGGCTATGACGGAAGAGGACACGCGGCGAACATCGCCGTTCAGTGAACGCATCGTGGCGCAACGGGCACGCTGGATGTTGCCCCGTTTTCCGACGACGACGATCGGCTCCTTTCCACAGACTGCCGAAATCCGCCAGGCGCGTTCTGCCTTCCGCTGTAGCGAGCTCAATCATCTTGATTACCTGAACAGGATGCGTGACGAGATTCGGCTGATGGTGCAAAAGCAGGAGGAAATCGGGCTGGATGTGCTGGTGCACGGCGAGCCTGAGCGGAACGACATGGTCGAGTATTTCGGCGAGCAGTTGTGGGGCTATGCGTTCACGTTGAATGGGTGGGTGCAGAGCTACGGCTCACGCTGCGTGAAACCACCGATTATCTACGGCGATGTGTACCGCGCAGAACCGATGACGGTGGCCTGGAGCCAGTTCGCGCAAAGCCTGACGGAAAAGCCCATGAAGGGCATGCTGACCGGACCGGTCACGATGCTGCAATGGTCGTTCGTGCGCGATGACCAGCCTCGTGCGGCCACTGCCATGCAGATCGCGCTGGCGCTACGCGATGAAGTGTGCGACCTGGAGCGGGCAGGCATCGGCATGATCCAGATCGACGAACCGGCATTCCGCGAAGGCCTGCCTCTGAAGGAGCGTCAATGGTCGAACTATCTCGACTGGGCGGTGCGCGCATTCAGGATCTGTTCTTCCGGTGTGGCCGATGAGACGCAGATACACACGCATATGTGCTATTCCGAGTTCAACGATATCCTGCCGTGGATTGCCGCCATGGATGCTGATGTGATCACGATCGAGACGTCGCGTTCCGACATGGAGCTGCTCGACGGCTTTGGCGAATTTGCTTATCCGAACGACATCGGTCCCGGCGTCTACGATATCCATTCGCCCCGCACGCCACGCGTGGAAGAAATGATGCGGCTGCTTCGGAAGGCGCGGGAGGTCATTCCCGAAGATCGCTTGTGGGTAAACCCGGACTGCGGGCTGAAGACCCGCGGCTGGGATGAGACATGCGCGGCGCTCGCCAATATGGTGACAGCAGCACGCACATTGCGGTATGTCGCTGAAAGTCCGGTGAGTAAAGCGACTGTGTAACAACAGATTAACAACAAATGTCTCATCCGTTTTCAATATGGCCGGGCTGAAGTGGACAGATCGTTGCCGGGATAGCACTGTGCTTTCCCGTTATTCCTCAACGCTTGCGAAATCTGATAAGAATGGGAGGGATTTTTCACAACCCGAAATGGTCGTTTCGTATTGCGAAAAATCACGACGCATAGCACCACCAGAATTTTTCATTTTAAGAAAAAACATTTTGTATCGCGAAACGAAAAGCGCAAGTCATTGAAAAGAAAAAGAATAAATTTGGTTATATGTCTTATATAAGACCTTGTTGCCTCGCAAAAAACGGCATACTATTTAGTCACCAGGTTTTCTTTTTCTTTTCTACTTGCATCACCACAGGAGAACGACAATGGCATCTCGCGAACAGCAAATCCAGGCACTTGAAAAGGACTGGGCCGAAAATCCCCGCTGGAAGGGCATCAAGCGCAACTACACCGCTGAAGACGTCGTCCGTCTGCGCGGCTCCAAGCAAGTCGAGTACACGCTCGCCAAGGAAGGCGCCGAGAAGCTGTGGGCCAAGGTCAACGGCGGCGCAAAGAAGGGTTATGTGAACGCCTTCGGCGCCATCACCGCTGGCCAGGCAATGCAACAAGCCAAGGCAGGCCTGGAAGCTGTTTACCTGTCCGGCTGGCAGGTTGCTGCCGACGGCAACACCTCCGAAACCATGTACCCTGATCAGTCGCTGTATGCATACGACTCCGTCCCGACCATGGTTCGCCGTATTAACAACACCTTCAAGCGCGCTGACGAAATCCAGTGGTCGCGTGGTGTCAATCCGGGCGACGAAGGCTTCATCGACTACTTCCTGCCGATCGTTGCTGACGCTGAAGCTGGTTTCGGTGGCGTCCTGAACGCATTCGAACTGATGAAGAACATGATCGCTGCAGGTGCTGCCGGCGTTCACTTCGAAGACCAGCTGGCTGCAGTGAAGAAGTGCGGCCACATGGGCGGCAAGGTTCTGGTTCCGACGCAAGAAGCGATCGAGAAGCTGGTTGCTGCACGTTTCGCAGCTGACGTCATGGGCGTTCCGACCATCGTTCTGGCTCGTACCGACGCAGAAGCAGCTAACCTGATCACCTCCGATCACGACGCAAACGACAAGCCGTTCCTGACCGGTGAGCGCACCCAGGAAGGCTTCTACCGCGTCAAGAACGGCCTCGAGCAAGCAATCAGCCGCGGTGTTGCATACGCTCCGTATGCTGACCTGGTATGGTGCGAAACCGGCACGCCGGATCTGGGCTTTGCACGCGAATTCGCACAAGCCGTGCATGCCAAGTGCCCGGGCAAACTGCTGTCCTACAACTGCTCGCCGTCGTTCAACTGGAAGAAGAACCTGGACGATCGCACGATCGCCAAGTTCCAGGACGAGCTGTCCGCACTCGGCTACAAGTATCAGTTCATCACGCTGGCCGGTATCCATATCAACTGGTTCAACACCTTCCAGTTCGCACACTCGTACGCTCGCGGCGAAGGCATGAAGCACTACGTCAACATGGTGCAAGAGCCGGAATTCGCTGCACGCGACAAGGGCTATACCTTCGTGTCGCACCAGCAGGAAGTCGGCGCTGGCTACTTCGACGAAGTGACCACCGTGATTCAGGGCGGTTCTTCCTCCGTCAAGGCACTGACCGGTTCCACCGAAGAAGAGCAGTTTCACTGATCCGAGTTTCAGCAAGGCTCCGCCCGCAAAGGGCGAAAGCCGAGCTGGGTTAAAGGAATCAAACAAAAAACCGCATCTACGGATGCGGTTTTTTTATGGCTGATCGCCTCGGCTAAAACTACGTATGAAGGAATGCTGCAGGTTCCGGAGCTCTGACGCACTACATGCAGCCATTCGGCCTTAAATCGCTAGATGCGTTGCGCCGGTGCACGGAAGCGCCATGACCATCATTTCCCGGTGCACTTGGCGTATTACAGTCCCCGAAGGGATGCGGGGCAAGCCCATCCCAAACAATGCATTGACGGCAAGTGCGATCCGCAGTCCGTTGTCGACGAGGGGGATTCGCCAATGAGGTGGTGCACAGGCATTCGCGCGGCAATGCTTTCACATGTTTATCCCTTGATGGATATTGCCTATTGCAGACCCTGTAACTACTATAAGGTTAAGCACTGATGAGAGGACGGGCAAATGAAGATTGGCGCACTGGCAAAACGAACCGGATGTGACGTAGAAACCATTCGGTATTACGAGCGGGAAGGATTGCTGCCGGAACCGCCGCGCAGCGAGGGGAATTACCGCCAGTACGGCGAGCAGGATGCCGAGCGGCTGCTCTTTATTCGCCATTGCCGTTCGCTTGGCATGTCGCTCGGTGACGTACGCGTATTGCAGCGCTTCCAAGCTCAGCCTGAACTGGCTTGCGATGAAATCGACGCGCTGCTGGATCGGCACATCGAGCAGACGCAATTGCAAATCGCATCCCTGCAGCGGTTGCAGCAGCAGTTGGAAAACCTGCGCAACGCCTGCCAGACCCATTTGACGGCAAGGCAGTGCGGGATACTGCAGAACCTCCAGAACGCCGCCAGCAGCAGCGACTGCGTCTGCCATGATGAGCGGAGTGCAGACTTGGCCGTCACTCGAGGGCGGAATTGATACAATGAGCGCCCTTTCTTCTCCACACCTCCACAGGCTTCCCCTATGCTGAGTTACCGCCACGCCTTCCATGCTGGTAATCATGCCGACGTGCTCAAGCACACGGTCCTTATCCAGTTGTTGCGCTACCTCGGCCAGAAAGAGACGCCGTACATGTATATCGACACGCACGCCGGAGCGGGCGTGTATGCGCTTGATACAGGTTACGCCGCGAAGAATGCCGAATACGAAACAGGTATCGCGCGCCTGTGGGACCGCACCGACCTGCCTCCCGCGCTTGCAGAATACGTTCAGCTTGTGAAAGACATGAACCCGAGCGGCAAGATGCGTTACTACCCCGGTTCGCCTTATTGCGCGGACAGGATCGCGCGCGAGCAGGACCGGATCCGCCTGTTTGAATTGCATCCGAGCGACGGCAAAATCCTCGAAGAAAATTTCCGCAAGCTTGAAGCGCATGCTGCAGAGCAGGGAAAGAGAAGCTCGGTGCGCGGCAAACGCGTAATGATCCAGAAGGGCGATGGTTTTGTCGGACTGAAGGCCTTACTTCCGCCGCCGTCACGCCGCGGCCTGGTCCTGATCGATCCGCCTTATGAGGTGAAGGAGGACTACCGCCGTGTGAAGGATACGCTGGCCGATGCATTGACCCGTTTCCCCACAGGGACTTATGCCGTCTGGTATCCGGTCCTGCAGCGCATGGAATCGCGCCAGTTGCCGGATAAACTCAAGCGGCTGCCCGGCAATGGCTGGCTGGACGTCACGCTGTCGATCAGCAGCCCGGCGCCGGACGGTTTCGGACTGCACAGTAGCGGGATGTTTATCATCAATCCACCGTGGACGCTGGAGGCGCAGCTGCGCGAGTTGATGCCTTATCTTGTCCAGGTGCTGGCGAAAGACGCTGGCGCGAAGTTCACACTGGAATCCGGGTTGACTGTCGTGGGTCAAGCGGTTGGGCGCCCGGTGAAACGCATCGGATGATCCATGGCTCCCGCTTCCTTCATGCTGGTTTCTGCATGTGCCATGTCGAATTGGGCTAATGAGATGTTGCCTAAGGTTATCGGTGTCTTCGCGCAGCGCCCTCGCGGTGTGCGAGAGCCGCTAAAATAGGCGGTTATGAACAAGGCATTTGTCAAAGAGTCCGACAACGATGACGACGACTTGGATGCGTCGATTCCAGCGATTCCTGCCGGCACAAAGAACTACATGACGCCCGAAGGCCACCGGCGCATGAAAGAAGAGCTGCTGCATCTGATCGATGTCGAGCGCCCCGAAGTCGTACGTATCGTTTCGTGGGCGGCTTCCAACGGCGACCGCTCCGAAAACGGTGACTACATCTACGGTAAGCGCCGCTTGCGCGAGATTGACCGCCGCATCCGCTTCCTGACAAAGCGCCTCGACATCGCCGAGGTGGTGGACCCCAGCGTGCACCATGGCAGCGGCCAGGTGTTTTTCGGCGCGACGGTCACCTACGAAAACCAGTCGGGCGAAGAACACACAATCACCATCGTCGGCATTGACGAACTTGATCCGTTGAATGGTAAGATCAGCTGGATTTCTCCGGTAGCACGCGCGCTGACAAAGGCGCGCGAAGGTGACTCGGTGGTGCTCAAGACGCCCGCCGGAATGGATGAGCTTACGATCCTCGAAGTCAGCTACCCAGCAAAGTAGGAACGTTGGGCGTATACCCGCCTGTTTTCGACGTTCCAGGCAATTTCTGACGCATTTCAGGAGCCATGCCGGCCAACAGCCGGGGTGCGCTGCATGTCATTGTCGTCAAGGCGCCGTCATCTATGCGGCCCATGATTTGCTGCGGTAAACAAATCTAGAAAACTTCCGAGATTCCATGCCCATTGTCTATTCCAGTCTGAACCATGCTCTGCGAGTGCCGCTGGCTGCAGAAGTGCATTCACGTCCTTATCTTCGCCTCGACGCCCCAGAGAGCCTGACGCATCTGGCTGTCTACGCACGCGACGATGCCACCTCCAACTTCTCCAACGCCGCAATCCAGCATTCGACTCTGGCGGCCTTGTGCGCGCATTTTGGCGTCACGGCCCCCGGACCGGAAGCGAAGTACTTCTTTCATAATTTTGGCCGCTTTCGCCTGAAGTGGGAGTGCCACACCGAGTTCGCCACTTATACCTTCGCCGAGCGACATGACGCCGCACTGCCGCCTGCAGAGGCGTTCGAGCGGGTGCCACTGTTCCAGATTCCGCAGGATTGGCTGATGGGGCTGAAAGGGAAAATCATGGTCGCGGCCCATGTGGTGCTCGACCAGAGCAAGGGCTCATCAGAAGAATTCGCCGGCACGCTGCGACGCGTCTTCGAAGGGAACATGCTTGTCGGCAGCCATGTGCTCGAAGGCGGCGAAATCTGGACCGATTTCCTGATCCAGTCGGACGGTTTCAGTCGTTTCGTGATTCGCGATGTCGGCCTGCGTGATCAGCAGGCAGGCCGCCTCGTGCAACGTGTGCTCGAAATTGAAACCTACCGGATGATGGCCCTGCTGGGATTGCCGCAGGCGCAATGTGCCGCTCCGGTATTGAATAAGATTGAAGGGGAGCTGGCAACGTTGACTGCGGCGATGGTTAATGCAGATACATCAAAAGGTGCCCAGTTGGCCGATGCGGAAGAGGAGCAGGCGCTGCTGAGCAACATTACCGGCCTCGCGGCGCGGGTCGAGAAGCTGTCGCTGGAGAACAGCTACCGCTTCTCCGCATCCCAGGCGTACTTCCGGCTGGTGAATGCGCGTATTGAAGAACTGCGCGAGATTCGCATCGACGGCATCCTGACGGTTGGCGAGTTCATGGATCGGCGTCTGACCCCTGCAATGAACACCTGTGAGGCGATGGCGCGCCGCCAGGAGGCGCTGGCCGAACGGATTGCGCATACCAATGACTTGCTGCGCACGCGGGTTGGCATCGTGCAGGAAAGGCAGAACCGGCAGATCCTGCAATCGATGAACGCGCGAGCGGCGCAACAATTGCGCCTGCAGCAGGCGGTTGAGGGGCTGTCCGTCGCCGCGATCTCGTATTACATGGTGGGTTTGCTAAGCTACGCCAGCAAGGCGCTGAAGGCGATCGGCTGGACGTTCAATCCGGATGTGGCGACCGGGCTGCTGGTGCCGGTCGTTGCCGCTGGCGTATGGATGGGGCTGCGCCGGATGCACAAGAGCATCCATCACGCAGTCTGAGTGGGTGTCAGGTAGGACCTTAGCTTGATCCGCGTTCGCGCAGGATGCGAGCGACGCCTGGAATGCGTCGCACATTCCGCATGAGGCGCGCAAGGTGGATGCGATCCTCGATCTGGATCGTGAAGCGCAGCTGCTTCATCAGATGCTCGCGGTCGTCGTCCATCCCGACATAGGTAATATTGGCGTCGGATTCACCGATTTCGGCGGCGACGCGTGCCAGTACGCCTTTTTCGTTATTCACGAGTACCTTGATGCGGCAGTCGAAGCGGCGACTGAGCTCCTTGTCCCATACCAGCTCAATCCAGCGGTCCGGCTCTTTTGCATACTGGCGCCGCGCGAGCTCGCAGTCGGTGTTATGCACGCTAATGCCCTGGTCGCGCTTGAGCTGGCCAATGATGCGGTCGCCGGGAATCGGCAGGCAGCACGTCGAGAACTGCACCGACACCCCCTCGTTGCCATTGATGACAACCGGATCGAGTTTGCCTGCCGGTCGTTCGCTGTCAATCGGCGGGAGCGGATTGGCGATGTCGCTTTCCATCATGTTGCGGATATGACGTGCAACCAAGGTCGCCATCCGCTTTCCTACGCCGATGTCGGCATAGAGTTCGTCGACTGATTTCGCACTCGATTCGTTCAGCAGCTTATCGACCAGGTGATCCGGCAACTGGGGATCGATGTGCAGCGTGGCCAAAGACTGCGTCAACAGGCGCTTGCCGAGTTCGGTCGATTCCGCAAGGTTGATGGTGCGCAGGTGGTGGCGAATCGCCGATCGTGCCTTGCCGGTGCGTACAAAGGTTAGCCAGTTCGGGTTCGGACGCGATGCGGGCGCCGTGACGATCTCGACAATGTCGCCATTGCGCAGCTCGGTGCGTAATGCCGTGTGTTCGTGGTTAACTTTCGCGGCGATCGCCTGGTCGCCGATGTCGGTGTGGATCGTGTAGGCGAAATCGAGGACGGTCGCACCGCGCGGCAGTGCGATAATCTTCGATTTCGGCGTGAACACGTAGACGGAATCCGGGAACAGATCGACCTTGACATGCTCGAGGAATTCCGCGGAGTCGCCGGTCTGCTTCTGGATGTCGAGCAGCGACTGCAGCCAGGCATGTGTGCGCTGCTGCAGGTCGGTGAGGCTGGCATCCTCGTTCTTGTACAGCCAGTGTGCCGCAACACCGGCCTCGGCAACGCGGTGCATTTCCTGCGTACGGATCTGAAATTCAACCGGAGTGCCGTAAGGGCCAATCAGCGTTGTGTGCAGGGACTGGTAGCCGTTGAGCTTCGGGATGGCGATGTAGTCCTTGAACTTGCCGGGCATCGGCTTGTACAGCGCATGCAACGTGCCGAGGGCCACGTAACAGTTTGCAAAGCTGTCAACCACGATACGGAAGCCGTAGACATCCAGCACCTGTGAGAAAGACAGGTGCTTGTTGCGCATCTTGCGGTAAATGCCGTACAGCGTCTTTTCACGACCATAAACCTGCGCCGGGATGCCTGTCGCTGCGAGTGTGTTGTTGACGGCATCCAGGATCTTGCTCACCACTTCGCGGCGGTTGCCGCGCGCCGCCTTGACCGCTTTGGACAAGGTCTTGTAGCGCACCGGATAGAGATGCGAAAACGCGAGGTCTTGCAGCTCGCGATAGATCGTGTTCAAGCCGAGCCGGTGGGCGATGGGTACATAGACCTCCATCGTCTCGCGGGCGATGCGGCGCTTCTTCTCGGGCGACATGAAGCCGAGCGTGCGCATGTTGTGCAGGCGGTCGGCCAGTTTGATCAGGATGACGCGCACGTCGCGCGCCATTGCCAGCAGCATCTTCCGGAAGTTCTCCGCCTGTGCCTCGATCTGACTCTGAAATTCGATCTTGTCCAGTTTTGACAAACCGTCTACCAAGGTGGCGACCGGTGCACCAAAGCGTTCGATCAACTCCTCTTTCTTGACGTCCTGGTCTTCCATCACGTCATGGAGCAGGGCGGCCATAATGGCCTGCGCATCAAGCTTCCAGTCAGCGCAGATTTCCGCGACGGCGATCGGATGGGAAATGTAGGGTTCGCCCGACTTGCGGATCTGGCCCAAGTGCATTTCATCGGAAAAGCGATAAGCCTCCTTGACCTTCTTTAACTCGGAAGGGCTAAGGTATTCGGCCAGCTTGTTGTTGAGGAGCGTTACGGACGCGACGCCAGTGTTCTGCACTGCGTTTGGGTCGGACTTCGGGGGGGTATCGGAATTTTTTGCGGCCGGGCGTTCAGGTGTCGCCCGGCTTTCTTGAGCGACTGATAGGGTCGAATCTGCAGGCGTCAGGTTCATATTCGAAGCATATCAGCCGCAGCAGGTTTGGTGAAACTAGCTCGGCACTTTTTTCAGCATTTCGAGCCCGACCTTGCCAGAGGCAATCTCGCGCAATGCGATGACGGTCGGCTTGTCCTTCGCTTCGACCTTCGGGGTATGCCCCTGAAGCAGCTGGCGTGCGCGGTAAGTGGCGGCCAGTGTCAGTTGAAAGCGGTTCGGGATTTGCTTGAGGCAGTCTTCAATGGTGATACGGGCCATACGTGCTCCTAAAAAATATGCCTATAAACTTGGGATCAGCTTAAATTCGCGTGGATGCCCAGTTGGGCGAACAGGGATGCGTTGCGGGCAGCTTGCTGTGCGAAACGGCAACGGGTCGCTTTGACGATAGCTGTTAATTCGGACAAAGCGGTCGCAAACTCTTGATTAATAATAACATATTCAGACTCCGGGGCGTGCGCGATTTCGCCGCCGGCGGCCAAGATACGGCGGGTAATCACGTGGGGATCATCCTGGCCGCGGTTCTTCAGGCGCTCCTCTAGCGCAGCAATCGACGGCGGCAAAATGAAGATTTCCACCGCGTGCGGAAACTGCTTTTTCACTTGCTGTGCGCCTTGCCAGTCGATTTCCAGCAACACATCGGTGCCAGCCTTCATTTCCGCCTCGATGATCAGGCGCGAGGTTCCATAGTAGTTACCGTGGACTTCAGCGGATTCCAAAAATTCCCCAGCTTCGCGACGCTTGAGGAAATCCTCTACCGTCGTGAAAAAATACTCGCGACCATGCTGTTCGGACGGCCGTGGCTGGCGGGTTGTATAGGAAATCGATAACTTGATGGACGGCTCTTGGGCGAGCAGGGCGTTGACGAGTGTCGACTTGCCTGCGCCGGACGGGGCAACCACCATGAAAAGGCTGCCGGAAGAGAAATTTGTGTCGATCATAGGGTATGCGGTTGCGGGTGTTGAAAGGCGCGTGCGGCCTTATTCGAGGTTCTGGACTTGCTCTCGCATCTGCTCAATCAGCAGCTTCATCGCCATGGAGGCGTCTGACAATTCCTTGACAGCTGCCTTCGAGCCGACTGTGTTCGCCTCGCGGTTGAGTTCCTGCATCATGAAATCAAGTCGCTTTCCCACTTGTCCGCCTTTCTTCAGGATATGGCGGGTTTCCGACAGATGGGTCGACAGTCGCGAAAGCTCTTCGGCAACATCGATGCGGATACCGTACAGCGTGACTTCCTGGCGGATGCGCTCAAGTGCTTCTTCATGTGACACCGTCGGGGAAACCGTGTTGTTCTGTGTTGCCAGTCCAAGCGCTTCCTTTATACGCTCTGTTGCCTTCTGTTGAAACTGTGTAATCGCTTGCGGAATCAGGGGAGCAATGCGTGCAACGATTGCTTCCATTTCATCTATGCGGGAAAGCAACATCGCCTGCAGGGCCGCTCCCTCGCGGCTCCGTGACTCGACAAAGGCGTTGAGAGCCTCCTGCATCACGGCCTGGACGTCGGCTTGCAGCGTGTCCTGCGCAATCTCCTGCTCTTCAATGACGCCCGGCCAGCGCAGCAGTTCATTGACGGACATGACGGGCGCGTCAGCAAAGTGCTGGCGAACGTCGGCTTGCAGTTTTGATAGCGTAGCGAGCAGCGTGGTATTCAGGTTTTGTGCGGATTCCGCGGCAGTCTTGCGGCCAAAACTGAGGCGGCACTCGACTTTCCCGCGGCTGACGCGTGACATAATCGCCTCGCGCAATGCGGGCTCCACTGCGCGCAGCTCATCGTTGATCCGGAACTGCAGGTCCAGGAAACGGGAGTTCACGCTCTTGAGCTCCACAGTCAGGGTTCCGGCAGCGCTTTCGCGTGTTGTGACCGCGTATCCGGTCATGCTGCAAATAGTCAAGGTTCAGTCCTTCTGCTTTACAAAACAGTGATTTATCAACACAATCCGAAGTACATAATGGTTAGGACAACATGGCCGCGCAAAACAACGCTCCATTGCCGGACGGACTCGAAATTGCTGGATACCGCATTGTAAAGAAGATTGCGTCCGGCGGGTTCAGTATTGTCTATCTGGCATATGATGAAGATGGCAATGCTGTGGCCATCAAAGAATACTTGCCGAGCTCCTTGGCATTGCGTCAACCGGGTGAACTCGTTCCCGCAATTTCGGCGGAAAACCTGCCGGTGTTTCGCATCGGCCTGAAGTGCTTTTTCGAAGAAGGTCGGGCACTCGCACGGATCTCGCATCCGAATGTGGTGAGTGTCGTCAATTTCTTCCGCGCCAATGACACCGTCTACATGGTGATGGCGTACGAGTCGGGACGTTCCTTGCAGGATCATATTCTGCGCCGCCGCGACAAGGGCGAGCGACCTTTGGTATCGGAACGCTTCATCCGCAAAATGTTCAACCAGGTGATGAACGGACTGCGTGAGGTACATGCGAACAAGTTGCTGCACCTTGACCTGAAACCGGCCAATATTTACCTGCGCATGGACGGCACGCCGATTCTTCTCGATTTCGGCGCCGCACGGCAGACACTGAAGACGGACATGCCGAAGCTGTACCCTATGTACACGCCCGGTTTCGCGCCGCCCGAGCTTTACACGAAGAACGGAAACCTCGGTCCGTGGACGGACATCTACAGCATCGGCGCGTCAATGTTCGCTTGCATGGTGGGAGCGCCTCCGCAGCCTGCGGACCAGCGCAAGACCAATGACAAGATGGAAGAACATTTCCGCAAGCTCGAGGGCATGTATTCTCAGGAACTGATCGGGGTGATCCGCTGGTGCCTGCATATCGACCCGCTGGAGCGGCCGCAGAGCGTATTCGCTGTGCAGAAAACACTGCGCGAACCGGTACCCGAGAAGAAAGAGACAGCCTTGATGGAGAAAATTTCTACCAAGCTGCGCGGTTTGTTCAGCAGTGGCGACAAGAGTGCGCACACCGGTAATACATCCGTACATAACACACGCTAACTACGCTCATGCGATTTTCTGTCTATCAAGAAAGCCATATCGGCGGCCGGAAGAATAACCAGGACCGCATGGGCTACAGCTTTACCCGCGACTCGTTGTTGCTGGTCGTTGCCGATGGCATGGGTGGGCACCTGCAGGGTGAGGTCGCAGCGACGATTGCATTGCAGACGATTGGCACCTTGTTCCAGCAGAACGCCAATCCGTACGTGAAAAAGCCGGAAAAGTTCCTGGAAGACAGCTTCCTTGCTGCCCACCGCGAAATCCATCGTTATCGCGCAATCAACAATCTGCCAGAAACGCCGCGCACAACCATCGTCGCTTGCGTGGTCCAGCACAACAGCGCCTACTGGGCGCATTGTGGTGATTCTCGCCTGTACTGGATGCGCCAAGGCCAGATTCTCGCGCGCACGCGCGACCATTCGCGCATCGAGACCCTGATTGCACAAGGGAAGGTTGATCCGTCCGAGCGCGACACGCATCCAGACCGCAACAAGCTCTTCAACTGCCTCGGTGCACCCAACATGCCAATCGTGGAACTGTCGCGTCGCGCCAGCCTGCAGCCGGGTGATGTGCTCCTGCTCTGTTCCGACGGGCTGTGGTCCGTGCTGCCGGACCATGTTCTGGCGCAGACACTGAACGAGAATACGGTCGTGCGCGCTGTGCCCGACATGCTGCGTACCGCCACCAGCATAGCTGGCAAGTCCAGCGACAACGTGACGGCATTGGCCATGATGTGGGAAGGCGGTGGTGTGCAACAGGATTCGCCGACGACCATCACGACGCACACCTTGCCGGTTGGTACGGTGACAACCACAATCCAGGCTCCCCGCCACGCGGACCTCGAGCAAGTTGACGTATTTAACGAAAACGAGATCGAAAAGGCGATCGAGGAAATCCGCGGTGCGATCGAAAAGACTTCCCGCTTAACTTCCAAGAATTAACATCCAAGAATTAAGGTTTCCCCATGCAGTTTGAACAACGTCCGAGCGGACGTGCGGCCGATGCATTGCGCACCGTTCGCCTGACCCGCGATTACACCAAGCACGCCGAAGGTTCGGTACTGGTCGAGTTTGGCGACACCAAGGTGATCTGCACTGCCAGCATCGAGGAGAAAGTGCCTCCCTTCCTGAAGGGGAAGGGGCAGGGCTGGATGACGGCCGAGTACGGCATGTTGCCGCGCTCGACGCATACCCGCATGGATCGCGAAGCCGCGAAAGGCAAGCAGTCCGGCCGCACTCAGGAAATCCAGCGCTTGATCGGCCGCTCGTTGCGGGCTGCATTCGACTTGGCGGCATTCGGCGAGCGAACGCTGCATCTGGACTGCGACGTTATCCAGGCGGATGGTGGCACGCGCACGGCTGCGATTACCGGCGCAATGGTTGCTGCCTACGATGCATTCGCCAAACTGGCGCAGGCGAATGTGATTCCAGCGATTCCGGTCAAGCACTTCGTTGCAGCCATTTCCGTTGGCGTCTATCGCGGCATGCCTGTACTCGATCTTGATTATGTCGAGGACTCGGACTGCGACACTGACATGAACGTCGTAATGACGGATACAGGTGGATTTGTGGAGTTGCAAGGGACTGCCGAAGGCGAAGCATTCGACCGGGCAACGATGAACCGCTTGCTCGACCTTGCCCAGCTGGGGATTTCCGAGCTGATCATCCTGCAGCAGAAAGCGCTCGGACTGCCGGCCTGAACAAAACCGATTCATTGTTTTCATAACCGACACGCGGCACAGCCGCGTGTTTCGTTTTTACTGCCATGACACAAGTCCTTGTACTCGCCTCCAATAACGCAGGCAAATTGAAAGAATTCAACGAGATGCTCGCGCCCATCGGGTTTGATGTGCACCCACAGCGCGAATTCAATGTGCCGGAGGCGGAAGAGCCGCATCTGACCTTTGTGGAAAACGCACTCGCCAAGGCCCGCCATGCGTCGCGGCTGACCGGCATGCCGGCGCTGGCCGACGATTCCGGCGTTTGTGTTAATGCTCTGGGCGGTGCGCCGGGCGTCATCTCTGCACGCTATGCCGGGGAGCCGAAATCGGATGCGCGCAACAATCAGAAACTGATTGCCGACCTCGCTGCACATACTGACAAGTCGGCCTATTATTACTGTGCACTTGTGTTCGTGCGCCATGCCGACGACCCCCAGCCTGTCATTGCGGAAGGTCGCTGGAATGGCGAGATCGTCACAAATGCGCGCGGCGAGGGCGGTTTCGGCTATGACCCGCATTTCTGGTTGCCCGCGCAAGGCAAGACTGTTGCGGAGCTCTCGGCTGAAGAAAAGAACGCGCTGTCGCATCGCGGGCAAGCCTTGCGCCAACTGGTTGAAAAATTACGATGATTCCAATTAAGCCTGTCCCGGCAGGTGAAAAACCCACACCTTCATCGCCGGCACAAGCCGCAGCGGCCTTCCTGAAGCCTGGCGCTCTGCATCTGTCGGCATTGCCGCCGCTGGCTCTGTACGTGCATTTCCCGTGGTGCGTGCGCAAATGTCCGTACTGCGATTTCAACTCGCATGAGGTCAAGGGCGGTTTTCCCGAAGATGAGTACCTGGCAGCTTTGCGCAGCGACCTGGAGCAGGCGCTGCCGCTGATCTGGGGGCGCAAGATCTATACGATCTTCATCGGCGGCGGCACGCCGAGCCTCATGTCCGCTGCTGGACTTGATCGTCTGCTGTCCGACATCCGTACGTTGCTTCCGCTCGACGGTGCCGCTGAGATCACGATGGAGGCCAATCCCGGAACGTTCGAGGCGGACAAGTTCAAGTCATACCGGGCAAGCGGCATCAATCGCCTGTCGATCGGCATCCAGAGCTTCAATGCGCGTCACCTGCAGGCCTTGGGCCGCATCCATGACGAAAACGAGGCACGCCTTGCGGTCGACATCGCACATGCGAACTTCGACAACTTCAACCTCGACCTGATGTACGCTCTGCCATCGCAAACGCTGGAAGAGGCGCAACGGGATGTCGCGACGGCGATCGCCTTTGCGCCGCCGCACCTGTCGCTCTATCACCTGACGCTGGAGCCGAACACGTACTTTGCCAAGTATCCGCCCGTTGTGCCGGATGATGACGCAAGCGCAGAGATCCAGGACATGATTGCGGAGCTGACCGGCGATGCCGGGTATGCGCATTACGAGGTCTCTGCGTATGCGCAACCCGGCAGGCAGGCGCGGCATAACCTGAATTACTGGCAGTTTGGCGACTATCTCGGCATTGGTGCTGGAGCGCATTCGAAGATTTCATTCCCGCACCGGATCATTCGCCAGATGCGTTACAAGCAGCCCAAGTCGTACATGGAGCAGGCGCGTTCGGGGCAGCCCGTGCAGGAAGAATTTGAACTGGCGCGCGAGGATATTGGCTTTGAGTTCATGCTCAATGGACTGCGGCTGAATGAGGGATTCTCTCCCAACCTGTTTGCCGAGAGGACCGGGCTCACGCTCAATGCCATCGAACGGCAACTCAATGCTGCTGAAGCAAAAGGACTGCTCTATCGTGATCATCAGGTCATCAAGCCGACGGAGCTGGGGAGACGATTCCTGAATGACTTGCAACAGATGTTTTTGACCGATTGAAATTTATCGAGCCGGTGCGTTCGGCAATCCACGATGAGTTAGGTATAATGCGCACTGCACGAAAACTGACCGGAGAGGAGTGCGCCCGCATTCCAGTGCAATACCTTGTCAGTGAAGTGAAACGGAGACTTGGGTGAGCGGTTTAAACCAGCAGTCTTGAAAACTGCCGACGGGGTGACCCGTCCGTGAGTTCGAATCTCACAGTCTCCGCCAGATTTCCCTCGCTCATGCGGTCATCCGCAAATCTTGAAAATTCCCATCGTTGTCCTCGCCATCGAGGCCTTGCCTCTCGAGAGAATCGATAACGCAGGCTGGTCGGTTGTACAAGCGCATCTCTATGCGCTGAATGCGTGGCGAGTGGTGCTGAGCATATCTTTGCCTTCGTCTGCAATACATGCCGGGGAACGGGGAGGGCAGGGTGCGAAGAGAACGCTGTGTGCTGGCCGATGTCGAACTGCCATCGTTCTCGCCGGCGCGGGACCGAAACTCGCGCCGCTTTCTCAAAAAGCTGTCCCTGTCTGCTTGGTTATGTATGCACTCGCATCGATATTCGCCCTGATCGTCGTGCCGGGTGTTGCGTCGTCGGTTTTTGCACAGGTCACGGAACAGCAGGCTGCTGATCGACAGCGGCAGGCAGACGCGTTTGCTACGCAGTTGCAGCTACAGCAGACGCAACGACACCTGCAGCAAATGCAGGTGCAACGCGAGCTCGATCAGCAGCGATTGCAGTCAGATCTGCGCCAGCAACAACAACTGCTGCAGCAGAAAGTCGAGCAGCAGCGTCTGCAGCAAGAGATCGATAGGCTGCACCGATAAGATCCCAGCCGCCCAAGGAAACCTCGGGAGGATACTTCTCGGGGCGGTGCAAAAGCTCTGCTGCTTTCTGGGAAGGCAGCTACTCTGCCTGATTTACCTGATCAGCTGGTCGCGGGGACGATTCCTTGGGCATGCCTTCCACATTACTGATACGCAGTTTGTTGCGCCTGTCGCCCATCAGTTCACGCAGTTCCCTGATGTTCAGCCCCGTTTCTTCGTGCATGCGGATCAGCATCGATGCGCCCACGGGCAAGCGTCCATGCCGGATCTTGCTGATGACCGGCGGTGCGACGCCAAGCGTGCGCGACAGGGCGGCATCATTTTTCAGGTTAAGACGCTCGATAAGCGTGTCGAGCAGTCGATTCGGGTCGTATGTTTGCTGGGAAAGCGATTCTTGATCCGTCATGTTGTCGTCCTTGTGCTCTGCGTACTACTGTCGGTGGTCTTGATATAAAAACACGGGAATGCCAACAACGCAACGACGCGAGTCAAATGTTGGTCATCTGATAATGCATATCAGCAATGACGACTCGATGCAATATGTCGTCCTGCAAAGAAAACGAATATGTGCGTTTCTTTACTGCAGACTTTTTGCACTAAAAAAGAGTTCCCGCAGCTTTTCCTTGGTCAGTGGCTCGTCCTGCGGATGTGCCTCAAGGTACTGCGCAACTCGGGTAAGTGCTGCCTGGTTTTCTTCAGACATGGATTCAAAGAACTCCAGGAACTGGGCTTCCGTGTCTGTCAGTGTTTCGTCATCATCGGAGAGCACTTCGTTCTGCGAATCAGCGAGTGGGGGAAAGTCTGTCACTTCAGGCTCTCATGAACGGCCGAAAGCCACATCATATTGACCGCATCCATCGGAATCAAGATTTGGCCGGCAACCGAGGGCCTGCAAACACGCGCGGTGGTTGAAAAGCGACGGATTGTGGCTCTATATGCATGAAAACGATCCCCGGGATGGCGCATGCGTTCTTCCTTGGACATCCCCCTAAAGACTGGCTGCTTGAGGAACGGATTGGGGTGCTCAGAGCTGCTCCCTGCCGAAAGGGCAACCGCCGGCGGCGTTTATCCGCCTGCCATGCGTGCGGGGCGGGAAGGGGAAAAGCCGTGGACTGACAGTTTTCAGCCCAGCCGCAACACGCAGAGCTTTTAACAATACCGAGCGGCGGGCGTCTCGCCGCGGCGGCTGCACTTTCCCGCCTGCAAGACAACCTGCAACTTTTGTCCCTCTTTCAAGCTCTATTCCCGGAGTCGCAAGAGCCGACGGGCCTGTGTTGGCGACTCATCGTTTTCGTTACGACTTCCGGCTTATCAATTAATAACAGAGCACATGAACATTGCTGATCTAATACAGGCCTATGGGTACTTTGCGGTGGCACTGGGCAGTTTTCTGGAAGGTGAAGCGGTGCTGCTCGCCGGAAGTCTTGCGGCCTATCACGGTCATCTCGCGCTCCCGGTTGTGATGGGGATTGCCGCCGTCGCGAGCTTCCTCGGAGACTTGCCATACTTCTTTGCCGGCCGCCGCTTTGGCCCGCGCGTCCTGCACCAATTTCCTTCATTACAGCTCAGGAGGGAGCGGCTGGACCAATTGATGCACAGGCATCACGTCATCCTCGTACTGATCTTGCGTTTCCTGTATGGCATGCGCATTGCCGGCCTTTTGGCACTTGGAATGGGTAGGATCTCGGCGTTGCGTTTTCTTGCCCTAGACTTCATTGGGGCTGTGATCTGGTCGGCAGGAATCTGCGCGGCCGGTTATGGCGCGGGTGGGGTCTTTCGCCGGTTGCAAGATGCCGGGGCAACGCCGGGGCAGCTGACGTTATTCGCTGCGGTGCTGGCCGGCACGGTTCTCCTGTGGATTGCGCGCCGTCGGACTGCATCGCGCAATGAACTTTCATGATCCATATCAGAGGCTGCCGGCAGCCTTGTTGGCGTTAGCCGATCTTTTCCTGCGAATACTGTTCAAAAAGAACGTGGCGTGTTGTGGTCCAGCTTTCTGGACCACAAAGCCGGGTTCTTTACAGTGGAAAGGAGGGGGTCATGAAAAAGTCAATGTGGGTGCTTGTTCCCATCATGGTTCTTGCGGCCGGTTGTGCAACGCGAGGTGCCGGTCCGTATCAGGGCTGCCCGGGCATGCAGGGAACCGGACCGGGCCCTGGACCGGGGATGGGCATGCAGAGTGCCGACACGAATGGAGATGGCATGTTATCGAAGGACGAGTTTATGAAGTTCCATGAGGGCATGTTCGACGTCATGAAGAACAGGGATGGCGTGATCGACCTGAAAGCGATGCCTGCGCGCAGAGGGCCACCCGGCATGATGGGTGGTTGCGGGAGCGGAGCACGCTAACTCGTCCACGGTTCCTGTCGGCTTGGCCTGTTGTTACCGTTGTCTCGGCCTCACTGCGTGGTCCAGCGGAACAGACGGGGTTGCCGTTCACCCGGCCGCTCGATGCGCAGCTCGAAGCTGGCAGGAGTCGGCTTGATGGCGTTGAACCGAAGTACGCCCTTGCGGTGATGGCCTCCCGGAGGATCGCCTTTCCATTCCGTGGGCGGAACAGGCGAGCCGTCGGCAGGAACCAGCGTCGCACTCTCCAGCAAGTCGTCCTTGAGTTCCTGCGAATGGGTGTCGAATATGATGTCGAACTCCCACGTGTCGCCTTGCATCACGCGGGGAGTGACCTTGACGGTGACAGCCGACTGGGTGTTGCTCAAGGTGGCGAGCGATGGGGTTGCCGATGTGCCGTTCACGAACAGCAGTGCTGCAACGAGCGCCAATGCGCGCAGGCTCATGCCAGACATTTTTCATGCTTCTTGATTGCCTTGAAAACCTTGTTTCCCACATAGACGATGCCAGCGGCATTGAACAGCAGGCCGATCCAGAAAAGTTCCATCTGGAACTGCGCTGCGAATGCCACGAGCCCTGTTGCGCCAAGAACGGGCGCGACATTCGCGAGGTAATGCGCGCAGCAGGAAATCATCGCGGCGGTGGACGTCGTTCCGGAAGCAGCAACGACTGCCCTGGTGTGTTTCGACGATTGCACGAGGTCGCGCAGGCGGACGAACAGGGCTACCTGCAGGCCGAAGCCCGCTGCCAGCAGCAGAATGTAATGCCAGAACTCGGTGAACTGGCTGACGGCAAATGACCAGCCCGAGACGAGCGTCAGTGCGCCGAAGTACACCGCAAGCATCAAGCAGAAAGCAAGGAATCCGCCGGTGAAAGGGCGGTGCCAGGCGCCTTGATGCCTGAAGAAATACACTGAATGGATTTGCATGATGACTCTCCTTCACGCCAGGCAGTCGGTTGGTCGGTCGGTTCGGCGCCTGGCGGCGTTATTTGACGCCACGCAGTCGCAGCGCATTGCTGATCACCGACACCGAACTCAGGCTCATTGCCAGCGCAGCAATGATCGGCGATAGCAACTGGCCCGTGAACGGGTACAGCAGTCCGGCTGCAAGCGGAATGCCGAAAGTGTTGTACACGAAGGCAAAACCGAGGTTCTGACGCATGTTGCGTACCGTATCGACCGACAGGTTGCGGGCGCGGGCAATTGCGCGCAGGTCACCTTTGACGAGGGTTACATGCGCACTGTTGATCGCCACATCCGTCCCGGTGCCCATGGCGATGCCGACGTTGGACTTGGCCAATGCAGGCGCATCGTTGATGCCGTCACCGCACATGGCAACGATGCGGCCTTCCTTCTGCAGGCGCTCAACCAGCACCAGCTTGTCCTGAGGCTTCACCTCGCCGTGCACTTCATCGATGCCAAGACGCCGGGCGACGGAGTTTGCGGTCGTGACACCATCGCCAGTTGCCATCACTACCCGCAAACCCGCTTGCTTCAACGTGCTCAGTGCTTCCGGGGTCGTGGCCTTGACCGGGTCGGACACGGCGATGAGGCCGACCGGGCGGCTGTCGACGGCAAGGTACATGACGCTCGCCCCTTCATGGCGTAGTGCTTCTGCCTGGCTTGCCAGCCCATGCCAGTCGACCTGCTCGATGTCCATCAGCGCGGTATTGCCGATCGCAATGCGGCGCCCTGCGATAGTGCCGCGCACGCCGATGCCGCTCGACGACTCGAAACTGTCCGGCTTGTCGAGGGCAAGGCTGCGGCGGCGCGCTTCAGCAACGATCGCATGCGCGAGCGGATGCTCGCTGCCCTGATCGATGCTCGCTGCGATCTGCAGCACATCCTCTTCGCTGAAGCCCGGTGCCGCAACCACGCGGTCAAAGGCGGGTTTGCCTTCGGTCAAGGTCCCGGTCTTGTCAACGATCAGGGTGTCGACCTTGCGCATGCCTTCTATCGCCGCAGCATCGCGAAACAGGATGCCTTGCGTAGCGCCGCGGCCGGTTGCCGCCATGATTGACATCGGCGTGGCCAGGCCAAGGGCGCAGGGGCAGGCGATGATCAGTACAGCGACGGCATTGAGAAAGCCGAATACCCAGCTCGGCTCAGGGCCGAAGACGCCCCAGCCGAGCAGCGTCAGCAGGGCGACGCCGACCACGATGACGACGAAGTAACCCGCGACGACATCGGCAAGCCGCTGCATCGGCGCGCGCGAACGCTGCGCGTTGGCAACCATTTGCACGATCTGCGACAGCATCGTTTGTGAGCCGATCTTTTCTGCGCGCATCACCAGGCTGCCGCTGGTGTTGATCGTTGCGCCGATCAGCTTGTCACCCGGGCGCTTGGTGACGGGAACCGGCTCGCCGGTGAGCATCGATTCGTCCACCGCGCTTTCTCCCTCGAGCACCGCGCCGTCGACGGGGACTTTTTCACCGGGGCGCACGCGCAACATGTCGCCGATGTGAACATGCGTGAGCGGCACATCCTCTTCGCTGCCGTCAGCGTGGATGCGCCGCGCAGTCTTCGGCGCCAGGCCAAGCAGCGACTTGATGGCCACGGAAGTCTGCGAACGCGCCTTGAGTTCGAGGATCTGTCCCAGCAACGTCAGTGAAACGATGACGGCTGCCGCCTCGTAATAGACGCCGATGCGTCCGCCCTCGGCAAACGCCGACGGGAACAGACCGGGCGCGAACGTGGCTGCCACGCTGTAGAGATAGGCGGCAGCGACCCCGGTGCCGATCAGTGTCCACATGTTGGGGCTGCGGTTCTTCAATGACGAATACCAGCGCACATAGAAAGGCCAGGCCGCCCACACGACGACCGGCGTGGCGAGGGCGAATTCGATCCAGTTCTGCCCCGGCAGGCCGCCATGACGCAGCTGGTGGCTGAACATGGCGATGGCCGTGACGACGATCGTCAACGGCAGTGTCCACCAGAAGCGCTTGCGGAAGTCGACCAGCTCGGGATTTTCCTCCTCTTCCAGGGAGGGCATTACGGGCTCCAGCGCCATGCCGCACTTTGGACAGTTGCCGGGCGCAGTCTGGCGGATTTCCGGGTGCATCGGACAGGTATAGATCGTGCCTGCGGGCGTCGGCTCTGCGGGTCCGGGGCCAGGCGCCGCTGCCGGTTCGAGAAAACGGCGTGGATTTGCACGGAACTTTTCCATGCACTTGCTGCTGCAGAAGTGGTAAGCCTTTCCTTCGTAATCGATTCTGCGCTCGGGATTCGTAGCAACCTTCATGCCGCATACCGGATCGGTGAAAGGCTTGCTTGCATCGGGTACGAAGGTGACAGGATCGCCTCCCGTCGCATCGTGGCGGGTGTGGTTGTCATCCGGGTGGGTATGCCCATGTGCATGGTCATGCCCATCGTGCTGAAGAGATGTTCTGTGATTCATGGTGTTCTCCCGTCTTGTTGTTGCGGAGGGCGGCTTTGTTGCCGCGCCGGTAGGTGCAACCAAGTAGCGACGCCGCTATAGCGTCAGACGGGTGGTGCGGAGCGAATGCGGAAAGGAGGAGGGAAGTACGTTATTGCGCGGATTGTCCGCATCATGCGATGGCGGTGAAAGCGCAAGAACATGGACCGATGTGCACGGTGCCATGAAGTGCTGGTCAGGAACCTTGTCCGACTGCCCGTTGGCCACCGGAGAAGACTGCAGGTCGCAGGCTGCCTCGCAAACGTCGGCATCAGTCCGGGACGCATCGCCGGGCAAGCTCTGGTGGGGAATATCATGCACCGCGTCATGGCTGGATATGGCGGCAATGTGTTGATGTGCCGCTTTCCACAAGGTGCAGCCGTAGGCACCGCTGACAGCGAACGAACAAAGCCATCCCAGCAACACTGCTACGGCAATGGGGCGAGCGCGACGGCCTTTTGTGAATGAATGCATACACCCACTATAGGATCTGGCAGGCACATTTACTACGGCGCTGCGCCAGATATTTGTTCGCCCCGGCTTAGAGCCTGTTTGAAAACTTACTGCGCAGCCCGATTTTGGCTCTGCGATGCTCGTCGTACCTCACGTACGAATGCGCTTCTCAAGCCAAACTCGGACCGCTCGCTACAGTTTTCAAACAGGCTCTTAGGAGGCAAGCTGGGGATACACCGCAGGAAGGATTCAAACTCCCTTGGAAACGGTATCGCTGGCTTCGCAGCGAGCTTCTTTGTGCGCTTCAGGAGCTCGTCGGTGAATCGGTCTTTGATCTTTACGCGCTTGATGCCCGCTACCGTTCAGGTACCAAAACAAGCGCCATTCCCTTAGTCAAACGGGTGCGCGCGCGTCACGCTGGTCGTGAGTTGGTTGCAACATTGGCAACCCGCCTCCCTCTTCCGTGGTTTCTTGCAAGGCCGGTCAACCGTTCTGCCCACCGGAGCGAATACAGTCCTTGCGTTGACAGAGACGGAATTCACTATTCGCACGGGTTTCAAAATGTCCATGACAAACATTTGACAAAGCGAAATATAGGTGTCAGGATTCGTTTAAAGTATGGTGTTGTCTTGGACAAATGGCGGCTGGTGGGCAGCGCTGAGCCCCGCCAAATGTCGGGTCAACTCCATCGGCATCACGATGACAGCGTAGAAACGAACCACCTGCCTAGCTGGCGCGACAGGTCCGAAGACGCAAAGTCGTTGCTCATCCTGTCCGGATATGAACACTCGCAACACGAAAGGAGGCGCTGTGACGCCGAAGCCGAATATGGAACATGAAATTGTTGTCAGCAGCGATTACCCGCTTGAGTTCCTCATTTTTAGCCTGGGAAGCGAAGAGTACGGCATCGATGTACGCAAGGTGCAGGAAGTGCGCGGCTATGACTCGGTGACATCGATCGCGAACGCGCCTGCCTTCATCAAGGGCGTCATCAAGCTGCCGGGACAGGTCGTCCCGATCGTCGACCTGCGCAACTGGCTTGACCTTGGCGGGCCGGCCCATGGCCGGTCCACCGTCGTCGTTATTGCGTGCGTTGCGGAGCAGGTGATGGGCATCGTGGTGGATGGCGTGTCCGACGTGGTCGCGCTTGAGCCGGCGCAGGTGCGGCCTGCTCCACAGACCGGAGTAATTCTGGACATCGATTGCCTGCTTGGCACAGCTGTCGTGGACGATCGCACGATGATCCTGCTCGACATCGACAGGCTGATGCGCAGCCGGGAAGCCGTCCTCGCAAATGAACTCGCTGCCTGACGGCAGGCTCAGCAGACGCGAGCAGATGCAACGAACGAGCAATACGTCGGAATTGACTTTGGAAGGGGAGACACCATGCGCACCAACTTGCCGGTAACGAATGTCGAGTACGTCCTGCAGGACACGGAGACGATCGTTTCCAAGACTGACCTGCGTGGAAACATCATCTACGTGAACCAGGACTTCATCAACATCAGCGGATTCACCGCGGAAGAACTGCTCGGCTCGCCGCAAAACATCGTGCGCCATCCCGACATGCCGCGCGAAGCCTTCGAGGATTTCTGGCGCACCATCAAGAGCGGCAAAGCATGGACCGGCCTCGTCAAAAATCGCTGCAAGAACGGCGACCACTATTGGGTCGAAGCGAATGCCGCGCCGATGCTGGAGAACGGGCGCGTCGTCGGCTACACCTCGATCCGTGTCAAGCCCAGCCGGGAACAGGTGATCGCCGCCGAGGACGCGTACCGCGAGATCCGCAAAGGCAGCAAGGAGATCGAGATCCGCGAGGGTGCCGTGGTCAGGCGCTCGCTGCTGCGCCGCCTCAATGTCATGCGGCGCCTCTCCATCCGGTCAAAGCTCATGATCTCGTCGGGCATGCTCGCACTGATCTTCGTGCTCAACCTGCTTCCGACCGGCGGCAGCACATGGGCGAAGGTTGCAGACATGGCGGGTGCCGTGCTGGCGATCCTGTCCGGCCTGTGGCTGTACCGGAACGCCGTCGCACCGCTGGAGCAGGTGCGGCATGATATCGAGCAGATGAGCGCCGGCGACCTGACCGGCCGCATTCAGGCCAGCGGCAATAACGAAATCACGAAACTCGTGCAATCACTGCGCGTACTGCAGACCAACGTGAAACTGCTTGTCGGGCAGATCAAGGAGGCAACCGAGGTCGTCCAGAACGGCGCACAGGAAATCGCTACCGGCAACGCCGACCTGTCCGCGCGCACGGAATCGCAGGCAAGCTCGCTGGAAGAGACGGCTTCCTCGATGGAGGAGCTCACCAGTACCGTCAGGCAGAACGCAGACAATGCACGCCAGGCAAACAGCCTCGTTGCATCCGCATCGGACACGGCAATCCGGGGCGGCGACGCAGTGGGACAGGTGGTGGGGACAATGAGCTCCATCCGCGAAAGCTCGCGCAAGATCGTCGACATCATCGGCGTCATTGACGGCATCGCGTTCCAGACCAATATCCTCGCGCTGAATGCCGCCGTCGAAGCAGCACGGGCCGGTGAGCAGGGCCGGGGTTTTGCGGTAGTCGCCACCGAAGTGCGCAACCTCGCGCAGCGTTCCGCCAGCGCTGCGAAGGAGATCAAGACGCTGATCGGCGATTCGGTCGAAAAGGTGGAAGCCGGCAGCAAGCTGGTGGATGGCGCCGGAAAGACAATGGAAGAAATCGTTGCCTCGGTGCGCCAGGTCGCCGGCTACATGAACGACATCACGCTCGCCAGCCAGGAGCAGAGCGCAGGGATCGAACAGGTGAACCAGGCGATCGCGCAGATGGATGAGGTCACCCAACAGAATGCTGCGCTGGTGGAGCAGGCAGCGGCTGCGGCGGATGACATGCAAGGCCAGGCGACGAAGCTGGCCGGTCTCGTCAACGCGTTCAAGCTGGTTGCTGGCGGCGACGCGGTGCACGGTAACCAGGCGCATGGAACTGCACTGCCGGCGCCGTCGAACATGGTGAAGATGAATGCGAGAGGTGTAGCGCTTGCAGCCGGGCGTCGACAGAGTGCGCTATTGTCGCGCGGCGGCGCGCGATACTAGTTGTTATCGTTCCTTCTGTTGAAATGTCTTTTTCAGCATAGAGAAGATCAGCAACAGGCATGTGAACACCGCCAGCGGCACCAAGCCAAAGCTGATGAAGCTGAAGACAACGGAACTGACGACGCTTTCAAACAAAACCTCGTACAGCGTGCAACCGGAGCGGGATCCGCTGCCATGTACGCCCGCGCACATAAAGCTGCCTGTCACAAAGCCCTGCAGACCAACTGCGCGAATCTGGTCCAGGGCGGCGAAGACAATAAGCTGTACCGGAGGGACTGCGACCAAGGCAGCGATGGCCAATCGCAACGACACGGCCTTCTTGAATGACGGTGAAATCAGCAGAACAAACGCGATCAACGTCACAACGAAGGTGACTGACATCCAGGTAAAGTAGGTTTTTTCAGCGTAGCTCATTCATGTCTCATTCGGTGGCGAACGGTAAAAGGCCTGCGAGTTCTACGGGCAGCCCCGTACTGCACGGCCAGCTGTCTTGACGTTGCAGTGAAAGCCAGCCAGCCGGAACGATACCAGAAAGACAACCGTGCCCATCCGAACAGTTATATGGCTGCATCAGGTGCTATCGACCCACTGCTGTAGAAGTTGTTGTTGAACGAAGTTCTGTGGTCGACCTAAATGACACATGCACTTCAGTTGCCTGCCCTGTGCGGGAAATTGGGAAGTGGACTTATCCGCAGCGGCCTGCGACAGCTGCACGAAAGGCGCGAAGCGGGTTCTCATCCTTGACCATTACGCGATTGCGCCCTGCGTCCTTTGCCTCATACAAGGCCATGTCGGCACGGTGCAGTGTGATCTCGATTGCCTCGTCCTCCTGCATCAGCCGCGTGAGGCCGATGCTGATCGTGACGGAAATGGTCTGGCCGTCGACTTCCAGCGGCGACTCGCGCACGGTTTGGCACAGCGCTTGCGCGTAGTGCCGCGCATTGTCGATGCCTGTTTCGGTGAGCAGGATCGCAAATTCTTCGCCGCCGAGCCGGCCGATGAAGTCGGTTCTTCGTGCCGAGCTGCGCAGGATGCTTGCAATGTGCTTGAGCATGGCATCGCCGGTGGAATGGCCGTAGGTGTCGTTCACTTTCTTGAAGTGGTCGACGTCGGCCATCAGCAGCGACGCCTGTACCCCGGGATAACGCTTGATGCGTGCGAGTTCGCCGTCAAGCGTTTCGAGGAAGCTGCGGCGGTTGTCGAGGCCGGTCAGGCTGTCCGTTGTGGCGAGGTTCTTCAGCGCGTGCTCCAACGCCTTGCGGGCGGCGATGTCGGTGTGCGTGCCGACCATGCGCACCGGCGCCCCGGCCTTGTCGCGCAGTATCACCATGCCGCGGTCGAGTATCCACTTCCAGCTGCCATCCTTGCAGCGGATGCGATGCTCATTGCGGTAGGTGTATGTCCGGCCTTCGATATGTTCCTTGAGGTCATGCATGACCCGTTCCATGTCATCGGGGTGGACGCGGGTCTTCCATTCTTCCAGGCTGTCGCCGATGTCCTCCTGCGCATAGCCGAGCATGGATTTCCAGCCGTGCGAGAAGTCGACCCGGCCGGCCGGAATATTCCAGTCCCAGACGCCATCACCGGCGGCCTCCAGAGCGAGCCGCCAGCGCTCCTCATTCGCATGCAGTTTGTCCGTGACTTTCTGGCGTAGTCCGATCGCGCGCATGTTCAGGTAAGCGATCACGAGGAGCAGGAAGGTGAGGCCGCTGCCGGCGAGCATGAGCCGGTAACGCTGGGCGCGATAGGTCGCGAGGATGCTGTCGAGGGATTGGCCGATCGCGACCGCAAGCCGATACCGGCCGATCTTTCTCCAGGCGTACAGACGGGCCACGCTGTCGATCTGGGAATTCTCTTCATGGAAGCCGGCATCCAGGGAAAGCGCGTCGAGGTAGGGCGTGTGTTTCATGGCCTTACCGAGAGCCTGGTCCGGGTCGGGAAACCGCGAAAGGAATTCGCCGCTGCTGCGCACCAGGTTGAAGACGCCTCCTTCCGGAAGCGCGCTCGAGCGAATGAACTGGTAAAAGTACTCGGGCGCGACGGAGAGGACAAGCACGCCGGCAAACTTCGCTTCGCTGTCGAAGATCGGCCGCGTGAACTGGACAGACCATCGCTTGGATACGCGTCCGAGCAGGGGTTTGCTGACAAACAGTTCATCCGTGCTTCTGGTGCGGTGAATGCGGAAATGCTCGCGATCGCTCAGGTCGACCGGCTTTGTCGTTTGCTCCAGGTTCGAGAACACCAGTATTCCGTTGGCGTCGATGACGCCGACCTGGAAGGTCATGTCGCGTTGCAGGTAAGCCTGGCGGTTGCGTACCGCGATGGAAAAGCGGGTCGGATCTTCCAGCCAGCGGTCACGCAGGTCGAGCAGTGTGACATCGATTTCCTTGATGGAAGACTCGATGTCCTTTGCGGAGGTCAGGGCGAGATTCCTGAGGTCGTCGCGACTCTTGGCGAAGGCTTGGTCGTTGGTGCGCGTCAGGTCGAAGTGAATGGCGCCCCACAGAACGGCGATGAGCGCTGCAACTATTCCCCAGAGCTGGACATATGCGGCGCTTCGCTGCGCACTTCCTGCATTGCTGACCATGACTCCCCCTGGCGGCTTCCTTTGCGGCGATTTCGTCGAAAGTTCGTCGAAAGGGTAGGCCAACTCCCGTTTGTCCATCTCTGCATTAATCTACTAATTTTTCCTGGCGGCAACAAGCACCGGAAATGCAGTTTTCGGCCAATGCATCAATGGGAATGTCATGCAACAAACTGCGTTGTTCTAAACATGCCTTGAGTCAAGAATTTGCGAGAATTTTCGTCGCCGTCTCACCCTTGTACGAGGCCTTGTACGGGGTGCGTGCTTGCGGCGTCGGCATGAATGAAGTAAACGTCGTGATCGATCTCGTCTTATTGGAGCCGCCATGCAAGGTCCGCAATCCGCCCATGACCTGTTGAGTGACCATGTCGCCGTTGCGCTTTACTTCGGCGCGCCAACCTGCAATGTCTGTCATGTGCTGGAGCCAAAGCTGCGTGCCGCGATCAACGAGGAATTTCCGGACATGGTTTTCAATGCGATCGATGCTTCCGCGCATCCCGCTATCGCCGCTCATTTCAATGTGTTTACCGTGCCGACCCTGCTGGTGTTTTTCGAGGGAAGGGAAGCCGTCAGAAAAAGCCGCCACATGGCCATTGGCGAGGTGATCGAAGCCATTCGCAGGCCGTACAGCATGCTCAAGTCGGACTGAAGTGCACACCCAGGCCGACGAAGGGTCGATCAGGAGCAGCACATTGTCCTGAATGCCGTTATTTTTTCTGTCGCACTTCTGCGGCGGTTTTTCCCGGCGGTGGCGCTTCCGGTTTTTCTGACGCCTGCTTCAGCAGCGGCACGCAGGGGCTTTCTTCTCCCGGCCCCGGATTGATGAGTGCAAGTAACGCCGCCGCCGGTGCTGCCGCTGCACCGAGCACCGCCGCAGCACCCGCCTTGGCGGCGACGACGCCCTTGTCGACACCGAAGTCCGGGTTCTTGAAGGTGCCGTCGATATACAGCGGCGAGCGCAGCGAAATCACGCGCAGGCCTTTGCTCTCCGGTTGCAAGGTAAGGTTGAGCGATTCCTCCTTGAAGTTGATGTTGCCGTCGGCGGTGATCGTCGCGTCTTCGGTGTCCAGCAGGAAGGTGCGCGTACGCATCACGCCATCGACAACCTTGAAGTCGGCTGCCATGCAATTCAGCCGCACCTGGTGGTCGCCGAACATCTTGGCCGCGACCGCGCTGGCAAGGTTGAGGCCCGCCGCCTCGAGGATGAACTTGCTGATGCTGCCCTGGCTGATCAGCGACTTCACTTCGCCATTGGCCGAACCGAGCAGGGCGGCGAAGGAATTGCCCGCGGCGCTGAGCTCGGCATCGCCGTTGACCTCGCCGATGCTGGCTTCCATCGATTCCGCTTTCGGAAACAGCTCTTTCAGCTTCAGTCCTCGCGCCGACACCTTCATGCGCGCCTTGGCCGGTTCCGAATGGCCATTGATGTTGAGCTCCGTCGTCAGGCGCCCGCCTGCAATGCCGAAGTTGAGCGGCGCCAGCGCCAGCACGCCGTTGTCCAGCGCAATCTTCGTTTCCAGATTGTCGAGGGGCAGGGCCTCGGCGCGATCGATCTTCTTGCCGGCGAAGGTCACCTGCACATCCATCGTGCCCCAGCGGTCAGTCTTGAACGGAGCAACCGGCAATACCTTGCCGGGAGGGATCTTTGCTTCCTCGCTGCCCTTGTTGGCATTCTTGTCGGTGCCGACCACGGCTCGCAGATCCTGCAGGCGCAACAGGTCGGAAACGACTTCGCCGTGCAGCAGCGGGCGCGGCTCCTTGTGCACGTATTCCAGCGTGCCGCCGATATCGCTTTGCCCGACCTTGCCCTGGAACTTTTCGTAGCGTACGCGGACGACATCCTCGCGGAACGTGCCGACGACCCTGCCTTCGGTGGAAAAACGTGGCGTCTCCGGCAGCACCAGTCCGCTGATCGGGAACAGGTCGGCCATGCTGGCGCCCAAGATCTTCAGCTTGATGTCCAGTGCGCTCGGGCGCGCCGGATCGGTGAGCGAGCCGTCAGCGGTGATGGTTGTTTCGCCCACCTTCAGCGTGGCCTGCACCGGGTATTCCACATTGCGTTCCATCAGCGTCAGCAGGCCGCCGGCCTTGCCGCCGCCGCTCACCTGTTCGTCGTTGAAGGTGCCGTCGAGCTTGAAGTTGACCGTGCCGTCCGGATCGGTGTCGATGTGCGCCGTCGCATCTGCTTTCTTGGCGGGATCGACATAGCGCAGGTTGCCTTGCCGGATGGCGAGGCTATTGAGCGCAAATTTCCACGCGGACGGCTGCTTCTCTTTTTCCTTGTCGCCGAAGGTCCAGTTGTTGCGCTCGCCCTTGCCTTGTTCCAGCACGAGCGTGCCGCCGTCGAGGACCAGGGTTCGGATGCTGACGGTCTTGGTGAACAGCGCAAAGGGATTGATCGTCGCGTCGGCCTGCTGCAGTCGTGCCATGTCCGGCCCGCTTTTCGCCCAGTCGGGATTGCCGAGGACAATGTCCTGCGCGCGGATATGCGGCCATGGGAGAAAACGCCGCCAGCCGACTTGTTGCTCTGGTGGGCGCTCCCAGCTGAACGACAGGTCGCCATTGATCGCGAAGGTGCGCTCTGTGGCCGCCGCAACCTTGTCATTGATCCACGGCTTGGCGCGATTCCAGTCGAAGGTGGAAACGAAGAGCACCAAGGCCGCCGGCAATGCAATGGCCAAGGTCGCTACGGCGGCTGCAATTTTCATCCCGCGTGTCATGTTTCATTTGATGCATGACGGACGTTTCAGTTCGATCAATTGAATACTCGCAATGGGTAAAACTGGCATGGAGGTTGCGACGATGAGTTGGAGATCTTGGCGATACAAAAGCGAAGGTGGAGATAGACGCTCTTAAAGGTGGACGTTTTGTCCTGCTGGCACACCGCGTTCTTTTCTTGCATGCCATCGCTTTCGCGTGGCGCGGGGAATGCCGAAGAGCAGCATTCTTCGGAGTGAAGAACGTAACGGCGCGTGCCCGTCGAGAGCGGAGGGCTTTGCGCCAGTTGCCTTGTCCGGACCAGACGACTTGAGCGAGGGTATGAACACGTTCAACAGGCGCACGGCGCTGCGCATTACGATCGTCAGCTTTTTGCTGGCCGCCGTGGCAAGTCCGGTCGCCTGGTTCGTTGCGCATCGCAATGCGGAGGAAAGCACCGTTTCTCTCGCGACGGAAGAGTCGCGCCGTCTTTTGCATTTGCATCACTTCGATGCCAATGCGCTCAGCGGGCCAGACGCAGCCGAGCACGCCCGCCGTGCCGCGACTGCGCTTGCCGGCGGCCTGTTCGATATTGCCGAGATTTATAACGGCCGCGGCGAAAAGCTCGCCATCGCCATGACTGGAGAAGGACTTGCGGTGGAGGCGCAACTTCCCGCGCATGCGCGTCCCGCCTATCCGACCGCGTCATTTGAAAGCCTCAGGCTCGATGACAGGCGCTGGATCCTTCGCGTTTTCGTCCCGCTGAAAGAGAATGCGGAGACGGTTGACGGGTATTTCGAGGGCGTGCGGGTCGTCTCTCCCTGGCAGCGGCGGCAGATGTTCAACCAGGCACTCGTCGCCGCCGTGATGGTTTGCCTTGCATCGCTGCTTTGCGGTGCCGCAATCTATCCCGTCGTCGTCAATCTTTCCGCCGACAATGAACGCAAGGCGCATGAGGTGCTTGATTCCCATATCTCGATGATGGAAGCGCTGGGACGGGCGATCGCCAAGCGCGATTCCGATACCGGAGCGCACAACTTTCGGGTGGCTTGGATCGCGACGCGCATTGGTGAGCGGCTGGGGCTTCAGGGGAAGACGATGCAATCGCTGATCGTCGGCAGCTTCCTGCATGACGTCGGCAAGATCAGCATTCCCGACGCCATCTTGCTGAAAGCAGGCGCACTCGACGCGAAGGAGTCGGAAATCATGCATACGCATGTGGCGCACGGCGAGGAAATCGTTGCCGGCATTGGCTGGCTCGAAGAGGCAATCGACGTGGTTGCCGCCCATCATGAAAAATGGGATGGATCGGGCTACCCGCGCGGACTTCAAGGCGAGGCGATCCCGCTTGCTGCACGGATCTTCGCCGTGGCAGATGTCTTCGACGCCCTTTGTTCCAAAAGGCCGTACAAGGAACCGATGAGCTTCGACGCGGCAATGTCCATCCTCGAATCGGACACCGGTAGTCATTTCGACCCGAACGTGATGAACGCTTTCCGGCCCATCGCACGCGACGTGTTCGATCGACTCGCCAAATGCAGCGAGGAGGATGCACGGCGGCTGCTGGAAGGGCGCGTGCGCGAGCACTTTGGCCTGTAAGTCGTCGCACCTGGCCGGAAAGTTGCACAGCGGGCGGCGCTGACGGCGCGTTTCAGCAGGCGGACACGAGCTCTTAGCGTGCTTTCGTCACTGCCTGGCGGATCGAAGGGTGGGATCATGAGCGGCCGGGGATTGAGTGACGTGCTCACAGGTGCGTTTTCGGCGGCACGCCATACGGTGATCTCCAACGCATCAGCAAGGCATTGGCAAGCCTTGCCGGACACAAAGAGTCAGACCAGGAGTGCAAGCAGTTGCGTCGTGGTACGCACCCCCAGCTTGCGCAGCAGGCGGCTGCGGTGCATTTCCACGGTGCGCGGGCTCAGGTGCAGCACGCGCGCGATTTCCTTGCTGGACAGGCCTTGCGCGAGATGCGCAACGACTTCGCGTTCGCGGGAGCTCAGGCTTTCGGTGGAGGCGCCCGCGCGCTGCATCGGCTCGAAAGCCCAGACCGCCTGTCGCGCTGGGGCGCTGGTATCGGCGGCCTGGCCGGAGACATGGCACCACACCATGCTGCCGTCCTTGCGCCGCATCAGCCGCTCATCCTGATAGCGCCCGCCACGCCGCATCTGCGGGTAGCCGCGCTCGCCGATGCGCTCGAATTCCTGCGCGGAAGGGTAGAGCATCGCAATCGACTGTCCGACCAGTTCGCCTGCGTCGTAACCGAACAGCGCCGCAAATGCCGGATTGCAGGCCGAGATCATGCGCTGCTCCGTGACGCAGAGTGCGATCGGTGCGAGCGTAAAGCCGAGGTGGGAAAGCTGGGTCATGCCGCGAATATACCGTAGTCATACCGTATAGCCAATGCAGCGATTCGTGGCTATCGTTGTCGGCATAACGACACATCGGAGACACGTCATGAGCCTCGCCCACCTGCTGGTGCGCCACGCGCGCCAGGCACCCCAACGTCCCGCCATCTTCAACGGCACTGCATTGCATGCAACTTACGGCCAGTGGGCCGCGCGCAGCGCCGGACTGGCGATGCGCCTGCGCGAAAACGGCCTCGTTCCCGGGGACCGCGTGCTGCTTTTCATGCGCAACCATCCGCGCTACCTGGAGGTGATGTGGGCGGCGTGGTGGGCCGGCCTGGTCGTGGTGCCGGTCAATGCCAAGCTGCACCCGCGGGAAGTGGAGTGGATCATCGAGAACGCGCAGGCACGCTGGGGCTTTGTCACCCATGACGTCGCGCCGGAATCGCTGGCCGGGCTGGAGAGGCAGGTCGACGTGGATTCCGCCGAGGCGGACGCCTTGCTGGCGCCCGTCGTCGATGCGATGGCCGTGCCTGTCGTGGAGTGCGAGCTGGGCGATGTGGCATGGCTGTTCTACACCAGCGGCACTACCGGCCGGCCGAAAGGCGTGATGATTACCCATCGCAACATGATGACGATGGGACTGACGTACTTCATCGATGTCGATCCGGTGTCCACGGAGGATGCGATCGTTTATGCGGCGCCGATGTCGCACGGCGCGGGTATCTACGCGATTCCGCACCTGATGGCCGGGGCACGCCATGTGGTGCCGGCATCGGGCGGTGTCGAGCCGGCAGAATTGTTTGAACTCGGCCGGCAGGTCGGGCCGCTGTCCACCTTTGCGGCGCCGACCATCGTCAAGCGCCTCGTGGACTATGCGGAACAGGCGGGACTGACGCACGACGACGCCGCACGGTCATTCAAGACCATCGTCTATGGCGGCGCGCCGATGTATGTCGCCGACATCCAGCGGGCGTTGCGCGCCATGGGGCCGCGCTTCGTGCAGATCTACGGACAGGGTGAAACGCCGATGGTCGGCACGGCGCTGTCGCGGCAACAGTTGATGGATACGGCACACCCGCGCTACCTGGAGCGCATTGCGTCCGTCGGCGTCGCGCAGACTGCGGTGCGGGTGCGCGTAACCAATGAAGAAGGGCAAGACTTGCCGCTGGGCGAAGTGGGCGAGGTGCTGGTCAAGGGCGACAGCGTGATGGCCGGCTACTGGCGCAACGAGCAGGCCACTGCCGCTGCGATCCGCGACGGCTGGCTTTTTACCGGCGATGTGGGCTGCCTGGATGCCGACGGCTTCCTCACGCTCAAGGACCGCAGCAAGGATCTCATCATCAGCGGCGGCTCCAACATCTACCCGCGCGAGGTCGAGGAGGTACTGCTCAACGTGCCCGGCGTGGCCGAGGCTGCGGTGGTCGGCGCACCGGATCCGGAATGGGGCGAAGTGGTGGTGGCCTTTGTCGTGCCGCATGCCGACGCTAACGTCACCATCGACACGCTCGACCGGCATTGCCTTGCGGAGATCGCCCGCTTCAAGCGGCCAAAGCGCTATCTGCTGGTCGACCAGCTGCCCAAGAACAACTACGGCAAGGTACTGAAGACGGAACTGCGCGCCCGGCTAGTAACTCAGGCGGCGCAGGCACCGACGACAGGTGCCTGATTAACACATCGAGGAGACGACATGAACAGGATGGACTTGCAAGGCAAGCGTGCGCTGGTGACGGGCTCGGTCCAGGGAATCGGGCTGGCGATTGCCACGGAACTGGCGCAGGCAGGGGCTGACGTGGTGCTGCACGGCTTGCCGGATGCACAAGCGCATGCAGCTGCCTGCGCAGAAATCGGGCGCATCACGGGCAGGCCGGTGCGATCGCTCGCGCATGACCTGTCGGACCCGGCGCAGGTAGAACGCATGATGGCCGAGGCCTTGGCATGGGGACCGGTGGACATTCTCGTCAACAACGCCGGCATCCAGCACACGGCCGCACTGATCGACATGCCGCGCGCCAAGTGGGACGCGATCCTTGCGATCAACTTGTCGGCAGCGTTCGACACGATGCGCCTGGCGATGCCGGGGATGATCGCGCGCGGTTACGGACGCGTGATCAACATCGCTTCCGTGCACGGACTGGTGGCGTCGGCCAACAAGGCGCCGTATGTGGCGGCGAAATTCGGGCTGGTCGGCCTGACACGCGTGGCAGCCCTGGAGGCCGCGCAGGCGGGCAACCGTGCCAGCGGCGGCGTGACGGCAAACTGCATCTGCCCCGGCTGGACGGAGACCGCAATCATCGAACCGCAGATACAGGCGCGCGCCGCCATGTTCGGCGGCGACCGCGATGCCGGCATCCGCGACCTGTTGCGCGAGAAGCAGCCGAGCGGACGCACCTCCACGCCGCAGGAGATCGCGCGCACGGTGCTGTGGCTGTGCGACCCGGCGGCACACAACCTGACTGGCGCGGCGATTCCCGTCGACGGCGGCTGGACCGCGCAGTAAGCACCGTGGCACCGGCGCGGCGTCCTCATGGCGCCGCTGCCTGGAACAGCGTGAGCTCCCATTGCCGTTGCGCCGGCGTAAAACGCAGGATGTACAGCGCGCGGTCGCTTGCCTCTATCTTGAAATAGCTGTGGTCGGTGGCAATCCACCGGTCGAGTATCTGCAAGACCTCGATGCGCTGGCCGCCGAGCAGGAATGCCAGCGGCTCCATGTCGCCATGCGGTCCCGGACGGCTTTCCACATGCAGCAGCATAGGTGTCTCCAGAAACAGAAGATGCATGCTGTTTCGTGCGGATTGGGCATTCGGCGCGCCGTTTCGTTCCGTCCTCTCGTTCCACCTTCTCTTCGCACCCCATGGTCGAACCACGCGGAAACGCCCCTGTCCAAGGAAGACCAATCTACTTCCGGAGGTCCTATGAAGCGGCTGGTGTTTCGGCTGTTGTTTCCCCTGGTGCTGTTGGCCTCGCTGGCCGGATGCGCATCGTCGCCGAACGGCGCCGATGGGACTGCCGCCAACGACCCGAACAGCGTTTATAACGATCCGACCTATCCGGGCCGGGGCGCGCACATTGGCGTGGGCGTCGGCAGCTGGGGTGGGCGCAGCGGCGGCGGTGTCGGTATCGGCGTCGGATTTTAGGAATCGACTCGTATGCGTACCTCGATCGTAATGCTGGTTACGGGATTGCTCTGTGGATGCACCATCAATGCCGAAGGTCCGCGGCTCGGCGTGCCGCCGCCTTCGGTGCAAGGCTCCAACGACGTGCAGGGCGCGCCGCTGTCCGTTCCCGGTGCAGGAATGGGCGTTGGGGCTGGCACGACAGCCACTCCGGCGTCGAGTCAGTTGAACAACGGAAATGAATAGGTGACTGCCCGCAGCTATAAACAGGGCGCGATATGCGGACAGGAAATCCGCTGATGTTGCGCAGCGACCTCCAAATGGGACCGTAGATGTAAAACACGGGACGGGAGACAAAGGGCAGGAAAAACCGGACCAGGCGTATGAAGGACTCGAGCGGGAAGTGCCTGACCGTGTGTGCCGTGCGATCCGTTGGTTGCGCAATCCGCAGTCGCGATGGAGACGTCTGCCACTCGTCCTGCTGCTGATTGCTAGCTCGCCAGTGTGATGTCACCCGTCCCGCGAGTGTCTGCCGGAAGCTGTCGCTTACCTTTTACATTTCCTTCCGCCTTTGTCGTGCATCAATTGTTGTGTGGGAACTCACGGCGGTGACCTTGCTATAAATCAAATTTGCTTTAGGTCATTTCTCAATAATTGCTGAACCGATATAACAATGGCGCAGCATTTATGGAGACCCCTCAGAACAACGACCCGACGCTGCTGGCGATTATTAAAGGCGCGCTGAATGTCCGCCGCCATATCGACCTGCTGAAGTGGCTGCAGGGCGATATGCAGCGCCTGCTCCCGCACGAACTGCTGCTGGCGGCATGGGGTAACCCCGCTGGCAATGATTTCAAGGTCGACCTGTTATCGAGTCTTGCTGGCCTGAGAACCACAGCCGCCAGCGACAGCGCAATACGCCTGGCTCGGCGCGTGCATGCGGCGTGGGCAGCCCATGGCGGGCAACCCTGCGTACTGCCCTTGTCTTTGCTCCCGAGTGGCGACGAGACCGCTGCGGATGGCTTCGACGAGATGCTCCGCGCCATGGGTAGTGTGGTTGTTCACGGATTGCGCGACTGTCGCAATAATCAGGTGTGTCTGTATCTGCTCTTCAGCACCCAACGGAGCCTGCCCCCCACGGCGGGCCACTACCTTGAATTGCTGGCACCTTACATGGACACAGCACTGCGCCAGGTCGAGCTCCTGCCAGCGCAGCGACACTTGGTGTCGATGCAGCCTTGGGTGCAGGAACGTAGCGGCCTCATGGGGGCGTTGAGCGGGCGCGAAGCCGACATCGTGCGGTGGGCACGTGCCGGAAAGACCAACCATGAGATCGGTCTGATCCTCGGAATCAGTCAGTACACGGTGAAGAACCACCTGCAGCGAATCTTCCAGAAACTCGACGTCACGAGCCGCGCGCAACTGGCCGACCGCCTGCGCACTTTTGGCACCAGTGCGGCGTACAAATCGAACCTGTCCACACAGTAGGCTATTCGAGCAGAATGACATCGACCGTGATGACATCCCGGTAATCTCCGGCGAGCTTGCCGCTGGTTTCGCCGATGCGGGCACGCAGCGCGAACGGAGGTTGCACGAGGCTGGGCGGGCGCCCAGGCACCGATGCAGGTTGTGACAGGTCGACGAGCCGCCCGTCCAGGAAGCTGGAATACCGAATCGTATCCGCCGCTCGTTCATGACGTAGTGCTCCGCTATTTTCCGAGCGCAGGCGCAGCAGATATGCGCCATTGGATTGCACGAACAGGAATGCCTCCCTTTCCTTTCCTGGAGTAAGCGTGCCGAAATCCAGGCGCGCGCCATGGGCCGAGGAAAAGCCGGCCGATGCGCTGCCCGCGGCGGCAATGCGCGCCTGCGCCACGACCTGGACGGCAAGCCTTGCTTCGATCTGGTCGAGTACCTGTTCGCCGTGGCGCAGCTGCATCACCAGCGTGTCGCGGTAGATGCCCGGCAGAGATGCCTGGCCGGCCGGCACGCTGGCCAGCACACGCCAGCCTGACCCGCTCTTGGCAGTGGCCAGCGGCAGCGGCATGGCGCGCGTGAGGATCTGGCCTGCGGAGCCGCGCAGGTTGTATCTCAGATTGCCGCCCACTCCCTGCAGACCGCCCTGGTCATTGGACAAGTACAGCGATGTCTGGCATCCCTGTGTGTTTTCCACTTCAAACTCGACGGCCAGGGTGGCGTCGTGCGTGGCAAATGGCATATAGATCATCGGTGCCACCTGTACGCGCGTGAAGCGGCTGTCGCACTCCGAACGGGCAGGCGTTGCCAGCGCCGCAGTCGTCGATGAGAGCAGCAGGAAAAAGACAAATAGCAACGGCATCTCACTTCTCCTTCAGCATGCGTACGCCGAGATCGACATAACCGGTGGCGTCCTCGCCGATCACGAAGTCCAGCTCCAGCGGCGGCGTGGTGGCAAAGCGCACCGTATAGGCGCCGGGCGCGAGCGACTGCGCCACGAAGCGGCCGCTGCGGTTGGTAAACACCTTCGCCGGCGCAGCGTCCGGCTTGCCCCGGGCCCGCAGTTCGCCCGCGACCAGCGCGAGCGGCTGGCCATCGGCACGCAGTGCCACGCCCATCGCCGTGATCGACGCGGCCGATCCGACCTGGTAGTGCATGCCGGCGCGGTATGGGGGCAGGTACTGGCGTTGCGTGTCGCCGAGGTCGTAGCCCACCGGCAGTTCCGGCACATCCCAGTACAGGTCGTACTGTCGGTAACTCGTCAAGCCGGGCAGCAGGGCCGGCCCGAAGCCGTCCGCCGTAGCCATCCCAACGCCTTCAAAGGGATTGACCAGCACTGGCGACCCCTTGAGCGAGTCGTGGCGCGACACGATGACGAAGGCGTCACCGACCGGCCGTCCGAGCGCGAAGTGACCGCCTGCATAGGCAAGGGCACTTTCGATCTGCAAGCGGGTACGCTGCACTGAATCGGCATTGGACAGTCCGGCCCGTGCGATGTCATGCCGGCCATGGGCAATGAAGCGGTTGGCGCGGTAGCCGACATCGGCCGTGGCTGACGTGCCGATATCCGAGGTCTCTGCTCCCAGCACACCGGAGAATCCACCGACTTGCTGGCGCGGGTAGTACGCCCACTCCACGCGGCTGCGGTTGTCCTGTTCCTGCCAGGACGACAACACGCGCTGCTGCGATCCCAGCGGCAGCGTGAGGGTGATGAAGGCACGCGTATCCTTGTCGGTGCCCAGGATGCGTTCCACGCCGGCGCTGGCCGTGATGCGACCGATGCGACCGGTCAGCGTCGCGCTCAGACGGTTTTCGTTCTCGGCAAGCGGCGCGCGTCCGCGCGCGTGGCGGGCGCTGAACGAGGCCAGCATGCCGTCGGCCAGTGGCGTCGTGTAGCGGGTTTGTAATTGCCAGAGATAACGGTTGGACGGGACATCCACGCCGAGCGGCAGATAGTTGCGGCTGGTATAGATCAGCGAGGTGTCCAGGCGACGCAGGCGGCGCGATGCCTCGTCGCCGATGTTGTAGGCCCAGCGCAGCGAAGCGGTGGCGCCGTCGCCGATACGGGTGTGCCGGCTCAGGTTGAGGCCGCCGCCGAAATTGCCCAGCGCGGTCGCAGTGACGCCTTCCACGCCCAGCACATTCAGGTCACGTTCGCCCTGATAATTGGCGCCCACTGTCAGCCCCTCGGTCAGCCCGTAACGCACGAACCCTGACCAGGCCGGGCGATCGTCTTCGTAGCGAATGCGGGTATCGGCGTCGTTGGCACGGCGCAGGCCAAGGTTGGCGGAAAACTCGGATTGGCCGGGCGACAGCAGTGTCGCTTCCCTGAACAGGGTGAACTCGATCACTTCGCGCTGGCCGGCGCTGTCTTCGACCTCGATGCGCACATCGTTGGCGCCATCGGCAGTGGAAAAGTCGCTCAAGTCGTAACGTCCGGGCGGAAGCTGGAGCGCGCGCAGGAACATCCCGTTCAGGAACACCGAAACCTGCGACGGGCGCGACAGGACAAAGCTGCGCTGGCCTGTGGCGGTAACCGTTCGCCACGGTTGCATGTCGGCATAGCGACGCTCGACGGACAGGCCGAGAAGCGGCACGTTGCCCTGCTGCTCGGCGGTCAGGAAATGCACATCTCCCAAGGCGATGCGAATCGCCTGTTCCGGCCGGTCATGGGTAAGGCGAAGATCGCCACGCGTCGAGCGCCCAGTGCCGCCGCGCCGCTCGTGAAAGGCTGACCACTCGAAGGCGACTCCCCGTGCTCCACCCGCGCGCGTAGCGCCATCAAAGGCAAGGGTCAGCGGCACATGGTTTCCCGGCACGCCACCTGTCACATGTTCGCCGACGGCGCGCATGTTGACGTAGGCGCTGAACGGTGCGGCTTCCAGGCGCGACAGGTCCACCGGGCGCCCGGGGGCAAGCGATACGACCGAAACCGCCCGCTGTTCGACGCGAGGCTCGAGGGTAACGATCAGGCGCGTCGGATCGTAACGCACCTCCAGGCCCGCAGTGCGCAGGGCCTCGACGCTGATGCGTTCTTCGACTGCATGACTTGTCAGCGACTCGACGAACCGGGTGGCCAGGTGACGCCCTGCCAAGTTGAGCATGGACGCCGCTTCCACCGCCAGCAGTTCCGTACCGCGCAGGGTGACGCCCAGTTCGCCGATCGGGCGGCCATCCATCCACACCGGCAAGTCGACCGTGAAGGTGCGTGGTGCTTGCGCAAGGCGTGCAGGCAAGGAAGCCTTCGTAGCGGAGACGCTTGCAGGCGCGGATGCCACAACCGTGGCCGGAGCGGCAGGCGCGGCAGGCGCGGCAGGCGCAGCGAGGACGTCATGCCCGACCAGGGTAGCCGCCAACGCTAGCGCAAACCGTTGCAAGAGTAGCGCGGTGCCTTTCATGGTGTAGCCGCTCCTGCAAGGGATGATGCCGATAGCGGGTCGGGCGAGCCGAGCGGGAGTGCCAACCGGCGGCCGGGCAGGAGTGCGTCGGCGCCAGCGGCGCGGGCCAGCTCGCGGGCACTGAATGCATTGAGTGCACTGAGTGGGATGCCGGCTTGCTCGAACAAATGCTGGACGTTGGGGTCAGCAAATCGCAGGTAGCCGTTGCCGGCATTGTGCAGTTCCACTGTGCCGGCGCCGCGCTGCACCCGCAGGATGGGCTGGCCCTTGCCGAGGTGAACCGGAACGAACATCCGCGTACGGACGCGCAGCTCACTGACCGGCGCCGACAGCCCGGTCAGGTCGAGCTCTTCGATCACCAGGTAGAACGAACGGGTCGCAGGCCCGGTATGCGGCGTGCGCAGGTGCAGCGCTACATTTGAGGCGCTACCGGCGGCCAGGAACAGCTGGGGCGGGTGGACCTCGAATACTGGATCGGTTACCGGCTCAATGCGCTCGTCGTCTTCTTCGCCGTGGCGTTCAAGAAGGTAAAACTCCAGCGCCAGTGCCGAAGTGGCTGGTGCGGCGACGTGCAAGCGTGCGGTCTCGCTCTGCGTCCCATCCAGCATCACAGCTGTAGGCGCGATCGACAGCGCAAATGCTGCGCGTCCGGTTGCCATGAAGAGCGCAACGGCAAGCCGGAACAACAGGCGCATCTGCATCTACTGCGTGATCAGGCGCGGCGCGCCCTGCACGCCGGTGAGGTCGAAGGTCCGTGTCGCGCCGGGCGGAATCAGGGTGCGGCCGGCTGCATTGGCCAGCTCCATGCCGGTCAGGCGCTGGTCGGGAAATTCGAGCGTGACGTTGTCGACGTAGTAGAAGCGCTTGCCACTATTGCTCAGCGATACGCGCACACCGTTATCCACGGCTGTAGCGGCAGCAAGGACCGGTTCGGCACGGGTGCCGGTTGCAGCAACGTGAACCGAAGCGCCCATGCGCAGCACGGTGTGCACCTTCGACTCATTCGCGCCGGACAGATCCACCGGGATCTCGACGGCGTATAGCGTAAACGAGCGCGACGTCTCCGGCGGCGCATCGAGCCACTGCACGCGGATCGCCTGGCTGGACTGGGGCGCAATGACTGCCTGGGGAGGAAAAACCATGAAGGCGTCGTCGGCCGGTTCGTGCCGCTCGGTGCCATCCTCGTTAATGAAGCGCTCGAAAATCTCGAAAGTCACCGGCAAGTCGACCTTGCGCGGGTTGTTGACCGACAGTGTGATGCCGGAACGTTTCGCCGGCAGCTCGATCACGGACACCGTGGGCGTAACGTCAAAGGCAAGCGCCAGGCGTGGCAAGAGGCCCGGAACGAGGGCCAGGACAAAAAGGGAAACAAACAGATGACGCATCGCGTACCTCATGCACAGAAAGCACAACGAAAAGCCCGCGTGCACCACGCGGGCTGACCTGCATATCAGTTAGGCGTAACCGATGCCGTGATGGTGTCGGTGTAGGTGCCTGCAACCGATGCTGCTGCATCCAGCTGGATGCTCATCGAGCGGGTCTGGTTGGCGTTGGCGACGGCCGGGAAGCTGCTCCAGGTTTGTGCGGTAGCAAGCGACACACCCGTGCTGAACGGGCTGCCCGACAGGATGAACATGTAGCTCACTTCGTTGCCCCCGCTCTGCAGCTTGCCGCCATTTGCGGACGAGAAGGTCACGGTTGCGCTGCCGCCGTAGTTGCAGTTCACGCTCAGTGATTCCGCACCTTGGACTGCGGTGCTGGTCATGTTGAGTTCGTGGAACGGACCGTTCAGGTACGCCTCCAGCGTGCATGCCTTGGGCAGCGTGCCGGACAGCGGGATCTCGACAGAGGCAGCGGGGCCAACAGTGCCCGGAGCTGTTTGGGCTTGGGCAGCACCGGCAGCCAGGGCGCAGGCAGCGAGCAGGGCAACGCTGATGCGTGCCGACAAGTTTTGCTTCATTTCAAATCTCCCTTCAAGTTGAGTGACGTCAATGACGATGAACTTCCCGCCACATGTCGCTCGTAACGGAAAGTTACAAAATGATCAACTCGGCGGTGGTTTCGAACAATGGTCCGGTCGGACTATTCAGGCGATTGAGAGATATCAATGCGAAGTCTTGTCGGCAATTTCCAGGCGCAGAGGGCACAACGATCGAAACGCTCTTCTCGGGCGACCGGACGGTGCTCTGCCATCTCGAACTGCAAAACGCTTCGCACTTTCAAAAAAGTTGACCTGGGATAAGTTCCAAAAGCCATATTGCAGGCACGTGTATCTCCACGAAGATATGATGGTTTCATGCCCGTAAGGCCCCGTAAGGTGCATGGTGCCTGGGCTTTGGTGAAAACCCATTATTCATTTTGCGGGCTTTCTTTGCTTTCCAACTGCAACTGCATGGAGCCGTTCAATGAGATTCGATAACTTGCGGATTACGGCCAAGCTCTGGCTGTCCGTCGCGATCCTCGGGGTCGCTGTTTTCAGCGTGGTCCTCTTTGCCGGCTGGCGTTCGGCCCAGTGGCAGTCAAAGGGGGATGAGATGACATCCCAAAGCAACGCCAAGGTACGCGCGGTCCTGCAGTGGTCCGGCCTGGCTGCGACTGTTTCGGCGCGTACGCAGGCATCGGTGCTGAGCACAGGCCCGGAGGTGGATGCCGTATTCAAGGATGACAACAGCGCCGACCAGGCAAGCATTACCGAGATCCAGAAAATGCTGGAATCCGGCCCGCTGGCGGAGGACGAGCGCAAGCACATGGACAGGATCGCGGCAGAACGCAAGGTGGCGATCGATCACCTGGCCGCGTTGCGCGAGCTGAAATCAAATGGCGACGTTGACGGTGCGCGGCTCAAGTTCGAGCGAGATTTCAACCCGGCGCTGCAGACCTACCTGAAGTCGCTGCAGGACTTTGTCGTGCTGCAGGAGGCCAATGCCGACAAGTTGCGCAAGCAGCTTTCTGACGAGCGCCTGTCGACCGTGAAGATGGCGGGTGTACTCGTGCTGTTCATTGTGATCGGCACGATCATTGGCGCCGGCGCATTGATCCGTTCGATCCGCCAGCCGCTGGTGGAGGCGGTTGACGTCGCCAACCGTATTGCACAGGGTGACTTGACCGCGCATCCGGAGATCAGCCGCCGCGACGAGTTCGGTGACATGATGCGCGCCCTCAAGCGGATGAATGACGCGCTGAGCGCCGTCGTCGGCAAGGTGCGCGCCGGTGCCGACACCGTTGTCACAGCGTCGCGCGAGATCGCTGCCGGCAATCAGGACCTGTCGGCGCGCACGGAAGAACAGGCGAGCTCGCTGGAAGAAACCGCTTCCTCGATGGAGGAACTGACATCCACCGTGAAGCAGAATGCCGACAATGCCCGCCATGCGAACCAGCTGGCAGGCTCTGCCTCCGAGGTCGCTGCCAAGGGCGGCGAAGTGGTGTCGCAGGTCGTGGACACCATGGCGTCCATCAATGAATCGTCGCGGAAGATCGTCGACATCATTGCCGTCATTGACGGCATCGCCTTCCAGACCAACATCCTCGCGCTGAACGCGGCGGTCGAAGCGGCACGCGCCGGTGAGCAGGGTCGCGGCTTTGCGGTGGTCGCGTCGGAAGTGCGCAGCCTGGCCCAGCGCTCTGCCGCCGCCGCCAAGGAGATCAAGACGCTTATCGACGACTCGGTGGACAAGGTCAGCGCGGGCGCGCGGCTGGTGGATCAGGCCGGCGCGACGATGCAGGAAGTGGTGGAGAGCGTCAAGCGCGTGACCGACATCATGGGTGAGATCAGCGCTGCCAGCCAGGAACAGACCGCCGGCATCGAACAGGTGAACGAGGCGATTTCGCAGATGGACCAGGTGACGCAGCAAAACGCGGCACTGGTGGAGGAGGCCGCGTCTGCCGCCGAATCCATGCAGGCACAGGCTGCACAACTCGCGGATGCGGTCAGCATTTTCAAGCTGGACGGCATGGCGGTGGCCTCAGTCAGTTCTGCGCGCGCGCCGGTGAAAAGATCGGCGCCTGCAGCCACGTCTGCGCCTGCACCTGTACAGGCCGCAAAGGCAAAGGTCGTGCCGTTGCCGGGCAGAGCGGTTTCCGCTCCACAGCCGAAGCCCTCGGCGCCTTCGTCAACGGTATCAGGCGACGACTGGGAAGAATTCTGAAGAAGTTCCGGCGTAGTCCCGCAGCCGGGCCGGCACATTGATGCCGGCTTTGTGCGGGGGCGCTATCCGGCGCAACCGCGGTGCGCTTGAGTGATTGCGGCAATTGCGCTCGTCACTTCGCACTGCCGGCGGCCGAAATGTACGGACGGAACAGGCTCAGCACCTGCGTAAAGCCCCAGTCGAGATGCTCCTTCGTGACATGGTCGACGTGATGGCGTGTGTACAGGTAATCCAGCCAGTAACTGGACACGATCCACGCATTGACCACCAGCCGGTCGATCTCCTCGGCGCTTGCCGCCATCATCCCCTTGTCGACCAGGTCGTTCAGCACGCGGCGGATGTCGGCCTGGCCTTTCGCGGTGAGGTTGACACAGCGCTCGCGCAACTCCGGTGCCATCCGGATGATGGCCGAGCCATCGCGGTAGAAAAAACGCCAGTCCCACATCAGCCTGAACCAGGTCTTCAGGTATTCCAGTCCCGGGTCCGCGCCCTCTGCGTGCGGTGCATTGGCCGTCCGGTCCAGCGCCGTTTCGAACTCATCGAACAGCGCCAGCAAGATGTCCGCCTTCCGACGGAAGTAGTAATACAGGTTGCCCTCGTTGATGCCGACCGTGCGGGCGATCTCGGCGGTCGTAACGGAGGCGGGCCCGGACTCATTGAACAAACGCAAACAAGTGTCGAGTATTCGCGTCCGCGTGCTTTGCTTGTCTTCCGCCATCGTTTATCCTGATTCCAATCGTTAAGGTGATTACCTTAAGGTGTTGTAATAATACTGATCGCTGCCTGTTGCCAATAGATATCCGTCAAGAATTGTACGGGACCGGAGGTTGCAAAGGGGCGGCGCAAAACACTGCAGAACACTGCGGAACACGATACGGACGCGAGGAGACATCGCATGAAGTTTCAGTTGAAGGAAAGCGTCGCCGTCGTCACCGGCGCGGCGCAGGGCATCGGCGCGGCACTCGCGCTGGAGCTGGGTTGCCGCGGCTGCCATGTCGCACTGGTGGATCGCGACGCACTGCGGCTCGGGCGCACCGCGGAGGCGGTGCGCCTGCTTGGTGTACGTGTCAGCGAACATGTGCTCGATATCTCGGATGCGCAGTCCGTGGCCGCTTTGCCGGAACAGGTGCTGGCCGAGCACGGGCGTGTCAACCTGCTGATCAACAATGCCGGCGTCGCCCTGATGGGCAATGTCGAGCAACTGCACCTCGGCGACTTCGAGTGGCTGTTCAACATCAATTTCTGGGGCGTGGTCCGCACCAGCAAGGCCTTCCTGCCACTACTGCGGCAGGAGCAGCAAGCCCACATCGTGAATATTTCCAGCGTCTTCGGGCTGATCGCGCCGGCGGGACAGGCGCCTTACTGCGCCAGCAAGTTTGCGGTGCGCGGCTTTACCGACGCACTGCGACACGAACTGGCCGGCAGCCCGGTGAGCCTGTCCGTCGTGCACCCGGGCGGCATCAAGACCAGGATCGCCCATAACTCGCGCCGCGCCGAATCCTTCGACGAAACACAGGCCAGGCAGCTTGCAGACAAATTCTTCGACGATGTGATGACGACCCCGGAGCAGGCCGCCGCGCAGATCGTCAACGGCGTCGTGCGGCGCGCGCCGCGTATCCTCGTCGGCCCCGATGCCCGCGTGATGGACTGGTTGTCGCGGCTGATGCCGGTCGGCTACTGGCGGATCATCCGCAAGCTGATGGAAGTGAAGGGCCTCGATCCACAGCAGAGCGCGGTGCTGAAAGAAAAGAGGTCGTCATGAGCTGGCAGGCCCGTTTCGTCAGCGCCGTGCTGCGGCAGACCTTCAAGCGCAAGCTGGCTGCCACGCATGATTACACTGGCGCCCGTGCGGTACTCAACAGCGGCGGTTACCGCACGCCGAAAGACGTACGCATTACGCCGGACACAATCGCCGGCTTGCCCGGAGAATGGGTTGAATCGTCGGACGGCTGCAGCCGCATGACGCTGCTGTACCTGCATGGCGGCGGCTACTTCGCCTGTTCCGCAAAGACGCACCGGGCGGCGACGACATTCTTCGCACGTCAGGGCTTCCGCGTATACGCACCCAATTACCGCCTCGCGCCGGAGCATCCGTTTCCCGCCGCAGTGGAGGATGCCCACGCCGTGTATACCGCGTTGCTGGCGTCCGGCATCGATCCTTCCACGCTCGTCGTGTCGGGAGACTCCGCCGGCGGCGGACTGTCGCTGGCACTGATGCTGCGCGTGCGCGATGCAGGGCTGCCGCTTCCTGCGGCGGCTGCGCTGTTTTCCCCGCTGACCGACCTTGCCGGCAGCGGCGCGTCACGCAGCGCGAACGACAAGCGCTGTGCAATGTTCCATGGCGCCCGCATGGCGCTCGGCGCGGCGCTCTACCTTGGCACTGCCGACCCGCGCACACCGCTTGCCTCACCGCTGTATGCCGACCTGCATGGCCTGCCGCCGCTCCTGATCCATGTCGGGACGGACGAGGTGCTGCGCGACGACTCCACGCAGCTGGCAGAGCGGGCGCGTGCGGCAGGCGTGCCGGTGGAGCTGAAGCTCTGGCCGGATGTGCCGCATGTCTGGCAGCTGTTCCATCGTTTCATTCCGGAAGGACGGGCGTCGCTTGGTGCGGCTGCCGCTTTCCTGAAGCAGAAAATCGTCTTCGACGCAGTCGCTTCACCGAACAAAACACCAAGGCCATCCCAGCCGGACTATGAAGTCGCAATCATCGGCAGCGGCTTTTCCGGCCTCGGCATGGCGATCCAGTTGAAGAAGGCAGGCCGCCTGTCCTTCGTCGTGCTGGAGAAAGCGTCTGCCATTGGCGGCACATGGCGCGAGAACACCTATCCCGGCTGTGCCTGCGACGTGCCCTCGCACATGTATTCCTTCTCATACGAGCGCAAGCCGGACTGGAGCCGCATGTATTCCTCACAGCCGGAAATCTGGGAATACATGAAGGACTGCGTCGACAAGTACGGGCTTGCGCCTTACATTCGTTTCAATACCGAGATGAGCGAGGCGGTATTCGACGAAGGCAGCGACCTGTGGCATGTGCGCACAGTCGATGGCAAGACGATTACCGCGCGCATCGTCGTGTCCGCCATGGGTGCATTGAGCCGGCCGGCGTATCCGCAGTTGCCCGGCATCGAGCGCTTCCGGGGCGTTGCGTTTCATTCGGCGGAGTGGAACCACGCTTACGACCTGTCGGGGAAGAAGGTGGCGGTCATCGGCACCGGCGCCAGCGCCATCCAGTTCGTGCCGCAGATTGCGCAGAAGGTGTCGCGGCTTACGCTGTTCCAGCGGACCCCGGCATGGGTGCTGCCGAAACCTGACCGCGCCATCAGTCACGTGGAACAGATTCTGTACCGCTATGTGCCCGGTGCGATCGCCCTGTTCCGCAATTTCATCTACTGGCGGCAGGAATTCACCGGCCTCGGTTTCGTGCATCCGAAACTGATGAACGCGGCGAAGAAGATGGCACTGCGCCATATGAAGAGCCAGATCCCGGACGCGGCACTGCGCCAGAAATTGACGCCGAACTACACGATCGGCTGCAAGCGCGTCCTGCTGTCGAACGATTACTACCCGGCGCTGGCACGCCCCAATGTCGAGGTGGTCACTGATGGCGTGGCAGAGGTCCGCGACAACAGCATCGTCGATATCCGCGGTGTCGAGCATCCGGTCGATGCGATTATCTACGGCACGGGTTTTCGCGTGACCGACCTGCTGACGCCGGTGCGCATCCTAGGGCGCGGCGGCGTTGACCTGAACGATGTCTGGCGCAGCGGCCCCGAGGCGTATCTCGGGGTGATGGCAGCCGGTTATCCGAACTTCTTCATGCTGCTCGGCCCCAATACCGGCCTGGGACACAACTCCGTTGTCTTCATGGCGGAACAGCAGATCCGGTATGCCCTGCGGTGCATGCAACTCATGCGCGAAAAACGCGTGACGTCGATCGAAGTGCGTCCTGAACGGCAGGAAGCCTTCAACCGGGAAGTGCAGCGCCGCCTGCAAACCACGGTCTGGGCGTCCGGCTGCAGGAGCTGGTACCAGGATGCCAACGGCAAGAACGTGACGCTGTGGCCGGGATTCACGTTCCAGTACTGGAACGCCATGCGCAAAGTGAATGCGGAGGATTTCCGTATCGGACATGCGCCAACGACTGCTTACCCGATTCCAGCGATAAATCACTTTTCAGAAAACCGCGTCAGATGAACGCCGTCGGAATGGTGGGGTGAGCCGTTGCGCCGATTGAGTTGGTGCGACTGCAAATCGGCGCATGTGTACCGCATTGCGACAAGAGCCATCCTGACCGCGCTTGCGCCCGGGCACGACCTGTATTCGTGCCGCATTGATTCCGTTATTCCGTTTCCGGAATAAAACCGTCGGCATTGCGCGGACGGGTATCTCTTGAATCTCCAACAAACATCAAACCCTTGAGTCCATGCCAAGTGCATGCTCCCGGAATAATGGCGCGCGTTGCAACGCGACTGCGTGAATGGAGTGGAACACTGAACTTGAGAGCGGGCAATGGAGAAGGAGGGAGCGATGCAAGCGTCCATCAGGCGCGCAGTTCTTGCCGTGTTATGCCTGTCGGGCATGACAGCGTGCGGCGGTGGCGGGGGGGGCGGCGATTATCCGGCTCCCACAAGCGGCGATCCGTTGTTTGCGCAGCAGTGGCATCTGAAAAACACCGGGCAGGCGCCTGCCAGCGGCAGCGCCGCGACAGCAGGCGCCGACATCAATGTCGAACCGGTGTGGGCAAGTTGCGGTGCGGGCGGCACCTGCAAGGGCGAGGGCGTCACGATCGCCGTGGTCGATATCGGCCTCGAGATCGACCACCCGGATCTGCAGCCCAACATTTCCACGGCGTTGGCGCACCGGATCTATCCTTCATCCGGCCCGACAACCGGAAACCCGACACCGCCGGCGAGTGGGATCAACGATTTCTCCCACGGTACCCAGGTCGGCGGCATCATCGCCTCGCGCGACGACAACGGCACCGGCGGCCGTGGTGTCGCGCCGCGCGCGTCACTGGTCGGCTATAGCATGTTGCTCAACAGAACCGACAGCAACGAGGCGGATGCGATGACTTATCAGGCGGCATCCATCGCTGTGTCCAACAACAGCTGGGGACCGCCGGACGGCTCGGGGCGCATCGACGAATCGAGTTCGCTCTGGCGTGAGGCTATCGACTACGGCTTGGCGAATGGGCGCGGCGGCCGCGGCACCATCTACGTCTGGCCCGCAGGCAACGGCTATGCGGGAAGCGGCGAACTGTCGAACGAGGATGGCTATGCCAATTATCGCGGTGTGATCGCCGTGGGTGCGGTCAATGCGCAGGGAACGCGTGCGCCGTACTCCGAACCGGGTGCCAATGTGTGGGTTACCGCACCGGGCGGTGAAGATTGCGAGACCGGGCTGGCGATTACAACCGCGGACCTCACCGGCAGCCGCGGTGCCAACGACGGATCCGCCGCGTCGGAATTGCGCGACGCCGATTACACCCAGTGCGCGGTGGGTACGTCGTTTTCCACGGCGATCGTGTCGGGCGCTGCCGCGCTCATGGTGCAGGCCAATCCCGCGCTGACATGGCGCGACGTCCGCACGATCCTGGCGCAAACGGCCCGCCGCAACGATGCGAGTGATGTCGGATGGGCGGTCAACGGCGCGGGCCGCCCTGTTCACCATACCTACGGTTTCGGCATGGTGGATGCGGCTGCAGCGGTGACTGCAGCACGCGGCTGGACGAACCTGCCGGCGCAGCGCAGCTACGAGAGCCCGGTGCAGACGGTGAACACGCCAATCCCGGAGAATCCCGGCGCACCGGTGAACGGCAACATCACTGTTGCCGGCAGCGGTATCAGCAGGATCGAGTGGGTGGATGTGACGTTCACGGCCGCCGACCACGCGTATGCGGGCGACCTGCAAGTGGTGCTCATCTCCCCGAGCGGCACACAAAGCATCCTGGCCGCACCGCATGCATGCAGAGACGACAGCTGCAACCCGTATGACGGCTGGCGCTTCGGCGTCGCCCGTCTTCTGGATGAACCGGCCGACGGCGTGTGGCAACTGATCGTCAGGGATCAGCAGGACGGCGATACCGGGACCTTCCAGTCGTGGCAGATCAGGGTATATGGACATTGAACGGAGCGTTGCGAATGAAGCTTAAGTCTTACGCAGCCTTGATGGCGGTCGCCGTTGCAGGTGCCGCGATGGCGCAGGACAAGAACGGCGCGGATACGTACATTTGGTACGACGGCGGAAAGCCGAAGCGCGTCGTGGTGGACAGGTCGCTCGTGGCGGAGTTCGGCAGCCGCGCCGAAACCGGTGCTACTCCGGTCGTCAAGAACGGCCAGGTGCGCGTCTGGCGCAAGGAAGACGCGGCCGTCACCCGGGCAGCGGGAGAAAAGACGTCTCCGGTCCTGCGCGACGGCCCGGGCGGCCGGATGCGCGCGCTTCCCGGCAATATCATCGTCCGGCTCGACCCCAATTGGAGCAGTGCGCAGGTCGATGCATGGCTGGCATCGCAGGGCCTGACGAAAATCGGACAGCTGCCAATGGCAAACAATCTGCTGGTGCTCAGCTCGCCGCCAGGCCTTGCTTCGCTGGAGCTGGCCAACCGGCTGCAGCAATCGGGGATGGTGATCTCTGCGCAGCCCGACTGGTGGCAGCAGATGGAGCGGCGCTGATGCGCACGGTACTGCTGGGTGCCATTGTGTTCCTGGCCGGATGTACGCCCATGCAGGCACAACCGCCCGGTTCCGCAGGCGGAGTGCGCGGTGACGCGGTTTCGCAGGAATCACTTCAAGGTGAACAAGGGCTGGTAGCCGCGTTCAGCGACCAGGGCAGGCTGAAACAGCTCCATCCTCAAGCCGAACTGCTCGGCACCTATGGCGAAGTGACGATCTGGCGCGTCCTGCTCACGCCGCAACAGTGGAGCGAGCTTGCTGCCCTTGGGCGCTATTCACCGGTGTTTGGCGAAGGGCAGGGGCGCTGGCGTGCACTGCCCGGCGGCGTCATTGTCCGGCTGGCGCCGTCACTGCAGGGACAGAAGGCCGACGAGTGGTTCCGGTCGCGGCAGTTGTCGGCGAAGCCGCTTTCCACGCTTCCCGGCACCTATGTCGTCGACACGCCGCCAGGCGTCGCCGCGCTGGAGCTGTCCCGGCAGCTTGGCGCATTGCCGGACGTGGTCAGGGCCGAGCCCAACTGGTGGCGCGAATACTCCCTGCGCAAATAGCCACGGTAGCAAGCGGCATATTGCTGAAGGCGCTTACGCCCACAGGTTCACCAGCGATCCCGCCTCCTCGATCAGGAAGGATTTGAATGCGGTGGCCGCGGGCGACAGGCGCTTGGACTGCAGGTGCGTCACGTGCCAGTGGCGCATCAGCGGCAATCCGTCCAGGTCGAGCAGGGTCAGGTGGCCGGCTGCAAGCTCGTGGCGGACCGTGCGCAATGACAGGAATCCCAGCCCCATCCCCGCCATCACCGCCTGCTTGATGGTTTCGTTGCTCGGCATCTCCATCACGATCGTCGGCGCGATGCCGTGTTCCGCAAACAGGCGTTCCATGCTGTGCCGCGTACCGGAGCCCTTTTCCCGCACGACGAATTCCTGCCCCTGCAGGATGGACAGTGGCGCCCGCCGCCGCCGGGACAAGGGGTGCTCCGGCGCTCCTACAATGCCCATCGGGTTGGTGGCGAACGGCGTTGCGTTGCATTCAAGCGTGGCCGGCGCGCGCCCCATGATGACCAGGTCCACGTCGCTGCGGGCGAGCATGTTCGTGATGATTTCTCGGTTATGGATATGCAGCACCACTTCGATATCCGGAAACCGCTTGCGAAAGTGCACCAGCAGCATCGGCACGAAGTACTTCGCGGTGCTTACCACTGCGAGCTCGATGCGCCCCTTCTGCATGCCGACCCGCTGGGCCATGGCGTCGTCGAGTTCCTTCAACTGCGCCATCGCCGCGCTTGCATAGCGCTCGAAATCCAGCCCGGCGTCCGTCAGCCGGATCTTGCGCCCGATCTGCTCGAACAGCGGCAGGCCGACCGCTTCTTCCAGCAGGCGCAACTGCATGGACACGGCCGGCTGCGTCACATGCAGCTTTTCCGCCGCCCGCGTGACGGACAGTTCGCGCGCAAGCGTGAGAAAGATATCCAACTGGCGAAGGGTGTATCTGCGCATCAATGTATAAGGAGTCGCTGATGGAAGTTTAAGAAATCGTGATTAGACCTGATGGAAAGCCACTTATATAGTGAAGCCCGAAGATTGACAACTTATTAATGAATGGGCTTGGTCCCGATCAGGAGGGTTTCATGGGCAGCAACGACATCGGTCAGATTACCGATTCCAAAAAGCGCTATTCGGCAGGCGTACTGAAATACGCCCAGATGGGGTACTGGGACGGCGACTACGTGCCGAAAGACACCGACGTGCTGGCGCTGTTCCGCATCACGCCGCAGGACGGCGTCGACCCGATCGAGGCAGCCGCGGCAGTCGCCGGCGAGTCGTCCACGGCGACCTGGACGGTGGTATGGACCGACCGCCTGACCGCCTGCGACATGTATCGTGCCAAGGCCTATCGTGTCGATCCGGTGCCGAACAATCCCGGCCAGTACTTCTGCTACATCGCCTACGACCTGTCGCTGTTCGAGGAAGGGTCGATCACCAACGTCGCAGCTTCCATCATCGGCAACGTGTTCAGCTTCAAGCCGCTGAAGGCGGCACGGCTGGAAGACATGCAATTTCCGGTCGCCTATGTGAAGACCTTTGCGGGGCCGCCGACCGGCATCATCGTCGAGCGCGAGCGCCTCGACAAGTTTGGCCGCCCGCTGCTCGGCGCGACCACCAAGCCCAAGCTTGGCCTTTCCGGCCGCAACTATGGCCGCGTCGTGTACGAAGGACTGAAGGGCGGGCTGGACTTCATGAAGGATGACGAGAACATCAACTCGCAACCCTTCATGCACTGGCGCGATCGTTTCCTGTTCGTGATGGATGCGGTCAACAAGGCTTCCGCGGCAACCGGTGAGGTCAAGGGCAGCTATCTGAACGTCACCGCTGGCACGATGGAGGAAATGTACCGCCGCGCGGAATTCGCCAAGGAACTCGGCTCCGTCATCATCATGATCGACCTCGTCGTTGGCTACACCGCGATCCAGTCGATGTCGCACTGGTGCCGCCAGAACGACATGATCCTGCACCTGCACCGCGCAGGACACGGCACCTACACGCGCCAGAAGAACCACGGCGTCTCCTTCCGCGTGATCGCAAAATGGATGCGGCTCGCCGGTGTGGATCACATCCATGCCGGCACCGCGGTGGGCAAGCTGGAAGGCGATCCATTGACGGTGCAGGGCTACTACAACGTCTGCCGCGATGCGAAGACCAAAATCGACCTGCCGCGCGGCGTCTACTTCGATCAGGATTGGGCGGCGCTGCGCAAGGTGATGCCGGTTGCGTCCGGCGGCATCCATGCAGGCCAGATGCATCAGCTGCTGGACATGTTCGGCGACGACGTCGTGCTGCAGTTCGGCGGCGGCACCATCGGCCATCCCGACGGCATCCAGGCTGGTGCGACGGCCAACCGCGTAGCCCTGGAAGCAATGGTCCTCGCGCGCAACGAAGGCCGGGACGTGCTCACGGAGGGGCCGGACATCCTGCGTGATGCGGCGAAATGGTGCTCGCCACTGCGCGCTGCGCTCGATACCTGGGGCGACATTACTTTCAACTACACACCGACCGACAGCTCGGACTTCGTGCCGACCGCGTCCGTGGCTTAAGAGCTTGTTTGAAAACTGTAGCGAGCGGGTCGAGTTTGGTTTGAGAAGCGCAGCCGTACGTGAGGTACGGCGAGCATCGCAGAGCCAAAATCGGGCTGCGCAGTAAGTTTTTAAACAGGCTCTAAGACGATAGCGAGGACAACATGCGTATTACACAAGGCACCTTTTCATTCCTGCCCGACCTGACCAACGAGCAGATCGTCAAGCAACTGCAGTACTGCCTCGACAACGGCTGGGCAGTCGGCATCGAGTACACCGACGACCCGCATCCACGTAACACCTTCTGGGAGATGTTCGGCAATCCGATGTTCGACCTGCGCGACGCGGCGGGCATCATGATGGAGATCGAGAACTGCCGTAAAACCTTCCCCAACCATTACATCCGTGTGACGGCATTCGACTCCACACACACCGTGGAATCCGTCGTGATCTCCTTCATCGTCAACCGTCCAAAGGACGAGCCGGGCTTCCGTCTCGTGCGCCAGGAAGTAGACGGGCGCCGGATGCGCTACAGCATCGAAAGCTATGCGGCACAGGCACGACCGGAGGGTGCGCGCTATTTGTGACATGAAGGGTGGCCTGCGATGTCAAGAGACTTCCTGCATTCCCTGCAGCATCGATTGAGATTCATCAGGGCAAGAAGGACGGCAGGCTTTTATATAGATCGAGTTCTTTCAGCAACTGGCAGATGCCTCGCGATGCATTTTGCCAGTCGCTCCCTGGAGAAGACGCATGGCGAACATCTCGCTGCATTCCGACAATCCCGTTGCCGACCGGCTCGCCAGCTCCGGCATCACCGATCTGCTCGCGCAGCTTGACCGCGAGCTGGTCGGGCTTGCGCCGGTGAAGGCGCGCATCCGCGACATCGCGGCGCTGCTGCTGGTGGACAAACTCCGCGCCGAGCGCGGGTTCTCCGCTGGCGCGCCGAGCCTGCACATGTGCTTCACCGGCAACCCGGGCACCGGGAAGACGACGGTGGCGCTGCGCATGGCAGAAATCCTGCACCGCCTCGGCTATGTGCGCAAAGGCCAGCTGGTCGCCGTCACGCGCGACGACCTCGTCGGTCAGTACATCGGCCACACGGCACCGAAGACCAAGGAAGTGCTGAAGAAGGCGATGGGCGGCGTGCTCTTCATCGACGAGGCGTACTACCTGTACCGGCCCGAGAACGAACGTGATTACGGACAGGAAGCGATCGAGATCCTGCTGCAGATGATGGAAAACAATCGCGAAGACCTGGTCGTGATCCTTGCCGGCTACAAGGATCGCATGGACCGATTCTTCGAATCGAATCCCGGCATGTCGTCGCGCATTGCGCACCACATCGACTTCCCGGATTACCAGCAAGGCGAGCTGCAGAAGATCGCCGGGCTGATGCTGGAATCCATGCAATACCGCTTCGACAAGGAAGCGGAGAAAATCTTTGCCGACTATCTCGAGCGGCGTATGAAGCTGCCGCATTTTGCCAACGCGCGCAGCGTGCGCAACGCACTCGACCGCGCGCGGCTGCGGCATGCGTCGCGCCTGCTCACCGAGAAGGGGGCGGTCGACGACGACTCGCTGATCACGATCACCGCTGCGGACCTGCTCGCAAGCCGGGTCTTCAACGAAACCACAACATCACCCGAGGAGGAAACATGCTGCGAGCACTGATTTTTGATGTGGACGGCACGCTCGCCGATACCGAAGAAGCCCACCGCGAAGCCTTCAATGCCGCCTTCATGGAGGCAGGACTGGACTGGCACTGGACAAGGGAAACATACAACCAGTTGCTGCGCATAGCCGGCGGCAAGGAGCGCCTTGTCTATTACTGGCAACTGCTGCACCCGGAGCAGGTGTGCGGCCCGAATGCGCGGCGCATGATCGATGCGGTACACGCCATCAAGACGCGTCGCTACGAAACGCTGGTGGACGGTGGCAGGCTGCCGCTGCGCCCGGGAATGGAAAGACTGATCCGCGAAGCGCATGCCGCCGGCCTGCCGATGGCAATTGCCACCACGACCACGCCGGCCAATGTCGACGCCTTGCTGCGTACGCCGCTGGGGCCGGACTGGCGCAAGTTTTTTGCCAGCGTGTGTGACGCCGGGACGATCGCGCGGAAAAAGCCGGCGCCGGATGTGTACTTCGCGGCCCTGGCGCAGCTCGGCATTGCGCCGGAGGACTGCCTCGCGTTCGAAGATTCCGCAAACGGGTTGCGCGCGGCAACGGCAGCCGGCATCCCGACCATCATCACGCCCACCGCGTATACCGCCGACCAGTCATTCGAGGGCGCGCTATTGGTGCTGCCGCACCTGGGCGATCCGGACAAGCCGATGGCGCAGCGCCTGCCCGGCACGGACCAGCGCTGGATCGACCTGGCGGCCTTGAAGAGGTGGCATGAAGGCATGCTGTTCGAGGTGAGTTAAAACCAGCCACTAGCTAGAAGAACAAACAAGGAGACAACCCGATGACGGGCGACATGCGGGTCACGCTGACCCAGTTCCTGATCGAGTCGAGGCGGCGCCATCCACAGGCGACCGGCGACTTCAACAGCCTGCTGCTGAATGTGGCGCTGGTGTGCAAGCGCATCGCGCGCAAGGTTGCGGCGGGTGCATTGCATGGCGCGGTGACCGGCGTATCGGCACAGGACCGGGCGCAGGACGAGGAACAGGGAAGGCTTGCTGCCGTCAGCAACCAGTTGTTCATTGAAGGGAACAACTGGGGCGGCTATCTCGCCGGCATGTCGTCCGAGGACATGGATGCCCCGTGCCAGATTCCGGAGGTTTATCCGAAGGGCAGGTATCTGCTCGTGTTCGACCCTTTGGACGGATCGTCGAACCTCGATGTGAACGTTTCCGTCGGCAGTGTCTTTTCGGTATTGCGTGCGCCCGAAGCGGAGCGCACGGTGAGCGTCGAGGATTTCCTGCAGCCGGGAACGGAGCAGGTCGCTGCCGGGTATGCGATCTACGGCCCGACCACCATGCTGGTGCTCACGGTTGGCAATGGCGTCAGCGGCTTCACGCTGTGCCCGCAGCTTGGCGAATTCATGCTGACCCATCCGAACCTGCGCATCCCGCAGGACACGCAGGAATTCGCGATCAATGCTTCCAACAGCCGCTTCTGGGAAGACCCGATCCGCCGCTACGTTAACGAGTGCATGGCAGGCAAGGCAGGGCGGCGCGGCAAGGATTTCAGCATGCGCTGGATCGCATCGACGGTGGCGGAAGCGCACCGCATCCTGATGCGAGGCGGTGTGTTCCTGTCGCCGCGCGATACCCGCGCGCCGGAAATACCGGGACATGTGCGCCTGCTGCATGAAGCGAATCCGATTGGCTTCCTGATCGAGCAGGCGGGCGGGCGCGCAAGCACCGGCAGGCAGCCGGTGCGCCTGGTCAAGCCTTCTTCGCTGCACCAGCGCATCGGACTGATCTTCGGCTCGCGCCATGAAGTGGAACTGATCGAGCGCTACCACACTTCAGCGGCGACAGAGGAGCTGCCCAATCCGTTGTTTGGCCAGCGCAGTCTGTTTCGCAGTCCAATCTGAGCATCCATTTCCGATAAGGCCACCATGTCCGAGCGTTATCCCATCATTGCCATTACCGGATCGTCCGGCGCCGGCACCACGTCGGTCACGCGCACTTTCGAGAACATCTTCCGCCGCGAGCAGGTGAGGGCCGCGATCATCGAGGGCGACAGCTTTCATCGCTACGACCGGCAGGAAATGAAGGTGCGGCAGGCGGAGGCGGAAAAGGCGGGCAACAAGAACTTCAGCCATTTCGGGCCGGATAACAATTTGTTCCGGGAGCTGGAAGACCTGTTTCGCACCTATTCCGAAAGCGGCACGGGGCGTTGCAGGAAGTACCTGCATGACACCATTGAGGCCGCGCCGTATGACCAGGATCCCGGTACGTTCACACCGTGGGAGGAGCTGCAGAACGATACCGACCTGCTGTTTTACGAGGGATTGCATGGCGCCGTGGTCCACGAGGACATCAACATTGCGCAGTATCCGGACCTGCTGATCGGCGTAGTCCCGGTGATCAACCTCGAGTGGATACAGAAATTGTGGCGCGACAAATCCAAACGCGGCTATTCCACCGAAGCCGTCACGGATACCATCCTGCGCCGCATGCCCGACTACGTGAACTACATCTGCCCGCAGTTCACGCACACGCACGTCAACTTCCAGCGCGTGCCTTGCGTCGATACCTCCAATCCGTTCATTGCGCGCGATATTCCTGCGCCGGACGAAAGCTTCGTCGTGATCCGTTTCGCCAATCCGAAAGGCATCGACTTTCCCTACCTGCTCAACATGATCAACGATTCCTTCATGTCGCGCGCCAACACGATTGTTGTGCCGGGCGGCAAGATGGAGCTGGCCATGCAGCTGATTTTCACGCCCTTCATCTGGCGGATGATGGAGCGGAAGAAGCGTGCGCTGAGTGCCTATTGAGAAGAACCAAGTTTTCCTCGCCTTCAGCTTTTCGGTATGAGACGCGCTGAGCGGTACGAGTTCGGCCAATGTTTCCGTAAGGCAAAATTCTTCGTCGACTGCAAGTCTCTGTAACAAATGTTACGATTCTGCGGGTCGGAACCATTCCGATCATGCCTGTCTCCAAATTTCATTCTCGACTCGGAACAATCGGCATTGTTGAATGGTTATTCGGCGACGTTTCGCTGAATAACCTTTTTGCGCGGTGGATTTCCGGCGATGAAGAACATGAATCTCACTTTCGCGCAACTCAACGGCATTCTCAGTATTGCCGACGATGCCATCATCTGCACCGACAGCGGGCAGCGGATCATCCTGTTCAACCAGGGGGCGGAACGGGTCTTCGGGTGGGCAGCCGATGAAGTCCTGAGCCAGCACCTCAACGTGCTGCTGCCTTCCCGCTACCATCCCGCGCACGGCCGCTACGTCGAACAATTCGACAAATCGGGACAAGCCGCCCGCAAGATGGCCGAGCGCCGCACCATTTTCGGTGTGCGCAAGGACGGCACCGAATTTCCCGCAGAAGCGTCGATTTCAAAACTGGAAGTCGACGGCAACCGCATCTACACGGTCATCCTGCGCGACATCACGGTACGCAAGGCCTATGAGCGCGAACTGGAACTGGCGAAGGAAAAGGCCGAAGCAGCGATGCAGGCCAAGAGCATGTTCCTCGCGAACATGAGCCACGAGATCCGCACGCCGCTCAATGCGGTGATCGGCATGACCAGCCTGCTGCTCAACACGCACATCGACGACGAGCAGCGCGACTACGCCGAAACCATCCGCGCCAGCAGCGAAGTGCTGCTGACCATCATCAACGATATCCTCGACTATTCGAAGATCGAGATCGGCAAGCTCGAGATCGAGCGCCAGCCCTTCGACCTGCGGCGCTGCATCGAAGAGTCGCTCGACCTGTTGTCGTCCGATGCCGCGGAAAAGAACATCAACCTCGCTTATTTCATCGACGACAGCGTGCCGGCCGCACTGGTCAGCGACGTGACGCGCCTGCGGCAGATCCTCGTCAACCTGCTGTCCAACTCGATCAAGTTCACCCATCGCGGCGAAGTCGTGGTATCGGTCGCGGCGCAGCCGCTGGAAGACGGCCGGTATGAAGTGCATTTTTCGGTGAAGGACACCGGCATCGGCATTCCGAAGGAGAGAATGGCGGAGCTGTTCCAGGCGTTCACGCAGGTCGATGCATCGACCACGCGCAAGTATGGCGGCACCGGCCTCGGTCTGGCCATCAGCAAGCGCCTGACAGAAATCATGGGCGGACGGATGTGGGTCGAGAGCGAGGTCGGCGCCGGCTCGACCTTCTCCTTCACCATCGTCGCCGAAGCATCCGGCTCGCAGCTGGCGCAGAGCTTCCTGCAGGAGCGTTCCTCCGCGCTGGCCGGCAGGCATGTGCTGATCGTCGACGACAACAGTACCAATCGCCGCATCCTCGTCAAGCAGGCGCTGCTGTGGGGCATGGTGCCGTCGGCCGCCGCTTCCGCGATCGAGGCGCTCGACCTCGTGCGCCACGGGCACGCCTTCGATGTCGGCATCCTTGATATGAGTATGCCGGAGATGGACGGGCTCGGCCTTGCTATCGAGATCCGCAAATATCGCGATGCGCAGGCGCTGCCGCTGATCATGCTGACCTCCGTTGCGCACCGCCCGCGCGATACGAAGATGTCGAATGCGCGGTTCGCCGCCTATCTCAACAAGCCGATCAAGCCGACTGCGTTGTTCGACGCGCTGCTGCATTCCATGCGCATCGAGCCGCTGGAGGCGACGGCACCCCGTCTGCGCATCGAGTCCGGCAAGCTTGCGGAGTCGCTGCCGCTCAATATCCTCGTGGCCGAGGACAATACGGTGAACCAGAAGGTGGTGCAGCAACTGCTCGCGCATCTCGGCTATCGCGCCGACGTCGTCGCCAACGGCATCGAGGTGCTGGATGCGCTGGAGCGCCAGAACTATGACGTGGTGCTGATGGACGTGCAGATGCCGGAAATGGACGGGCTCGAAGCCACACGGCGGCTGCGCGCACGCTACGGCAGCGCTTCCCCGCGCGTGATTGCGATGACCGCAAACGCCATGCCGGGCGACCGCGAAAAATGCATCGAGGCCGGGATGGATTCCTATGTTTCCAAGCCGGTGGAACTGGAGGATGTGCGCAATGTGCTGCTCGCCGTCACATCGCATACCAGCAAGGAGACCGAGCAAATGCAGGGCGTGATCGACCATCGCCGCATCGACCAGCTGCGCGAGCTGCAGGACGAGAACAATCCGCGGCTGCTCGCCGACATCATCGACCTGTTCCTCAACGACTCGCCGAAGCACTTGCAGAGTATCGCGCAGTCGCTCACCACCAAGAATGCCGACGAGCTGCTGAGTGCCAGCCATCGCTTCCTGTCCAGCATCGAAAACCTCGGCGTGCTGCGCATGCGCAAGCACTGCATGGAACTGGAGCGGCTGGGCCGCGAGGGAACACTGGATGGCGCCGCACCGGAATTCGATCACCTGCAGCGCGAGTTCGACATTGCGCGCCAGCATCTGCTGGCGCTGGCTGCGGCAGCATAAGAAAGAAGGGAGCGCTTCCCCTGCGGGGCGTCAGGATGGACCTGCTGGATCTGTTTCTTGCCGTGGCAACGGGCGCCGTCGTGGTTGCGGCTCTGCTTTTTCCAATCAATCGCGATGGCCGGGGTGGCGATGACCCGCGCGACCATCAAAAGAGGGCGCCGGAAGACGTCGAAGAGAACAGCAAGAAAAAGGATGGCTCCGGGTCGGAATAGCAAGCGGCTGCGGACGTTTCTGCCATCGCGCTCCTGTCCCACGACGAGGCCCGCCGCTCCGACTGCCTGCCGCAGACAGGGATGCGTCCAAAAAAATCACAACGCGAGCAGATAAAGGCAGGCCGACACGGTCACCAGTGATCCGAGCGTCGTCAGCAGGATGACGCGCGCCACCAGCGCCGCTTCGCGGCCGTAGAAGCTCGCCAGCATGAAGGGGCCGGTGCCGGTCGGCAGGGCGCTGAGCAACAGCGCTGAATTGGCCCACAGCGCCGGCAGCTCGAAAACGCGAAACGCAAAAAATGCGGTGACGAGGGGCTGCAGCAGCAATTTGGCCAGCACCAGTCCGGTTGCACCGTCGCGCCGCCCCGCCTGCTTCTGGGCCAGGAACAGTCCCAGTGAAACAAGAGCACACGGTGTTGCCGCCATGCCCAGCAGATTCAGGAACTGGCTGACAGCGGCGGGAAGCGGAATGCCGCCGGCCGACCAGCAGGCGCCCAGCACCGGGGCGACCAGCAACGGGTTGCGGGCCAGCGACTTGCTGACCTTGGTAATGGCGCGCAGCGGATCCTTTTCTTCCTGCAAGCTGATCTCGACCAGCACGATCCCCACCGCAAAAAGAGCACAGGCGACGATCAAGGTCGCAACGATCGCCGGCAGCAATCCTTCATCACCGAGCACCAGCACACACAGCGGAATGCCGAGAAAGCCCGTATTGGCGTAAGCCGCGCTGAGCGCGTCGATGCTCGCGTCGGCCAGCCGGCGCAGTTGCCGCATGCGGTAGACGATGGTTACCACGAAGACCAGTGCACAGCCAGCGCAGACGGAGGCGATGAATCCCGGCTGCCACGCCTGCTCGAAGGTGGTCGTGGCGGTTACCTTGAACAGCAAGGCCGGCAACGCCAGCCAGACGACGAAGCGATTGATTTCAGACGACGCCGTTTCGCCCAGGCACTGGGTGCGGCGGCAGACATAACCCGCCAGGATGAGTCCGAAAATCGGCAGGACGACGTTGATGATGGAGGTCATGAGCGTGGCGAAATGGGCAGCGAATAGGAAAGCGAAGGCTGGAGGTGCCCCAGCTTAGGCTTTTCAATCAATACCATCCAATGCTATATATGGCGGACATCAATACCGGATACGCATCAATGCACATCGATTTTCGCCAACTTCGCTATTTCGTGGCACTGGCCGACACGCTGCATTTCGGCCGGGCCGCCGCGCTGTTGCACATCTCGCAGCCGCCGTTGAGCCGGCAGATCGCGGCGCTGGAAGAGGAACTCGGCGTCGCGCTCTTCAAGCGCACTTCCCGGCAGGTGCAGCTGACTGCCGCCGGACGTCATTTTCACGAGCAGGCGGCGCGCATCCTCGCGTCGCTGGACACCGCCGTGCGCAGCACCCAGGCGACGGAACGCGGCGAGCGCGGGGTGCTGCGTGTCGGTTTCACGATGGCTGCTGCGTGGAGCATCCTGCCTCCGCTGGTCAAGATGTACAGCGATGCCTACCCGGATGCCGACCTGCAGTTGAGCGAGGTGGTGCCGCGCGAACTCAATGACGCGCTCATTTCCGGCAACGCCGATATCGGTATCGCGTTCCCGTGGCAGCGCCCGCCAGGGCTGGAATACCTGCCTGTTCACTCGGAACCGCTGTGCGCCGTGCTCCCTGCAGGGCATCGGCTGGCACGGAACGATGCGATCGCGGTGGCCGAACTGGCCGGAGAACCTTTCATCTCGTTTCCCGCCGGGACGGCGCCCGCATTGCATGAACTGGTGATCGGCTGTTGCCGCGATCACGGATTCGAGCCGAACATCCGGCTGGAGACCCACTTGCAGCAGACCATCGTCAATCTGGTGGCAGCCGGGCTCGGCGTGTCACTGGTTCCCCGGTCAATGAGCAAGATGCAATTGCCCGGGGCCGTCTTTCGCCCGGTTTCGGACACGCGCATGGTGGAGCAGGGCGTCATCTGGGCTGCGAACAACGACAATCCCTGCCTCGCATGCTTCCTGGAGTGCGCCCGCGCGTTTGGGTCGCAGGCCGCACCGGCCTGAGTGAATGAGCAAGATGGCGGTCCGGGAGCGTCAAGAGTCAGCTTGATGCGGCCGCCTGACCTTGCTCAGGCTTGTTTATCTTTACCCGGAATGGTGATTCCGCCAGTCGGCGAGCGCCTTGGCACCCTCTTCAAGACTGGCAAGGCGGACGACACCGGGAGGAGTGGTGATGCGCAGCACACCGCTGCCGCCGGCCCACAACGCGACGCTCTCTGGCAGTGCCGTGCGCAGCTGTTGCAGCAATCCATTGATCTGCCGCGCCGGGAAGGCGACGGAGAACGACAGGGCGACGATATCGGCGCGATGCGCTTCGGCGGCCCGGCTGATTTCCAGTATCGGCATCTGCGTGCCAAGCGGAATGCATTCCGCCCCTTCCAGCGCCAGAATGGCCTCGAACATCAGCAGGCCGAGGAAATGCTGTTCCTCCGGCGCGCTGGTCAGCAACACGCGTGGTGATCCGGTGCCGGGCGGCAGGCCGGCGATCGCCTGGCGCAAGACCCGTTTCGTCAGTTCGGTGAACAAGTGTTCTTCGAACACTTCAAAGTGACCATTTTCCCAGGCCTCCCCGACCCGGTAGGTCAATGGTGCCACAGTGTCCTGGACAAAACGTAGCAAACCTTCGCGAGCCAGTTGCTGCTGCAAGGCGTGCACAAAGCCGTGTGCATCATGCTGCTTGATCAGCAACATCAAGTCTTCCAGCCTCTCGGTGTCCACCATTTTTCCCGTCGTCTCAGCCACGGGCGCACGGCGCGGCCCGAGCAGGGCCAGTTCTTCCGCCGGCGCGGCAATCAGCTTTCCGGGCCGATGGCCTTGATCCATCAGGCGTTTGATCAGGCGTAACCGCTCTACCTGCTCCAGCGGATAGACGCGTTCGCCATTGGCGTCGCGCTCCGGGACAGGGAAGCCGTAGCGCCGCTCCCACATCCGGAGCACGTCCTTGGATAGACCGGTGTCTCGTTCGACAGCAGCGATATTGAAGGTCGGTGTATTCATTTTTGTTTTGGACAAATCATGGACGACTTGTTGACAGGAGAATTTTTGCTGTTAATATTACGAAAAAAAGCGTGGTTTGTATAGGACAAAAAGCCGTCTGGCAGTAAATGCCTTCGGATTTGTCCATACGGCCTGCCTTCCTGCGAGGCAATCACGCAGTTCGGAGCCGGGGCAACGCTGTTGTCCGATGCCTTCCCCGATGTGGTTGCCGGAAAAAATCAGCAAAAACAATACGTCGCATTTCCCTGGGATGAGGAGATCAGCATGAATGCCAGAATCAACCTGAAACAGCGCATCGCGGTCATCGGCGCCGGTATTTCCGGTCTCGCTGCCGCATGGCTGCTGTCACGGCACTACGACGTCACGGTGTTCGAGGCCGGCGCATACCTGGGCGGTCACACCAATACGGTAGACGTCACGCTCGAAGGCAAGACCCATCCGGTGGACACCGGGTTTCTGGTATTCAATGAGAAGACCTATCCCAACCTGATCGCGCTGTTTGCGCAGCTTGGCGTCGACAGCGTCGAAACGGAGATGTCCTTTGCCGTCAGCCTGGAGAACCCCGACCTGGAATGGGCCGGCAGCAGCCTGGCGACCGTCTTCGGGCAGAAGCGCAACCTGCTTCGCCGTCCTTTCTGGCGCATGTTGTCGGACATCCTGCGCTTCAATCGCGAGAGCGCGGCATGGCTGGCGAACCACCCGAATGATGAACGCAGCCTGCGTCACTTCCTGGCCGAGGGCAACTACTCTAACGCCTTCTCCGACTGGTACTTGCTGCCGATGGCCGCCGCAATCTGGTCCTGCCCGACGGGCCAGATGCTGGACATGCCGCTGGCAACCTTTATCCGCTTCTGCCAGAACCACGGGCTGCTGCAGATTTTTGACCGGCCGATGTGGCGCACGGTAAAGGGCGGCGGCCGGGAGTACGTGAGGAAAATCGCGGCCCGGCTCGATGATGTCCGCATTGCCTGCCCGGTCTACGCGATCGCGCGAGAGGAAGAGGGGCTGCGTGTCACGCACGCGCGCGGCAGCGAACATTTCGACCAGGTCGTCATGGCCTGCCACAGCGACCAGGCACTGGCCATCCTGGGCATGTCGGCAAGCGATGCTCAGCACGAGGTGCTTTCCGCGATCCGCTACCAGCCGAACCGCGCGGTACTGCACACGGATGCGGCCCTGCTGCCGCGCGACCGCAAGCTGTGGTCGGCATGGAACTACTTCGCCGGGCAGGGCGCGCCGGGCAACCAGCCGGTTGGCGTGTCCTACCTGATCAACAAACTGCAGCCGCTGCCTTTCCAGACGCCGGTCGTCGTGACGCTCAACCCGGCGCGCGAGCCTGATCCGAAAAAAGTCATCGCCGAATTCGACTACAGCCATCCAATCTTTGACGGCGCGGCCATCGCCGCCCAACAGCGGCTGGGCGAGGTGCAAGGCGAGGGCGGCGTCTGGCTGGCCGGCGCCTGGGGCAGCTATGGATTCCACGAGGACGGGCTGAAATCCGCCCTGCGCGTTGCCAACGGCCTCGGTGTCAACGCGCCCTGGCAAGGCGGCGTGGCAGAACTGCTGTACGAGACGGAAAGCGCCTGAGCGCACCATGCAAACCCGCCCGCAACTTTTCCTTGGCCACGTCATGCATCGGCGCCTGCGCCCGGCGGTCCATGCCTTCGCCTATCCGGTGTTCTATGTGCGACTGCCGGTGCGCGACATGGCGTCGGCGCAATGCGCGGTCTTCTCGGTGGACGGCCCCAACCTGCTGAGCTTCCGGAGCAGGGACCACGGCCCGCGTGACGGCAGCCCGCTGCTGCCCTGGATCGAAGGCCTGCTGGCAGGGCACGGACTGCGCGCTGACGGCGAGATCGTGCTGCAAACCTTTCCGCGCGTGCTGGGCTTCGTCTTCAACCCGGTGAGCTTCTGGTATTGCCATGACCGCTCGGGCCGCCTGATTGCCATCCTGGCCGAGGTGAACAACACCTTCGGCGCCACGCACAGCTACCTGCTGCATCGACGAGGGGAACCGCTCGCCGATGGTGAGGACCTGCATGCCGAAAAACTGTTCCATGTGTCGCCCTTCAACGAGGTCGTCGGCGGCTACCGTTTCCGCTTCCAGCTCGAACGCGCTGTGCAGCAGGCAAGGATCGACTACGCGGATGCCGACGGCGTGCTGCTGCTCACCGCGATCTCCGGCAAGGCGCAGCCATGGTCAGTCCGCACGCTGCTCGGCGCTTTCCTGCGCATGCCTTTCCTGACGCTCGGCGTCGTCGTCCGCATCCACTGGCAGGCGCTCCGGCTTTGGCTCAAGGGCGTGCCGTTTCGCGGCGCGCATCCCATTCCGCATTCCCATAACCATTCCCAACAGGAATCGATCAAATGAACCAGACCCTTGACCAGCAATTGTTCCTGCGCGGTGCAGCAGCATCAGCAAGTGAAACAACCATGTTCAGCCTGCTGGAAAAACTGACCGGAGGGCTGCTCGAGGTCCGCCTGTCGGACGGATCGAGCACCGTGTTCGGCGAGGGCGAGGGTGGCGTCACGCTGCAGGTGCATGACGACGACTTTTTCAGCCGGGTGCTGGCGCGTGGCGATATCGGATTGGCGGAATCGTATCTGGAGGGCCAATGGGACTCGCCGGACGTGACCGGCCTGCTTGCGCTGCTTGCCCGCAATCGCGAGGTGCTGAAAAAAGCGATCTACGGCTCCTGGCGGCAGCTGCTCGCCGCGCGCATCCGCCACTGGCTCAACCGCAACAGCCGCGCCGGCAGCAAGCGCAACATCATGGCGCACTACGACCTGGGCAACGATTTCTACCGCCTGTGGCTGGACCCGAGCATGAGCTATTCGTCGGCCATTTACCGGCCACAGGACGACGGCTCCGACGGCTCGCTGCTCGCCGCACAGCACGCGAAGTATCGCCGCATCCTCGACCGCCTGCAGGCCGGGCCGGGCGACAGCGTGCTGGAAATCGGTTGCGGCTGGGGCGGGCTCGCCGAGATGGCGGCCCGTGACGGGCTGAACGTCACCGGCCTCACCCTGTCGCCGGCCCAGCTCGCATGGGCGCAGCAGCGCGTACCGCAGGCTGACCTGCGCCTGCAGGATTACCGCGATGTCCAGGAACAGTTCGATCACATCGTCTCGATCGAGATGTTCGAGGCGGTCGGGGAGCAATGGTGGCCGACGTACTTCTCCACCATTGCGCGTGCGCTGAGACCGGACGGCAGGGCGGTGATCCAGAGCATCACCATCCGCGACGACCTGTTTGCGAACTACCGGCGCGGCACCGACTTCATCCAGCAATACATCTTCCCGGGCGGCATGCTGCCGTCGCGCAGCGCCTTCCGGAAGGCGGCTGAGCGCCAGGGGCTGCAGGTCACCGGCGAATTTGCCTTCGGGCTGGATTACGCACGCACGCTGGCCGAATGGCGCATTGCCTTCGAGGCCAACTGGCCGAGTATCGCCGCACTGGGTTTTGACGAAACCTTCCGCCGCCTGTGGCGGCTGTATCTCTGCTATTGCGAGGCCGGCTTCCTTGCCGGGAATATCGATGTGGTCCAGTTTGAACTCGCGCATCGCTGATGTGAACGCCACCCGGCGAGCCGTTCTGATGACGCTGGCCTGCGCGCCATTGTTCGCCTTGCCCGCAGCCGCGCGTGCCGGCGCCGGCGTGCTTGCCGGCCTGCAGCGCTGGGGAAGCGGCAAGTTCCGCCGCTTTGGCTTCCTCGTGTACGAAGCCACGCTTTGGGCAGGCAACGATCCGCAGCGTCCGCCGCTGGCACTGCGCCTCGATTACAAGCGCCATATCAAGGGCCATGTCATCGCCGATGCCAGCGTCACGGAGACGCGCCGCTTCGTCGGTGACGAAGCCATCTTGCAGAGCTGGGGCGAGCAGATGCGCCGCGTCTTTCCCGACGTGAAGCCGGGCGACCACATCCTCGGTGTCTACGGCACGGATGGCGCGCGCTTTTATCAGGGCGAGCGCCTGATCGGTGCCATCGCCTCACCGGGTTTTGCCGAGGCGTTCTTTGCCATCTGGCTCGACCCGCGCACAAGCGCACCGGAGCTGCGGGCGGCGCTGCTGCAGCGCGAGGAGCCCTGAAATGTCGACCGTTGCAAAGGGGGAAAGTCGGGCAACCATGGCAAACGGCGCAGTGCTGGCTTATGGTGCGCTCGGCCTTCCACTGGCCTTTGCCGCGCTCCCCATCTATGTGCATGTTCCCCGCTACTACGCCGAGGTGGCCGGTCTGGACTTGGCCTTGCTGGGCGCCATCCTGCTCGGTGCCCGCGTGCTCGATGCCTTTGTCGATCCCTGGCTGGGCTGGCTGGCGGATCGATTGCCGCGTCAACGCATGCTGGCGGTCTCGCTGGTACCTTTCGTCCTTGGTTTCGTCGCCTTGCTCAATCCGCCGACCGGCTTTGCTGCCGTGTGGCTGCTTGCATCACTGGCGCTGACCTACCTTGGGTTTTCCGCCGCCTCGGTCGCCTACCAGGCCATGGGCGCGGCCATCGGAACTGATTCGGTGGCGCGGACCCGCCTGACCGCATCGCGCGAGGGTTTCGGGCTGGTCGGCGTGGTGCTGGCGGCGGCTTTGCCCAGTGTGCTGGCCAGCGACCTGAACGCGGGGATCGGACGCCTGTCGTGGATTCTGCCGCCGCTGGTGTTGGTCGCTGCGGCAGTGACCTTGCTGCGCGGCGGTGCGTCCGCGGATGTTTTCAGACCCGCCATGTCCAGTGCGCCGCTGTGGGCAAGCTTGCGCCGCGTCCTGCACGATGCCGCCATACGTCGTCTGCTCTATGTCTTCATCGCCAACGGCATCGCCGCCGCGCTGCCGGCAACGCTGTTCCTGTTCTTCGTCGCCGACGTGCTCGGCGCTGACGCAGCGAGCGGGCCGTTGCTGGCGTTGTATTTCATCGCCGGAGCGGCCTCGCTGCCTGTGTGGGTTGCGCTCGCCGCTCGCTTCGGGCGCATGCGAGTGTGGGGATGGGCAATGGTGCTGGCGATGCTGGCGTTTGCCGGTGCGGGGTTCCTCGGCAAAGGCGACGTCGGTGCATTTGCCGTGATCTGCCTTGCTTCCGGCTTGGCGCTGGGAGCCGACCTTGCGTTGCCGGCGGCGGTCGCGGCCGACCTGGGAGAAAGGCAGGGGCAGGCCGGTGCCTGTTTCGGCGTGTGGAATCTCGTCACCAAACTCAACCTCGCGCTGGCGGCCGGGCTGGCCCTGCCGCTCCTCGACCTGCTCGGCTACAGGCCGGGACCGCAGGTCACTCAGGACGGGCAAGAGGCGCTCAGCTTTGCCTATGCCTTCCTGCCGATCTGTTTCAAGCTGCTGGCCGCCTGCCTGGTCTGGCGCTGGCACCACTCACTGGAGATCCGATCATGAAACTGCTGTCTGCCATCTTTCTTTCCCTCGTCCTCAGCGCCTGTGCCTCGCCTGGCGTGGAGCAGTACAAGGACGAACAACCGGTGCTCGACCTGCGGCAGTACCTGAATGGCACGCTCGACGCCTGGGGTATTTTCCAGGGGCGTTCCGGCGAGGTGAAGAAGCGCTTTCATGTGGTCATCGACGCCAGGTGGGAAGGCGATACCGGCGTGCTCGACGAGCGCTTCACCTGGTCTGACGGCACGACGTCGCGCCGTGTCTGGACACTGAAACGCCAGCCGGACGGCACCTATCGCGGCACGGCTGACGATGTGATCGGCGAGGCAGTCGGCGAGCTGGCTGGCAACGCATTGCGCTGGCGTTATGTGCTGGCGCTGCCGGTCGATGGCAGGACCTATCACGTCACACTCGACGACTGGATGTTCCTGATGAACGACAAGGTGATGCTCAACCGTTCCTACATGTCGAAGTGGGGCTTCGACCTTGGCGAGATCACGCTGACTTTCGTCAAGCGTTGAGGCTGCTAGGAAGGTGCTGACCATGAACCCGAAGATCACGAACTGGCAAGGCAAGCGCGTCTGGCTGGTCGGCGCATCCAGCGGCATCGGCGCGGCCATGGCGCGCGAGCTGCACTCGCGCGGCGCGTTGCTGGCACTGTCCGCGCGTTCGGCAGACAAATTGCAGGCACTCGGCATCGATGATGTGCTGCTGTTGCCTTGCGATGCGACGGAGGCAGCGGACCTGGCCCGCGCGCGCAAGGCGTTGCTTGCGGCGCTGGGCGGCATCGATTTGGTGGTCTATCTGGCAGGCGATTATGTGCCGATGCGGGCGAACGACCTCGACCTCGCACGTGCCGAGCAGGTGGTCGCCGTCAATTTCAACGGTGCGATGCGCCTCGCCGCCACGGTATTGTCCGACCTGCAACCGGGTGGCGGCATCGCTTTTGTCGCCAGCGTGGCCGGCTACCGTGGCCTGCCCAAGGCCTTGTGCTATGGGCCGGGCAAGGCGGCGCTGATCCACTTTGCCGAGTGCCTGCATCTCGATCTGGCATCGCGCGGCATCGGTGTCTGGGTCATCAATCCCGGTTTCGTGCAGACGCAACTGACGGCAAAGAATGATTTCGCCATGCCGGCACTGCTCACGCCGGAGCAGGCGGCCACTGCAGCGTTGGATGGGTTCCGCTCGGGAGGCTTTGACATTCACTTTCCGAAGCGCTTCACGCGTGTAATGAAGCTGCTGTCGCTGCTGCCGTATCGCTGGTATTTCCCGCTTGTCCGCCGCATGACCGGAGCCTGACATGGATCATCTCGAGAGGCTGATTGCCTTCTACCACGACCTGACGCCGCAGAGCGTGACACGGATTGCCGAGCTCTACAGCACCGATGCCTATTTCAAGGATCCCTTCAACGAGGTGCGCGGTGTCGATGCCGTTCAGCGCGTCTTTACGCATATGTTCCGGCAGGTGGATGCGCCACGCTTTACGGTTACCGAACATGTGGCCGATGAAAACGGTGCGATGCTGGCCTGGGAATTCCGCTTTCGCTTGCGGCTGTGGGGGCACGGCGAGAACCAAGTGATTCGCGGCGCCTCGCACCTGAAGTTTGACGGCGACGGCAAGGTCAGTTACCACCGCGACTACTGGGATGCGGCCGAAGAAGTGTATGCGAAGTTGCCGGCGATCGGCGGCCTGATGTGCATGCTGCGCAAAAAATTGGCGGCCTGAGCTGCTAAGAGAATGCGGCAGCCTGCCGCTTGAATACAGCAGCCGGCCGGTTCACCGGCACGGCCACTGTCCGTGTTGGTGAGGCAAGACTTACTTGGTACCAAACAGCCGGTCGCCGGCGTCGCCAAGGCCCGGCACGATGTAGGCGTGGTCGTCCAGGCGCGAGTCGAGCGATGCGACATACACCTTCACGTTCGGGTGCGCATCCTGGAACACCTTCACGCCTTCCGGCGCCGCGACCAGTGCCATGAACACGATCTGGTCGTCACCCACGCCGCGCTTCTTCAGCACGTCCACAGCGTGCACGGCGGAATTTCCGGTGGCGAGCATCGGGTCGCACAGGATGAAGTGGCGCTCGGCGAGGTCGGGCAGGCGCACGAGGTATTCCACCGGCTTGTGCGTATCCGGATCGCGATAGACGCCGATGTGGCCGACGCGTGCGGAGGGCACCAGCTCCAGCAGGCCGTCGCTCATGCCGATGCCGGCGCGCAGCACCGGCACCACCACCAGCTTCTTGCCGGCGATAACGGGGGCGTCGATGGTTTCCAGTGGCGTTTCGATGCGCATCGTCGTCAGCGGCAGGTCGCGCGTGATTTCATAACCCATCAACAGCGTGATCTCGCGCAGCAGTTCGCGGAAGGTGCGCGTGGAGGTGTCCTTGTCGCGCATGTGCGTCAGCTTGTGCTGGATCAGCGGGTGATTGAGGATGAACAGGTTGGGGAAGCGCGGATCTTGTTTCATAGGTGTCATTCAGGTTGGTGGCTCAGACCGCTTTGCGCGGCATCAGCGGATAAGCAGGCAGTAAGGCGCCGCCGGAAAGCGCGAGGCCGACGAATTTGCTCGGGATTTCAAAACGGCGATCATATTAATGGTTTTCAGGTAGAAATAACCACGTCGGCGAATGCAATTCGGACGGACTTTGTACATCGCGAATAAAGCACGGTATTGCCGTCACAGCGCTTATCAAAATAATCACTCCGGCATCCTGTCCGACTATCTGGATAGCTGAGTCGGCTCTCGCCAAGGATTTTTTAATCCGTTCTTTTCCGGTGCTGTGTGGTGGAACCGCCACCGCCGCCGCATGTAATTCTTTCTATACAACGAACAAATTTCCCATGCCTGCGATGCGTGCCTTCGTGCTCCGGCGCAGTGTAGCGAAGCGCATGCAAACCCGCGCGCAACGGCGCATTGAGCGCAGTGCACGGCTTGTGCCAGCTACTCGTTCGCTCAAAAAACAGCCGATGCGAAAACGACAAGGCATTGAAAAGCGGCATGAATATCAGGAAGGGTATTTGGATTTTCAATTGCTTTGGGGAAATGCTTCGGGCTATGCTGGCCCTGACTACACCCAACTCGATATCGGCAAACCCGTTGAAAGACGGGGACGCAAAGCTTCTGGTCTACGGGCATAGCGCCTATGACAGCAGGGCTGCACAGAGCGGGGGACTCCGGAAGATTCGCTTCTTCCGGCCTGCATTCGCCCTCCGCAGCCTTCGTTCCCGAAGCAATTAACGCGTCCCTCCGCTATTTCTCTCACGCGTGTCCCTTGTCGAGCTTGCCTTGCGCCGTTGTGTTGACGGTGCCGGCCGTGGTGGCAGGTCGCAGCAAGTGAGAAAAAGATGCTTCAGAGAGGATATGCCCGCCCCGGCACGGCGGAAGAGAAATCAGGTGGCTTATCGGCGGTGCGGCGGACAGTGAAACTGCTTGCCGCCGCAAGCTTGGCAGCGGCATTGGCAGCCTGTTCGGGACAGCTGCCGATGCTGGCAGATGCCGATCCACCGTCGCAGGAAAAAAAACAAGCCAAACCAAAGCCGCCGGTAAAACTGTCGGCAAAGTCCAAGCGCGTGCGCGCAACCACGCAGAAAGACATCCTGGTTGAGTGGGGTACCTTCGGCCTGGCGCACACGCCTCGACGCATTGCACGTGCCACTCGCGTCGTACCCGTGTCGGAGCCGGAAATCACGATGACGATACAGGACATCCTGGACGATGAAACCTGCCGCGAGTGCGACAAGAAGCCGTATCACGATATCGTGGAGCAGGCTTCCGCGCGGCACGGCGTGCCTGCCGGGCTGATCCATGCCGTGATCCAGAAGGAGTCCGGCTATAACCCGAGGGCTACCTCGCACAAGCGGGCCAGGGGATTGATGCAGCTCACGTCAGCCACCGGCCGCTTCGTCGGCGTATCCAACAGCAAGCAGCTGTATGACCCGCATACCAATATCCACGCAGGCACCGCTTACCTGAAGTACCTGATGGAAAACCACGACACCGTGGATGAAGTGCTTGCCGCCTACAACGCCGGGCCGGGCAATGTGCGCAAGTACAACGGCATTCCGCCGTTCCGCGAGACGCAGCGCTATGTCATCGATGTGAAGCGCATTTACTCCGAGACAGCCGAGGACTGAGCCCTCACGGGACGTACTGTTGCCAGCCTTTGCGAATGCTGGCTGGAACGCCGATTACTGCAGTCATTTGTTCTGCTCCAGCTCTTTGACCAGTCCCTTCATCTCGGCGATTTCCTTGCGCTGGGATTCGATAATGCCGTCCGCCAGCTTGCGGACACGCGGATCGGAAATATGCGCGCGCTCGCTCGTCATGATCGCGATGGAATGGTGCGGGATCATCGCCTTCATGTAAGACACCTGGTCAACCGTCGCCTGGCTGCGCACCAGCCACAGCGCAATCGCGAACACGGCAATACTGCCGGCGAGGATCGCGAAATTCGCTTTGCGGTTGCCATACATGCCCCACATGAAGAGCAGCATGATCACGGCCATCGCCGCACCCATCACGATTGCCATGTAGGTGCGCGTTTCGCTATAGAACACGTGGTCGAGCTGGTAGGTATTGAGGTACATGAGGCCGAACATCGCGACCGTCGATGTCAGGATCATGGCGCCGAATCGTACATACATGTTCATCTCCATCCTTTCTTCCGTTCATGTTTAGGATTCGGCTTGCCCCAAGCCGCTGCAAATATGAACGGATTGAAATGAATTTGTTCAAATCCGTACAAGAATTTTCAACGCAACGATTTCTTTGAGGTCACATATTAAGGCGTACAAGTGACGTTCTGGAGCCAATGGAGCCCTTATTTGACGATGCTGCTGGCCGGCATCGTCGTGGTATTGGCGATCAGCATCTGGTCGATACGCCGGCATCGCAATCCGCAGCTGACTCTCGAGTGCGACGCGTCCATCGACCAGCTCATTCCCTCGCTCGCCGGCCTGACGCATGGCATCGCCCTCGGCGGCAATTCGGTCGAGATCATCGAAAACGATGCCTTCTTCGATGCCATCGAAAAAGACATCGGCTCGGCGAGGCATTCCGTGCATTTCGAGACCTTCCTGTGGCAAGAAGGAAAGCTCGGCCAGCGCATTGCGGATTCTCTGTCGGCGCAGGCGCGTGCAGGACGGCAGGTCAGGGTACTGCTCGACGCCATCGGCACGCGAAGAATGGGGCGAGCCGTCTCGCGGCAAATGGAAGAGGCCGGATGCAAGGTCGTATTCTTTCACCGCAGAAAATTCCGCAACATCGGCGTACTGAACGACCGCGATCATCGCAAGCTCCTTATCATCGACGGGCGAGTGGCGTATGTCGGCGGCCATTGCATCAAGGATGACTGGCTGGGCAATCCCGACAACGACCACTACGGCGATATCAGCGTCCGGCTGCGTGGCCCGATCGTCGGCAACATCCAGTCCGTTTTCGCCGAAAACTGGATTGCTGAAACCGGGGCATTGTTCGTGGGCGATGCCTGTTTTCCGCCGCTGGAACCGGCGGGCAATGTCGTGATCCACGCCGCCTTCGTCAAACCGGAAGGCTCGGCGCCCGCCGTCAAGATTCTGCATCACGCGGCCATTGGCCTTGCCCGCAAGCGGATCTGGATTCAAAACCCGTACTTCATTCCCGAGCCGGAAACGATCGACGCATTCGGCAATGCCGTATCACACGGTGTCGATGTGCGGGTGATGCTGCCGTCGACAAGGGCCACCGACAACCGGCTGGTGCAGCATGCCAGCCATCGCAATTTCGAGAAGCTCTTGAAATGCGGCGTGCGGCTGTTCGAATATCCGAACACGCTGCTGCACCAGAAGGTGATGACGATCGACGGCATCTGGAGCGCGGTTGGTTCCAGCAACTTCGACGACCGGTCGTTTGAAACAAACGACGAAATCGCGCTCGGCATTCTTGACGCGGCAACGGCGCAGCGCCTTGATGCAATCTTCGAGAACTATGCACGCCAGTGCACCGAAATCACGCTGGAGCAATGGCACAAGCGTGGCGCCATGCACAGGCTGCTGGACAATGCCTGCTACCTGCTCAATGAAGTGCTGTGAGCATTGGTCTGGATGCAGCTTGTACGTGCCAAACACGGCCTAGGGGAACCTTTGTCCGGCTGCTCACTCCTCTCTTCATTCCCCACAAGGCGGTATGCCTGATGCACCGTGGCATGTGCCGAGCAAGAGATTCCTGGAGGTCATATGAAAGCAGTTGTCTATCATGGCGTCGGCGACATTCGCCTGGATGATGTGCCCGAACCGCGCATCGAGCAGCCTACCGATGCGGTCGTCCGCCTCACCGCGAGCGCCATCTGCGGCACCGACCTGCATTTTGTGCGCGGGACCTTTGCCGGCATGAAGGAAGGCACCGTCCTCGGCCATGAAGGCGTGGGCATCGTCGAACAGGTGGGTGACTCCGTGCGCAATATTGCCGTGGGCGACCGCGTCGTCATCCCATCCACCATCGCCTGCGGCTACTGCTCGTATTGCCGCGAGGGATATTACGCGCAGTGCGACAATGCCAATCCGAATGGCATCTCCGCCGGCACCGCGTTCTACGGCGGACCACCGGAAAGCGGCGGCTTCAACGGCTTGCAGGCCGAGAAGGCACGCGTGCCGTTTGCCAACGTCAACCTCGTCAAGCTGCCCGACGAAGTGAGTGACGACCAGGCCATCCTGTTGTCCGATATTTTCCCCACCGGCTATTTCGGCGCCGACCTTGCCGACATCAAACCGGGGCATACCGTCGCCGTGTTCGGCTGCGGCCCGGTAGGGCAGTTTGCCATCGCGTCGGCCAAGCTGATGGACGCAGGGCGCATCCTCGCCGTCGACAATCGCGCCGACCGGCTGGAAATGGCGCGCCGGCAAGGTGCGGAAATCATCAATTTCGACGAGGAAGACCCGGTGCAGATGATTAAGGATCTCACCGGTGGCATCGGCGTGGACCGCGCGATCGATGCGGTCGGCGTAGATGCGGAATGTCCGCACCATGGCCCGGCTGCGGAAGCCGCGAAACAGAATGCGCAGGCATTCCAGCAGGAGGTGCAACAGATCGCACCGGAGCAGCATCCGTCGGGCGATAACTGGCATCCCGGGCAGGCACCATCGCAGGCACAGCAGTGGGCGATACAGGCGCTGGCAAAGGCCGGCACACTGTCGATCATCGGCGTCTATCCGCCGAGTGATACGTTCTTCCCGATCGGCATGGCGATGAACAAGAACCTCACCATCCGGATGGGCAACTGCAACCACCGCAAGTACATTCCGCACCTCATCGAACTGATCCGCACCGGCAGTTTCGACCCGACCAGTATCGTCACGCAGCACGAGCCGCTCACATCTGCCATCGATGCTTACAAGGCGTTCGACACAAGGCAGCCGGGCTGGATGAAGGTCGAGCTGATGCCGCAAGGCGCTGGCAGGGCCTGAGCCACAGGCATGACCACGCCGCGCAAAGGGCAGTACGGCGGGATGCTGTCCCGCGACGAGTTCCGTGTCCGCTTTTACGGATCGTTCGGCCATCCGGAATTCGACGCAGTTCAGGAGGCTGTCGCCAAGGTGGAGGAGGTCGCGTGGGACATCTACACCAACACCAAGAAGACGGCGCGTACCATCAAGGCCGGCAGCGAATTTGCCGATCCGGACTACGACCTGTCGCTGGAATGGAAGCAAACCCGCGACAGACTAATCGCGGCGGAAAAGAGGCAGAAAGATCCGCGTGCTCCCTCGCGGCTCCTGCTGATCTGCGGCGCGGACCGCAACGACGGCACGTGCCCGGGCGAGATGTCCAAGAGCTTTCGCCTGATGCAGATCGCACGCGAGGTGCTGGAAGCGGCGTCAGTGGAAGTCGATCTCCTCGACCTGAGCCGGCTGGTGTCCGATTACGACTGGCACATCCATCCCTGCAAGGGCTGCGTCTCCACCGCCATGCCGCTCTGCCACTGGCCCTGCAGCTGCTATCCGAATCATGCGCTGCGCCAGACGAACGACTGGATGGGCGAAATCTACGAGAAATGGGTGGCCGCACACGGCATCATCATTTTCACGCCGGTGTACTGGTATCAGTCGCCGAGTGCGCTCAAGCTCATGATCGACCGTCTTGTCTGCGCGGACGGCGGCAATCCCGACCCGACGACAACCTCCGGCAAGAATCCGGAAAAGGCCAAGGCACTCGAAGAATCAGGCTGGTCCTATCCCAAGCACCTCGCCGGGCGCACCTACGGACTGGTGGTCCACGGCGACGTGGCCGGCATCGAAGGCACGCGGCGCGCGCTGTCGGACTGGCTCGACTGGATGGGACTGATCGACGCCGGCACGCAAGCGCGGCTGGACAGGTATATCGGCTATTACGAGTCTTACGCAAAAAGTCATGAAACACTGGACCGCGACACGGCGGTGCAGGAGGAAGTACGCAATGTGGCCCGGGCGGTGCTGATGGCGGTGGAGGAAGTACGGGCAGGGCGGCTCGCCATGCCGGATCGGAATCTGAAGCAGCCGCGCCCCAAGTAGTGCGTCTGCCCAACTTGCCAATGACGCGACCGCGTCGGAAGGATTATTCCGGTTTCAGTTGCCGGGCCGCTTGCGATGGAATACCAGCGGGTTGTACGGCACGGCTGACGGCGGCAGCGACTTCAGGATACCGGGCTTCATCGCGCCGACGACATGCATCTCGCACGGCTTGCAGTCGAAGCGCAGCGTGTAGCGTTCGTCGCCGCTGACCAGCGTCATCGGCTCCGCGCGCACCTGTCCCTGCACTCCCTGCACGCCCTTCGCCTGCTTCGGGCAGAGGTTGAACGAGAAGCGCAGGCAGTGTTTGGTGATCATCAGCGACACTTCGCCCGCTTCCTCATGCGACTCGTACGCGGCATCGATCAGTTGCACGCCGTGCTTGTGATAGAAGGCGCGCGCCTTCTCGTTGTAGACGTTGGCAAGATAGGAGAGCTGCGTTTCCGGATAGGCCGGAGGCGGCTCGGCGGGCGCCTTGCGTTCCGGCCGCTCCCATGCGGCAAGACGTGCAGCCTCGTGTGCAGCAATCGCATCGCGGCGCAGTGCATTGATGGACGCCGATGGCACAAACCACGGCTGTGACAATGCAAGCGTGATCTGCCCGATCTCGAACATCGTATTGCCGAGCTTGCCGACACTTGTACGTAACGACGCTTCCGCCTGCGCCGCCTGCTGTGCCGGCTGCAGTTCGATGGCTGCATCGGTGACGCTGGTGATGCCGTCCTCGTCGCAGAGCGCGAGCCGCAGGCCGTCTCCATGTTCGGACAGCGTCATGTCGAGCGTGACCTTGCGCTCCGCCGACTTCTTGTTGAGTGCCGCTTCCCATTGATGGTCGCGATTGCGATGGATGACGGTGCCCACCTTCAGGCCGGGCAGAGTGTTCAGCGTCTCGTTCGGGAAGACGCGCCAGCGCTGGCCTTCCGCATCCTCTCCAATCTTCTCGGCACGGTTGGCCTGAATGCCGACCGTCTCGCGCTTGTGCATGTAGTTCAGCCCGTCGCCATTGGCCATCGGCGCATTCGTCACCATGTCGAAATGGTCGCCGCCGATGCAGCTGACCGTGCCCAGCTCCACGCCCACGTACTTGGGCGAATCGAAAGCGCCGATGTCCTCCTGCCGGCCTTGCGCAAAGTAATCCGTATGGCCGCGATGGAAGTTCTTGTCCACATCCGGTGCAAACAACAGCCGCGTATTCCCGCTGGAAGCGCGGACGAATTCCGGCCGGCGTTCGAGGAGTTCGTCGAGCAGTTTGCGGTAGTGGCCGGTGATGTTCTTCACATAGCCCATGTCCTTGTAGCGTCCCTCGATCTTGAACGAGCGGATGCCGGCATCGACCAGCGCTTCCAGATTGCGGCTCTGGTCATTGTCCTTCATCGACAGCAGGTGCTTTTCATACGCTACCACGCGGCCCTGGCCGTCGGTCAGCGTGTAGGGCAGGCGACAAGCCTGCGAGCAGTCGCCGCGATTGGCGCTGCGGCCGGTATCCGCATGCGAGATGTAGCACTGGCCGGAAAACGCCACACACAGCGCGCCGTGGATGAAGTATTCCAGCGGCGTATCGACTTGCGCATGGATCTGCCGGATCTGCTCCAGGCTCAGCTCGCGTGCGAGCACCAGCTGCGAAAAACCCACCGCACCGAGAAAGCGCGCCTTGTCCACCGTGCGGATATCGCACTGCGTACTCGCATGCAGCTGGATCGGCGGCAGATCCATTTCCAGCAGACCCATGTCCTGAATGATCAGCGCATCGACCCCGGCGTAGTACAACTGCCAGATCTGCTTGCGCGCAGCGTCCAACTCCGCATCGTGCAGGATCGTATTAAGCGTCACGAAGATCCGCGCACGGTAGCGATGCGCAAATTCCACCAACGCGGCAATGTCCTCGATTGCGTTGCTGGCATTGTGCCGCGCGCCGAAGGCCGGCCCGCCGATGTAGACAGCATCAGCGCCGTGCAGGATGGCCTCGCGACCGATCTCGGCAGTCTTGGCGGGGGACAACAGTTCGAGCTGGTGGGGGAGGAGCGACATGGGAGGGGCCTGTTCAAGCGAAGGCGGTGATTATAGAACCAAAGCGGGGCGCCTTCAGGATGCGGATGCCTCATCTGCAAGCACTGGGAACGCGCATGTTTTCATTTTGATCATCGCCCGCCGAACATCAAGAAGAAAAGATCAATGGCGCGCGGTACGGTGCTTGTTTAAAAGGCAATTTTGCGCCGCAATCTGAAGGTAAGAATGTCGTATCTGCTTTTTGTGACCATGATGTGCACCAAGCCAACATTGACTTACGCTACGACAAGCTTCATCCCGAGATCATGAGAAGTGCTACCGTGAAAAGAAGTGCGACAATGCATGACTCCTGTTCCTGATAGACACGCCGAAACGCCAATGAAATTCAAGAAAGCGCTCTCCAAACAAGGCATCGGTTCTTATCTTGCTGCAGCTTTTTCCGGTTTGACCATTCTCCTGACCCTGATCCTGTCCGAGGTGATCGGTCTGACTGCAAGCGAGCAGGTCAAGACGAACATCGGTAATGGTCTTGCAGAGCTCGCCTTGCAGACGTCGGACAAGCTCGACCGTGGCATGTTTGAGCGCTATCGCGAGGTGCAGTTGATGGCAAAGCGCCATGACCTGACGTCGCCTTCCATCCAGGCAGAAGAAAAGCGCGCGATTCTCGATGCACGTCAGGAGACGTATCACTATTACGCATGGATCGGCCTTGTCACGCCGGAAGGCAAGGTCACGGCAGCAACGCAAAAAATGCTTGAAGGAGCGGATGTCTCTCAGCGCCCCTGGTTTCGCAATGCATTGAGCGGCGTGTATGTCGGCGACGTGCACGAGGCCGTGCTTCTTGCAAAACTGCTGCCGCAAATCGACGGCGAACCGAAACGTTTTGTCGATATCGCCTTTCCCTACCTTGATGCGCAAGGCCGCATTGAAGGCGTGCTAGGTGTGCATCTGTCATGGCAGTGGGCACGCGAGGTCGAGCAGTCGGTCATGACCCCGGTCCGGGCACGCCGTCAGGTGGAAGCGATGATCGTCGGCACCGATGGGACGGTACTGCTCGGTCCGCCAGATGTACAGGGGAAAAAGGTCGGCCAGGTCAGCTTCAAGGCCGCCAGCGCCAACAGCAGCGGTTATCTGGTGGAGGAATGGCAGGACGGGACGTCCTACCTCGTCGGCTACAGCCGGACCACCGGTTACGGCACGTATAAAGGACTTGGCTGGACCATCTTCGTCCGCCAGAGCGTGGAGGACGCGTACCTGCCGGTGCGCCGTATTCAGCAGCGCGTGCTGTGGAGTGGTATCGGACTGGCGGTCCTGTTTTCGCTGTTCGGGTTCCTTGCGGCCCGCCGCATCGTTAAGCCGCTTGCCGAAGTGGCGGATTTGGCGCAACGCATCCAACACGGCGAAGCGCTCGAGATTACTGCCGCAAAAAGCGGCTATGCCGAGGTGCAGGCGCTCACCGGATCACTCGATGCGCTGGTTTCCAGGCTCTTGCAGAGAAAGGCGGAACTGACGGAGCTGAATCAGTCGCTGGAACAACGCGTCGAGGAACGCACCCGCGAACTGCAACGGGCGTTGGCTGCGGTACGCGCCAATGAGAAACGCATCCAGGCAATCATTGAAAGCGCACAGGATGCCTATCTCGCGGTCGATCTGAAGGGAAGGATTACGGACTGGAACTCGGCTGCGCAGCGCATGTTCGGCTGGACCAGCAGTGAGGCCGTGGGCCGCCCGATGACGGAACTGATCGTACCGGAACGATTCCGCAAGGGCGTCATCAGTGCGATGCACCACTTTAACGAAACCGGGCACGTCGACTTTATCAATCGCCGGCTTGAGCGCATTGTCATCAATCGCGACGGCAAGGAGATTCCGGTCGAAGTCTCGATTGCGCTTGCAGGAACACACGAAGCCTATTTCTTCAGCACCTTCCTGCACGACATTTCGGAGCGCAAGGAAATCGAACGCATGAAGAACGAGTTTGTCTCGACCGTCTCGCATGAATTGCGCACGCCGATGACATCGATCCGTGCCTCGCTTGCCATGCTGGCCGATGGCAGCGCAGGAGAGCTCCCTCCCGATACGCGCGTCCTCATCGACATCGCGTACGGCAGCTGCGAACGGCTCGTACGCCTGGTAAACGACGTGCTCGACATCGAGAAAATCGAGTCGGGCAGCATGATGTTCGACATGCAGCCGCAGCTCTTGCTGCCGATAGTGCAGCAGGCCATGGATGCAGTCGATGGCAGTGCAGTGCAGCACCGTGTGGTGCTCGACCTGCATGCCGAGCAAGATCGCATCCAGGTGATGGCGGATCAGGACCGCATGATCCAGGTCGTGGTCAATCTGTTGTCGAATGCGATCAAGTTTTCACCACCCGACTCCACGGTGACAGTCCGCATCGGTAGTGATGGCGAGCGGGCGACGGTATCAGTTGTAGACCAAGGGCCTGGCATCCCGGAAGAATTCAGCGCCCGCATCTTCCAGAAGTTCGCGCAGGCCGATTCCACCAACACCCGGCAAAAGGGCGGATCCGGACTGGGCCTCAGCATCTGCAAGAGCATTGTGGCGGAACACGGCGGAACCATCGGCTTTACGTCGGAAGCGGGCAAGGGGGCGACGTTCACCGTCACGCTGCCGCTGGCCGCGTAAACCTGAGCAGCCACCTACTGCAATCCATGCAAAGCCATGCCGTTGAACGACGGCCAGGCAGAAAAATACGACTCCAGCGCCGGCAGCACTTCCAGCATCCGGCCGGGATCCTTGTGAAAGCTGGTGGCCGAACCATCGAGCATGGTGCTCGACGCGAGACGGAATGTCGGTCCATGCAGATTCGGTCGCGCATCCTTGAGCAACAGCAGCACGTGCATCCGGTCCAGCGTCACGAGCCACGCCTGCCCGGCGGTGTCTTTCACATAACGCCGCTGCTGTTCCGTGTCGACCGGACCTGCTTCAACGGCGATGCGAACCTTCTTTCCATGATTCACACCCCAATCGAGGAACGGGACCGCGAAGTCACGGATTTGCGCGGGATCGGTCCGGTAGTCCATGACGTTCAATCCGGATGCTGCGCCGGCTAGTCCCTTCAGAAGCACTGGCTTGTTGTTCCACCAGAATGGGACGACGAACTCCAGCGGCATTTCGCCCGCCGCCCTGTTGAGCGCACGCGCCAGCGTCAGGTAGTGGCGGTCCAGCTCACCGGACGCGGTACCGTATCCGGGCAGGAGATAGTGCTCGATATCGAACTGCATGCCGCGCAGGCGTGCGACGGGATCAACCGCCTTGTTGTATGACGCGTACGCGCGGGCGCGTGCGACTGTCGCTGCGTGTTCGCCGGGCAGTACCATGCGCGGGTCTCCGTCCACCGACCAGACAGCGATGCCGAGTGCACTCGCGTGTCGGACAAAGGCGGCCAGCGCGTCGGGATTGGCGATCATGCCGTTTGCTACGGGTACGGAAATGAACAGGGTTCGCAGGCCATACTGTTGTGCCTGCTTGAGCAGGCGATCTGCCTCTGCCATCCAGTCCTGCGCATCCCAGACCCAACCGGAACGTGTGCCAGGGGAAGGGCCATGCGCTACCAGCCTGACATCGTTCAACACTAGTGCGGCTTGGTGGCGCGGGCAGGCAATGGAAAAATGGCGCCAGTCGGTGCGATCAAAACCGGTTGGCGGCAATGCCAGATCGACTGCCGAAGCAGCATTGCCTTCAACGTGGCCCAACGTGGTGGCCGATTCTTTTGTCGCTCCGGCCGCATCTGCCATTGCCACTTCAAATCTTCCATTGCCGGTGGCGGAAAGCTGCAGCCTTGCACGGGCCTGCGTCATGTACCAGGGGGCGCTCAGGATGACGCCAGCAGGCCTGGTCCCTGCTGCGCATCGGAGATCAAGCTGCCCATTGCGAAGGGTGGCCTGTACACGTTCTTCAACGCCGAAAGTGCGCACAGCCATTCCAGTGAGCAGATTTTCCTGCAGCGGCATGGGTCGCCGACCGGGCTCTTCGTGTTCTGCGGTGAAAGTTGCAGTGCTGATACTGAACGAATTGTCGCGCGCGATCCCTTCCACGATCAGCCTGTCGCCGATGCGCTTCGCCTCCGGTGTGCCGAGCGGGTGGAGGGCAACGATGCTCTCGGCAGGAACCGGCAAAGACATGCTGCGACAACCGGGCGCCGCCACCTCGTCAACCCGGATTCGTGACTGCACGCCATCGGCACCGGTGATAACGGCTTCCGGCCCGCCGGAAGGCGGCACCGAGGCGGGGCAGATTTGTAGGAAGCTTGCCTGCGCGCTTGTCATGATGAATAACAGTCCGATCGGCAGGATGCGCATTGCTACACCTTGCGTTGCCAGCTTCCCTTGCGCGTCATCGCTCCCCAGCTCGCTTCGCCCTGGGTCGCCCAGCGGTACAGCCCGACCAGGCGCCACCAGCTGTTGATCTGGCGGTAGCCGAAATTCTCGACGATCACGACAAGAGCCAGCAGCGCAAGCTGGCGTGGTCTCGGATAAATGTGAAAGGACATTTCCTCCAGCAGCAGGCCGGAGGCCGACAGCAGGATGCCGAGGCCGATTGCGACAAAGAGAAAGACCGCAAATGCCTGCCAGGAAATCCATCCAAAAGCGAAGGCAACCCCCATGAAGATATAACCACCGAGTTCTATCAGCGGCCCCAGCCATTCGAACAACAGCATGAACGGGAAGGCCAGCCATCCCGGCGCACCGCCGTTGCGGCTGAGCATCAGTCCCCAGTTTGCACTGAGGCTTTCCGACAGGCCGCGTTGCCAGCGGATGCGCTGGTTGCGCAAGGTCGCACGGTCCTCCGGCGCTTCGGTCCAGCATACCGGGTCCGGCACAAACTCGATGCGGTAACGTTGCTTCTTCTGGCGCAGCAGGCGGTGCATCCGCACAACGAGTTCCATGTCCTCGCCGATGGTCTTGGGACGATAGCCGCCTGCCATGATGGCCGTATCTTTCCTGAACAAGCCGAATGCGCCGGAGATGATCAACATCCCGTTGATGGTGGACCAGCCGAGGCGCCCGAACAGGAAGGCGCGCAGATATTCCACGACCTGGAACAGCGCCCACGGGTTGGAGGGCAAGCCGACCCTGGTCAGGAAGCCGCCGCTGACTTCGCATCCGTTCGCGACCCTCACCGTGCCGCCGGTTGCAACGACGCTGGCATCGGTCAGGAATGGCTTGACCACTTTCTGCAGGCTGTCGCGCTGCAGGATCGAGTCGGCGTCCACGCCGCAGAAAAGTGGATAGCGCGAGGCATTGATGCCGGCATTGAGCGAGTCCGCCTTGCCGCCATTCTCCTTGTCAATGACGCGCAGGTTCGGATAGCGGGTCGAGCGGAAGATTCCCCTGAGGGGCTTGGTCTCCAGCTGGATGCGATACGCCTCCGGGAAGGGCGCGAGCGCAAATTCCCGCTTCAAAACGTCCAGCGTGCCGTCCTTTGACCCATCGTTGATCACGATGATTTCCAGTTCGGAATAACTTAATTGCAGCATCGAGCGCACCGATGCGGCAATCGTCGCCTCTTCATTGTAGGCGGGAACCAGCAGGCTGATTGGCGGCTCGAGTCCGGAATACACCTGTGGCAGGTCGTCGAGGATGCGCTCCTGGCCTCGCCGGTGCAGCGTAACGATTGACAGCATGTTGAGCAGCAGGTAGCCGCCGTTCAACAGGATGAAGTAACAGAGGATGAACCAGGTGGCGATTTCGATAATCAATTGGGGCCAGTTCATCTCAACTCCTGTTCTGCAGCGACCTGCCTGAGCATGTCGGCGGCGTATCGGTCCGTTACCGTGGCACAAAGGCTATCAACCTCGCTGCGACCAATGAAAGGCAGGCTGAGCAAGGCCTGTGCGGCGCGGTAGCGCACCCACCATTGCGGGTCGCCGAGGAGTGTTTGCAGTCGTGCGATGTCGGAGTGATCACCGATGCGCCCGAGTGCCTTGGCCGCTTGCACACGTACCCGCCAGTCCGCATGGCCAAGGTGGGTGCGGACCGCGTCAAGCAGGTCCGGCATGGCGGACAGTCGCAAGGCCGCCGTCACGATATCGACCGAGGCACCGTGCAGCAGGTCCAACAACAGTGCGGAGGGAAGATGGATGCGCAACGCTTCTGCCAGATGCAGTGCGCGCGGCAAGCGTTCCGGTTCCAGCGCCGGTATCAGGCTGCCCAGTACCGCTTCGCATTCTTCGCGCACCTCCTGCAGAATGTTTGCCAGTTTGGAGAGGGGCCAATCGTCGCGCTGCAGAAGCAACGGCATCAATTCGTGGCATGCCTTGCGTGCGTCGATCTGTACGAGTGCCCACAAGGCATGCACGGAAGTGGTGTTGTCCTGCAGGCGCGCTTCTTCGATCAACTGCGGCCAGGCCTTGAGGTCGCGCAAATGCCCGATCGTCAGTATGGCCAGCAGCTTTTCCGCGCGGTTCCCCTTGTGCAGGAGGCGGTGTGCGTCGCCGTCGCAGCCAAGGCGGTAGCCGACGTCATTCAGTCCTGCGCTCGCCTCGCCACGCACGGACTGGTGCAGGTGCACCCAAAACCTGAGAAACGGAATTTGATCTTTCTTGTGAAGCGCGGGCAGCTGTTCGGGAGGCGTGTCGGTGATCGCTGCGTTGAGGATCGGCCGCCATTTTGCAATCACGTTCCGCTCCTGCCGCTGGTCGCGGCGCAGGGCGACACGCAGATAGACGATCTGGGCACCGATCAACAGCGTGAGCGAAAGTGCGCCTATCCCGGTCCAGAACGCGACGAGCAAATAGGGATCAGAAAGCGTACTGAAGACCAAGGCTCAATCCGTTGCGCGTGTAAAAATCTCCCTGACGCGTATGGGCGACGCTGTAGTTCAGCGCCCAGTGGCGGGTCAGCCAGTGGCGGCCGACGATGGCTGCCGAACGCAGGCTGGTAAGACTGATGTTGCCGGCGATGTTTGCGGCTTCCTTGCCGCCAGCCACGATGAAGCCGATGGAGTTTTTTTCCTGGTAATAGTAGTTGGCGCGCAGTTCACCGCTGTGCGCCGTCGTACTGAATGCACGTGCCGGCCGCCAGCCCGCTGCCACGCTGAACGAAGAGAAGTAATGCTCGAGCATGAGCAGCCCCTGGCTCACCCGTGCTGCGTCGTAGTCGGTTGTCCTGACTCCTCCGTGCGCCAGCCATGCGGGGGCAAATTCGTACTGCAGCGTCGCGCCAAGCGCATTCCGGGCCAGCACCCGGTGCGTATCGCTGAGGCTGGCTTCCGCTGTCGCTACCAGGACGCTGCTGAGGGGCATGGCAAACATGCCGCTAATCTGGTTGTCTTGCACGCCGAACCGCTCCATCTGCGTAAGCGCGATGCCCGCATTTCGGCGCGGTCCATACTGATGTTGCAACTGCACCGTCGTTTCGCGCCAGTCGGGCGTGTTATTGCTCAGGTGGTCGTGCGCGGCATGGATGCCGATGCTTGTCTGTGCACCGGCACCGGGGACGACAACGGTAGCGGCGGCCAGTACAAAGAAGGCAGCGCGTTTCATGCATTCACCTTGAGAAAACGGCGCACGCGGGCCAGTAGCTCATTCGGCTGAAAGGGTTTGACGATGTAGTCGTTCGCGCCGGCATCCAGAGCACGCACGATGTCGCGCTCCATCGTCTTTGCGGTAAGCATCACAATCGGAACCGATTGCCACGCCGGCTGTGCACGAATCAGCTGGACAACCTCGAAACCGTCGATGTAGGGCAGCATGACATCAAGAAGGATCAGTCCGGGAACATCGCTGCCTTCCTCGATGAGCTTTCGTGCTGCAAGTCCATCCGTTGCCAGGCGCGTACGGTAACCTTGCCTTTCAAGCATAAACTTCAGAACATGAGAGATATGGTCGTCGTCTTCGACGACAAGGATGTGGGGAGATGCTTGATCGGCAATCATGGCGAGAGCTTCATTGCTGGAATGGAGCTATCTTACAGAAGATACGATTCTTCGTGAAAAGCCCTCTGTGGCAGAGACCGCTGCCCACCGGCCCGGTCTCCATCATTCAGACCCGCTACTGGAATCGCCCCAGGAACGACACCTTCGGATCCCTCCAGATCGCCCCGGGGCTGACAAACCCTCGCGAGTCGAAGTTGAACTCGCGCCCGGCCTGCGCGAAGCATTCATACACCAGCTCCGAGCAGATGTACTCGCGGTCGCGCTCCTTCTTGCCGACGCCTAGCGTGACGCGGGCAAGAATCTTGGAAACCTCGTCCACGTCGTAGGGACGGGTAAGTTCGTCAACGCCGAATTGCATCACTCTGGTCGCGGTGGAAGCCTGCATGTCACTGACGCGTGCCGCAACGAGCCGGCCGCGATACGGCTTGCCGTCCGCGTAGTCGCTGGTGTACTTGGATAGCGGTGCGAAGCGGACGCCGGAGTCCTCGACGCTTTCCAGCAGCAGCACGCGGTCGATGTCCTTGAGACGGACGATGACACCGACGTGGCTCCACGGGCTGGAGGTGACTTTCTGGATCGCTTGCGAGAGCAGGTAGTCGCCCGAGGCGAACAGCAGGTCGCCTGTGCGGAGCTTGGCGCGCAGTTCCGTGTACTTGGTAACCGGCATTGCCTTGATGTCGGCGATGTCGAGATGATTTGCCATATTGGCCTCCCTTTTTTGGTTATTGGTTTTTTGGTGCGCTATAGGCGGGGCTTGGCGATGATGCTGTTTTCATCACGGTCTTGTCCGTGCCTCCGTCTGTTTATTCTTGGTTCGTTAGGTGCTTGACACACTCCACCCCCATCCCGGCCTTCCCCCTTAAAAGGAGAAGGGGCAGGTTCGCGGTCTCGGTAAAAGCGAGGGTGATGGGGCACCAGCGGCTGAATGACGACTTTATGAGTCCTCAACAGAAGCCCGGCGCTGACGCCAATGTCAGTGCCGTCAGAAAAAAGTGCCGGATTTATAACACAGGTGGCTTACAGGGATTGTCTGTCTTTGGTGTGGCGCTCCGGTGGGCCACGGCTCGTAATGAGAGCCGTGGGAACGGGAGCAAGAGAGAATGAGTTACCGGCTTCCTTGCACCTTGACGAGCGGGCCGGGAGCGGGCCAGACGCCGCGCTCCAGCGCGCGGCTGCCGTCGAAGACGAGCCAGCTCTGGGAGCCGTAATGCGGCAGCGGTCGAAGCAGTGCGCGTAGCGCGCCGGCGTCGCGGGCGGATACGACTGCAACTGGTGTGCCGTCGTTCCTTTGTACGGTCCACACCTGTGCACTGCCGCGGTCCAGCTTTGGCGGGCGTGGGGGCAGTCCTGCCGCCGCCAGTGCGGCATCGACGTCCGCATGCAGTCCGGCAAGCAGCACCGGTTCGCTGCCGCTGCGGATGGCAGCAACGGCGACCGGTTGGGGCGGGACTTCAAACAGGCGTGGGGCGAGCGCCTCGACGGCGTCACGCACTTGTGCGTCGCGCGATGCGACGACAAGCCGCGGCGCTTTCGCCGTGATCCACTGGCGCAGGATGGGCGGGAGCTGGTCGCGGTGCAGCACGCGCCAGACGCGCAGGTCGGGATCGAGCCGCACGCCTTGCGGCGCTGTGTTCGCGTCGAGCGTCACCGTATCGTTCCTGTGGGCGATGTCGATAATGCGCTTTTCGGACCGGTCGGCGTAGACGAGTTCGACCGGCAGGCGCAATGCGTAGGGCGGTGCGCTTTGCTGCAGCGCGAGTGTCAGTCGTTGCTTCCCGGCTGCGGGTTTGACTGAGGCGGATTCGATGGTGACCGTTGGTCCGCCTGCGCGGTTGAGCCATTGGTCAAAGAAGGTGTCGAGCGAGCAGTGGCAGGCTTGTGCAAAGGCGCGCTTGAGATCGTCCCAGGATGCAGCCCGGAAGCGGTTCTTGTCCCAGAAGCTGCGGATGCCGCGCCAGAAGGCGTCTTCACCCACCGTGTCGCGCAACATCACGAACAGCATCGCCGACTTGCCGTAGCCGACGGCGGCAGCGGCGCCATGTGTACGGGAACGGAAGGAGGCGAGCGGCCGCTGGCTGTCTGCCGGCACGGCGGCAAAGTCGCGCAGCCAGCCCAGGCGCATCTCACGCGCCGCTTCGGCGGAGTCGCGCTCCTTGTACGCATAGTCGGCCATGAAGGTGGTCAAGCCTTCCGACCAGTTGCCTTTGGCGTAGTCGACATAGACGCCGTTGCCCCACCAGTTGTGCAGCACTTCATGGCCGAGCGAGGTGGCGCGGATGAAGGGCAGCTTCAGTACGTCGGCACCGAGGTAGGTGAGGGTGGGCATGCCGAAGCCGGTCGGCAGGGGACTGGCAACAATGGAGAATTCGGTGAACGGATAGGCGCCGATCTTTTCTTCGTACATCGCGAGGTAGCGCTGTGTGTCTTCAAGATAGCCATCGGCAAGGCCCGGCATGGCGTCGAGGTCGCGCAAAAAGTAAGTGCGCAGCCGCAGCGGTGCGCCTGCAGTGCGCTGCATGATCTTTTCGCGCACGATCCACGGTCCGGCCATCAGGTCGATGCCATCCGCAGGCTGGGCGAATTCGAAGCTTGCGCGGTAGTTGCCGGTGGTGCCGGATTTGTCGGCCGGGATGTTTTCCGACAGCAGGCGGCCGGCCACCAGGGCGCGCTGGCCTGCAGGCACGGACAGCGTCACGCGGTAGGAGAACAAGGAGGCCGGCTGCGGATACCATGCGCCGCCTGCCGGCAGGAAGCTGCCCTCGACGGACGCCATCGGCGGCAGCCCTTGCAGCACGCCGCGATGGTCGAGGCTGCGGTCAAGCGCGGGCAGGGTGCCGCCATAATCGAGCTGCAGCTGTTCCGTACCGGCGGGCAGAGCGATGCGCCACCCGCGGATCGCGCCTTCACGGCCGGCAGGGGTGACCTGGAGCGGCTTTCCGTTGGATGAGGCGCCCTGAATCTGCAGCGACTCATGCAGTGCAAACCGGAAGTCGCGCGCAGCGGGGGACAGTACGGCGCGCGCCTGGAAGCGGCGCGTCCCGGGATCGAGCTCGACATTCAGTTCAAGTGATGGAGCGGCCGCACGCGCTGCATGGCTGAGCACCAGTGCGCACAAGCCTATGCACGCGACGAGTGCGGAGCGTATGTAGCCAGTGACCAATGCTGCCGTCATGGCTTGGCAGGGAACTTGACCAGCATGTCCAGCGTTTCCTTGCCGCGCCTGACGCGCATTGGGAGCCAGCTGCCGTCAGGCTGCAGACGGATGGCAGCGATGACGGGCGTGATGCGCGTCACATTCTGCCCCCCCACTTCGACAACCCGGTCACCGGCCTTGAGGCCTGTCTGGTCGGCGAGGCTGCCGGCGGTTACCTCGGCAATGCGTACGCCGTCTTCGCCTTGCTCCAGGCGCACGCCAAGGCGCGGCGGCGGAGGCTTGGCAGCGACTTGCATGGGCAGCGCGAAAACGGCGTCGGCCATTCCTGCGAGGATTTCCTTGCAGTCGGAATCGGCTGCGACAGGCAGCAGCGTGCCGATGTTCTGCACGCCGATGCTGCGCAACTGGTGCGGCACGCCATGGCCGAAACGGACATGGCCGCTGCCCATGATGCCGACCACCAGCGGCTTCTCGGCGGATGTGCCGGGCTGGAGGCGGCTCGCCAATGCCTCGGCCATCGCGCGGTCCCACGTGAGTTGCGACTCGACGAAATGGCGGAAGGCCTTGTCCTTCCGGCTCACCTTGGAACTGCCCTTGCCACGGATCTCGGCATGTCCGCGGTAGATCTCGAACAGGAAATCGCGATAGGCGTCCTGCGCTGGAACGGGCCGGCTGACACCTTCGCGCTCGCTTTCCGGCACGCCATCCCAGCCTTTTTCGACAACGGCCTTGGTCAGTTTGTCATCCACGTTCAGCGCAACCATCGGGATGCGGTTGATGCGGGCGAACTGGAACAGCGGCAGGTACAGCTCGGCCGGCATGCTCCAGACCTTGTCCCATTCGGATTCGACAAGGAATTGCTCGACCGGGAGTTCTCCGGCGACCCAGCGGTTGAGTACCGGTTGTATGCGGCGCGGGAACATCTCGAAGCCGATCGCCATGTTCGGCCGCAAGCCATGTAAGGCAGAAAGCACCTGCAACTGCCACAGGTGATGATCGTCGTCGTCATGCGCTTCGCCAAGCAGCACGATATCGTTCCTGGCCATGTTATTCAGGACAGCGGGCGCGGTCGCCGTCTGTATCTTCTCGCCCTGCAGGGTCGCCCATGCGGCGGGGGCCAGGCATGCCTTGGCGGCAGGTTTGGCGGGCAGGGCCTTGGCGTAGCCATGGGGAAAACCGAAGAGGGCGGCGCCGGCAAGGACGGCACCAGAAATCCAGGAAGCCTTGAGGTTCATGATCGTGAAGTCAGTGCGCGAATTTCGGCAGCGTAGCACAGGGGGGGCAGTGTTTTCGAGAGGAACAGGCACTCCTCTTGACATGAAGTAGGTTGCCGGGCGGCGGCCCGGCGCATGGAGCGAAATGAATGTCTGGCGACGGGATGGAATGCGGCTGCGCAAGAGGCGGCAAGAGGCAGCACGTGCCCCTTGCGCAGCGCCGGATGGCCAGACCTCGACACTGGGGCGGCCGAGGCCGGTCTGTCCGGATCAGTTCTCGCAGGCGACAGCGACCTTCTCGGCGCGTTTTTCGACGAAATCGCCCAGCCGCGCCTGCACTTCCTCGCCGGTCTGCACCATCGCCGCAATCAGCGATTCGGTGAACAGGGCTTCCGTCGCTGACATGTCCGCGACCTTGTTGATGCCGGTTACGATGGCGTAATTGGACAAGGGGGCGTTGCCTGCCACCTTGTGCGCCAGTTCCATCGCCTTGGAGAATGCGCCTTGCGGCGGCGTCAGGTAATGCAGCAGGCCCGACTTCAACCCTTCATGGCAGTCCATCACGCGGCCGGTGAGCATCATCTCGACCATGCGGTTGGCGGTGATGATCCGTGCCACGCGCACCGTCGCGCCGCCGCCGGTGAAGATGCCGCGCTGCCCCTCCGGCAGGGCAAAGTAGGCGCTGCTGTCACCCACGCGCACATGTGCAGCAGTGGCCAGTTCCAGTCCGCCGCCCACCACCGCGCCCTGCAGCGCTGCGATCACCGGGATGCCGCCATGCTGGATGCGGTCGAAGGCGCGGTGCCAGCCCTGGCACACACGCATGAATTCCACCGCGCTGCGTTCCTTCTCATAGTGCTCCTTCAGGTCCAGCCCGGCGCAGAAGTGCGGACCATTGGCGGCGAGCACGATGGCCCGCACGCCGTTCGGCACCGACGAGAAATAGTGTTCGATCTCGCCTACGGCGCGTTCGTCCAGCGCATTGCGCCTTGCCGGACGGTTCAGCGTGACGATCGCGACGGGACCGTCGATCCTTGTTTCCAGTGATGTGTATTGCATCGCTCCTCCGAAATGTGCGGGCAAAAATGAAGGCAAAAGTTGTCCATCCGAGCCACAATGCCTGCGGCTCGGCGACCATGGATTTCTGTGCGTAACAAGATGAAGACACAGTAAAGACAAGGGAAAGTATAGGGAGGGGATTGCCGAAAAGTTCACGCTTTGCGCCAATGACTATGCAAAACGCGCCATAATTCATCGGTGATCGTTTTCAGCTTTTCTGCCATGCCCAAGACGTCCCCGGTACTTGTGCAGAGGTACACGGCCACCGTGTCCTCCCACTTTCTCCATGCCATGCTGCAACCCCTGCGACGGCAGCGCGACGCTGCGGTCGTCGCCCGCGTGCTGAAGGAGGCGGGAATTGCGGCGGAACTGCTGGACCAGCCCGGCGCCCGCATCACGCGGGAACAGTTTGTGTTGCTGTACAAGCGCATCGCCTTCGAGCTGGACGATGAGATGCTTGGGCTGTGGTCGCGCCCCATCCGGGGCGGCACGCTGAAATACCTGTGCCTGAGCCTGCTCGATGCACCGACGATCCTGATTGCACTGAACCGCTTCCTGCGCTTCTGGAACCTGATCCTCGACGATTACCGGCTGCAGATGTCGCGGCAGGATGCCTTTGTGCGCATCGTGCTGGTGCCGCGCCAGCCGGACGTTGCCGTGACCATCCTCGGCCACGAACTGATGATGAAGCTGATCCACGGCATTGTTTCCTGGTTGCTAGGCCGGGAAATACCGATAGAGCGCGTAGATTTCGCCTTCGACCGGCCGTCGCATGCGGCCGATTACATCTTCCTGTATCCGGGCGATATCCGCTTTGGCGCGCGGGAATCCGGCGTGTGGCTGGCCGAGTCGTATTGCCAGATGGCCTTCAAGCGCGAGAAGCACCAGCTCTGGGCATTTCTCAAACGGGCGCCGGAAGACTGGGCGTTTACCATGTTTAACCGCGGCTCCATCAGCGCCCGCACGCGCGAGTATCTGGAAGAGCACATCGACCGCACCGTCGAACTGAACGAAGTCGCACGGGCCTTCCACATGTCCTCGCGGACGCTGACGCGCAAGTTCTCTGCCGAAGGCGCCACCTTTCAGTCGGTAAAAGATGCATTGCGGCGCGATATCGCCGTGCAGCGGCTGAGCAAGTCGTCGGCGCCGATTGCGGCCATCGCGCGCGACCTTGGCTACATGAACGCTGCAGTGTTCTGCCGTGCATTCAAGCAGTGGACAGGCAGTACGCCCACCGCCTATCGCCGGGGCGAGGACAGGCACGGCAGGGCAAAAGAAGAAAACTTATTGCGCCCGGCGCTATCAGAAAGATAGACAATCAAAGCGTCCTGACGCCGGAGACGTGCTGCGAGCAGGAAGGTAAAGCAGGAAATGACAGCTAATCTTCGGCCTGATATCGATGACAAACCTTATCGATGACAAACCTGAAGAACCAACGTCTGGAGATTGGGCTTATTGTCCTGATCGTCATCGTTTCCGTACTGCTGGTCTTTTCCGGCTGGCGCACGCTCAACGATCATCGCGAATATATCGCTGCCGAGGAACGGATTAACCACGTCAACGAACAGCTGCGGGCATTGAACCTCACGCTCTCGGCATTCCAGGACGCCGAGATCGGGCAGCGCGGCTATCTGCTGACCAGCAACCCGCGCTATCTCGAGCCGTATGAAAATGCCCTGAAGGAAATCGATGCACGCCTCGACTGGCTGGCGCGGGGCCTCAAGGAGGAAAGCCGCTATCAGCTCCACCTCGCCGAGATAAACCGGATCAAGATAGAAAAGCTCGACGAGCTGCACCAGACGGTGGTTCTCCACAAGCAGGGGAGGCATGCCGCGGCGCTGGCAATGGTGAACAGTGACCGTGGCAAGCTGATCATGGATCGCCTGCGGATGTTGTCCGGAGAAATGGTCACCGACAAACGTGCCGAGCTCGCACGAATCAAACAGACGTCTGTGCAGCGCGGCGAGCGTGCCGAACACAGTACCTATCTCTTTGGTGCAAGTATTGCCCTGTTCATGGCGCTCGCATATGCGTATCTGCTGTTTGACCTGCGCGAGCGCGGACGGCTGACCGCTCGTGCCGAATTTGCAGAGAACCACGACGAGCTCACCGGCCTGCACAACGGGAAGTTTTTCCGTGACCTGCTGTCGAGTCATGTCAGGCAGGGTTATCGTGAAGGGACGCGCATTGCGCTCGTCTTCGTCAACCTCGACAACTTCAAGTCAGTCAATCAGGAGTTTGGCTTTGTCAGCGGCAATCAGGTCCTGATCGAGATTGCCAGTCGACTCGCAGAAACGGCGAGGAAAGGCGAAGCGGTTGCGCGCCTGCGCAATGACGAGTTTGCGATAATGGTGTCGCGCGCGAATTCCATCGAAGACCTTTCATCCTTTGCCGGGCGCCTGATCGATGCGCTGACACCTTCTCTGATCCCGGAAATGCCGGAGAAATACCTCGGCTTTAGTATCGGCATCGCGATCTATCCCGACGATGCTTCCAGTGCAGGGCAGCTGCTGGACTGCGCGAACGAAGCGGTCGCCAAGGCAAAGACGGAAGGGCGCGCACGCTATCGTTTTTTTCGTGAAACCGTCGATACTGCACCGACACGTGCGCAGATCCTGACCAGCGGCTTGCATCGTGCGGTGGAACGCAAGGAGTTCGAGCTGCGCTTTCAGCCGCAGGTGGATGCAAGGACGCACCGCATTGTTGGCGTCGAAACGCTGTTGCGCTGGACGCATCCAGAGCTGGGGGTCGTCTCTCCCGATGAATTCATCCCGATCGCGGAAAAGACCGGGCTCATCCTGCCGATCGGCGTGTGGGTGCTGCGGGAGGCATGCAAACAGGTGCAGCAGTGGAACCTGCTCGGTGCCAACTGGGTAGTCGCCGTCAACGTGTCGGCAGCAGAGCTGCTCGGCGAGGATTTCGTGCAGGTGGTCAGCGACGCGCTGGCGGAGTCCGGACTGCCCGCGCACCAGCTGGAGATCGAAATCACCGAGCGCGCGCTGATGAGCGAGCGCGCGGCGCAGGAGCTCAGTCGCATCAAGCAGCTGGGCGTGCAGGTCTCCATCGACGATTTCGGTACCGGCTATTCCTCGCTGAGTTACCTGACGCGCCTGTCGGTTGATGCACTGAAGATCGACAAGTCCTTCGTCACTGCAATTCCCGGCAATGCCAAGGACTGCAGCATCGTCAGGACTATCATCAACATCGGCAAGGAACTCAACATCAAGGTCATTGCAGAAGGCGTGGAGACGCGCGACCAGGCGCATTTCCTGCGCGACCAGGGCTGCGATATTGGCCAGGGCTATCTGTTCCACAAACCGCGCACCGCAGATGAAATCGACCGGTTGCTGGGCGCCGTGTCGTACACCAGTACACATTGATGAATGGCCATGCGGCCGATGCATCGGGAATCCACATCACCATGTGAGGTGCTCGACATCGCGGATATTATCCCGATCGATCACTGAAGATCGCTGCAGGTCGCTGAAGATCGATAAAGATCGCTGAAAAACGTTTGCGGCTTCTCCACGGGAGATGCACGAAACCAGTCAACATTGAGCCGGACTGCCGGGTCAGTGAAGCCGCATCACGATGGTTGGGGCGGCCAGAGTAGCGCTCGCCGGTTGCTGCGGAAGATCGCCATATGGTAACTAATCTTGATCTGGATCATGGATGCACGAAGATTGATTCATATCATTACACCCTGCGATCTTCCTGATCTCGCCAGTGCGGTTGTCACAGTCACCGCCGCTGTCGGAGGTGACACGCCCAACCTCGCATTCTTCCCCGGGCGCTCTACTATCAATAGAGACATCGATGCGCACCAACCTGCCCGTTACTCAGCGTGAAGTCGAGTTAAGCGATGGAGCCATGCTCGTTTCGACGACCGACGCCCAAGGACGCATCACCCATTGCAACGCCGTCTTTGTGGCGATCAGCGGCTATGACTACGACGAACTGCTGGGGCAGCCGCACAACCTTGTGCGCCATCCCGATGTGCCGCCGGAAGCGTTCCGCGACATGTGGTCCACGATCGGCCGCGGCCGCCCCTGGTCGGGCGTGGTCAAGAACCGCTGCAAGAACGGGGATCACTACTGGGTGCTGGCAAATGTCACCCCGGTGGTCCGCAACGGCAAGAACGTCAGTTATATCTCGGTGCGGACCAAGCCCACCCGCGCGCAGATCGCCGAGGCGGAAGCCCTGTACCAGCACCTTCGCAACCCCGGAAATGGCGGGCCACGCGTGCGCCTGCATGCCGGCGGTGTACGCAAGGTGGGCTGGCGCGACTGGCCGCAGCGCGTGTTTCGCCTCTCGCTGACCCAACGCATGACCATGGCGCTGGGCCTGTGGCTGTCGGCCCTTCTGGCCAGCCACTTGCTCGGGGCCGGCACAAGCTTTGGGCCGGCACTCGACGTCGGCGTACTGGTGCTGGGCGCAGCCGCGGTGCTGGGCTGGTTCCACCGGGCTGTGGCCAAGCCCCTGGATGACTGTACCCGGCTGGCTGCGCGCATCGCCGGCTGCAATCTGGAGGGCGACATGTCCTTCGATATGCGCCACCCGATCGGCAAGCTGATCCGGAACATCCGCCTGATCAATCTGAACATGCAGGCGATCGTCGAGGATGTGCGGGCGGAAGTATCCAGCATCACGGCAGCCGCCGAGGAAATTTCCCAGGGCAGCAACCATTTGGCAGGGCGCTCGGAAGAACAGTCGTCCAGCGTCGAGCGGACCGCGGCTGCCATGGAGCAGATCACCTCGGTGGTCCAGCAAACAGCCAGCACGGCGAAGCAGGTGGAAAGCAGCACCCTGGAAGTCAGCCGCACGGCCGATACCGGCGGCGCCTCGGTAGCAGACCTGGTGAAGACCATGAAGTCGATCGACGACGCATCGGGGCGGGTGACGGAAGTCATCAAGGTGATCGAGAGCATCGCCTTCCAGACCAATATCCTCGCGCTGAACGCGGCGGTGGAAGCGGCGCGGGCGGGCGAAATGGGCAGGGGCTTTGCGGTGGTTGCCTCCGAAGTGCGCACCCTGGCCAACCGCAGCGCCGAATCGGCCAAGGAGATTCGCACCCTGATCACGGCCTCCAGCGAACAGGTCAGCCAAGGTGCGAACCATGTCAATTCGGCTGCAGAGATCATCAACTCCATGGTGCGCTCCGTGTCGGACGTCACCACGCTGGTGCAGGAGATCACGCAAGCGGCCAACGAGCAATCGCAGGGCGTGAGCGACGTCAATCGCGCTATCAGTGATATCGAACGCACGACCCAGCAAAACGCCGCCCTGGCCGAGCAAAACGCCGCCACCAGCGAATGCCTCAAACAGCAGGCCGGCACGCTGCGGCGTGCGGTCCAGATCTTCCGACGCTGATCTCCGCCTCCTGGCATCCGAGCCCAGGTTCCGTTCAGACGGAGCTTGGGCGATCATTTTTTAAAGCACATTTCAATAATCCCGGTCTCCGCAGGTAACGGCCAAAGCGGTGTCACGAGCCGGCGACTTCTTTCAGGTCAATCACAGGCGGCGCTGCCGTCCCTGTATCGACCGCATTCAGCGGATTCAGGATGGGCTGCACCCGGCCGAAGAGGCGGCTGGGGCTGCCGGCTGCCATGACAGTGCAGAGATAAGGGGCCAGGGTCCAGACATAGGCTTTCGACCATAAGTCACTTAATAACCAAGAGAAAAGACGGGTGAGTTACCACAAGAAAAACCACGTTGTGCATTGTGGTTTATACTCCCGGCAAAATTGATCCAGGTCAAGGTTTCACACATTCTCACTCCGATAGGATTGCTCCAACCGGGCCTCGCTTTGAAAGCTCAATGAATCAACGACAAAGCGATGATGCCTTTTTCTAAAAAAACGATGAGGTCAAACACCCATGCAACCACCAGCTTGCGCAGCGATCGCTGCGAACGAGGAGCACTGAGGCCTTAACGCCTTTCCGCTACCTGACTTCCCTTATCCAGTATTACCTGTTATCCCGCCGGGCGCCTCGTCCCGTGGGCCGGCTCGTTGCAACCTTATTCGGCAAACACCAAAGAGAAACATGAAAAAAAACGATGACTCTCCCACCAAGGCGCAGGAACTGCGCGCCTTCCTGGTCCTGACCATCATCACCGCGCCGATCCTGGCAGTGATGGTCGTCGGCGGCTATGGCTTCTTCGTCTGGATGATGCAGCTGTTGACCGGCTCGCTCCCGACAGGCTGAAAAGCATGCAAAAGGGCAGGGTAACCGTACCTGCCCGCGCAATGACGACAGTTTCAATTTTCGAATTCATTTATTTCACTAAAGGCTGCTGACGATGGAACAGGAAGTTCATATTGCAGGCGTAGTCGTGTATGCCCAGCCGGCACAGCTCGACTCCGTGCTGTCCTGCATCGGCGAAATACCCGGTGCCGACGTGCATGGCACCGATGGCAGCGGCAAGGCTGTCATCACACTGGAAACCGACAGCGCACGGCGCGCGGTCGATTACATGGACGCGATGCGCTCGCTGCCGGGCGTCCTCAACGTCGCACTCGTCTATCAACACGCGGAACCGCTTGCCGCAATCGACCAGGAGGTCACCCAATGAAGCTCACCCGACGCGACTTCATCAAGCAAACCGCTGCCGCCACGGCAGCAACTTCGGTCGGCATCCCGATCGAATCCATTGCATCCAACGTCGTCACGGATGCATCGAAAACCCAGCTGAAATGGGACAAGGCTCCATGCCGCTTCTGCGGCACCGGCTGCGGCGTCAACGTCGGCGTCAAGGACGGCCGCGTGGTCGCGACGCACGGCGACATCAACGCCGAGGTCAACCGGGGCCTGAACTGCGTCAAGGGCTACTTCCTGTCGAAGATCATGTACGGCGAAGACCGCCTGACCAAGCCGCTGCTGCGCATGAAGGACGGCAAGTACGACAAGAACGGCGAGTTCGCGCCGGTGTCGTGGGACACCGCCTTCGACGTGATGGCGCAGAAGTTCAAGCAGGCGCTGCGCGACAAGGGGCCGACCGGTATCGGCATGTTCGGTTCCGGCCAATGGACCGTGTGGGAAGGCTATGCCGCGGCCAAGCTGTTCAAGGCCGGCTTCCGCTCCAACAACATCGACCCGAATGCGCGCCACTGCATGGCATCCGCCGTGGCCGGCTTCATGCGCACCTTCGGCATGGACGAGCCGATGGGCTGCTACGAGGATATCGAAGCCGCCGACGCCTTCGTGCTGTGGGGCTCCAACATGGCGGAAATGCATCCGATCCTGTGGACCCGTATCACTGACCGCAAGCTGTCGTCGCCGCATGTGAAGGTGTCGGTGATGTCGACCTACGAGCACCGCAGCTTCGAACTGGCCGACCTGCCGATCGTCTTCACGCCGCAGTCCGACCTGGCGATCCTGAATTACATCGCCAACTACATCATCAAGAACAACAAGGTCAACAAGGACTTTGTCAACAAGCACACCCGCTTCGTGCAGGGCAATACCGACATCGGCTACGGCCTGCGTCCGGAGCATCCGCTGCAGAAGGCCGCGAAGAATGCCGGCCCCGATGCAGGCGGCAGCAAGCCGATCACCTTCGACGAGTTTGCCAAGTTCGTCAGCACCTATGACGCCGACTACACGTCGAAGCTGTCGGGCGTGCCGAAGGACAAGTTGAAGCGCCTGGCCGAGCTGTATGCAGACCCGAAGGTCAAGGTCACGTCCTTCTTCACGATGGGCTTCAACCAGCATACGCGCGGCGTATGGTGCAGCAACCTGCTGTACAACATCCATCTGCTGACCGGCAAGATCGCCACGCCGGGCAACAGCCCGTTCTCGCTGACCGGCCAGCCGTCCGCGTGCGGTACCGCGCGCGAAGTCGGCACCTTCTCGCATCGCCTGCCGGCCGACATGGTCGTCGCCAATCCGAAGCACCGCGAGATCGCCGAGAAGATCTGGCAACTGCCTGCGGGAACGATTCCGGAGAAACCCGGTTTCCACGCGGTCGTGCAAAGCCGCATGCTGAAGGACGGCAAGCTGAACGCCTACTGGGTCATGGCCAACAACAACGTGCAGGCCGGTCCGAACGTGATGCAGGAAATCCTGCCCGGCTGGCGCAATCCGAGCACCTTCGTCGTCGTGTCCGATCCGTATCCGACCGCATCGACGCTGGCTGCCGACCTCGTGCTGCCGACCGCCATGTGGGTGGAAAAGGAAGGCGCCTACGGCAATGCCGAGCGTCGTACGCAGTTCTGGCACCAGCTGGTCAGCGCACCGGGGGAAGCACGTTCCGACTTGTGGCAGCTGGTCGAATTCTCCAAGCGCTTCAAGATGGAAGAGGTGTGGAGCAAGGAGCTGCTCGACAAGGCACCGCAATGGCGCGGCAAGACGATGTATGACCTGCTGTTCAAGAACGGTGTGGTCAACAAGTTCCCGAACAGCCAGATCGAGGCCGGCTTTGTGAACGACGAAGCCAAGGCATTCGGCTTCTACATCCAGAAGGGTCTGTTCGAGGAATATGCGTCCTTCGGCCGCGGCCATGGACATGATCTTGCACCGTTCGACACCTATCACAAGGAGCGCGGCCTGCGCTGGCCGGTGGTCGATGGCAAGGAAACGCAATGGCGCTATCGCGAAGGCGCCGATCCGTACGTGAAGAAGGGCTTGGGCTACGAGTTCTACGGCCATCCGGACGGCAAGGCGGTGATTTTCGCATTGCCGTACGAGCCGCCTGCGGAATCGCCGGACAAGGAATTTCCGTTCTGGCTGTCGACGGGCCGCGTGCTGGAGCACTGGCACACCGGCACGATGACGCGCCGCGTGCCGGAACTGTACCGCGCCGTGCCGAATGCGGTGTGCTACATGCATCCGGAAGACGCCAAGGCAATGGGCGCACGCCGTGGCGACCTGGTCGAGATCGCATCGCGCCGCGGTTCGATTCGCTCGCGTGTGGAAACCCGCGGGCGCAACAAGCCGCCGCGCGGACTGGTGTTCGTGCCGTTCTTTGACGCCAGCCAGCTGATCAACAAGGTGACGCTGGACGCCACCGACCCGATCTCGTTCCAGACCGACTTCAAGAAGTGCGCGGTCAAGATCACCAAAGTATAGGAGCCCGACATGAACCTGAAAAAAGCATTGATGACACTGCTCATGCTGGTGCCCCTGGTCGGCTCGGCCGCCGACTTCGTGGACGGCATGCGCGGACCGACGCCGCTGGACCAGACGACGCAGCCGCCGCCGCTGGTTAATCCGGATAACAGCGACGTCAGGCGTGCACGTAATTACGCGATGCAGCCGCCGGTGATCCCGCACAAGGTCGAGGGCTATCAGCTCGACAAGAACGCGAACAAGTGCATGATGTGCCACGCGCGCACCCGCACGCAGGAGAGCCAGGCGCCGATGATCAGCGTCACGCACTTCATGGACCGGGACGGCAACTTCCTGGCCGAGCTGTCGCCGCGGCGCTATTTCTGCATGCAATGCCACGTGCCGCAGGCGAACCTGAAGCCGCTGGTCGGAAACCAGTTCGTTGACGTCGATACGATGCTGAGCAAGCCGGCCAAACCCGCCAACGCGAAGAAGTGAGAGGACTGCAATGAAAAAAGTCCTCAAGCGATACTGGGACATCCTGCGCAAGCCGAGCGCGCACCTGAGCCTGGGCTTCCTGACGATTGGCGCGTTCATCGCCGGCATCATCTTCTGGGGCGGCTTCAACACCGCCATGGAAGCGACCAATACGGAGAAGTTCTGTACCGGCTGCCATGAGATGCGCGACAACGTCTATGCGGAACTGCAGGGCACGATCCACTTCAGCAATCGCAGTGGCGTGCGCGCGATCTGCTCCGACTGCCATGTGCCGCACAACTGGACCGACAAGATGGCACGCAAGATGCAGGCGTCGAAGGAGGTCTGGGGCAAGATCTTCGGCACCATCGATACCCGCGAGAAGTTCGAGGCGCACCGGCTCCAACTGGCGCAGAATGAATGGCGCCGCCTGAAGGCGAACAACTCGCTGGAGTGCCGCAACTGCCACCAGTTCGAGTCGATGGATTTCACCAAGCAGTCCAAGCGCGCGGTGGATGCACACTCGGATTTCCTCGCCAAAGGGGAAAAAACCTGCATCGACTGCCACAAGGGCATTGCCCATCAGTTGCCGGACATGGCAAATGTGAAGTAGCGATGGGCTGTACCAGATGTATCAGTAGCACCCGTAGCACCCGTAGTACCTGACGTACCTGTTGCTGTAGCGTCTTTGGGCCGCGCGCGCCACCCCCGCAAGCGGCCCTTTTTTTCGTCTGGACGTTTCGCCCGGTGTTCGCCGAGCGTTCGCCGGATAATCAGCGTGCCAGCGCGACTCCCACCGCGATGAACGCAACGACGAGGGCGCCGGCCGCCGTCCAGATCGCCATCGTGGCCTTTCTCGATAGCTCGGCATATCCGGCCGTCAGGCTCGCAATCTGTTGCGCCATGTTTTTCTCCAGCTCGGCACTGGCCGCCTGAGCCTCTTCCAGCTGTTGCAAACGTTGCAGGACCGCCTCCATCTGCGTCATGGATTCGGCATTGGGGTCGATCGCCTGCGGGCGTGGGCGGGAATTCCACTTGTCCCACAGCGTGGTTGCGGCATCGAGGACTTTGGGGCCATGCAGGATGACCTGGCTCCAGGGAATGGGCATGAGCGTTCTCCGACAATGAATATAGGCGTAACTATAGCCCGAGCACTCGTGTTGTAACGCCCTGGCCGGAATTTACGCGATTGGCATATTTCTCAACGGAAACTACAATCTCAAGGTCGATGCATCGGCAGGCGATCGTGCCTGGCGCGCCTGGCGAACCATGGAAGAGACTGAATGAACACACCGCAAACAGCGAAGAAGCGCCTTCTGGCGCAAGCACATCAGGATTATCGGCCGGAGCTGGTTGCCATCGATGAAGGGGCGATCGCACGGCTGCCGTCACGTTCGGACCGCTTTAGCCACATGACGGTCGGCCTGTTCGGAAAACCCGCCGGGCAGACGCCGGAAGGTGCGGCCACCTTCTGCATCGCATTGAACAGCCTGAACTTCATGTTCTGGACGCCGACGCCGGACGGAATGGCGCGCTATCACTGGGGCAACGAAGGTGGTGCGCATGGCCTGAGGGCGGCGCTCGATCATTTCTGGGGAGAAGAAACGACGCCGGTACGCTTGCGTGAGCGGCTCGGCTCCGGCGAGGAGCAGGCGGTGATCGATGCGCTGGGCGACATCTCCATGCCGAGGCGTCGTGCGCAATTCCTGCGCGAAATCCTGTTCGGCGATCAACTGGAGCAGGCCGCCGCCGAGCTGGTTTCCGCCAGCCGCAGAGGAGCGCTGACCTCCGACGATGCCGAACGGCTGGCGAAGCGCTTCCCGATGGCCTACGGCCAGGATGTGTACCTGATGCGTGCACAGCTCGCGGTCATGTGGTTTGCCGGGTATCTGATGGAGCAGGGAATCCAGGTCGATTGCGACATCACGGTAGCCGCCAGCTACCAGATGCCGCGCGTGATGCGATCGATCAAGGTGCTGCGCTTTGCACCGGAACTGGCGGCGAAGATCGACCGGCACACGCTGATCCTGCGCGACAGTGCCGAGGAGCGCGCGATCCGTTCGGCCACTATCCTCGGCGCGCAGGCGATGGCACGGCATCTGGGCGTCTCGGAACATGCGATGGTCAATGTGCTTTGGCAGAACCGGCATGCCTGCAGTGCGATTCCGTATCACCTGACCATTACTACTGATTACTGAGACTGTGTGATTCACAGCGCATTTGCGTCGAATCAAGCCGGCTTATCTTCAGGTCGGCTTCCATGCATGGTGATACGCTGTTTGCTGCGCTGCCGGTTGGTGTCATGACCGGCGACTTTTGATGTGCCGTTCCCCCAACCGACAGGAGACTCAATATGGCTGACACATGGCTTCCCTCACTGATCACCGCCACACCGCAGGAAGGTTTTGAACTTGCGCTTGTCCTTAGCCGACGGGGCGTGAAGTACACCCAGCCCGATCCGGCCGTGCTGCAGAAGCTGCGGCCGGAATACGCACAGTCCGCCGATGCGCTGATCGCGTCCTCTCAAGTGGTGGCGATCAATTTCCAGACTGTCGCCGCGGCCAACAACTACTGGCGGAGTTAAAGCGAGCACGGCTATACAGTCAGCCATGCATCGAGGCATGAATACATCGACACAGAAGAATCAGAAAGGAAAGCAAGGACAGGCATGGAGACAAGCCAATCACCGAAACACCCATTCGATGCTGCCGTCGCGCTTGCGCCAGTCGGCGCCAGCACCTGGACCGGCCGCACCAGCGCGGCTTACGCCAATATGGTCGGACCGTTCGGCGGCATTATTGGCGCCACGCTGCTCAACGCCATCGTCAGCCATCCGGACCGGCTCGGCGATCCGACCTCCTTTACCGTGCATTACGCGGCGCCGATCTCGGACGGCGAGTTTTCTGTTCACGCAAGGCCGCTGCGCACCAACCGCAGTACGCAGCATTGGTTTGTCGAACTGACGCAGAATGGGCAGGTTGCGGCTTTTGCCACGGCAGTCACTGCGGTCCGGCGCGACACCTGGGGCGCGACCGATGCGGTCTTCCCGCAGGTGCCGCCGGCAGACAAGGTCGCGCAGTCGCCGGCGATTCCGCAGGCAGCCTGGACCGCCTGTTACGACATGCGTTTCATCGACGGCGGCCTGGGCACCGGCGAACCGGCCGACCACCCGTCACAGACAAGATTGTGGATACGCGACCAGCCACCGCGCCCGCTCGACTTTCTGTCGCTGGCGGCGATTTGCGATGCCTTCTTCCCGCGCATCTTCATCCGCCGGCAGAAATGGACTGCCGCTGGTACGGTTGCGCTCACAACATACTTCCATGCCGACGCCGCGCAACTCGAGGAGCAGGGCAGCGCGCCGCTGCTTGGCGTGGCGCGCGGACTGCATTACGGGAAGGGTTTTTTCGACCAGAGTGCGGAGGTCTGGAGCGCCGAGGGCAAGCTATTGGCGTCCAGCCACCAGGTGGTCTACTTCAAGGAATAGCGGGGATGACTGGCGGCGTTGCACCGTGAAGCGGGCATCGCCGCCAGTCTTGAGAGTTACTGTGCGTCTTTCCTGCCGATCGACAGGATCGCATACAGGATGATCGCGCCGAAGGTCGCAGTACCGATGCCGCCGAGCGCGAACTGACCGAGCTTCAGCGTGAAGTCACCTGCGCCAAGCACCAGCGTGACAGCGGCGACGATCAGGTTGCGGTTGTCGGAGAAATCCACCTTGTTCTCCACCCAGATGCGCGCGCCGGCCACCGTGATCAGGCCGAATACCACGATCGACACGCCGCCCAGCACCGCGCCCGGGATGGTCTGGATGATCGCGCCGAACTTCGGCGAGAAGCCGAGCACAAGCGCGATCACCGCTGCGATCACGAACACCAGCGTCGAATAGATCTTCGTCGCCGCCATGACGCCGATGTTTTCCGCATAGGTCGTCACGCCGGTACCGCCGACGCTGCCCGACAGCATCGTCGCCACACCGTCGCCGACAAAGGCGCGGCCCATGTAACGGTCGAGGTTTTCGCCGGTCATCGCGCTGACGGCCTTGATGTGGCCGAGGTTCTCCGCAACGAGAATGATCGCGACCGGCGCCAGCAGTGCCATTGCATCCGCCTTGAACACCGGTGCAACGAAGTTCGGTACGCCGAACCATGCCGCGTTGGCAACCACGGAGAAGTCGATCGGCTTGCCCAGTCCCGCGCCATTGGCGAGGACGAGGTACAGCACATAGGCCAGCAGCAGGCCGATCAGGATCAGCAGGCGTTGCGCCATGCCGCGCGTGAAGACAGCCACCGTGCCGACGCAGAGGATCGTGGCCAGGGCCATCCAGGCATCGAAGTTGTTCCCCGACACACCCTTCACTGCGATCGGTGCCAGGTTCAGGCCGATCACGGCGACCACGGCGCCGGTGACCACCGGCGGCATCAGCTTCTCGATCCAGCCGGTGCCGGTCGCCATGACCAGCAGGCCGATCAATGCATAGACGGCGCCGCAGGCGATGATGCCACCCAACGCGACGCCCATGTTCATGTTCGGTCCCTGTCCGCCGTAGCCGGTGACGAGAATGACGAGGCCGATGAAGGCGAAGCTGGAGCCGAGGTAGCTCGGTACGCGCCCGCCGACGAACACGAAGAAGAGCAAGGTGCCGATGCCCGACATGAAGATCGCAAGGTTCGGATCAAAGCCCATCAGCAGCGGCGCCAGCACGGTCGCGCCGAACATCGCGACCACGTGCTGCAGGCCCATCGCGATGGTCTGCGGCCAGGGCAGCCGCTCGCTGGTGCCGATGACGGGGCGGCCGCCGTCATTGGTACTGGCGCGCACGCGCCATTGGGGGAAATAGGTGTTTGCCATCAGGGTTCTCCGGGAGGGCGGACGGGGTTGCGCGGGCGCGCGATCATCCGCAAATCATTGAAATTTTTACGCCCGGCAAGTTTATTGAGAAGTGGAAGAACCCACAATAAAAAACATGCAGGTGCTGTTGTACGCCTGTGGGAAGTTGTACGGCTTGCCAGGGAAAGCCGTGCCCTTCATGTTCAAGGAGGCGGCGTTGCGGAAGCAGAAATGAAAAGCGGAAAAGCGGGGATTTTCCGCTTTTCCGCGCACAAGGGAGGTGTGTGAAGGCGTAATGCGCCGGTCAATGGTCTGCAACCGGCTCCGTCCCCCGCTTGCCGCGCAGCCGGTTTGCCGTGCGCCGCATGAAGTGTTCCAGGTCATCCATATAAGTAAACACCGCCGGCACCACCAGCAGGCTGAGTACGGTGGAGGTAATCAGCCCGCCGATGACCGCAATCGCCATCGGCGAGCGGAAGCTGGCGTCGGAGGCGCCCAGTCCCAGTGCAATCGGCATCATGCCGGCACCCATGGCGAGCGTGGTCATGATGATCGGGCGGGCGCGCTTGTGGCAGGCATCGAGCAGCGCGTCGAACCGGTTCATGTGGTGGTCGCGCCGCGCGACGATCGCGTATTCGACCAGCAGGATCGAGTTCTTGGTGGCGATACCCATCAGCATGATGAGGCCGATCAGCGACGGCATGGAAAAGCTCTTCTGCGCCACCAGCAGGCCAACGAAGGCGCCGCCCAACGACAGCGGCAGCGCGGCAAGGATCGTGACCGGATGCAGGAAATCCTTGAACAGCAGCACCAACACGATGTAGATGCACAGCACGCCGGTCAGCATCGCCAGACCGAAGCTGGCGAACAGCTCGCCCATCACCTCGGCGTCGCCGATTTCGACGATGCGCACGCCCGGCGGCAGGTTCATGACAGATGGCAGTTTTTGTACGGCGACCTTCACATCACCCAGCGGCAGGCCGGACAACTCGATCTCGAAGTTGATGTTGCGCGAGCGATCGTAGCGGTCGATCACTGCGGGGCCGCCGGCAATCTCGAGTTCCGCCACCTGTCCGAGCATGACCGGCCCGCGTGCGCCGGGCACGGCCAGGCGTTCCAGCACATGCAAATCTTCGCGGGCGGATTCCTGCAGCTTCACGACGATCGGCACCTGGCGCTGGGACAGGTTCATCTTCGCCAGGGACATATCGTAGTCGCCGACCGTGGCGATGCGCAGGGTTTCGCCGATGGCGGCACTGGTCACGCCGAGGTCGGCCGCACGGGCGAAGTCGGGGCGCACCGCAATCTCCGGCCGGACCAGGCTGGCCGTGGAGGCGACACTGCCCAGGCCGGGGATCGTGCGCAGGTCGCGCTCGACGGCACGGGCGGCGGTGGACAGCGCGTTCGGGTCTTCGCCGGTCAGCACCAGGATGTACTTTTCGCCGGAGCCGCCGAGGCCGACCTTGCTGCGGGCACCGGGAAGTTTTTCCAGTGCCGCACGCATCTGGTTTTCGATCACCTGCTTGCGCGGGCGTTCGCCGCGCGGGCTCATCAGGATGGTCAGGGTCGCCTTGCGGGGTTCCGCCGCGCCTTGCATCGCAAACGGATCGCCGCCGGCCGTGCCGCCGCCAATGGTGGTGTACACGCTTTGCACATGGTCGATCTGGCTGACCAGCTGGCGGGCTTGCTCGGCGGTCGCCATGGTGCGCTCCAGCGTGGCGCCGGGCGGCAGTTCCAGGTAGACCTGCGTCTGCGAGTTGTCGTCCGGCGGGATGAAGCCGGTCGGCAGCAGTGGGATCAGTGCAATCGAACCGATGAAGAAGAGGGTGGCAGCCAGCATCGTGATCGCACGGTGGCGCAGGCTCCATGCCGCCCAGCGCATATACCACTGCATCCACCACGGATCGCCGTGCGCGGCTGCGGCGGGCTTGAGGATATAGGCCGCCATCATCGGCGTCAGGATCCGCGCCACGACCAGCGAGGCGAACACCGCCAGTGACGCCGTCCAGCCGAACTGCTTGAAGAACTTGCCCGCAACGCCGCTCATGAACGCGGTCGGCAGGAAGACGGCAATCAGCGTGAACGTGGTAGCGATCACCGCGAGCCCGATTTCATCGGCCGCTTCCATGGCGGCCTGGTAAGGCGTTTTTCCCATCTGCAGGTGGCGCACGATGTTTTCCACCTCGACGATGGCGTCGTCAACGAGGATGCCGACCACCAGCGACAACGCCAGCAGTGTCACTACGTTGATCGAAAAACCGAGGAGATACATGCCGATGAAGGCTGGAATCACCGACAGCGGCAGCGCGACAGCCGACACGAAGGTGGCCCGGAAGTCGCGCAGGAACAACCACACCACCACCACGGCCAGGATGGCGCCTTCGTACAGCAGGTCCATGGAGCCGCTGTATTCCTCTTCCACCGGCTTGACGAAGTTGAACGCTTCGGTCAGTTCCAGATGGGGGTGCTGCTGCTTCAGCTCCGCGAGCGCCTGCTGCACGGCTGCGCCAACGGCCACTTCGCTTTCACCCTTGCTGCGCGCCACTTCAAAGCCGACGACGGGCTTTCCGTTCAGCAGGGCGGCGGCACGCGGCTCGGCAATCGTGTCGGTGACCGTTGCCACCTCATCGAGGCGGATGCGGCGCCCATCGGACAAGGCCAGTTCCATCCTGGCCAATTCATCTGCCGACTTGACCGTGGCAAGGGTGCGTATCGGTTGCTCGCTGTTGCCGAGGTCGGCACGGCCGCCGGCGCTTTCGGTCTGCACCAGCCGCAGCTGGCGCGAGATGTCGGCCGCCGTCGTGTTCAGCGCCTGCAGGCGCGCGGGATCGAGATCCACATGCACCTCGCGGGTGACGCCGCCGACGCGGTTGACTGCACCGACGCCGCGCACCGCGAGCAGCCTGCGCGCCACGTCGTTGTCGACGAACCAGGACAGCGCTTCGTCATCCATGCGCGGCGAACTGATGGTAAAGGCCAGCACCGGCTGGCTGGCGAGATCCATCTTGTTGACGATCGGATCGCGCAAGTCGCCGGGCAGGTCGCTGCGCACCTTCGCCACCGCGGAGCGCACATCATCGACGGCTTCCTGTACCGGTTTTTCCAGCCTGAACTCGGCGGTGATGCTGACGCCGCCGTCCTGCACCTTGGTATACATGTGCTTGAGGCCTTGCACCGTCGCAATCGAGTTCTCGAGCTTGCGCGCCACTTCGGTTTCGAGCTGGGCCGGTGCCGCGCCAGGCAGGGAGGCGGTGACCAACACTGTCGGCAACTCGATATCCGGAAAATTCTGGATCTTCATTGCCTGGAATGACAGCAACCCGCCAAAGGTCAGGAGCACGAAGAGCATCGTCGCCGGAATCGGGTTCCGGATCGACCAGGAGGACACGTTCATCATGGGCGGTCTTCCTTACGGCTTCGCTGCGGCCGGGGCTGCAGCCGGCGCGGGAGCAACCTCTTCTACCACCCGCACCACATCGCCGTCATTGAGGAAGCCGGCGCCGCTGGCAACAAGCACTGTGTCCGGCGCAAGCGGGTCGAGCACCTCCACCTGGTCGCCGATACGGCGCCCGGTGCGGATTTTCAGCTGGTTGACGCGACCGTCCGGGTTCAGCCGGAAGACATAGCTGAAGCCGTCACGCAGCACCACGGACTGCTGCGGCACAGTGAGGGCATCCGAGACGCCGAGGTCGAACTCGCCGCGCGCAAACATGCCGGCCCTGGCCGGCGCCGACTGGCCGGGCGCCGGTTGCAGGTCGACATAGACGAGCGCCGCGCGGCTTTGCGGATCGACGGTCGGACCGATCATGCGGACCTTGCCTTGCAGCCGGGTGCCGTTAGCAGCCGTGATCGTCGCGGGCGTGCCGGTTTTCAGCCGGCCGAGTTCGGTGGAGGTGACTTCCGCGCGCCATTCCAGGCGCCCTTTGCGGATCATGCGGAACAGCTCCGTGCCTGCGCCGGTAACGGCGCCGACCGTGGCCTTACGTTCGGAAATGATGCCGCTGTCCGGTGCCACGACCTGCACGTGCTTCATGCGCAGTTGCTGGGCGTCCAGCATCGCTTTGGCGGCGGCGACCTTTGCCTCGGCGGTCTGTTCGGCGGTGAGGTACTGGTTGATCTGCTGTGCGCTGAGTGCGCCCGTTTCCTGCAGCAGGCGAGCGCGTGCCGCATTGGCGGCGGCGTCCGCGGCATTGGCCTCCGCCTCAAGCAGGGCGGCGCGCGCCTGGGCGACGTCGGCATCCACCGATTCGCCGGCAAAGGTGGCGAGCACCTGGCCCGCACGCACGCTGTCGCCAACGTTGACGCGTACTTCGGCAAGGCGCAATCCGTTGGATTCGCTACCGATGCTTGCCTCCTGCCACGCGGCAATGTTGCCGTTTGCGGCCAGGCGGATCGGCAATGGCACGCGGGAGGGTTTCACCGTCGTGACGGTCATCGCCGGCTTGGGGCTCGCGGCTAATTTCTCCGCCTGCGGTGCAGGTTCGCGCAGAGAAAGCGCGACGCCGATACCGATGGCGAGCGCAAGCGCGATGATGATGAACAGGGGTTTTCGCTTCATACGTTTCATGATGATGATTTTTCGATCTGGTTCAGGGCGCGTCCGTCCTCTAGCGCTGCGCGCTCGTCTCGGCGGGCGGTGTCCAGCCGCCGCCGGCAGCGCGGTAGAGTCCAATCCAGGCGGCGCGCCGCTCGCGTTCCAGCGTGACGACGATGCTTTCGGCAGCGAGCAGTGTGCGGCGCGATTCTTCCAGCTCGACGAGACTGGCGAGCCCGTTCTTGTAGCGGCTTTCGGTCGCCTTGAAGGAGCTGCGGTAGCCATCGGCGGCGGCCAGCACATCGTCGCGGCGGGCGCTGGTGCTCTGCAGGTTCACCAGTGCTTCCTCGACTTCTCGCACCGCCTGCCTGACCCTGGCGCGATAGTTGGAGACTGCCTCGTCATAGCGTGCGCGAGCCGCGTCGATATTGGCCGCGCGGCGGCCGCCGTCGTAGATCGGCACGGTTAGAGCCAGCGGCCCGATGGACCAGGTGCTGAGGTTGTCGCTGAGCCCGGCGGCGCGGAATCGTGCCACACCGACCGAACCGCTCAAGGTCAGCCGCGGATAGCGTTGTGCCTCGGCGCTGCCGAGATCCGCGCTCGCTGCATCGACCTCGCGTTCAGCGGTAAAGATATCCGGCCTTTGCGTGAGCGTGCGCGCAGGCAGGCTGTCAATCACGATGGGCGGCGACTGCTCCGGCGCCGGGGATGCAGAGGCGGCAAGCGACTGGCGCAGTTCCGGCTCGGCAATCGCGGTCAGGGCGGCGAGCGCCTTGACATCGATGTCGCACAGCGCGCGCTGCTGTGTTGCACGGGCACTGCCTTCCGCAGCGCTGGCGCGCGCCAGGGCCGCAGTGGCCGGCGCCTGGAAGCCGGCATCGGCACTGAGCTGCGTCAGGCGGGCAATCTCCGCACGCGAGGCGGCATCGGCCGTGGTGATGGCGAGCTGCCGTTCGCAGGCGCGCAATCCGTAATACAGGTTGGCGACTTCCGCAGCCACCGAGACCCGCGCCTCATGCCAGCCTGCTTGCGCGCCCTCCAGTCGCGCCTGTGCCGCATTGCGGCCGGCGCGGTTACCACCGAACAGATCGATTTCCCAGGAAGATTCAAGCCCGGCCTGGACCACCGTGTTGGCCGGCAGGGGCGGCTGCGCGCTTTTGCGCGTCGCGCTGGCCGAGGCATCCAGCGTCGGGAGCAGGGCGGCGCCGGTGGCGACGCGTTCCGCGCGCGCCTGGCTGATGCGCGATCTTGCCGAGGCCAGCGTCGGGCTTGCAGCCTGCGCGGCGTCGATCAGGCGTACCAGCACGGGATCGCCATGCTGCTGCCACCATTGGGAAAGGTCGGTCAGCATGCCGCTATGCGGGAGCAAGCCGAAATTTTCCGGAACCGGCGCCTGCCATTGTTCAGGGAGAGTGGCGCCCGCGTCCGGCGCCGATTTTTGCGTAGCGCATGCGGCGAGTAGCAGCGGCACGCAGGCAAAGGCAATTCGTTGGAGTGGTTTCATTCTTTCTTTTTCTTTTCCACGCCTCGCACAGCAAGCCGCTTCCCGTCTTGTGGACGGGGCGTTCTCCAGGGAGGCGTGATTGCAATAGGCGAATTATAGGTAATGCCAGCCGGTGCCCCGCTATCCGTGCAAGTTACGGGTGCAAATTACTGGTGTGAATAATAGCCCGGCGCCGGCGATGTCCTGATGAAGACGAGCCAAAGCGCGACCAGTGATCCTCCCGCCATCCCGGCAATGGCACTGATAGTTACAGTGGAAAGTGGCACGCCAAACCAGGTACTCGCATAAAGTACGCCGCCTGCGGTAGCGATCAGACGTAGCGCTTCGAGTGCAACATAAAACACGCGCCTTTCCATCAATCCGCCGACGGTCCACAGCCCGGCACCGATCCATGCCGCATACATGGAGCGCTGTCCCGGTGGCAGGGCACTGAACGATGCGAGGAAGTGCGTCGTGACCAGCAGGATGACCGTGAACTGCGCGGCGCAATACAGCTGTTCCGCACGCGTCAGCTGCGGGTCGTACAGCGGCCGGCCGATGTCGAACGGTGCGGATGGCCATTTCAGCGCCACATCCGCCGGATGCCAGCCGGGTGGCGCAACCCACACGCGCAGCTTGTCGCGCAGCCGACGTGTCCGCACGAAATCATTCCAGATTGCCTTGTAGCCTTCGAGGTTCGCCCACAACGGATTCCAGCTGCGCAGCGGACTGCGGGTGCCGTAGACGATGCGCTCGTCGTCGCGCTCCTCGATGAAAGTGCCGAACAGCCGGTCCCACAAGATGAGGATGCCGCCGTAGTTCTTGTCCAGATAGATGTCGTTGACGGCGTGGTGCACACGATGGTTGGACGGCGACACAAACACGCGATCGAACCAGCCGAGCTTGCCGATCTGCTGCGTATGCACCCAGAACTGATACAGCAGGTCGATCAGCGCCACCACGACAAACACTTCCAGCGGATACCCGAGGATGGCCATCGGCATGTAAAAAATCCAGCCGAGCAGGGCGCCGCTGCTGGTCTGGCGCAGCGCCGTCGACAGGTTGTAGTCCTCGCTCTGATGGTGCACGACATGGGCAGCCCACAGCACATTGACTTCATGCCCCGCGCGGTGCAGCCAGTAATAGCAGAAGTCGTACAGCAGCAGTCCGCTCATCCACACCCATATGCTGGAGGCGGACAGGTCAAACAGGGCGAATCGTTCGACCGCCCATGCGTAAATGCCGATCTGCAGCAGCTTCAGGAAGACGCCGCTGACCTGGCTCAGCACACCGAGGCTCAGGCTGTTGATGGCGTCGTTCAGGCGATAGGTGTTGCGCCGGCGTAGCAGTCCGACGACCAGTTCCAGCACGATCAGAATGAAGAAGACCGGTGTGGCGAGGGTGATGACTTTTTCGTGCATCGCTGCCTCCGTGCGCGCGTGCGTGTATGCATGGATAAGCGGCAATCGTAGCCGAAGCCGCGCAGCGCCAAATGCCTGAAAGCAGCGGTATTGATTATTCTCATGAGGTCTCCGGGAGTATCGGCTACTTATTCGCGCGATGGCTCGCGGTGGCTATAAGACTGCTGGCGGGAATGCGGAGGATGGGCGGCCCGTCTTTGCGCTGTTGGATGCGATGTATGACGGTCTTGGCGATCGCAGAGATGGCAGAGCGAACCTTCGCTGTTCATGCGTATGACCGATCACCCGGCGGTGTGGAATTCATGCATGCTGGCACTGTCATATGACAATGTTTTTCCGGCCGGTCTATCCGGCATCCGCCTACATTAAATTTGGAAAAGGTTTGCCATGCCTGTCAAATCCGTTACGGCCATTCTGTTCGCTGTCCTGTCGTTCGGTGCAGCAGCTGAAGAGGTCGGCCAGGTCGATACCGCTTTCAAGCTGATCGGCCCCGATCACAAGATTGTCGTTGAAGTATTCGACGATCCGAAGGTTGTTGGTGTGAGCTGCTTCCTGTCGCGCGCGAAGACGGGCGGTGTGAAGGGTGCGCTCGGCCTTGCCGAAGACAAGGCAGAAGCCTCAGTCGCGTGCCGGCAGGTCGGCGACATCCGCTTCAATGGCAAGCTGCGGCGGCAGGAAGAAGTCTTTACGGAGAGGGCATCGATTCTCTTCAAGCGCATCCGGGTGGTCCGAATGATCGACGCCAAACGCAATACGATTGTCTACCTCGTGTATTCGGATCGCCTGATCGAAGGCAGTCCGCAGAACAGCGTGACGGCGGTGCCGGTTCCCGCGGGTGTACCGATCCCTGTCCAGTGAGGTGGGAAAGCAGGCGGAAAAGCGCTTGCCCTCTGGATTGCCACCGTGACTCGCGCCACGGTGGTCCTTGCCTGCTTATTAGACTGGTTTATCGGACAGGCTTATTTGGCAGGATTAATGGGCAGGATAATTGGGACTAAGCGGCGCGCTTGTCGGTTGACGACGAGGCGGATTCTTCCTGGATAACTTCAACATCGCCGTCGCGCAGCCACCAGTACAGCACGGCCATCATGAATGGGCCGACGAACAGGCCCAGCACGCCCAGGGTGGACACGCCGCCCAACAGGCCGAACAGCACGGCAAGGAAGGGCAGATTGACGCGGTTGCCGATCAGCTTGGGACGGACAAACTTGTCCACCAGGAAGAGCTCGAAGGCACCCCAGGAAAACAGTCCGAGCGCCGCACCCGGATCGCCTTGTCCGAGGAGCAACAACGACACTGCGGTAAAGGACAGTGGCGCACCGCCGGGGATGAGGGCCAGATAGCCCGTAATGACGCCCAACAACGCCGGCGCCGGGGCGCCCGCTATGGCGTAGGCGATGCCCAGCACGACGCCTTCCAGGACGGCGACCGAACACAGCCCCAGCGCCGTCCCGCGTACGGAAAGCGGAAAGAGGCGACGCAGCATCGCGTAGTGCCTGGGGGCGAGTCGCTCGCCGGCATGATCCACATGCCGCACGACCGCCGGACCTTCCAGGTACAGGATAAACAGCGTCAGCAATGCAAGGAACAGGTACAGCGCGTTTGCCAGGATCGTGGGCCCCAGGGTTCCGACGGTACTGGTCAGGTGAGGGAGCAAGTCTCCTGCGGTCGTCCGGATCAATGTATTGAGCCCGCCGGGCGCAGCGAGATGTTCCTCCCACCACTTGAGCACCGGCTCCGCGATGAGCGGAAGGCGCGACAGCCATTCCGGTGCGGGGACGCCCGCCTGGTTCAGTTGGCCAACCAGGCGTTCTACCGTCGAGAGCTCATTGCTCAAGGTGTTGAACAGGAAGATGGATGGCGCAATGAAGCTGACCAGCAGGAGGCCGATCAGCGCGCTTGCACTGGAGATGCGTGACCAGCCCTTGCGCAGCAGCCGTTCGTGCAGTGGCCAGGTAATGACTGCAAGCAAGCCGGCCCACGCAAGCGAACCAAGGAAATGCTTGAGCAGCAGGGCGAGCAATGCTGCGAACAGGAGGGGGAAAAGCGGAGTCAGGTAAGGCATTGCCAATGAATTCTGGAAAAACAAACGTCGATGCCACTGTTCCCGCACGTCGTCTGCAGGTACCAGACTGTCCCACCGGCCACAATGAAGATTCGTGGGAGTGAAGCAGTCCGCAGGAGATGGCTGATGCGAATCAAGCCGCTTGTTTCTCCTTTTTATCCGGGAGTCCGGAAGGTGCGACCAAGCGGACATGGCCGCACCAAGCATACAAGAGAACGCTCGCTCAACCTAGCAGATTGAGCGGGTGTTTGTACTTCTGTCTCACCCCTGCAATGCGGCGATGCGCGATTCGATCGGCGGATGGCTGCTGAACAGGGAAGCAAGGCCGCCGCCGGCGATGCCGGAAGCCGCAAGGTTCTTCGGCAGCTCGCCTTGTGCAAGGCCACCAAGACGCTGCAGGGCGGCAATCATTGGGCGCGACGTCCCGAGAATCTGCGCCGCACCACGGTCCGCGCGGTATTCGCGCTGGCGCGAGAAATACATCACGATGATGCTTGCCAGGATGCCGAACACGATATCGAGCACGATGACCGTCACTGTGTAGCCGATCCCGGGGCCGGTGTTCTCTTCATCGTTCTTGCGCAGGAACTGGTCAACTGCATAGCCGACGACGCGCGCCAGGAAGATCACGAAGGTATTCACCACGCCCTGGATCAGCGTCAGCGTCACCATGTCGCCGTTGCCGATGTGCGCGACTTCGTGCGCAAGCACCGCCTCGACTTCCTCGCGAGTCATGGAGGTCAGCAGACCGGTGGACACGGCAACCAGGGAGCTGTTCTTCGTTGCGCCGGTGGCAAAGGCATTCGGTTCGCCGTCGTAAATGGCAACCTCCGGCATGCCAATGCCGGCCTTCTTCGCCTGCTTGGCAACGGTATCCATCAGCCACAGTTCCGTCGAGTTGCCCGGATGTTCGATGACCCGTGCGCCCGTTGACCATTTGGCAATCGGTTTGGACAGGAACAGCGAAATGAATGCGCCGCCAAAACCCATCAGGGCGGCGAACACCAGCAGCATGCCGAGGTTGAGGCCGTTGGCTGTCAGGTATTTGTTGACGCCGAGGAGGCTTGCGGAAATACCAAGGACGACGACGATAGCGAGGTTGGTAGCAAGAAAAAGCAGGATACGTTTCATATTCCGTTGTCGTTAAAAGAGTTGTGTTAAAGCGGTGAAACCCCGGTGTCGCGAATCAGGCAGGCGAAAGAAATTCCGGAGGATGACTTTCGGCCCGCGCATTATTGCCCGGTGACGGATTGGCCGGGCATCGGCAGTGCTGCCTCCCAAGACGTGTATTCCGTCAGCGGACGATTCGCGGATGCGAATTGTAAATGCCAATGCGCGACATTAAAACCGAAGTTTTTTTGATTTTTTCTTCGGAAAATAGAGATAGAAGCTGCAGGGCAGGAGAAGGCTTGCTTCTTTGTCTACTTTGGGGCTGAAGTAACCCAGTGCTGTTGCGACTGCACGGCTCAGGCCTGAGGCAGGAACTTGACTGATGAGGTTGCGATGCGAATGCAGGTTCGGTGCATGCGGCACATTGCGCACGCGATGCCTTCTTGACTCGGCATTATCCGTAAATCACCGGTGACAACAAGGTCTGGTAGGAGCAGCCTCTACCCACGCCATGCACAGGCCAGGGCAGAGTCTGCTTGATGCGTTCGATCTGACTCGCCGGGATAGCCTCGCCACAGGCGCATCCGTGCGGGTATTACAGCTTTGCGGCGACTTCCGCACCTTCGCGGATGGCTCGTTTGGCATCCAGTTCCGCGGCCAGGGCCGCGCCACCAATCAGATGGAATCGCGGGCCGCTGCTGCTCTGTTCCTTCGGCATCAGCTCGGTCAGCGAATCCTGCCCGGCGCAAATGACCACGTTGTCGACTTCCAGCACGCGCGGCTCGCCGTTGACACTGACATGCAGGCCCTGGTCGTCGATCTTGTGGTACTCGACGCCGGCAATCATCTTCACGCCCTTGCGCTGCAGCGTTGCGCGATGCACCCAGCCGGAGGTCTTGCCAAGCGTGGCGCCGAGCTTCGAGGTCTTGCGCTGAAGCAGGTAGACCTGCCGCACCGGTTTCTCCGGTGTTGGTTCGGTCAGGCCGCCGCGCACGCCGGCACTGAGGTCGACGCCCCATTCGGCAAGCCAGTGGTCCAGCGGTTCGGGCAGCGGCACGTGCGGGCCGTGCAGCAGGAACTCGCTGATGTCAAAGCCGATGCCGCCGGCGCCGACGACGGCAACGCGCTCACCGACCCGCGCATTGTTCTTCAGCACATCGAGGTAGGACAGGACTTTCGGGTGGTTGATGCCCTCGATCTTCGGCGTGCGCGGCACGATGCCGGTGGCGACGATCACGTCGTCGTAGCCTTGCTGCAGCAGTTCTTCGCGCGTCACCTTCTTGTTCAGCACAAGCTCGACGCCGGTGACCTCCAGGCGGCGACGGAAGTAGCGCAGCGTCTCCGCAAACTCTTCCTTGCCCGGCACGCGCATGGCGTAATTGAACTGGCCGCCAATGCGGTCGCTGGCATCGAAGAGGGTGACCTTGTGGCCGCGTTCGGCCGCGACGGTAGCCGCAGACAGGCCGGCTGGGCCGGCACCCACCACCGCGATGCGCCGCTGCTGGGCCGTCTTCGCGTACACCAGCTCAGTTTCGTAGCCTGCGCGCGGATTCACGAGGCAGCTCGCGCGCTTGTTGGCAAAGGTATGGTCGAGGCAGGCCTGGTTGCAGGCAATGCAGGTATTGATTTCGTCGGTGCGGCCGGTCGCGACCTTGTTGACGAACTCTGGATCGGCGAGGAAAGGCCGCGCCATCGACACCATGTCGGCATCGCCGCTGGCGAGGATGTCTTCTGCGACATCGGGCGTGTTGATGCGGTTGGAGGCGACGACCGGAATCGAGACTTCCTTGCGCAGGCGCCCGGCCAGGCTACGGAACGCGGCGCGCGGCACCGAGGTCACAATGGTCGGCACGCGCGCCTCATGCCAGCCGATGCCGGTGTTGATGATGTTCACGCCGGCCTGTTCCAGAGCCTTCGCCACCGCCACCACATCGTCCCAGGTATTGCCGCCTTCGACCAGGTCGAGCAGCGAATGACGGTACATGATGATGAAGTCCTTGCCCGCGGCAGCGCGCACCGCTTTCACGATCTCCACCGGCAGGCGCATGCGGTTCTCGATCGAGCCGCCCCATTGGTCGGTGCGCTGATTGGTACGCGCGCAGAGGAACTGGTTGAGGAGGTAACCCTCGCTGCCCATGATTTCGACGCCGTCGTAGCCGGCTTGTTTTGCGAGTCGTGCACAGCGCGCGTAGTCGCGGATAGTGCGCAGGATGCCGCCTTCGGTGAGGGCGCGCGGCTTGAACTTCGAGATCGGGGACTTGATGTCCGACGCCGACACGACAAAGGGCTGGTAACCGTAACGGCCTGCATGCAGGATCTGCATCACGATCTTGCCGCCTTCTTCATGCACGGCATCGGTGACGCGGCGGTGGTTGGGAATGTCGAACACGCTGTTGACGGTGCCGCCGAACGGTAGCAGCCAGCCTTCACGGTTGGGCGAAATGCCGCCGGTAACGATCAGGCCGACGCCGCCTTTGGCGCGTTCGCGAAAATAGGCGGCGAGCTTCGGGTAGTTGTAGAAACGGTCTTCCAGGCCGGTATGCATTGAGCCCATGACGACGCGGTTGCGCAGTGTGGTGAAACCGAGATCGAGCGGCGCGAGAAGATTGGAGTAGCTTTTAGTTGTCATTTGTATCACTCGTTGAAAGGCGTCGGTAAACCGGGGCAGTCTACAGGATGGCAGTCGGCTTCCCGTTAGTGGCGGCGCACTAATCAGACGCCTTGGCAAGGGCAGTGCGCGCATGGCCCATTCGTCATATCTTGATGCCGGATAGGGCGGTGAAAATCCCTCCGGCGTACTATTTATACAATCCGCTTATTCCAGCAGAAGCAGGCCATGGGGTTGTCCGGTTGCCGGCTTCGTTTATTGTGCGTTTCAGATTCATCAGGCAGCGTCGAGTTAGATGATCAGAAGAGAGATCCTGCAAAAACTGTCATGGCGATCCGAGCGTTGCTCCCGAAATCTTCCGTGCCGCAGAAGCTGTAATGCGCAGCACGCTGCCCAGGCCGGAAAACGTATTCGGAACTCAGCCGCAACGCATTTTTACTCGCAGGCATGACATGGTTCGATTAATTCTCATTGTCGCTCTCGCAACGATTGCGGCCGGCGCAGCGGGCGCCCTCATGTATGGCGCGCACCAATGGAACCAGGGGACGGAAGCGCTACGTGACGAACTGCTCGCTGCCCGCAAGACCTTACATCCCCAAGCCTTTGATCCGGCCGAGCTGGACGGATTGCCCGTACCGGTGCAGCGCTATTTTCGTGCGGCGCTGAGGCCGGGGCAGCCGATGGTCGCGCTTGCAAGGCTGGAGCACACGGGCACCTTCAACATGAGCGAGAGCAGCGAGCAATGGAACAGCTTTACGTCGACGCAGCTTGTTGTCACACGCCGGCCCGGCTTTGACTGGGATGGACGTATCGCGATGCTGCCGGGCTTGAATGTGCATGTGCATGACGCCTACATCAACGGCAAGGGCATCCTGCGTGCATCGCTCGCCGGCCTTTTTAGACTGGCCGACATGCCGCCAACGCCTGCATTGGCGGAAGGCGAACTGATGCGCTTTCTCGCCGAGGCGGCATGGTATCCGACGGCCCTGCTGCCGAGCCAGGGCGTGCGCTGGGAGGCGGTGGGCAACATTACCGCGCGGGCGACGCTGACGGATGGCGACACCACGGTGAACCTGCTGTTCGAATTCGACGATGATGGTTTGATCGGCACGGTGCGCGCCGAAGCGCGTGGACGCATGGTCGACGGCAAGGTTGTGCCGACGCCGTGGCAGGGACGCTTCTGGAATTACGAGGAGCGCAATGGCATGCGCATTCCGCTGGAAGGCGAAGTGTCCTGGGTGCTTCCCGAAGGGGAGAAGCCGTATTGGCGCGGGCGCGTCACCCGTATCGAGTACGAGCCGGCCACGCCCGGATAGATATAATCGGGGCCGACTTCTGATGGCCAGAGTGCCCAACGGGACATGACTGGTCGCCGCCTCTTTCCAACTTTCCGTTTTCAAAAGGAAGTGCCGTGCCAAAGTTCGCCGCCAATATCAGCATGATGTTCAACGAGCTGCCTTTCCTGCAACGCTTCGACGCCGCGGCGCAAGCTGGTTTCAAGGCTGTCGAGTTTCTTTTTCCCTACGAGTTCGAAGCCGGAGAGATCGCCGCGCGCCTCAAGGCAAGCAGGTTGGAGAACGTCCTGTTCAACATGCCTCCTGGCGACTGGGCGGCAGGTGAACGCGGCATGGCAGCGCTGGCGGGCCGCGAGGAGGAATTTCGCGCCGGCGTCGCCAAGGCGATTGACTATGCCGGGGTGCTCGGCACGCCGCGCCTGCATGTGATGGCGGGCATCCTGCCGGAAGGCGCCGACCGCGCGCGCCATCGCGCCATTTTTATCGAGAACCTGCGCTACGCATGTGCACAGTGCGCCGAACACGGCATTGACGTGATGATCGAGCCGATCAATACGCGTGACATGCCGGGCTATTTCCTCAACCGGCAGGACGAGGCCCATGCGATACGCGAGGAAGTCGGCGCCGCCAACCTGAAGGTGCAGATGGACTTCTACCATGTGCAGATCATGGAGGGCGACATCGCAATGAAGGTGCGGCGCTATCTGCCCCATATCGGCCATATCCAGATCGCTGGCGTGCCGGAGCGCCACGAGCCGGATACGGGGGAGGTCAATTATCCGTACCTGTTCCGCCTGCTCGACGAGCTTGGCTATGACGGCTGGCTCGGATGCGAGTACCGGCCGAAAAATGGCACGGCGGAAGGGTTGGGCTGGATGAAAAACCTGTGAAAGGCCTTCGAAGCCTCGGTAAAACCGGATGTGCCGGGAGGAGCACCGGCACACCATGCCATAGAAACTACGCTCCTCATGCTTCCGGACAAGGGCAACGGAAGCCGTTGGCCGGCGCCTCGCAAAAGTAGAGCTTCGTGTTCGGATGCACCTGCGGGCTGGCAAGCAACGATTCCGTGTCCCACCATCGCAGCTGCGCATGCTGGTCGTCGTGGACGAAGTGCGCGTCGGCACTGACCTGGCATTGATAGGCGCAGACGACGTAGTGGGTGCCGATACCTGGTTCGCCGTAAAAGTTGTCCTCATAGAGGTGATCGAAGACACCGACCAGCCTGCCGCCGGTTGCCTCTACCCCCAGTTCAGTGCGCGCGATGCGCTGAAGTGCGTCCTGCGTTCGCTCGTTCTTCCTGATACGCCCGCCGGGCACGAACCAGAAATCCTGCGCAGGCCGGTTGCGGCGGTATCCCAGCAGGACCTGGCCTTGTTCATTGCGTACGATGAGGTCGATGGAAACAAACGGCGTCGATGCCGCTACCGAGAGAAACGTGTCCCTGTCCATGTGCATACTGCGTCTCCCGCATGATCGTGGTTGCCGATCATGCCCGATTTCTCGCACCCGGGTGTTGCGCTTGCTCGGTTTCGCTCACCAGAAAATGTCATGGCCCGGAATACGCGTTCTGTGCAGGTTCATGGCAGCGTCAAAACTGCTCGGCGGGAAGGGGGCGGCTGAACAGGTTGCCCTGGTAGGCATGGCAGCCGAATTCCGCCAGGTAGTCGCGCTGGTCTTCCGTCTCCACTCCTTCGGCGATGACTTTCAGCCCGAGCGTCTGGCCGAGCGCGACGATGGTGCGGGCGATGGCGGCATCGTTGGCGTCGGTGAGCACGTCCCTGACGAATGACTGGTCGATCTTGAGCTGGTCCAGCGGCAGCCGCTTGAGGTAAGCGAGCGACGAATATCCGGTGCCAAAGTCGTCCAGCGAAAAACTGACGCCATGGGCCTTAAGGGTACTCATCTTGGCGATCGTGTCTTCCAGGTTCTCGACGAGCACGGTTTCGGTCAGCTCCAGTTTGAGTCGTCCGGGATCGGCCCCGGTCCGCTTGATGATGGCAAGTGCCCGCTCGACGAATTCCGGGTGGCGGAACTCCCGCGCACTGACGTTGACAGCAATGCTGAACTCGGAGACCGGCGGCCGCTCCGTCCATGCTGCAAGTTGCGTGCAGGCTGTCTCGAGTACCCACTGGCCGAGCCGCATGATGAGCCCGGTTTCCTCGGCCAGCGGGATGAATGTCTGGGGAAATACCAGCCCCAGTCGCGGATGCTGCCAGCGCACCAGCGCCTCCATGCCGATCACGTGGCCCATGCCGTCGGTCTGCGGCTGGTAATGCAGTATGAAATCTTGCCGCTGCAGGCTCCTGCGGAACTCGCGTTCGAGGTTCACGCGGGCAGTGACGATCGCTTGCATTTCCGGGTCGAAGAAGCGGATGGCATTGCGTCCGGATGCCTTGGCCTGGTACATCGCAAGGTCGGCGCGCTTGAGCAATTCTTCAAGATTGTTGTCGTGCTTGTTGAACAGCGCCACGCCGATGCTGGGCGTGCTGTGATAGTCGTAGCCGCCAAGCTGGAAGGGTTCGTGAAAGCTGGCCAGGATTTTCTCCGCGACGAATTCCGCCTGTGCCGCCGCAATGCGCGCCTTGGGGCTGAGTTCTTCCAGCATGACCACGAACTCGTCGCCGCCGAAGCGGGCGACGGTATTGCTCTTACGGACGCACGCTGCGAGCCGCTGCGCGATCTGCTGCAGCAGCAGGTCGCCCTTGTCATGACCGAGGGTATCGTTGAGGGTCTTGAAGTTGTCGAGATCGATGAAGAGCAGGGCGCCGGAATGTCGGTTGCGCCCGGCGAGCGCCAGCGCATGCTGCAACCGGTCCAGCAGCAGGCGCCGGTTGGGGAGGCCTGTGAGCGAGTCATAGAACGCAAGGCGCTCGATCTCCTGTTCGTTCGATTTGCGCTGGGTGATGTCGCGCTGGATCGCCGCATAGTGCGTCACTTCGCCGGCACCGTTGGTGACCGGCACGATGTCGAGCTCCAGCCAGAATTCGTCGCCGGCCTTGGTGTAATTGATGAGTTCCGCAGACACCGGCTCCTTTCTCATTAGCGCAGAGCGGATACGGTCGAGTTCGGCCCGCTGCGTGTTGGGGCCTTGCAGCAGGCGTGGTGAGCGCCCGAGCACTTCTTCCTGCCGGTATCCGGTGCACTGCTCGAAAGCCTGGTTGACGAAGACGATGCGCGGCCCCGGTTCTTCGAACGGCTGCGCCTCGGTGATCATGATGATGTCGTTCAGCCTGGCAATGCAGGTCTTGAGCAAATGCAATCGCTCCTGCGAGCGGCGCTGCTCGGTGATGTCCTGCACCGTGCCGGACAGCATGTGCTGCCCGTTTGCATCGAAGTGATGCTCTGCACGCGCATGCACATAGCGTATGTCGCCGTCCGGCCGTTCGATCCGGTGCTCGATGTCCAGCGGTGTACGGTCATGCAGGCTGGCCCTGATGCCGGCGAGCACACGCTCGCGGTCCTCGGGATGGACGCAGGCAATGAAGGAATCGCATTCTTCGGTCTGGTTGACCTGGGTCATGCCAAAAATGCGATAGATCTCTTCGGAACAGGCGATGCGCCAGGTGATCGCGTCCATCGACCAGCTTCCGACACCGGCAATGCGCTGCGCCTGGCGCAGGTGTTCTGCCTGCCGGATCAGCGCCGCATTGATCTGGTCGCGTTCTGCCGCCATCTGTTCAAGTTCCTGACGGCGGCGGCGCAGCTCGATGTGCACGACGACCTGTTCGCCGAGCATTTCCAGCGCGGTTTGCTGCAGCGGCGTCAACTTGCGCGGTACGGTATCCATCACCGCCATTGCACCCAGCGCATAACCGTCGGCGGTCCGCAATGGAATACCTGCGTAAAACCGCAGATGCGGGGCTCCGGTGACGAGCGGGTTGTGCCTGAACTCGGGGTACTTGAAGGCGTCGCTCACGACGAACGGTTGCTGGCTTTCGATCGTGTGGGTGCAGAATGAAATCGCGCGGTCGGTTTCTGGCACGCCCAATCCTATTGCCGACTTGAACCATTGGCGTTTTTCGTCAACGAACGTGATCGTAGCAATCGGCGTCTCGCAAATGCGCGCAGCGAATTGCGTCAGGCGGTCGAATTCCGGCTCCGGAGGCGTATCGAGGATCTGAAAAGATCGCAGGGCTGCCAGGCGGGCTCGCTCGAATGAGTGCTGCATATCCATGGGATATCGCTCGTGAATCTGATACTTGCTTAGTGATTAACTCTCGGTCATCGTGCCAGCGACAGTTTCCGTCCTTGTTGTGCGTCAAAGAGTTTGGCGGCCCGGGGATAGAGTTACCGGGTGGCATATCGGGTGGCGCATGCCCGGTTGCCATCCAGTTGCCATTGGCAGCGGGCAGTCGGCAGTCGGCGTCGTGGCACTGTCGCTACGATAGCGTTCCGCTAGAATGCGGGTCTTTGCAGCAGAATGCCGCCGATGCGCATTCCTTGTTTCCACCATGCCCGGGCTGCTTGCTTCAGGCATATTTCAGACATATGACAACTCTGGTGGAAATTCATTTGCATGCGTTACGATTTTTTGCATGCAAATTATTTCGCCTGCGAATAACGTCGCGAAGAATAGTCAATATGTTGAATGGAACTATCCATCATGCTTGAATGCGGGGCAGCAAGCATGACAACAGCTTGAGTGCAAAGGGCTTAATGCAACGCAACGTGCTGCATGCAGGTTTCCGCACACGCGGTCGCAGGACAGACAAACAGGGGCAGATAGGCTCATCCGGCAAGCATTACTCCAGCCAGCACTCAAGCATCAAGTATCAAGCATCGAGCATCAAGATACCTTCCCATCCCATGCCAATCGACGAACTTGTTCCCATCATCCTGAAATCCGTGGCAGTCGGCCTGCTTCTGGGCGGCGTAGCCTACAAGATGAAGCAGCGCAGCTTCTTTCTCTGGGCCGGTATCGGTGCAGTGGCCGCGGCAATCTTCCCCGGGCTGTCGCTGGTAGCGCTGATGGTTCTCGCCTTCCTGCCCAATGGACCGGACAGGCGCAGCGGCCCGAACAGTCAGAGCAGTCAGAAGAACGGGAACGAAACGGACGTCCGATAGGGAGTCGTTTCGGGACCGTTCCGGTTCGCCCGGTAATTGATTTTCCGGATGCTACCTGCCGCTACGCTTGCGCGGCGGAGCTGCGTGCAGATAGGAAAAGCGCGGCTTCTGCTCCTCCGGCGTCGGGCGCCGATCTGCATATTCCTGCTCTTCAACGACATCGATGTATTGGCTCCCGTCCAGCGGCCGGCCCACATACGGGCCGCCTGGCGCAACAGGTTGATCTGCGCCGGGCTGCTCGGGGGCGAGTTTCTGGCTCGTGGCCTCGTCACCGTGTGGTTGTCTGGTTCCCATATGGAATTCTCCTGTCGCCCTCTGGCACGTGCGGCAACAGATGCGCACAGATGCCGGCAAGAAGGCATTGAACCAGTATAGGCGACGGCGCAAGAAGTGCATGACGGTGCATGACGGTGCATGACGGTGCATGATGGTGCGCGATGCGGATTGCTGCAGTGGCTGAACATGGTGGCCTGACCGTGTGTGTGCAACGGCCAGGCCAGGCAAGTTTTTTACCGCATCTCGAACGCTTCCTGGTGGAAGCGGAGGCGACCCTGCCATGCCCGGTGCAATCCCCCCTTGATCTTATCCGCAAGGCCTTGCGGGCCGCAGTACCAGACTTCGGCGGGTTGCTTGCGATGGACCGAGGGTGCAAGTGCGTCGGCGGACAGCAAGTCGCCTTGCCTTGCGCCATGGATATGCAGGCGAATTGTCGGCAGGCGGGAGCAGAGTGCTTCCAGCTTCGCAACGAAGGCATCCTGGTCCCGGTCTCGCGTGCAATAGTGCAGGTCTGCAACCGGTGCGTTCTCGGGATGGGCCTGCAAGGCATCCAGCCATGCGAGGAAGGGGGTGACACCGATGCCGGCGGCGACCCAGATCTGCTGCGCGTGCTTGCTTCGCCGGGAAAGGTCGAACTGCCCGTACGGTCCTTCAACCCTCACTGCCTGGCCGTGGTGCAGGCGGTCGGCCAGGTCGCGCGTGTAGTCGCCCAAGGCCTTGATCTGGAAAGTGACGAGACGGTCTCCCTTATCGGCACACGCAATCGTGAAAGGATGCGGTCCTTCAATCTTGTCGAAGGTAATGAAGGCAAATTGTCCGGGACGATGGCCGCGCCATTCTTCGCCAAGACGGCACGTCACTTCGGTAATGTCGCCAGCCGGTTGTTTGACCGACACGATGGTGCCGTTGACCAGGCGCTTCTTTCCTATGCGTCCGGTCAGGGATTGCACGCTGGCCCATGCGCCGCCAGCCAGGAAAACGGCCAGCAGCAGGCCGACCGGCTGCGACCAGTAATCCGTCGGCGACAGGAGCACCGCATGGAATGCAAGCATCAGGTACAGCACGGGCATGACGCGATGGATGTAGCGCCAGGCGAGGTAGGGGAAGCGCTTCCACAAGGTCAGCACCAGCATGGCCAGCACGGCGTAGATTGCCCATTCCCCCATTTCCTCTGCAAGCTCGCGCATTGCATCGAGGATGCCGTCGAATTTCTGCTCGGGCAACCTTCCGGCACGGCCGACAAGGGATTTCAGGATGTCGTCCGACATTTCCACCAGCCAGTGGATGCCGGCGAGGCTGATGCCGACGATGCCGGCCCATTTATGCATGCGGTAGATACGGTCCATGCCGCCAAGCGGCCGTTCCAGCCACACGGGGCGCGTGGCCAGGATCATCGCCAGCGACATCAGGATGATTGAAGACAGTCCGGTCAGGTACAGGGCTTCCTGGCGGGACAGCCACCATAGCGAGGTACCGTCAGGCACCGGAGAGGCAAGCAGATCCAGCCCCCATGCGAGGGTGACGAGTGCAAGCAGGCTTCCGAGAATGTAGTTCATGATGTTCTTCTGCAAGAGTGAATGGCATGGTGGAAATGGCTTGGCGGTGACGCGGCTGCCAGGTCGGGGGATCACGTGACCCGCAGCCGTATCGGTTCAGGCATTGCACGCCCTTGCCAGGTGCGTCATGCTCCCGGCTCGCTGCCGCGCTGCTCAAGGGTTCGGTCCTTGCGGCTTGTGCTGGTGATGTCGCCTGTTTGCGGGTCGACATACAACCTGATTCGTTCACCGTTCTGACCGATCGCCTTGACTTCGTAAGCGTTCCGCTCACGCTCGACCTTGTCGATATTGTCGTAGCCGGCGGCCGACAGCTTGACCAATACCTGGCTCATCGACAGGTCGCTGCGTTCATAGGAAATGTCCTGCTGCGCGTTCTGGGAAAATGCGGGGGCGAGAAAAGCGGCGCCACCGGCCACGCCGGCACAGAGGACCAGGGCTGGGAAAAAACGAGAAGTGCGCATGATGTAAACCTTTCTTTCTCATGGGTGGCCGGGAATACGGCCATGGATCCATTGTGTGACAGCGGGGCTGAACAGAACCTGAAGAGCGCGTTCAACTGGCGTTCAGAAAGCGCCATCGCTGTCAGTCATCGTAGTCAGTCATCGTAATAACCGCGTTCGGCATCGACGTGACAGGCGACACAGTTCGCCTTGGTGCCGACATCCTTCTGCTTCCACTCCCAGTCTGCGACCTCGCGATGCTCCGACTTCCATTTCGGCAGTTCGGTGATGCGCAACGGCGCATTGTCCGGGGACAGCCCGCGCATCAGTTTTCTGCTGTTGCGGTTGCCGGCCATGTCGGCTGCATTGGCAACGAGATAGTCGGTAATGCGGGCCGCGGTGGAGGCATCGACACTGGCATCGTCGCCAAAGTGGTTGCCGAGATCGGACATCATGCGTTTCCAGGAACGCGCGGGCAGCATGGACGGTGCAAAGGCAAGATGGCAGCTTCCGCATTCATTCTTGACAACGGCGTCTTTCACTGGCGCAAAGTAGTGGCCGTCACCCGCACGCGCCCGCTGCAGCAGCAGCGCGGAGAAGGCGACGACGAGCAGGGTGATGGCGATGGGGCGCAGGGGCAGGCGTGCCGGGAATGACTTGGATAGTGACTTGAATAAGGATTCGGATACGGGCATGGTGAACCTCCTGGATTGCATGTAACGGGATGAATCAACGGCCCATCATGAAAGTGAGCCAGTCGCCTTTTTCGAGCGGGGTGCATTCACGCCCCAGCACTTCGTTGCAGTTGCGCTTGAACCATTTCTCGACTTTGGCCGGATCGGTATAGCGTGCCGGCGTCATCGATACCGCCATGGGATCGATCGTCTTTCCCGCCGGTGTGCGGCCGGCCGTACGCGGCGATTCGGAATGGCAGGTAGTGCAGGCCGGTGTGGCGGGTTTGCCGCTGCCGAATTTCTTGACGTGGAACGCCTCGCCGCGCGCAGCCGAAAAACCGGCGAAATCCGGTGCGGATTGCTTTGCCGCCGCTGCATAACGAGCGAGCAGGGCCTCGCGCTCGCCCGCGATGCTCGATGTGGCCAGCGGCAGCGTTGCGAACAGTACAATGGCGCCAATCTTCAGGTTCATGTTTACCTCGTCGTTGTGGTCTGGAGGCTTCACTATGCTGGCGCCCGACTTAACAGAACCTGAACCCGGCGTTCATCTTCCATTCAGGTTTGTACGGCTATAACTGCCTCGTCGCCGGCCGGTGGAGAAAATGCGCTGCCGGACGTTTCTAGCACCCGGAGGTCACCATGAAATCGCTCGGAGTTTTCTTTGCATCGCTGGCCGTTGCCTTCACGTTTGCCGCCGGCGTGCAGCAGCCAGGCTGGGCTTCCGAACAGCGGGATCATGACCGTGCGCGACAGGCGCTTCAGGCAGGCGAAGTGCTACCATTGAAAGCCGTGCTCGAGCGTGTCGAACAGGACTATCCCGGGCAGGTCATGGAGGTCGAACTCGAGCGCGAAGGCGGACGCTGGGTCTATGAAATCAAGATTCTCCGCACAGGCGGTTCTTTGTTAAAACTGAAAGTGGACGCGCGCGACGGTACGCCGCTGGAAAAGAAAGAGCGGCACAACGCGCAACGTCATTGATCGGGGAGGGGCATCATGCGTGTTCTGGTCGTAGAGGACGAGCCGACACTGGCAGCACAACTGGCCCAGGCGCTGGCCGCCGCCGGCTATGCGGTTGATACGGCGAGCAACGGCGAGGATGGCTTTTTCTCCGGCGATGATCCGGCGCAGCCCTACGATGCGGTCGTGCTGGATCTGGGGCTGCCGCGGATGGACGGCATTACCGTGCTGAGAAAGTGGCGCGCCGCCGGACGCACCATGCCGGTGCTGATCCTGACCGCACGGGACAATTGGCACGAGAAAGTGGCCGGCATCGATGCCGGGGCCGACGACTACCTGACCAAACCCTTCCACATGGAAGAATTGCTGGCCCGCGTGCGCGCCCTGATCCGGCGTGCGGGCGGCCACGCCAGCCCGGAGCTGTGCTGCGGCTCGGTCGTGCTGGATACGCGTAACGGCCGTGTCACCGTCGACGAGCAGACGATCGCGCTGACCAGCCATGAGTTTCGCGTACTGTCGTTCCTGATGCACCATCAGGGCGAACTGGTATCGCGCACCGACCTGATCGAGCACATTTACGCGCAGGATTTTGATCGCGACTCCAATACAGTGGAAGTGTTCATCGCCCGGCTGCGCAAAAAGCTACCGCCGGGCCTGATCGAGACCGTGCGCGGGCTCGGCTACCGGCTCGTTGCGCCGCAATGAGCTTGTTTGCGGCCCTGCGCGCCTCGTTGCGTTTCCGCTTGCTTGCGGGGACGCTCGTGTGGGTCGTCGTCACCATTCTTGTCGCCGGCTGGGGGCTCAACGATTTGTTCCAGCGGCATGTGGAGCAGCAGTTCGATGCAGCGCTGACGACCTACCTGGATCAACTGACGGCACAGATTGCCGTGAATGACAGCGGCGAACCGTCGCTTTCAGCAATGCCGAGCGACCCGCGCCTGAGCAAGCCTTATTCCGGCCTGTACTGGCAGGTCGATCGCATGGCGCGCCCCGGCATGCCTGCTGCCGCAGGCCTGTTGCGATCCCGCTCCCTCTGGGACGCGGTGCTGCAGGTGCCGGAGGATCAGCCCGCCGACGGCACCGTACATCGCCATCGCATCGCCGGGCCGGATGGAGAAGCGCTAGGCATGCTTGAACGCGTCGTTTTCCCTGCCGGGCAGCCGGATCGTCCGCTGCGTCTGATCGTTGCCGCCAATGAGGAGTTGATGCGGGAGCCGGTGCAACGCTTCAGGGGCATGCTTTGGCTTGCCCTGGGAATTCTCGGCGCGGGCCTGATTTCGGCGGCCGTGCTTCAGGTCGTCGTCGGGCTTGCACCGCTGCGCCGGCTGCGCCAGTCGTTGGAGCGCGTACGCCAGGGAAAGGCGCAACGGCTCGAAGGAACCTTTCCGGTCGAAGTCAGCCCGCTGGTCGACGAGTTCAATGCAGTCCTTGTACAGAACGCGGAAGTGGTGGAGCGCGCGCGCACCCAGGCAGGCAATCTCGCACACGCGCTCAAGACGCCATTGAGCGTGCTCGCCAACGCTGCGGCAGCCGAACAAGGCGAGCTCGCAACCCTGGTCGGCGAGCAGGTCGAGGCGGCAAAGAAGCAGGTGGACTATCAGTTGCGCCGTGCTCGCGTCGCGGCAGCCGTACGCGTGCCCGGTGCGAGAACGCCGGTTGCGCCCGTCATCGACGGCCTGATCAAGGTAATGCGCAAGGTGCATGCGGAACGCCAGCTGACGCTGAGAAGCGTCAATCCGGATGACGATGCAGCCTTTCGCGGTGAAGAACAGGACTTGCAGGAAATGCTCGGCAACTTGCTGGACAACGCGTGCAAATGGGCTGACAGGATTATTGAGGTCCGTGCGCAACGCGATGGCGCCAGCCTCGTCATTACCGTTGACGATAATGGCAAGGGCATTCCGCCGGCGCAACGCGATGCCATCTTCCGCCGTGGCGTGCGTGCCGACGAACAAACGCCCGGCTCGGGGCTCGGACTGTCCATTGTCGACGACTTGGCGCGCATGTATGGCGGAATGGTCGAGATTGCCGACTCGCCGCTGGGAGGAGTTCGGATGACGTTGACCTTGCCGGCCGCCGGTACACCATGACGCGTCGGAGCATGTCGGCGGAAATGAAAACATCACGGATGTACGTTTTTCTGAAAGACGCCCACTGGGTCACGGGATGCGGAGCATGATGAACAACAGGAATTCGCGGCGCAGGACATTGCTCCTGCTGTCTGCCTTATGGATATCGGGCGTCGGCTCGGCCTTCGACGCGCGTGGTGCGGAGCTGCTCAAAGAGGTTTTGCAGATACGGGTCGATGGCAAGCCCATCCTTGGCGAGGCCGACCTGCAGGGCCGGGATTTTCCGAATGCCGATGCGGCCATGGCCGCGTTCAGGAAGAATATCGTTCCCATCCGGCGCAACAGCACGATACAGCTGACGGTTGCTTCCGTGGATGCCCAAGGACATGCCGTCGATGTAACGAACGACGGCGCAACAAGCTATCACTCGCTCGCACCATCGCGATTGTCCGTCTCCAGCGACGGCATGGTGACCGCTGCGGCCCCTGCCGACGCTCAATGGGGTGGCAGCGGGGATGTGGCCGTGCTGGTGGTCCACGAGACGCAGGTGGCGCTGGCGTGGAACAAGGTCTTCTTCAACGTCCTTCCTTAGAGCATGTTTGAAAACTTACTGCGCAGCCCGGTTTTGGTTGGGGGCGCCGAGTCCTGCGATGCTCGTCGTACCTCACGTACGACTGTGCTTCTCCAGCTGGGCGCCCCCAACCAAACTCGGACCGCTCGCTACAGTTTTCAAACAGGCTCTTAGCAGACTTTAGAAACACACTGGACGTGCCGACCGGCGAAGACGATTCAGAATTCTTCCCATTCATCCTGCGCTGTACCGGCAGCGGCCCCCTTCTTTGGCGTAACGAGAGCCAGCGTGGCGGTCTTGTTTTGCGCGGGCAAAACAGGGGTTGCCTTCTGTTGTTGTACGGCGCTGGTGTGAGCTGAGGCGGGGGCGGTGCCGCCGTTCCCGAGCTTGAACACGCTGACGATCTGCTGCAGCTGGGTGGCCTGATCCTGCAGTGCTTCGGAGGCGGCGGCAGCTTCTTCCACCAGTGCCGCATTCTGCTGCGTCACCTCGTCCATCTGCGAGATCGCCTTGTTGATTTGCTCGATGCCGCCGGTCTGTTCCTGGCTTGCGGCCGTGATCTCGCCCATGATGTCGGTCACGCGCTGCACGCTGCCGAGGATCTCCTGCATGGTAGTGCCGGCTTCGTTAACCAGTTGGGTGCCTGCGTGGACTTTGTGCACCGAGTGATCAATGAGTGCCTTGATTTCCTTGGCCGCTGCAGCGGATCGCTGTGCGAGACCGCGAACCTCGGACGCCACCACGGCAAAGCCGCGCCCCTGTTCGCCGGCACGCGCAGCCTCCACGGCGGCATTCAGTGCAAGGATATTGGTCTGGAAGGCAATGCCGTCGATCACGTCAATGATGTCGACAATTTTCTTCGAGGATGCATTGATTTCGCCCATGGTATCGACCACCTGCGATACCACGGCACCGCCCTTGCTGGCGACTTCGGATGCGGACGCCGCGAGCTGGTTCGCCTGGCGTGCGTTGTCCGCATTCTGCTTGACGGTGGAGGTGAGCTCCTCCATGGACGAAGCCGTTTCCTGCAGCGAGCCGGCCTGCTTTTCGGTACGCGAGGAGAGGTCCTGGTTGCCTGCGGCAATCTGGCCGGAGGCGGTGGCAATCGTATCCGTGCCGGAACGCACTTTGCTCACGATATTGACCAGGCTGTCATTCATGTTCTTCAGCGCCTGCATCAGGCGGCCGGTTTCATCGTTAGTGCTGACGTCGATGTGCTGCGTCAGGTCGCCCGCAGCAATGCTGCCCGCCACGCGCACCGCCTTGTCGAGCGGCCGCGTAATGGCGCGCACCAGCCAGGTGCCGACGATGGCGGCAAGGGCAAGGCCGAACAGGATGGCGGCGATGCACGTGACGCTAACCAGACGATAGGTGCGTTGCGAGTCTTCGTAATCGCTCCTGGCGACGTCAAGCTGGAGCTTGATCAGCGCATTGATGTTTTCGCTCACTGGACGGAACAGCGTTCCCATCGGGCCATGCAGCAGCGCAGCCGCCCGCAGCGTGTCTCCTGCACGCACTGCCGCTACTGCCGGCTTGAGACCTTCGGTGAGGAACTGGCTGCGGCTTTCGGCAAATCGCGTGGCGAGCAGCTTTTCGTCGGGCGTCAGGTAGGTCGCCATGTATTCGGACCACACTTTGTTGATACGCTCGATATTGGCGTCGACTTCGTCCATGTGGCGCACGGTGTTCGCCGGTTCATCCGAGAGTGACCTGGCAACAGCCAGCTGATTGATGGTCAGCATGCGCACGACCTGATCGAGCTGTCCCAGCGCCACGAGGCGGTTGTCGTACAGCGACTTCATGGCGTCATTGGCCAGGCCGAGATTGACAATGCCGATGATGCCGCCAACGATCAGTTGAAGGGAAAGAAAACCGATGACGAAGACAAGGCGCGTCTTGATGGTGAGGTTCTTGAACATGAAGTCGGAACGAGGTGGTTGGCGTGCGATGCCACTTCTCGGCATGGCACGATGGAGTAGTGCTTCATGCCGCAGAGGAGGTGTCAGGCCCGCGAATTCTTGCTGAAACTATCGACAGCCGACGATAAGCATTAACTAAAAGAAATGCAATAAAGGAAATTGACGAGAGTCAACATAATCCTTTTGCATTGCTCGCAAGAGCTGAAAATTTTGTGCTGGATGAAGAAAATCGGCGGTGCGGCGGCAGGGAGGGGCCGCCGGGATGGAGAAAACTGGATGGCTAAGCCGCCTCAGCGGCGTCCGCCAGTCGGCCGCGATACAGCGCTGCAATCAGGTCCGACTGGGTGATCATGCCCGCGAGCCGGCGCTCCTTGTCGAGCACGGGAATGTGATGGAGGCCGACATCGGACAGCAGGGGCACGAGGTGCACGATATGCATGTCCGTGCTGACGCTGCGCACCGTTTTGGTCATGATCTGGCCGATCACCTCCGGCTTCGCCGCGCTGATATCGCGCGCACGCTGGATGAAGCGGCGCAGCTTCGCATCGAAACCTGCGTAGATGTCGAGATTGGCGTGTTTCATGAAGTCGACGAACGTGACGATGCCGACGACGCGGCGTGTGTCGTCCACGACCGGGAGTGCCTTGACCCGGTGCCGTCGCAGCAGGGTCCAGGCATTCTGGAGTGTTGTCCCGGCCTCCACGGTGATGACGTCGCGGGACATGATGTCGGCACAGGTGATTTCGCCGAAGCGGCGGCGATAGGCATGCATTTCCGCCTGCATGAACAGCGACTCGAGGTCGTCGCGACTCACGTCGAGCACCTGGTTGTACTGCTTCAGCACATCGTCGAGATCGGCCGGCGTGAATCCCACGCGGTCACCGGGCGGCGCGTCCTTGGTGTCGTGGACGTTGGCATGGTCACGCTGTACAACGTGCGGATAACGGCGGCGCGTCGCGTTGTTGAAGAGCAGGGCGACCGCAAGCAGCAGCAGCGAGTTGAGTCCGACCGGCGCCCACAGGTAACTGAATCCGGCCGCGTGGACTGCAGGGGCGCCGAGCACCGCGGACAAGGCGATCGCGCCGCCGGGTGGATGCAGGCAGCGCAGCGCGAACATGGCGACAATTGCGCCGGACACTGCCAGAGCGGCAGCGAGCATCGGCTCGCCAATCCACTGTGCGCATGCGACGCCGACGGCTGCGGACACGACGTTTCCGCCGACAATCGACCACGGCTGGGCGAGCGGGCTGGCCGGTTGGGCAAACAGAAGTACGGCAGACGCGCCCATCGGCGCAATCAGTGCCGGCAGTGCCGCGCCGGCGCCTAACACAAAGTGGCTGGCAAGCGCCGTCAGGATGATGGCGAGCAGGGCCCCGCAGGATGCGCGAAACCGTTCCCTGCCATTGACTGCCATGCGCTGCGGCAGGAAGGCGCGGAACCTGTCCATGGTCTTTCTCAATTGAAGCGACTCCAGAGATGTGGCGAGGGCCGTGCGGGGGTGGGGCGGCCAAAAGGAGAAGGAGTTTACCCGATTGGCCTTGTTTATGTTTGGGCAAACAGATTTTCCGGCCAATGTTGTAGGCCGGCCACGTTGTGTCGAACGCGCCGGGAGCGGCTCAGGCCTTCAGGTAACGCTTGACCCCATTCTGGTTGAGGACATCGCCCCAGGATTCGATGTGGTAGATGTCGCCCACCTTGTGCAGCACGACGCCGAACTCTTCGCGCAGGCGTGCGACATCGGCGTCGATGTTTTCGCGCTTCAGGCTGGTCAGGTCGGCGACAGCGGAGACCGTCGGTCGTTCGAGGAGATCGATCGCCGACAGCAACACGAACAGCCGGCGGGCGTCGTGTTCCGGGTACTGCGGCACGCCGAAATGGTTTTTCGGATAGTTCATGGCACGCCTCGCATTATTTTCCGTTGTTATGCAGTGACATCATGCGCCTGGTCACAAGAAATCACGCAATCGGAAGCAACAGAGCAGGATTGTCGTTGGTTACTTTGTTCACGGCGTGAGCGACGCCCCACGCTTGCATTTTTTCGGCATCGAACGGCGCGATCAGTTCCATCAGAAGCGCGTCATCCATCGGCTCGTTGCTGAGCCAGGTTTCCCAGTCCTTGGGATCGATGATGACCGGCATGCGGTAATGAATTGGCTCGAGCACGGCATTGGCACCGGTGGTGAGGATGGCGCAGGTATCGATGCGACCGCCCTCTGCAATGCTGGCGTTGCACCAGATGCCCGCTAGGGAGAGGGGCGATCCGTCTTTACTGGAGATAAAAAATGGCTGCCGCGAACGTTGCCCCGGAACGGTTTTCCACTCGTAAAAACCGGTTGCCGGAACAAGGCAGCGCCGGCGGCGAAAGGCGGTGCGGAACATCGGTTTGTCCGCCACCGTTTCGCCGCGCGCATTGTGCAGCATCGGCAGGGCAGCCGGGTCCTTGGCCCAGGAAGGGATATAGCCCCAGCGCATCAGGCAGCCTGCGCGTCCTTCTTCCGTGGCGCGTACGGCAAGGACCATGTCCGCCGGCGCGATGTTGTACCGCGGGGAATAAGAAGACATGGCAATGCAGCCATACCATTCCTGGAGGACGGCGGGTGGATAAGCGAGGGCAAAGCGTCCGCACATGAAAGGCATTGTAGGTATTCCGGGGCAGGCAGTGCAGGCTTCATGCAAATTCGTGCATCGGCCGCGTAAAAATTTCACCGCTCGCCAACGTCGTTTCAAACTTGCCGGCTTTCGTCGGCCATGCGTTATCACTAATGCAATCAATAACGCAATCCCCCAACGCAAGGACCAACGCAACGACCAACGCAAGGACTGCCCCGACCATTGGCAACTGTCAGGCATGCTTTTCGCTGAAGAGATGGACGGAAAGGAGTCTCCAGATGAAATATCGCCTGAAGAAAGTTGCGGAGCAGGTCATCGTGATTACCGGCGCGACCAGCGGAATCGGCCTGACGACTGCACGCATGGCTGCACAGCGTGGCGCAAAGCTGGTGCTGGTGGCGCGCAATGAAGATGCGCTCAAGCAACTCATCTTTGAGCTGACGAAGAAAGGCGCGCAGGTCATCTACGTGGTGGCCGATGTCGGCATCGAGGAGGACGTGCGCAAGGCCGGACGTGCGGCAATCGAACGCTTCGGCTGTTTCGATACCTGGGTCAACAATGCCGGCATCTCGATTTTTGGCCGTCTGGAAGATGTCTCCATGGACGACCAGCGGCGCCTGTTCCAGACCAATTTCTGGGGCGTCGTCCATGGTTCGTTGGTTGCCGTCGAGCACCTCAAGCAGCACGGAGGCGCCCTGATTAATCTCGGCAGCGAGGTGTCCGACCATGCCGTTCCGCTGCAGGGCGCTTATGCGGCATCCAAGCATGCAGTAAAGGGATTCACCGACTCGCTGCGGCTGGAGCTGGAGGCGGAAGATGCACCGGTTGCGGTCACCCTGGTCAAGCCGGCGGCGGTCGACACCATGTTCATCGAACATGCGAAGAACTACATGGATGTGGAGCCGCGCCTGCCGCCACCGGTGTATGCGCCGGAAGTGGTTGCCGAGGCCATCCTGCATGCGGCTGAACATTTCGAGCGTGACGTGTATGTGGGCGGCGCTGCGAAGATGATGGCGTCCAGCGCACACTATGCGCCCCGCATGACGGACAGTTACTTGAAGCGTTTCCTGTTCGGCTTCCAGCAATCGGACCAGCCGGCGCGTGACCGCAGCCAGCACGGTTTGTACAGCACTGGCTCCAATCTGCAGGAGCGGCAAGGGCAGGACTGGCCGGTGTTCGAGTCCAGCCTGTATACAACAGCCGCACTGCACCGCAAGACGGTCATGGCGGTCGCGCTCGGCGCCGGCTTTGCGCTTGCAGCGTGGTGGCGCACGCGGCAACGACAGGGGTATGATTTCCGATAGGGACTTGGCGAGGGGGTACAAGGACATGATGCTGTAGAGCCTCCGCGCACGCCCCTGCGACACCGACCCCGCCCAGGAAAGCCGGCTTTTCTCGACACTGACTTCGAAAGATCCATCATGGCAAATCTGACCGAGCAGCAACTCGCCCAATTAAAACAGATGCTGGACGAACGCGACCAGACATTGCGTGCCGACCTCGTCCGGGAACTGAACGCGAAGGAAGAATACAAGGAGGTGGCTTCCGACCTGCCGGACCCGGGCGACTCGTCCTTCGCCAACCTCGAAGTCGATCTGGAAAACGCTGCCGTGACACGCGACATTTCGGAGCTGCGCGCCATTGAAGGGGCACGCAAGCGGATGGAGAACGACACCTACGGTGACTGTGTCATGTGCGAAACCGAGATCCCGTTCGAACGACTGCAGGTGCAACCGACAGCAGAACGCTGCGCGCCATGCCAGGAAATGTACGAGAAGACGCACATGGATCCGATGCGAAGCGGCACGATGTAGTCAAGAAGCAGTGTGCGCCGCCGCGCTGTCCGGATCTGCTGGCGCGGCTGCCATGCAAGTTCGCATCCACCGTATATCCTCGATCGTCCTCAACCGTCCTGTCGCCAATCAGGGGGCTCGTTTCGCGCTTGCGCAGCTTGCCTTGAACCGCGTAAAGAATGCCTGCAAGAAGGTACAGGATTTTTTCTGCAACACCTTTCCGCCATCGTAAAATCGCAGCTATTTCACACCGAACGCGAGAAAGGATGACGAATGGATGCCGCACTACGCACTGTCGTGCAGAAGATGCCCAAGGCCGAGCTGCACTTGCATATCGAGGGGACGCTCGAGCCGGAGCTGATCTTCGAACTGGCGCGTCGCAACGGTGTCAGTCTCAAGTATGCATCGGTGGAAGACCTGCGGCGTGCCTACGCATTTACCGACCTGCAGTCCTTCCTCGATATTTACTACGCCGGTGCCAGCGTGCTGCTGCACGAGCAGGATTTTTATGACATGACGCGCGCCTATCTGCAACGCGCGCGGGAGGACAATGTCAGGCATGTCGAGCTCTTCTTCGATCCGCAGACGCACACCGAGCGTGGCGTGGCATTTGCGACTGTCATCAATGGCATCCATCGTGCGCTGGAGGATGCGCGCACCGAGTGGGACATGAGCGGGGCATTGATCATGTGCTTCCTGCGCCATCTGTCGGAAGAGGAGGCGTTCGAGACGCTGGAGCAGTCGCTGCCGCATCGCGGAAAATTCATTGGCGTCGGCCTCGACTCGTCGGAGCGTGGCCATCCGCCGGAGAAATTCGCGCGCGTGTTCGCCCGCTGCAAGGAGTTGGGTCTGCATCTCGTCGCGCATGCCGGGGAAGAAGGACCGCCTGAATACATCCGCAATGCGCTGGACGTGCTGCACGTGGAGCGAATCGACCACGGCGTGCGCTGCCTTGAAGATGCCGCGCTTACACAGCGCCTGGCGCGCGACAAGGTGCCGCTGACGGTCTGTCCGCTGTCCAACATCAAGCTGAGGGTGTTCGACAAGCTGGTTGACCACAATCTGCTGAAGCTGCTCGACGCCGGCCTCATGGTGACGATCAACTCGGATGATCCGGCGTACTTTGGCGGTTATGTGAATGAGAATTTCGTGCAGCTGTTCGACGCCTTGCCTTTAGGGAAAGATCACGCTTACCGGCTCGCGCGCAACAGCTTTTCTGCCGCCTTTCTCGACCTGGAAACGAAGCAGAAATACCTGGACGAGGTGGATGCTTTCTTCGAGCAGTGAACATAAAGGGTCCGCGAAACAAACAGTCCGCGAGTCCGCGCGGACGGGGCGGTTTCTCGATGTATTCGCAGGAACAGGAGCGACGGAAACAGGATGAAAGACGCTGCGCTGCCGGTCGTGCTGATTGTGCTGGGCCTGACCTGGCTGCTCAATAGCCTGGACTGGCTGCCCGACATTCACTGGCTGTGGATCATCGGCCTGGCAGGCGCGGGCGTGGCGATATTGATACTCGACGGCATCACCAAGTCGTCGGTCGTCGCCGGCCCGCTGCTGATCCTGGCGGGCATCCTATCTTTCTTCCGCCAGTACTACGGACTCGGCTGGCGCTTCATTATTCCGGTGATGCTGATCGCTGCCGGCACCTTCATGCTGGTCGCGCGTTCACCGGCGATTCCGGATTCTCCACGCTTCAACCGCGGCGGTGCCGGTGGCGACGGCACGCACCGCTTCGACCACCATCCGCGCAATCCGCGGGACCCACGGGACCGGGGGCAGCATGACTGACGCACTTTCTGCCGCGGCACTGGCCAGCGGCCTTTCCTGGGCCAGCGGCATCCGCCTGTACATGACGCTGTTCCTGGCCGGATGGTTCGGCCGCAATGGCTGGATCGAACTTCCTCCGGCCTTGCAGGTGCTGGAGTCGCCCTGGGTCATTGGACTGACCGGCATCCTGCTGGTGGTGGAGTTCCTCGCCGACAAGGTGCCGGGCATCGATTCGGCCTGGGATGCGCTGCAGACCTTCATCCGCGTGCCGGCCGGCGCCGTGCTCGGCGCGGCGGCACTGGGGGAAATGGGGGCGGAGTGGTCGGCCATGGCCGCCATCCTAGGCGGCACCTTCGCCGCCGGAGCGCATGCGACCAAGGCCGGGAGCAGGGCGCTGATCAACACCTCGCCTGAACCGTTCAGCAACTGGGCTGCATCCTTCTCGGAAGATGTTGCCGTCGCTGGCGGACTCTGGGCGGCATTTTTCCATCCGTGGGTATTATTCAGCTTTCTGGCAATATTTTTCATCCTTGCCGTGTGGCTGCTGCCCAAGCTGTGGCGCGGCGTCAAATGGCTTTTCAGAAGGCTGAGTACCTGATGTTTCTTCAATCCTTGCGCATGACCCGCCGCGACTGGCGGGCGGGCGAACTGCGTTTTCTGCTGGTGGCACTGATCGTCGCCGTTGCCTCCCTGTCGTCCGTCGGTTTCTTTATCGACCGTATGCGTTCCGGACTCGCACGCGATGCGCATCAGTTGCTCGGCGGCGACCTTGTGATCAATGCGGACCACCCAATCAACGGCACCTGGCGCGCCGAAGCAGAGAAACGCAGCCTGACGCTGGCGGATACGGTCGCCTTTCCCAGCATGGTGATTGCCGGCGAAGGCGACAACACGCACTCCCTGCTGGCAGCGATCAAGGCCGTATCGCCGGGTTACCCGTTGCGCGGCGGCCTGAAAATCACGGACACGCCGGAGGGCGAGGGCAGGGACACGGCGGACATTCCCGAGGCTGATACCGTGTGGGTCGATGCCGGCCTGTTGTCGGCGCTCGATGCGAAGATCGGCGATTCCCTGCGGCTGGGTGACAAGGCATTTCGCATCGCAAGAATCATTGCCATCGAGCCTGACCGTGGTGCGGGTTTCATGAACTTTGCGCCGCGCGTGATGTTGCGTCTGTCGGATCTGCCCGCCACCAACCTGGTGCAGAACGGCTCGCGCGTGACCTACCGCCTGCTGCTGGCCGGCGAGCGGGCACCGGTCGCGTCCTTCCAGCGCTGGATGCAGGAGCGGATCGAACGCGAGAACATGAAAGGCGTGCGGCTGGAGTCCCTGGAGTCCGGCCGTCCCGAGATGCAATCCACGCTCAACCGCGCAGAACAATTCCTCTCCCTTGTCGGCCTGTTGTCCGCGATGCTTGCGGCAATTGCCGTTGCGATGGCGGCGCGCCGCTTCATGCTGCGCCATCTGGATGCGTGCGCGATGCTGCGCTGCCTTGGGCTGACGCAAAACCAGGTAACGCTGATGTACCTGATCGAGTTCTGCCTGGTCGGGCTCGCGGGCAGTGTGCTGGGGGCGGCGGTGGGCTTTGCCGCGCACTTCGTGCTGCTCGAATGGCTCGGCAACCTTGTCAGCACGACGCTGCCTGCCGCAAGCTTCCTGCCCGCATTGCAGGGCGTGGCGACCGGCATGGTCCTGCTGATCGGTTTTGCCATCCCGCCCATTCTGCAATTGCGCAACGTGCCGCACAACCGCGTCATCCGGCGTGAACAGGACACCCCACAACCGGCCACACTGGCAACGTATGCACTCGGGCTGACCGCATTCATCGGCCTGCTCTTGTGGCAAGCCGGCAATCCCAAGCTGGGGCTGCTGACCGCCGCCGGGTTCCTGGGCGGTTTCGCCGTGTTCGCGCTGGTCGGATGGCTGGGCGTGAAGTCGCTGCGTTTCGCGCGCGGCGGCATCCGGCATCCGAGCTGGCGTTTTGCCGTGACGGCCCTGCAGCGCCGCACCGGTGCGACCGTCGTGCAGATTGTTGCGCTTTCCCTCGGGCTCATGGCCTTGCTGCTGCTGACGGTCATCCGTGGCGATCTGGTGGAAGCCTGGCGTAATTCCACGCCGGCCGATGCGCCAAACCGCTTCGTCATCAATATCCAGCCCGACCAGAAGGTAGAGATGGAAAAGCGGCTCACGGCCATCGGCGTGCCGAATCCGACGCTGTACCCGATGATCCGCGGTCGCCTGATCCAGATAAACGACGCGCAGATCACCGGCGACACCTACATCGAAGACCGTGCAAAGCGTCTTGTCGACCGTGAATTCAACCTGTCGACCATGCTCACCGTGCCACCGCAAAACCAGATCGTCGCAGGGCGCTGGTTCGACGACAGCAAGCCGGAAGCCTCGGTGGAAGAGGGGCTTGCCAAGACGCTCGGCCTGAAGCTCGGCGACCGGCTGCGCTTCGATATCGGCGGCCAGCAGGTCGATGCCGTCGTCACCAGCCTGCGCAAGCTCGAATGGGGCTCCATGCGTGTCAACTTCTTCGTGATCCTGAACCCGACGCTGGTGCAGGACATGCCGCAGACATGGATCACCGCCTTCCACCTGCCGGCAGCGCAGGCCGGGTTCGTCAATGAACTGATGCGCGACTTCCCGAACCTGACGGTGGTCGACATCGGCAGCATGATCCGTCAGGTGCAGACGGTGCTCGACCAGGTGATTTCAGCCGTCGAATTCCTGTTTTTGTTTACGCTCGCCTCCGGCGTATTGGTGTTGTATGCGGCCCTGGTCGGCTCACAGGATGAGCGCATCCGGGAGTCTGGCCTGTTGCGCGCGCTCGGTGCAACCCGCACGCAGCTTTCGCAGTCGCAGTGGATCGAGTTTGCGCTCGTCGGCGGGCTGGCGGGCGTGCTGGCAGCAACCGGTGCCGCCGCGGTCGGCTGGGCGCTGGCACGGTATGTCTTCAACTTCGAGTGGTCATTCAGTCCGGTGGTATGGGTGGCGGGACTGCTTGTCGGTTCGGCGTGCGCATTCATCGGCGGCTGGGCCGGATTGCGCAATGTGCTGAGTCATCCGCCCTTGCAGACGCTGCGCGGGACGTGATCTGCCCGGATTTTTGACGCGCGTATTGCCCGTGGCAAAAAGTGGAACGATTCCAGCGCTTCGAGGATCGACGCTTTTTGCCAATATCAACGTTTTAACGGGTGAGAATATGCAAGCAACGTGGATCGTTTCCGCAAACGCCAGCCGGGCACGGTTTTTTTCGCAAGAGCAATCGTCGGATGCATTGGAGGAAATCAACGATATGGTGAACGACGCCGCGCGCTTGCGCAGTGTCGACACCGAGACGGACAAGCTGGGCCCGACGGCCGCGTCCAAGAGCAGACACAACGTCGGAGCGGCAACGCCCAACAAGTTGTATGAGCCGGCCCAGACGCCGGAAGCGCACCAGGCGGAGCTCTTTGCCCGCGATATCGCCGGCTTCCTGTTGCAGGGCTATCAGGAGGGGCGTTTCCAGAAGCTGTCGCTCGTGGTGTCGCCGCAATTTCTCGGCATGCTGCGCAAGCTGCTTGACCCCCGGCTGGAATCGGTCGTGACACTGGAGATCAACAAGGACTACACGCAGTTCAGCCCGCAGCAACTCCTTGAACAGGTGAGGTCGTACAAGGAAAAAAAATAGCGTCTTTCGGTTATTGGGAGAAACGACAGCCTCTTCTCCCGGTTTCACGCCGGCTGATTAATTCGAGCGCGCCGTTGAGCAGGGGGAGGGGAAGCACCGTCCCGCATTGCGCTTGCGTGCGCTCCCCCGACGCTCTGTCAGGTTGCTGAATGGCGTGGCGAGCGGGCTGAGCCTGAAGGCGAGGAGCGCACGCGTACGGGAGGACGCAGCACATCGCAGGCCACAGGCTTGCCCGCGCAGGTGTTCTTCATCCGCCTGTCGGAGACCACTAACTCGGATATGTCTTACATGCCGCCCATCGTGCAAGGCCATCTGGCAGAAAAGCAAAAGCACCGCATGAATCCAGCAATCACAAAGATCATTGTTCGGCCCGAGACGAGCGCGGATATTCGCGCGATACGGGAAGTGACTATTGCCGCATTCGCGACACTGGATATCAGCAGCCACACGGAGCAGTTCATCATCGACGCGCTCCGGGCCGCCAATGCCCTGACGTTGTCGCTCGTCGCGGAGGTAGACGGGAAAGTGACAGGGCATATCGCCTTTTCGCCCGTGACTGTTTCGGACGGCAGCAGCAACTGGCACGGACTTGGGCCGCTTTCGGTGTTGCCCGCGTATCAGAGGCAGGGTATCGGCAAAGTCCTGATGGAAGAAGGACTGTCACGGTTGAAGGACATGGGCGCCCAGGGCTGCTGCCTCGTCGGCCATCCGGACTACTACCGGAAATTCGGATTCAGGAACACGCCGGAGCTGGTGCTGGAGGGTGTGCCGCCACAGGTCTTCCTGGTGCTGTCGTTTGATGGACGTGTTCCGCACGGCAAAGTCATTTTTCATGAGGCATTCAAGGCGGATGGCGCGATGGGCGAGCCTGACGTCGCTTGACCACGCCTCTTCCTTCGCTGCATCGGCAAGTCTGCTCTTGCTTCAAGGCACGATTGCGGTGATCCCTGCGCACTGGGACAGTGCTCTCACTGTGATCCCGGTCAAGTCACGTCTTCGAGGTTGACCTAGAGTCTGTTCGTGCAATATCTCGAATCCACGAAGTGCCTGTTTCATCCAGTATCGAAGGAGACTGAAAAATGAAAAATACCGTCATGCTGGCTGTCGCATTGGCCTCGCCGGTCGCATACGCTGGCCCCGACATCACGATGAACATGGTGAGCGAGAAGGGCGTCGGTACGTCGATCGGAACGGTGGCCGTGTCGGACTCGAAGCACGGGCTGGTCCTGACCCCTTCACTGCGCGGATTGAAGCCAGGCGTGTATGGCTTCCATGTGCACCAGAACCCGAGCTGCGATCCCAAGGAAAAGGACGGAAAAATGGTGGCAGCGCTTGGTGCAGGCGGCCATCTGGATCCGGCCGGCGCCAACAAGCACGGTGCTCCCTGGGGAGACGGGCATCTCGGTGATCTTCCGGCCCTGTATGTCGATTCTGACGGCAATGCATCGCAGCCCGTACTGGCGCCCCGGCTGAAAACAGCGGACCTGGCAGGGCGTTCGCTGATGATCCATGCCGGCGGTGACAACTACTCGGACAATCCGGCCCCGCTCGGCGGTGGCGGTGCACGCATGGCGTGCGGGGTAGTGAAATAAGTGCGCACTGCCTGCATCGGTACCTTACTGTCAAGGCAACTGACTGTAGCCTTCACCGCGCAAGAAACAGAAAAGCCACCGGTGAATCAACCGGTGGCTTTAGTTTGTGCGCATCAGCAGTAGAAACAGTATCGAACCAGTGCGTTGATTAGAATTCTTCCCAACCATCTGCAGCCGTAGTTGCCGGGCGCGCCGGTGCCGGGGTGGTGCGCGTTACCGCGACCTGCTTGCCGCTTCGAGCAGGCAGGTTCGCCGGCTGGCGTGAGCTTGCAGCTGCGGTAAGCGCAACCGGCGCAGTCGTGCTGTCGAGACGGAACACGCCGACGGCATGGGCAAGGTTTGCCGCCTGTTCGCGCATTGCCTCCGCGGCGGCTGCAGCCTGTTCCACCAGTGCTGCATTCTGCTGCGTGACCTGGTCCATCTGGCTGACCGCCTGGTTGATCTGTTCAATGCCCGCCGTCTGCTCCTGGCTGGCGGCCGTGATCTCACCCATGATGTCAGTCACATGACGGATGCTGTCGACGATCTCCTGCATTGTTGTGCCGGCCTGGTCAACCAGCTTGCTGCCTGCATCCACCTTGTCGACGGAATCGTTGATCAGTGTCTTGATTTCCTTGGCTGCGGCAGCCGAGCGCTGGGCCAGGTTGCGCACTTCGGACGCGACGACGGCAAATCCGCGGCCCTGTTCGCCGGCGCGGGCCGCTTCCACCGCGGCGTTCAGCGCGAGGATGTTGGTCTGGAAAGCAATGCCATCGATGACAGTGATGATGTCCGAAATCTTCTTCGAGGACTCGTTGATGGAGCCCATGGTATCCACCACTTGCGACACCACCATGCCGCCGCGGTTGGCAACGTCGGATGCGGACTGGGCAAGCTGGTTGGCCTGGCGTGCGTTGTCCGCATTCTGCTTGACGGTTGAGGTCAGTTCCTCCAGCGACGAAGCGGTTTCTTCCAGCGAGCTGGCCTGCTGCTCCGTGCGCGAGGAAAGGTCCTGGTTACCCGCGGCGATCTCGGCCGATGCAGTGCCGATGGCGTCGGTGCCGGCACGTACCTGGCTGACGATTTGCACGAGGCTGTCGTTCATGTTCTTCAGCGCGTACATCAGCTGGCCGGTTTCATCGGTGGTTCGAGCCTCGATCTTCTGCGTCAGGTCCCCGCCGGCAACGCTCGATGCAACCTTGACTGCGGAATTGATAGGTTTGGTGATGGCAAGGACCAGCCACCATCCGATCAGGGCGGCAAGCCCGATGCCAAACAGTACGCCGGCCACTGCGAGGGCGCGTACCCATTGGTAGGTGGCCTGCGACTTCTCGTATTCCGCTTTTGCAATGTCCAGCTGCAGCTTGATGAGGGCATTGAGCTTTTCCCGCACAGGAACCATGAGAGTCGTCATGGGCCCGTGCAGGGCGCCTATGCCGGATAGCGTATCGGCCATCTTCAGCGCTTCAACCGCGGGGTTCAGGCCTTCGGCCAGATACTTCTTTTGCGCCTGGTCGAGTTCTTCCGCCAGTTTTTTTTCTTCGGCAGTCAGATAGGTCGACATATAGGTCTTCCATTCCTGGTCTATCTGTTGCAGGCGGTCGGCAACATCCTTCAAGGCCTTTTCGTGTTCGCTCTGGTCACCGGTGAGCGCCTTGGCGATGGATGCTTCGTTCCGGTTCATGGCCCGGATGACGCGGTCAAGCTGGCCCAGCGCCACCAGACGATCGTCATAAATTGTGCGTATTGCCTGATTGGCGTTGCTGATCCCGGACACGCCGACGATGCCGCCAATAATCAGTTCGATGGATAAAAATGCAATGACTGCGATGAGTCGTGTCTTGATCGTGAGGTTCTTGAACATAAGATAACTTTCAAGGAAGCATCGGAGTAATGCCGGCCATGGAGTAGGTAAAAATCAGGGTGGCAGTCTGCTGGAAGCAGTATGCAAATCAGAGCAGACGAGGCGTCACTATATACCGTTTCAACTTGCTTATGGGAAAGCCAATTCTTGATTTTGGAAGTCTGAATTTTCTGTCAACAGCGAATCGCTCATCATGCGAGGAAAATCCGCATTGACGTAAAAAACCTAATCAGGATTGTTTGCGCAAGAAGCGGCTATCTCTCCCCGGTCGCCCGCTGTTGTCCCCTAAGGGAGCCAAGACGGACAGTTGCGCGCAGCGGATTTCATTTCCGTGATTGTCCTCGAGGAATGTCAAGGTTTGCCACTATGCGCGGCGCTAGGATGGCCATGCCATGAACCACACAAGGAACGATACAGGGAGACGCATGCGAACCATTGCATTCTGCATCATGATGTTCGGCGTCTTTGCCTGCGCTTCCGCGGTGGACGCCGGCATGCGTGCAAAGCAAGCCGGCAAGGCGGGAAGAATCATTGCCTTTTATGGAGACTCCACCATCCGGGGCTACAAGGCCCATTCCGGCGCACAGGTCATCAAGTCAACACCGCAAGCCTTTGCGGAAGCGCTCGCGCCGAACCCGCCCTTTGTTGTGCGCAATGAGGGCGCGGACAGTTCGCGTGTCGAGCATCTGCTCGCCGGAACAGACGGGCGGCACGCTGCGTGGGCCAAGTACCTGCCGTCGTCGGGAGTCGACATTGTCATCATCAATCACGCTTCAAAAAACGGCAATCCGGTCGACAGATACAAGGAGGACATGCGGACCGCAGTGATGTTGGCCCGGCAGAACGGAAAATTCGTGATCCTGATGACGCCGAGCCCAATCAGCGAGGGCGGGCTGGAAGCGTATGTTGACGTCATGCGCCAGCTCGCTGTCGAAGAACGCGTGCCGCTGATTGATGTGTTTCGCTACTTGAAGCGCTACATGGCGAGGACCGGCAGCTCGATCGATGACCTTGTGCCGGACGGCTATCACCCCGCAGAGGACGTGTATGTGCTGATCGGGCAGTACGCTGCGCAGGAGTTCCAGAAAATCGCGCGTCAATCACGCGTCAAATAGACAAGCGCGGGAAGCACGGGAAGCACGGGAACCGGCGAGCAGGCGGATGCGACCGTTCCGCGCAGGTTTCCGCACCGGTTGCGGAAACAGAAGTCCGGTTGCCGCAGGGATTCCTATTGCTGAAAACTGCGTCTGCCGGGTCGCAGCCGGGCGGACAGCGAGCGCGTCAAGTCGCCGAGCAACTCCATGTCGGACATGCGTGCGCGCAACAGCCTGCCGCGCGCACCGGTGTCGGCAAGCATATGCATCCAGGACGATGGCCGCGCAATCGGATGACGCAGGTGGAAGGTGCCGGAGGTGAGCATCTTCGGCGGCATGCCCTGCGCAGCGGCCGAAACACTCTCCGCGACAAAGTTCAGCCCGCAACCGACGGATGCGGTCAGTGATGCCCAGAAGCGCGGGTTGGATTCCAGCAGGAATACCCGACCCGTGCCGCGCTCAATGCGCGCGTCGAGATTCATCACGCCGCTGTACACGCTGGTGCGTGCGAGCTGGTGCGCAAGTCGCTCCATGTCCCTGTTCTGAAAAAAGCGGATTTCCGAACCGGCCCGCTGCTGGAATGCGAGCGCGCGTACCTGGCCGTACATCGCCATCAGGTCGATGCACACATCGACGCCTTCCACGTATCTCTGCGCGATCAGCGGGAAAAACTGATAGCTACTGTTGTTGCGGATTGTTTCCTCGTACTGCGCTTCGCTATGAATCACCTGCACACCTTGCGAGCCGGCCTGGTTGATCGGCTTGATCACGAACGGCGTGCCGAGCCGTGCCACCGTGAGCTGGTAATGCAGGTTGCCTTTCGAGCCGATATACAGCGTTTCCGGCGCGCTCAAACCGTACTGCCGGCAGAACTGGTAAAAGCGCCACTTGTCGTCGAACATGTCAAGCGTAGTGGTGTCCGGAACCGGGATCGCGCGCACCGGGAGCGCGTCACGTACGCGGTTGATCGTGCGTATACCTTCACAGTCGGCAGGAACCAGAATGGCATCCGGAGCTTCCTGTGCGAGATTGTTCAACTGCGCGAGGAAATGCGCGTCATCTGCAGCGTTGAGACTTGCCTCGGCATGGCGCGTGCACAGCTTGGACCAGCGCAGGCCGCGCGTATTGGGTCCGCCGATGACCAGCGCCTTGCTGTCGCCCATGCTGCGGATGGCAAAAAGCACTTGTCGAACCAGGTTGTTGCAAGTGCCGATCACGATAAAGCTGTTCATTCAGTCTCCGATCCGGTTCTTGTTGAGTTAGGCAATGAGCACCGATCGGGAATAAAAACAGCATGGGAACGGTTGCAGCCTGCGCTCGCGAGGCGTTCCATGCGCGAGGCAGTCATTGCGTGCTGCGGTTCTTTCGCCAGACAGATCAAGTCCAAGTCTGTGGCCGGCGCGACAGGATTGTGCCGCGCTGTTTCTCGCATACCGGGGAAGGGCAGTGGAGTGGGCAACCAGATATGGAACCGATGGCGAACCTGACGGGCGCTGCTCTCGTCTGCGGCAAACACCAGGCATGCCAACAAGCTACAGGTGCCGCAACTTCAATTTTTTCAGGTGAGCCCAGTGTATGTGGGAAAGGTGAAGCGATCTTGAGTTCACTCAAAGGACACTTCTTTGTCCTTGTTCTTTGCGCCATTGCGACACGCGATGGTGCCTTCCCGAATCAAACTGCGGCAAACCCTTAAGCAAGATTAAAACGCGCGGCTACACCGCGTGCTTTTTCGCAAGGTCATTGAGACGCTTTGCTCCTATCTTCCCAGCAAGGGCAATGCATAACAGGATGTGACATCCAATGTGAGCGCAGCCTTGCATACTGCATTTGCAAGCACTCATCCACGTCATTTTCATATCTTGTTGCGCGTTGATGATCGTCAAAACAGGCAATGAAGGTCAACGTAAAGTTGTATGTCAGATAAGTCGTCAATAGTCGAACGGCAACGAAAGAAGACAGGGCTCAGCAAATTTTCGCTTTGTCCGCGCAGCGAGAAAACGCCCCTGATGCGTTGCGCATCGCCGTCGCGGAAGTCAGTCATTCAACCCGTTGCCAACTCGTTGTGTCGCAGACCTGAAGAGCGTCATGCACTCCAGAGAGGCACCCGGAGCTGCAAGCGTGCGCCGGATGCGAGGCGTGGCGATGTTGCAGTAATCAGTTGCGGCAAGGAGTCATGGCAAGGAATCACGACAGGGCGTGCAGCTCGTGATGACGGCTCTCTGGCCCCTTGGTGTACATGACACTCTCTAATCACAACGGGCTTCCTTAAACATGCAAATGCCACCGATCCTCACGGCGGGTTTGCGCTAATCATGTGTGGAGTACTCAAATGCGCTTCTCTTCCAAAGCTACCCTAAAACGATGGAGTGTAGTCCTCCTCGCGCCCTGGTTCATCGCGGGCTGCGCGCAGGTATCGCCGGGCATGCATTTCGGTGCCCAGAACTACAGCAATTCCTCCGGGGCAAACTCGGCGGAATCCTCCACCGCTGCAAGTGGCGACATGTCCAACGCGGTGCTCAAGAAAATTACGCCGTCGGTGGTGAAGGCGGAGCGCGACCGCCGCGAGAAGCAGGTATCGCAGGACATCAGCAAGCTGCTGGCGAAACCTGGTCCATACACGATCGATAGCGGTGACGTCCTGTCCATCGTGGTCTGGGACCATCCGGAGCTGTCCAATGCAGCGACCGTGGCCACCGCCATGCCTACCGGTGCCGGAGCGGATGCCTCCACCGCCGTAACAACCGCGCCACCGGCCGGTTTCATTGTCGACCATGAAGGCATGGTCCAGTTTCCGTATGCCGGCCCGGTGAAGGTCGCCGGTCTCACACAGGACCAGGCCCGCAACCTGCTCACGACCAAACTTGGCCGCTACCTCAAGCAGCCAAAGGTCACGCTGCGCGTGCACTCCTACCGCAGCAAGCGTGTCTATGTGGATGGCGAGGTAAAGAGTCCCGGCCTGCAGTCAATCAACGATATCCCGATGACACTCGTCGAAGCGCTTAATCGCGCAGGCGGCGTGCTGCCGACCGGGGACCAGAGCCAGGTCGTCATCAACCGCAACGGCGTGAACTACCACATCAACCTGCCGCAGCTGGTGCAGCGCGGCGTCAATCCGGCCAGCATCATGCTCGCGAATGGCGATGTGGTGCGCGTGCGTTCCCGCGAGGAGAGCAAGGTATTCGTGTCCGGCGAAGTCATCGCTCCGCGCGCGCTGCCGATGCACAACGGCAGCCTGACACTGAACGAGGCGCTGGGCGAGTCCGGCGGCATCAACCCGACGACGGGCGACAGCGGCCAGATCTATGTCGTGCGCAGGAACGGATCCGAGCAGGTCGTGTACCAGCTGGACGGCAAGGAGGCAGGCGCGTTGGCGATGGCGGAAGGCTTCGAGCTGTATCCGAAGGACCTGGTCTATGTCGCTGCCACGCCGCTGGCGAACTGGAACCGCGCGATCAGCCTGATCTTCCCTGGTGCACTGTCATCGGCTGTCGGCGCTGCCGGCACGGTCGGCCCCGCACGTTAAGGATGCGCGCTCTGCCACATAGCATCAATCTTCATTGCGGCTCCGGAGGCTGCCAACTGCAGCCGGCTGCCTCCAGAGCCATTCGCGTATCTGCGGTCCGGACCGCTCCACCGCTCAGCATCGTTCACTAACTATAAGCAGACAAAAGCCTATGATGACTCAATCCATACCCCAGTTGACCGGGCCAGGGGCCGGTCAGGCCGACAAAGAAGTCGAGTTGGGCACCTATATCGACGTTCTTTGGGAAAACCGCTGGCTGATCGGTGCGATCACCTTTGTCGCTGTGCTGCTGGGCGCAGCCTATGCCTTCATGACGACGCCGGTATACCAGGCCAACATGCTGATCCACGTTGAAGAAGAAGAGGCCACCAAGTCCGAGAATATCGTGGGCGACCTGCAATCGATGTTCGACGTGAAGACGTCGGCGCTGGCCGAAATGGAGCTGATCCAGTCGCGCCTGGTCGTGTCGCGCGCAACGGATAATTTGCGGCTCTACATCAATGCCGGCCCCAAGCGTTTCCCGTTCTTCGGCTCATGGCTCGCGGAAAAGAACAAGCAGCTGTCCGATCCGGGTGTCTTCGGCTATGGCGGTTACGCCTGGGGTGCAGAGAAGATCAATGTCGCCAGCTTCAACGTGCCCGATGCCATGCTGAACCGCGAGTTCGTCGTCACGGCGGAGGAGGGCGGCCAGTTTCGGCTGACCCAGGAGGAGCAGGGTGTCGACCTGCGCGCCAAGGTGGGTGAAACAGCGATTTTCGAACTGCCGCAAGGCAGCATCGAGATCCGCGTCGACCAGCTTGAAGGCAAGCCGGGCGCGCAGTTCCTGCTGTCGCGTGCTTCGCGCCTCGCGACGATCGAAGGCATCCAGAAGTCGATGAAGGTCGAGGAACTTGGTGGCAAGCAATCCGGCGTCATCGGCGTCATGCTGCAAGGTTCCGACCCGCGCATGATTCACAGCGTGCTGAGCGAAATCGGCAAGGAATACGTGCGCCAGAATTCGGCACGCAAGACGGAGGAGGCAGAAAAATCCCTTGCCTACCTGAACAAGCAGCTGCCTGAGATCAAGTCGCAACTTGAACAGGCGGAGGCGAAATACAACGCGTTCCGCAACGCCAACGGCACGGTCGACCTGACCGAAGAATCGAAGCTGAGCCTGCAGCAATCCTCGGCGGCCAAGCTGAAGAAGATGGAGCTGCAGCAGAAGAAGATCGAACTGCTGGCGCGGTACACCAGTGAACACCCGGCAGTGCAGGGCATCGACAGCCAGCTGCGCGAGATCAACGGCCAGATCGCAGCAATGAACGAGCACATCAAGTCCCTGCCGGCCATCGAGCAGAACCTGCTGCGCCTGCAGCGCGAGGTGAAGGTCAACACCGACCTCTACACTGCATTGCTGAACACTTCGCAGCAATTGCGACTGATCACCGTAGGCAAGGTCAGCAATGTGCGCCTGGTCGATACGCCGATGATGCCGGAGCGCCCGGTCAAGCCGAATCGTCCGGTGATCCTCGCCTTGGCGCTGATGGGCGGACTGTTCCTCGGTGTGGTGGCGGCATTCTTCCGCAAATCGCTGGTGGGCGGCATCGATACGCCGGAGCAGCTGGAAGAAGTGGCGGGCGTGCCCGTCTATGCAACCATCCCGCACAGCAAGAAGCAGCGCGAGCTGTACCAGCAGGTCAACGCCAAGCACCAGAAGGTGCCGCTGCTGGCCAATGTATCGTCGACCGACGTTGCGGTGGAAAGCCTGCGCAACTTCCGCACTGCATTGCAGTTCTCCCTGCCGACCTTCCGCAACAACGTCGTGCTGATTACGGGTGCGACGCCCGGCATGGGCAAGTCCTTCGTGTCGGCCAACCTGGCGGCGATCATGGCTGCGACCGGCAAGAAGGTGCTGCTGATCGACGCCGACCTGCGCAACGGCCTGCTGCATCTGTACTTCGGCTTTGGCCGCCACGACGGCCTGTCCGATGCGATTGCCGGCGCGCGCCGCCTCGACCAGGTGATCCACCATGGCGTGATCGAGAACATGGACTTCATCACGACCGGCACCCTGCCGCAGCATCCGGCAGAACTCTTGCTGCGGCCGAACTTCGGCGCCTTCCTGCAGGAACTGTCGTCCCGCTACGACCTCGTGCTGATCGACGCGCCACCGATTCTTGCCGTGGCCGACACGATGATCATCGGTTCGCATTGCGGCGCGATCTACATCATGACGCGCGCCGGGGTGACGACGCCTGCGGAAATCAACGAGTCGATGAAGCGCCTCAGGCAGGCGGGGCTCGAGGCAAAGGGTGTGCTCTTCAACGACCTGAAGGTGCGTCCGGGACGGTATGGCTATGGCTACACCTACGGGCAAACCGGGTACAACCAGAAGCCGTCCGGCAATACGCCTCTGATCGAAGCGTCGTAACGCATCGTGAAGTGCTGTAACTAACGGCTTGCGAAACCCGGCGCAACGTCTTTGCTCCGGACACCATGACGCTCGTCATGTTGTCCGGAGCTTCTCCCACCGTCTTGCGTCGTCAGTCGCGGTGCAAGCATCTTCAACTCTTCTTGCTTAACGAATCGTGTTGACTCTCTCCCCCAGCATCTTCAAGGCCTACGACATCCGCGGCATCGTCGGCAAGACGCTCGACATCGGCATTGCCCGCCAGATCGGCCAGGCATTCGGCACTGCAGTGCGCCTGAAAGAAGAAACCACTGTCATCATCGGCCGCGACGGCCGCCTGTCGGGGCCGGACCTGTCGCAGGCGCTCGCGTCCGGCCTGCGCCGCGCCGGCGTGAACGTCATTGACCTTGGCGTGGTCGCCACGCCGATGCTGTACTTCGCCACCCAGGTGCTCGATGCGCCATCCGGCATCATGGTCACCGGCAGCCACAACCCGCCCGACTACAACGGCTTCAAGATGGTGCTGGCCGGCGAAGCGATCTACGGCGACGCGATCCAGGCGCTGTACCAGACCATCGTCAAGGGCGACTTTGCCCAGGGCAACGGCGACTACCGCACGCATGACATCCGCGACGCCTACCTGCAGCGCATCGTGGGCGACGTGAAGCTGGCGCGGCCGATGAAGATTGCGGTCGACTGCGGCAATGGCGTGGCCGGTGCCGTGGCCGGCGACCTGTACCGGGCGCTCGGCTGCGAGGTAAAGGAACTGTTCTGCGACGTCGACGGCAACTTCCCGAACCACCATCCCGATCCCGCGCATCCGGAAAACCTGCAAGACCTGATCCGCTGCCTGAAGGAAACCGATGCCGAGATCGGCCTCGCCTTTGATGGCGACGGTGACCGCCTCGGCGTCGTGACGAAAGATGGCCAGATCATTTATCCGGACCGGCAGCTGATGCTGTTTGCGGCCGATGTGCTGACGCGCCATGCCGGCAAGCAAATCCTGTACGACGTCAAATGCACGCGCCATGTCGCGTCGTGGGTCAAGCAGCATGGCGGGCAGCCGCTGATGTGGAAGACGGGGCATTCGCTGGTGAAGGCGAAGATGCGCGAAACCGGTGCGCCTTTGGGGGGCGAGATGAGCGGCCACATCTTCTTCAAGGACCGCTGGTACGGCTTCGACGATGGCTTGTATGCGGGCGCACGGCTGCTGGAACTGCTGTCGCGCGTGGCCGATCCGTCCGCGACGCTCAATGCGTTGCCGCAATCGGTCAGCACGCCGGAATTGCAGCTGAAGCTGGAAGAGGGCGAGAACTTTGCGCTGATTGCCAAGTTGCAGCAGGAAGCGAAATTTCCCGATGCACAGCAGGTGGTGACGATCGACGGCGTGCGGGTCGAGTATGCGGACGGCTTCGGGCTGGCACGCTCGTCGAACACGACGCCGGTGGTGGTGATGCGCTTCGAGGCGGAGTCCGCTGACGCATTGCAGCGCATCCAGGCCGACCTCAAGCGCGCGATCCTGGCGGTGAAGCCGGAAGCTGCGCTACCGTTTTGAGCAATGCCATGCGCGTGCCGCATTCCTGCCGGCATTGTGAAGCCTTTCTAACGCACATCAAAACCGCGTACGGGAATGCAATCTATCTTCAATACAGTAGTTCGTTGTGCAGGCTGAGCAACAACAAGCCAACTTCGGGGTAAAGCGGCTTAACTCATTCTGGAGAAGAAGAACAACAATGTTTATCGATACGCGACGGGTTGACCAAGGGACTGTTGTCCAGACCACTGTTTGCATTATCGGTGGGGGGGTCGCGGGCATTACGCTGGCGATGGAGCTGGACAAGAAAGGCATCGATGTCTGCCTGCTGGAGAGCGGCGGGTTTGCGCCGGACAACGGCACGCGCGACCTCTATCGTGGCGAGGATGTCGGCGAGTGGCGTTATAACTTCGCCGATGGAAGCCGCAGCCGGTTTCTTGGCGGCAGCAGCAATTGCTGGGGCGGATGGTGCCGTCCGCTGGATCCCTGGGATTTCGAGAAGCGGGAGTGGGTCGACCATAGCGGCTGGCCCTTCGGCCTTGAGGAACTGCTGCCGTACTACGACCGCACCCATGCGCTGCTGAAACTGGGGCCGAACAATTTCGATCCCGACTTCTGGGAGCGCTCCATCGGACGGCCCGACGTGCGTCGTATGCCGCTTGTGTCGGGCAAGGTCCGCGACACGATTTCGCAGTTCAGCCCGCCTGCACGCTTCGGCAAGCTGTATCGCGATGTGCTGCAGAAATCGGAGCGCATACGGGTGTACCTGTACGCCAATGTGACCAACATCGACACCGACAACCCTGCGCAGAATGTGACGCGCGTGCAGGTCAAGACCTTGAGCGGCAATTACATGGAAGTAAAGGCCAGGAAATACATCCTTGCCACCGGCGGCATCGAGAATGCGCGCCTGCTGCTCGCATCGAACAAGGTGCAGTCCTGCGGCCTCGGCAATGGCAACGACCTGGTCGGACGCTTCTTCATGGATCATCCGCGCCTGTTCTCCGGGAACATCTATTTCTCGGAGCAGTGGTCGCGCAACAAGCTGTCCGATGTGAAGTACCACTACATGAATTCCGCCGTCGCGGCACACGGCACGCATATTGCACATCAGTTCGCGCTGACGCCGGAAGTGCTGGAGCAGGAAGGCTTGCTCAATGCACGCGTCTGGTTCTCTTCCGTGTTCCCGGGCGAGGGCAGTGAGGGTGCGCAGGCACTGTTCCGCATCAAGCAGGCGCTGCTGAAGAAGGACCAGGAAGACTGGAGCCTGACCAAGGACATCCTGACGATGATTGCGCATCCGCTCGATACGCTGGGATACGGTTATACGCGCCTGTTCCAGCCGCGCTGGCTGATCCGCGGCGTGAAGTTCCAGCTCATCGTTGAACCGGAGCCCAATCCCAACAGCCGCGTGATGCTGTCGCCGTCGCAGAAGGACCAGCTCGGCATGAACCGCGTCCGCGTCGACTGGCGCCTGACATCGAAGGTGCAACGCACGTTCGACCGCACGCTGGCCATCCTTGCCGAGGACATGCGCCGCAGCGGCGTTGCGGAGGTTGACCTCGATCCGCCGATCGAAGGCAAGAAGTGGCCGTCGGACCTGGAAGGGACCTGGCATCACATGGGCACGACACGCATGCACGACTCGCCGCGCCACGGTGTCGTGGATCGCGATTGCAAGGTGCATGGCATGACAAACCTGTTCGTGGCCGGCAGTTCCGTGTTCCCGACCGCCGGTGCCAATTTCCCGACGATTACGCTGGCTGCCCTCGCATTCAGGCTTTCCGAACACATCGCGAAGGAGCTGCGTAATTCCGACGCTCATTTATCGGCAGAGGCGGCGTAGGGAGCGGGGGCGCGGTCAAAAGCGGCAGTGCGGCGCAGGAGGGGACGATGTGTGGCATTCCTTGCGCCGACGCGGTCTCGGTTCACTCGTTTCCGACTTACTCGCATGCGCGCATGATCGTCCGCATTGCTCCGCATCCTTCGCATGTGCGGGCGGTTTCATGCTGAGCATGCCGCTGGATGCACTTGATGCACTTATCGCACGTGTTGCACGTGTTGTACGTGTTGCACTCGATGCCACTGTGATGCAGTCACGCAGGGGCAGCGTGCCGGCCGGGGATACGTACGTGACATGTTGCTCTCAACGCGCACAGTGGGACTTCATTGCGCCCTTTCCTGACTGCGAGGCGCTTCCTGCGACAAGCCGCTGCCGCAATAGCGTGCGAACTGCACCGTTCCCTCTTCACATCGACGATCGGAATTCATTGACATGACGACACTCAAAACCATTCTTGTCACCGGCGCGTCCGGCTATATCGGCTCGCATACCTGCGTCGAGTTGCTGTCGGCCGGATACGCGGTGATCGCGCTCGACAACTTGTCCAACAGTGCGCCGGAATCCCTGCGCCGGGTCGAAAAGATTACCGGGCATGTCGTCCCTTTCTATGAAGTGGACGTGCGCGACCGGGTGGCCTTGAACGCCTTGCTGAAAACGCATCGTGTGGATGCGGCGATTCACTTTGCCGGCCTGAAGGCCGTCGGCGAGTCGGTAGCCAAGCCGCTTGGCTATTTTGAAAACAATGTCAGCGGCACGATCACGTTGCTGCAGGCACTGGGTGAAGCCGGCGTGAAGAAATTCGTGTTCAGCTCGTCCGCCACGGTCTATGGCGATCCGGAGTCGGTGCCGATCAACGAGTCGGCACGTGTGGGGCCGACCAATGCCTACGGCCGTACCAAGCTGATGGTGGAGCAGGTGCTGGAAGATCTCGGCCGCTCCGACCCATCGTGGGCGATTGGCGTGCTGCGCTATTTCAATCCTGCCGGAGCCCATCCGAGCGGCCTGATCGGCGAGGACCCGCGTGGTATTCCCAACAACCTCGTGCCTTTCATCAGCCAGGTCGCGGTAGGACGGCGCGAAAGGCTGTCGGTCTTTGGTGACGACTATCCGACACCGGACGGGACGGGCGTGCGCGACTACATCCATGTGGTCGATCTCGCCCTGGGCCATGTGGCGGCACTACGAGAACTGTTCGGATCCGGCCGCAGCTTCACGCTGAACCTTGGTACGGGGCAGGGCTACAGCGTGCTGGAGATGGTGCGTGCGTTTGAAAAAGCGAGCGGGCGCAAGGTGCCCTACCGGGTGACCGATCGCCGCCCGGGAGACATCGCCGTGTGCTATGCCGACCCGAAGCAAGCGTGGTACGTGCTGGACTGGCGGGCAAGGCGCGGGCTGGAAGAAATGTGCGCGGACCACTGGCGCTGGCAGAGCATGAATCCGAACGGCTATGCCGAGGCGGCTGGAGGCGCTGACTGAATAGGGCAGCAAGGCAGCATGGGGAGTGAAGCTTCGAGATCAATAACAACATTGTTTGAATGATGATGCGTTCGGGGAAATACATTATTCACGCGGCATTGCTCTGCATGTCCGCGGTATTCGGGATCACTGCGTGCAGTGAAGAGGCCAGCTTCGATCCGCAGCTGGTCGCCGCGGCGGACAAGATTGCCAAGGAAAAGAAACTCAGGAAACAGAAGAAAAGTCCGTATGGCCAGGACCCGTCCGAGTATGTGCTGATCTTCTCCGAGGAGTTCGACAGTTTCAACCCGAACCGGTGGAACGACCACATCTGGTACGAGAAGCCGAACCCGACGAAGAACTACACGGTCGAGAACGGTGTGCTGAAAATCTGGCCGCAACGTGATGCGAGTGGCAAGTTCTTCAATCGTACCCTCGATACCGACGGCAAGTACGAGCAGAAGTACGGCTACTTCGAGATGGAAGCGAAGCTCCCGCGCGGGAAGGGAACCTGGCCGGCATTCTGGCTGTTTGCCCACCCCGGCAACCGGCGGCCGGAGATCGACATCATGGAAGCGTATGCCGGCGGCATCGATCCCTGGGGGTTCAAGGACAGGCAGGGGATTGCACGGCCGAAGGCGTACGGCACGACGGTCTGGCTTGACGAAGGCATCAAGAGCGGCGGGCTGCAGTTCGATGCGCAGACCGACCTTTCTTCCCGTTTTCACAAGTACGCGGTGAAGTGGGAGCCGAACAAGCAGACCTTCTATTTCGACGGCAAGCCCGTCTACACCGTGCATGCGACGATGGGTGATCCGAAATACATCCTGCTCGATCTCTGGTTCGGCGGCGACAGCGGCGAGCCGGACGAGACGACGCCCGAGGGCAAGAACAACTCTTTCGAGGTCAACTACGTCCGCGCCTGGCAGTTCAAGCGCTTCATGGAGCAGTGACGGTCTTCTGATCCTCCCGCACGCTGCCGCAGGTGTGCAGAACCCTGGCGGTTCGACAGCACCAAGACCGTTCTCCCTAAACGCCGGCATATGCCGGCGCTTTCATTTTCTGCCCTTCTTCTTGCGGCCAATCGTGCGGCCATTCTTGCCGTCTCTGTTGCGCAGCCTTTCTCGCTCGCTGCAAAGCGAGTAGACCCCTGTTCACACAAGGTAACTTTGTATTGCTGTGTGGAACCATTTCCGCCCAGCAATCTCTTAGGAGGCTCTTGCTCCGTGAACAGTCTCTGAGCAAGCAAAATTCTTGAGAGGTTTATCTTGTTTGATCAAATTCGTCATCGATTCTCGATGGCTGCACTTGCCAGTGCATGCGCCGCAGTGTTGCTCGCTGCTTGCGGCGGCGGTGACTCGGCAACCAACAATGCTGCGGAGGCGACCGCAGCGACCGGCGATGCAATAGCCGGTGAAGTAACAGCCGGTGACGCAACGGTTTATAAGGCAACGACGACTGTCAGCACCACCAGCTGGACGCACTGCGCCAATGAGTATGGCGTCTGCTCGTTCTCTGGCACGCGCCAGGTGCGTTATGGCCTGAATGGAAGATATGCAACACGCACTGCTACCGGTTCGATTGCATGCACCAACGCCGTATTCGGTGATCCTTATCCGGGTGCGAACAAGATCTGCGAATACGCGACGACCACGACCTCGACGGTGACCACGCCAGATCCCGCTCCTGCAACGACAACGCCGACCAGCGTGACATGGCAGCGCTGTGCAGCGGAGTACGGCACCTGCAACGTGCCGTCGACCACCCAGGTCCGCTATGGTCTCGATGGCAAGTATGCAACCCGTACCGTGACTGGTTCTGTAGCCTGTAACAACACGGTGTTCGGCGATCCGTATCCGGGTGCAAACAAGGTGTGCGATTACGCAGTCCCTGCGCCGGCTGTGACATGGACACGTTGCGCCGCCGAGTATGGCACCTGTAATGTGCCGACCACCACGCAGGTTCGCTATGGGCTCGACGGCCGATATGCGACCCGTACGGTGACCGGCTCGGTCGCTTGCACCAATACCGTATTTGGCGACCCGTATCCCGGCGCGAACAAGATCTGCGAATATGCAACGCCGACAACGGCACCAGCGCCCGCACCTGCACCCGCACCCGCACCTGCACCCGCACCTGCACCTGCACCTGCACCGGCACCGGCACCGGCACCGGCACCGGCACCGGCTCCAGCTCCAGCTCCAGCTCCAGCTCCAGCGCCGACGTGGACGCGGTGCGCAGCCGAGTACGGTACCTGCACGGTGCCGAGCACCACACAGGTTCGCTATGGTCTCGATGGCAGGTATGCAACCCGTACCGTCACCGGCTCCATCGCCTGTAACAATTCCGTGTTCGGTGATCCGTATCCGGGTGCAAACAAGGTGTGTGACTATGCAACGCCAACGACGGCAACGACCGAGCCGAGCACGACACCGGCCACGATGTCGCCGTTTGGCCAGGATGCCAATGCGTACACGCTGACATTCTCGGATGAATTCAACAGCTACAACACCAGTGTATGGAATGACCATATCTGGTACGAGAGCTCGAATCCGACCAAGAACTACACCGTGGAAGACGGCAAGCTGAAGATCTGGCCGCAGCGTGATGCATCGGGCAAGTTCTTCAACCGCACCATCGATACCGACGGCAAGTACTACCAGACCTACGGCTACTTCGAGATCGAAGCGAAGCTCCCGGTCGGTAAAGGCACCTGGCCCGCATTCTGGCTGTTCAACCACATCAACGAGCGCCGTCCGGAAATGGACGTGATGGAAGCGTACGCCGGCGGTGCCGCACCGTGGGGCTTCGATGTGAACGGCGTCGCGCATCCGCAAGCGTATGCACCGACCGTGTGGAAGGGCGACTATGAAGGGCAGCTGGTGGGCTCGCGCCAGTACGACACCGGCATGGACCTGTCCGCGGGCTTCCATAAATATGCGGTGAAGTGGGAGCCGAACAAGCAGACCTACTACTTCGATGGCAAGGAAGTGCTGGTGCTGAACGTGTCGATGGGCGACCCGATGTACCTGATGCTGGACCTGTGGTACGGCAGCGCCAGTGGCACGCCGGACAATTCGACCCCGCAAGGCAAGTCGAACTCGTTCGAGATCAACTACATCCGTGCATGGAAATTCAAGTAATTCACTGAGTGCCGCGTAACAGCTTGTCATTCCTTCCGGCCACGCCGGGAGAGAGGTAAGCAGAACGCAAACAGGAAGGGGCTGGCAGAAATGCCGGCCCTTTTTATTTCAATGCCGAAATGCCATCCGCAGTTGGCATTTTGGCCTCATCGCGATGTTCGAGATAGCCGCATGCATGCAACGCATGTGAAACCTGCAAGGGAAAGGCGACGAATGAGTCCCGAGCCTGCATGGAGAAAGAAATAGAAAAGCTGCAAAGCGCGGCCAAGCGCATTTCGGCCTTTGTGGCAAAGGCGCTAATGAAATGCGCGATTTGTTGCGATCCTGCTTTCTTCATCGCATATTTTTCCCAGAAAAAATCTTTTTTTCGTGAAATTTCCCGGAACCATTTTCCGACCGGCAAGCTCTGAACATCCGTTGCCGCTGAGAATACTTGGCTACCATCAATTTCACGAAAGAGGAACTGCTTTGTTTAAATTATCTTTTCACCGTTTCGCGATTTCTGCTCTGTGTTGCGCTTCTACGACTGTTCTGATCGCCTGTGGCGGCGGTGGTGGCGGAGGTTCCGCTGCTGATCCTGCGGCAACCGAATCCGGCGCATCGACTTCGCAAGTACAAACTGCATCCACTTCGAACTCCGGTTCCATTCCTGAGGCTCAAGCTTCTGCATCCGACAAGGTCCCGTTCGGCCAGGATGCCAATGCATATGCGCTGACCTTCTCTGAAGAGTTCAACTCTCTCAACAGAGACCTTTGGAATGACGCAATGTGGTATGAGACGTCCAACCCGACCAAGAACTATACGGTCGAAGACGGCAAGCTGAAGATCTGGCCGCAACGCGATGCAAACGGCAACTTCTTTAACCGTACGCTCGACACCGACGGCAAGTACTACCAGACTTACGGCTACTTCGAAATCGAAGCCAAGCTGCCGGTTGGTAAAGGCACCTGGCCTGCATTCTGGCTGTTCAACCACATCAACGAGCGTCGTCCGGAGATGGACGTGATGGAAGCGTACGCAGGCGGTGCAGCACCTTGGGGCTTCGACGTGAACGGCGTTGCACATCCGCAGGCCTACGCACCGACCGTGTGGAAGGGCGACCGGGAAGGTCAGCTCGTCGGCACGCGTCAATATGACACCGGTACCGATCTCTCTGCAGGCTTCCACAAGTACGCAGTGAAGTGGGAACCGAACAAGCAGACCTACTACTTCGACGGCAAGGAAGTGCTCGTGGTGAACGTCTCGATGGGTGACCCGATGTACCTGATGCTCGACCTCTGGTACGGCAGTGCCTCTGGCCAGCCGGACGACTCGACCCCGCAAGGCAAGTCGAACTCCTTCGAGGTCAACTACGTGCGGGCCTGGAAGTTCAAGTAATTCAAATTTGTACACATGAGGTGAAGCGAGCTGTTTCGCCGATGCGAGAAGTGCCAGGAAAGGCCAGCTGAAAAGCTGGCCTTTTCTTTTTGTCTTTTCTGTTTCGTCATTTGTGCCTTCCTTCGCGTGGCGTCGCTGCCTTCCTTATTTCATTCACTGATTCATTCAGACAATTGCTACGCACGCGCTCGCGCGATTTCTGGTTGCTCATTTTAGTCACGCGTACGCCTTAGTCATGCGGTGTTTCCTGGTTGCATAGGCATTCCAGCAAGGCCGTTGTTTTTTCATCTTCAGTTGCGTGTTGCACTGAAAAAATAATTGACGCCAGTCCATATTTCTTGGAACCAATCTGTAGTGAGGTGCTCTGAAGAAACAATTGCTCGCGAGAATACTGCAGCATCATTGTTCAGAAAGGGATTACCTTGGCTACTTTTGCTTTCAACCGAATTTCAACTTCCGCCTTGTCTGCCGCATGTGCTGCCGTTTTGCTCGCCGCTTGTGGCGGTGGTGGCGGTGGCTCTACCGATAGCACTGATGCCGTTCAGGCCGCAGGCACCTCCACCACGCAGGTGCAAAGCCCGTCCGATTCCACGTCGAGCAACGCCAGCGTCAGCATGCCGGTATCCAATACCTCGCCGTCCCCGGCGCCAGCTCCCGCTCCCGCTCCCGCTCCTGCACCAGCTCCTGCTCCGGCCCCCGCGCCGGCACCTGCACCAACAGCGCTCAACCCGTTTGGCCAGGATGCGAATGCGTACACGCTGACGTTCTCGGATGAATTCAACAGCTACAACACCAGTGTATGGAATGACCATATCTGGTATGAGAGCTCGAATCCGACCAAGAACTACACGGTCGAAGACGGCAAGCTGAAGATCTGGCCGCAGCGTGATGCATCGGGCAAGTTCTTCAACCGCACCATCGATACCGACGGCAAGTACTACCAGACCTACGGCTACTTCGAGATCGAAGCGAAGCTCCCGGTCGGTAAAGGCACCTGGCCCGCATTCTGGCTGTTCAACCACATCAACGAGCGCCGTCCCGAGATGGACGTGATGGAAGCGTACGCCGGCGGTGCCGCACCGTGGGGCTTCGATGTGAACGGCGTCGCGCATCCGCAAGCGTATGCACCGACCGTGTGGAAGGGCGACTATGAAGGGCAGCTGGTGGGATCGCGCCAGTACGACACCGGCATGGACCTGTCCGCAGGCTTCCATAAATATGCGGTGAAGTGGGAGCCGAACAAGCAGACCTACTACTTCGATGGCAAGGAAGTGCTGGTGCTGAACGTGTCGATGGGCGATCCGATGTACCTGATGCTGGACCTGTGGTACGGCAGCGCCAGTGGCACGCCGGACAATTCGACCCCGCAAGGCAAGTCGAACTCGTTCGAGATCAACTACATCCGTGCATGGAAATTCAAGTAATACATCGCCTCACCAGGACATCAGCGGCAGCGTGTGATGTCGCACTATGCAGGACGTGATGAGAGTGGTCCAAGCGATTGATAACCAAGGATCACGAATACTGATGCGCTTTCGTTGCTGTTGAGCGCACAGACTGCGACAAGGCCGGCTTTCGAGCTGGCCTTTTTTTCGTCTGTTGTCATCGAGATGAAAGTTCCCGCCGTTCCGTAGGTAATGCAGGGCATTTGCTTTTCGTTCAGGAATGGCGCGACGTGGAAACTAATGCACCCCGTCATGCTGGGTCTTATGATTTAGCTCAGTCGCCACACATGCGCACGCACTAAGATGAGTGCATGACAAGACTCGCGATTATTACCAATGAGCCACCGCCTTACCGCATCCCGGTGTTCCAACGAGTTGGAAAGATGCCGGACATCACGCTGCAAGTCATATTTTGTGCAAGGCGAGAACCGAACAGGCAATGGGACCTGCCGCCACTGGATTTTGACCACCGCTTCCTGAAGGAGCGGATCACGACAGTCAACGGGCGCTATATTCACAACAATCCGGATGTGATACCGGCGCTGAAGCAGTTTGCACCGGAGGTGATCGTCAACGACGGTTTCAACCCGACGCAACTCTACGCATTTGCATATGCGTTCATGAAGGGCGTGCCTCATGTTCCATTGACGGACGGCACCTACCAGTCGGAGCAGGCGCTGAGTCGCATTCATCGGATCGTGCGCCGTTTCGTGTATGCGCGATCTGCTGCGTTTCTATCCGCGAGCGAAGGCGGGACGCGGCTGTATGAAAGCTACGGCATCGCGCCGGAGCGCTGCTTCAAGTCCTACCTGTGCATCGACAACGACGCTTACCTGCGCGCGCCCGAGCCGGCGCAGGAAAAATTCGATTTCATCTTCTGCGGCCGGATGGTTCCCGAGAAGGGGCCGCTGTTTGCGCTGAATGTCGCACGGGAGACGGCCAGAATGCTGGGGCGGCAGGTGCGCATCCTCTTTGCCGGGGCGGGAAGCGAGGATGAGCGCGTCAGGTCCGCGGCGCTACGCATGCGCGACTTGGTGGATGCGCATTTCCACGGCTTCGCCAAGCAGCAGGAGCTTCCCGGCCTGTATCGCTCTGCGCGCGTGTTTCTGTTCCCGACGCATGCCGATGTCTGGGGCGTGGTGGCGAATGAAGCCTGCGCAGCAGGGCTGCCCGTGATCGTTTCGCCATACGCCGGCGTCGCAGGGGAGCTGGTGCTCGACGGCGAGAACGGATTTGTCTGCGAACTCGACGCCGGTCAGTGGGCAGAGCGTGCGGCGGCACTACTGACAGACTCCGGGGAATGGGATCGCTTTTCCCGGCGCAGTCTTTCACTGGTCAGGGAGTACTCCTTCGACAACGCGGCCAGCGGGCTGGTGGACGCCTGCCGGTTCGCGCTGTCCGAAAGGGTGCCAGGCAAGGTCAGCAGGCCGGTTTGAGGGAGAGCATCGTTTGACGGCGGGCACGATTGCACCTGTGTGCCGCAATACCGCTTCATATAATCGACACGTGCCGCAACCTTTTTCTCTTTGTTCTGTCCGTATTCCAAAAGAGGAATGGCTGCGCTGGCATGGCGGCTTCCATCGGCAAGACGGATGTGGGCCGGTGCGAGTGCCCCCCCGGCACAACAGGAGACGTATGGAATACAACTGGAGTCAATGATGGGTGCAGTATTTACCTGTTCTATCGATGATGGCCACCCATCAGACATGAAGACGGCGGAGCTGCTGCATAAACATGGCTTGAGCGGCACCTTCTACATCCCGGTTCGCAACTGCGAGGGCGATGCAGTGCTTCCCGATCCGCAGATCCGCGAACTGGGGAAGAACTTCGAAATCGGGTCGCACACCCTGGACCATCGCTACCTGAAGAATGTCGATATCTGGCAGGCCTACCATCAGATCAACGATGGCAAGGCATGGCTGGAAGACCTGCTTGGCGCGCCGGTCAATGGTTTTTGCTACCCCGGCGGGCGATACCGCCGGCGCGACGTCGAGCTTGTCCGCGCCTGCCGTTTCACCTACGCCCGGACGACGATGAACCTGTGCTTCGACACTGGCCGCCGTCCGTATGAAATCCCGACCACGATCCAGTTCTATCCGCATGACCGCGTCGTGTATATGCGTAACTTTGCCGGCTCGGGCAACTGGCACCGGCGGCTGAGCGGGCTGCGGATTGCGCTCCAGCATGACAACTGGATCATGCGTCTCTATGCGCTTTTCGATCACGCTTGTCGCCATGGTGGTGCCTTTCATCTTTGGGGACATTCCAAGCAGTTCGACCAGCTGAACGCATGGCATGACATCGACGCCTTTTTTCGCCATGTTGCAGCCCGGGTTCCGGTGCAGAACAGGCTGAGCAACGCGCAGCTCGCCGAGCAGGCTTTCCTCACGCCGCCGACCAGGATCGCGCAGCCGCTCTAAGGATCCGACCACTGAGCATGCATTAAGGCTGCATCTCCGGACGAGACGCCAGTTTTGCTTCTCTTCCTGCCAGCCTTGCGCGACGGAGCAGGACGAGGACGATGGCTGCCGCGAGCAGGATGCCGAGCGTGCCGCCGGTATAGCGCAACAACCGCTTCGCGGACTGGTAGGGTTCGAGCAGGTTGATCAGCGGGCCGGAGTACAGCGTCCGGCCATCGGGAGAGATGACTGCGGCGCCGGGAATGCCTTTGCCGATCGGGTTGCCATGCAGTGCCGCCAGGTCGATGTTCTTGTCGAAGCGGCCAACATCCACTTTCACGATGACATAGCGGCTATCACCGAGCAGGCCATTGGAGTCATGGATCCGGCTGTCGAGACGCAGGCAGTCGGCACACCAGTTGGCGCCATATACGACCAGCATGTTCTTGCCGCTGCGGCGCGCGCTGCGCATGGCGTCCTGCAGGTCGATGCGTGCGTTGGCCTGTTCGTCGTAGGGACGTGGCACCGCGGATGCCGTCAAAGGGACGGCAATGCAAAGCAGGAGAGCGCAAAGCCAGGCCAGATAGCGCGCAGTGACTGGCATTGGGTGCATCCCGGAAGGCGCGCTCACGCACTTTTCCTTTCGAGCTCGTCAAATTGCGGCAACTGGACCACAGTGGCAGGCCACGCGCGTTCGTCCGCAAGCCGCATGCGCAAGGTGTGATGTATCGAATCGATCATCGCCCTGCGCTTGGTCCAGGCCGGCAGGGAGGACTTTGTCAGGGAATCGGGCGTGAGGGAGGGGCATGGGAGTTCGAAGTTGCCGTCCGGGCGTACGGTTGCATTCAGCTGCTTCCAGAAGCGGTCATAGTCTGCGGTCCGGCGACAGTAACGTGCATCTGTTGCAGGGAGCTTGTTCCGGTTGCCGATCAATACGACCTTTCTGCAGCCGAGAAAGGCACCGATCTCCTGCACCAGCGACACCATCATCTGCCGTGGCTGCCAACCATAAAGGTCCCATGTCGCCTGGATGATGCCCATCCGGTGCACGGCATGCTGGCCGAGCTTCAACATGCCGGTCAGGTTGCCGATGAGGATGTGTTTGTCATTGCGCTCGCCTGCAAACAGGAAGGTCACCGTATACACGCAAGTGTCCTTGCATACCAGGCGCAGCACCCATTCGCCCGCACGATGATGGTCGCCGGCGGTCGACAGCTCCATGCGATAGCGCATTCCGGATTTTCCGGTGAATGCACACAGTATCAGCCGGTGTATTGCCGCCTGCTGCATCAGCTTGCCGAAGCCCGCTTTCTGCGCAATGTCGTAATGGCGCTGGAGTAGTTCAATACGTGCATTGGCGTCCAGCGCAGACGAGAGATACGGTGCATGGATCTTTGCCAGCAGGTTGGCGCGCACGCCGGGCATGTCGCATAGCGCCGGCTGCGTATTGATGAAATACAGCATGCGGCAAGTGCGCACAGGATGGAGCAGTGCGCCGGACAGCAAGGTCAGATAGCGTTTCAAGCCGGTGTGCAGCAGCGTCGGGTCAGCGGAGGGGCGTCTTGTCGTTACCATCAGTCTTTGGCAGAGAGTGGGTGTTGTCTGGCTCCAATGATTTCATTCCCGGTAGTTACAAGATTGATCTTCCATAAGCTTGAAAGCCGACTGAAGCAATTTGAAACATATTGCCTCACTGCCTCACTGCCTCACTGCCTCACTGCTTCGCTGATGACTGCATGAGCGAATCCCTGCCGTGAGGTGCAGGCATGAAAGCCGGAGGAGAACCCCCGGCTGGCAGAAGCGGATGGAATGGTGCGTCAGATGTCGCCGACAGGCAGCTTCGCAAGGACGAACTGGCGCACGAAGCCGACGGCAAACAAGGTGTTGGTCACCATGTAGCGCATGAAGAGGCGGCGCGGCTCCGAGCCGAGGCGAAACAGCCACTCCAGCCCGTTGTGCTGCCACCAGAGCGGCGCGCGCTTGACCACGCCGGCGTGGTAATCGAAAGCGGCACCGACGCCGATCATGACGGCATGAATCCGGCCGCGATGGTCGTACATCCATTTCTCCTGCTTCGGGCAGCCCAGTCCCACGAAGACGACGTTGGCCTGGGAGTCATTGATCATGTCAATGACCTTTTCATCCTCCTCCCGCGTTAGCGGGCGGAAGGGCGGGGAATAGGTGCCGCCGATGCGCAGCAAGGGAAACTGCTTGGCGAGCGCAACGCGGAGCCTTGCAAGCGTGGCTTCGGTGCTGCCGTAAAAGAACACCACCTGGTCATTGCGCTCGGCCTCGGCAAGATACTTCATCATCAGGTCCGGCCCGTTGATGCGCTCCTGCGACGGATAGCCGAGTCGGCGCAGCGCCCAGGCAATCGGCGCGCCATCGGGTGTCGCCATGTCGGCATTGTTGACGGCGATCTTGAACTCCACGTCGCGCGTGGTCGTCACCACCGAGTGCACATTGCAGATGGTGACATAACGCGATTCGCGCGCTGCACCCCAACGGGTGATCTGATCGATCGCCTCATCCCAGGACACGGCGTCAATGAAGGCTTCGAGGACGGCGTGCCCGTTACGCGGCGCGGATTCCTCGGTGCACAGTAGAGATTGCATCGTCATAAATATCCATCAAGATTTCATAATTGCGCTCTGGCGTGTACTGCGCTTCGTAACGGGACCGCGCAGCCCGGCCCATCCGGACCATTTCCTCCGGGTGGGCAGTTGCCCATGTCATCTTCGCCGCGAGATCGGCGCTGTCGCCGGGGTTGAAAAGCAGGCCGGTGACGCCGTCCTCCACGATGTCGGCGAGCGCACCGAGACGGCTCGCAATGACCGGCAAGCCGCAGGCAAAGGCCTCGACGATCGTGCGTGGCGAGTTCTCGTAGCAGATGCTCGGCAGGACCAGGAACTGCGCGCGGCCCATGCGTTCCATGATTTCTTCCAGCGAGAGATAACCGAGCCATCCTGCGCCGAATGCGCGGCGCGCCAGCTCGTCCATCGGACCGTTGCCGATGACCTCGACACGGACCTGCGTTGACTGCTGTGCCGCCTCTGCAAGTACATGGAGTCCTTTTTCCGAGGACAGCCGGCCAACATAGAGTCCGCCACGGCGATCGTGCCAGGCTGGTTGTGCGGAAGAGGCGACAAAGTTCGGCTTGATGCGGAAGCGTTCCGCAGGCAGGCCGCCCGCCACGTACTTGTCGCGCGCAAAGCGGTTGAGGGCGATATAGCGCGTGACCCGGTCGCGGTAGGTGCCAAGGGCACGATGCGTGGTGAGCATGCCGGCAATGACCGCGGATTGTGCAGCAGACGAGCGATAGCATTTTCGCGTCACAGCGCGCCACGGTACTTTTCCGACACAGTCTTCGCAAATCTTGCCATCGCGCAGAAAGATCGCCTGCGGACAGAGCAGGCGGAAATTGTGCAGCGTCTGCACCACCGGCACGCCATGCCTTCCTGCTGCCCAGTAGAGCGACGGGGAAATCAGCGGGAAAGTATTGTGCACATGGATGATGTCGGGGCGGAACCGCTCGCACAGCGTTTCCACATCCCTGGTGGAGCGCTGCGACCAGATTGCGGTCACTGCAGCGCTCGCCTTGGGCATGTCGTTGAGCGCATCATTGTGCAGCCGGTACATCTCTACGTCATGTCCATACCGCTGCAGCAGCGCTGCCTCGGCGTCGACCACCGCGTCTTCACCGCCGCGCTGCTGATATGCGTTATGTGCAATGAGTATTTTCATGTCCCGTCTGAGCCCAATCTGCCGAGGACGCGCCTTGCTTGACCGCTATTGACTGCTACGGTAAGCGCCTGCACGTCCGTCCATCCGCCCGCCTGTCGCTATCCGGCCTTGCCGCTTGCTTCTTTCAGTGCCGCGATGTGCCGCGTTCCGACTGCATGGCGGCATGCCTCCATGATCCCCGCCGCAGCGCTTTCGAAGGTGAAACGTGACGCAAGTGCGCGGCTCTTGCGCGCGTAACGCTGGTAAAGGTTGTCGCTTTCCAGCAGACGCACGGCGCCATTCGCCCATTGCTCCACGTCGAGCGGGCGGACAAAACCGTTCTCGCCGTCGACGACCAGTTCTCCCGCCACGCCCGCATGGGGCGACACGAGCACAGGCAGCCCCGCCGCGCACGCTTCGTTGGCCACCACGCCCCACACGTCGCCCATGGTGGGGAAAAGGAAAATGCGCGCCGAGCCGTACAGCGCCGGCAGTTCTTCCTGGGATGCGTGGCCATGGAAGCTAACGTCCACCAAGTCGGAATGCGCAGCAGCCTGCGACTGGACGAAGGATTCCTGTTCTCCATTGCCGACATAGAGCAAGCGGACTTTCCTGCCGAGCAGCTCGGCTGTACGCCGGGCGACCTCAAGAGCAAACAGGGGATTCTTTGCCGGCACGATGCGACCGCAGAAGATCAGGTCGTAGGTTTTTTCTTCGACACTGGCGGCACGCCGGTACGCCTTGTTGTCGATGCACAGGCACGAGAGGAAGCAGCGTTCGGTCGGAATGCCATAGCTTTCGTACAGGCGCTGGCCGCCGCGGCTGGCGGCGAGGAAGGCACGCGAGCGGGAGTACACCAGGCGCCGGATCAGCTTGTGCCACAAGGAGAACGACTGCTCCGATGCGTCGGTGCCGTCCGTCATCGGCACATGCGCAATGCCATTGAATGCCGCATAGGCGAACGCGTACAGATAGGTCGGGTTGAATCCGGTCGTGACGATGACGTCCGGCGCAAACTGCTTGAGCGCCGGAATCACATCGGGATTGTTGTGGATGAAGTTGGAGCCGCGGGAAACGAAGCGCTCCTTCAGGAAAACATGGTTGAAACGCAGCGGCGGTAATTCCCACTGCCGGTTTGGCTCCCGCTCGCTGCAGAAAATGACCTGCAACTCCACGTCGCGCATTCCGGCGAGCCTGTCGTAGATGGGAATGCGAAACGGCGGCGGGTGGTTGGTGATTAAGGCGATTCTTGGCATTGTTCTGCTCCGGTTTGTCACGAGTTTGTCCGCATGGCTTTCGTCATGGATAGCCTGCGCGACTTGTCTTGTTTTTCTTCACCTTTTTTCAAAGGCATTTAAGGCTACGCTGAACAAGTACACGCGCGACACGCATCCCGACTTCGGGCGGTCCGCAGCGTTGCAAATCCATCCCGAATTCAGGCGTGTGCCATCGCGGGACTTGTTCAGCACAGCCCTAACATCCTGTCGGCTTGATAAGACGCAGGCTGGTAGGAGGCGCCGGTCATGCTCGCTGACCACTTTCACTGACGATGACCTGCACCTGGTTGGCAGCACTCGTGTTGTAGAAATTGTGCGTGCAATACATCCCGGCATTCCGCGCTAGATCAAACGAAGCGGCCTTTGTCGGCAAGGATTTGTAACAAAACCTGTACAGATCCGTGCATGCCGGCGCAGGTCGGTGCGGCTCCATGAGGATCCATGCAGCGCGCACTCTGCTGAAGCGAGGTGCTTATTGGCTGGCTTCCTTGATGCGCCCTGCCGGACGGTGGGGGTGCTCATCGATGTGTTTGCGCCGCCATGCGAGCATGCCGTCGATGCGGCCGCGCGCGGTGGCGTACCCGAGAGCGAGCTGCCCGCCAAGCGCGCCTTTGAGCACCGGGCGCAGCAGGGGAGCGAGGATGCCGCGGGCAATGACCCATGCCGGCAGCTTGTGCTTTGCGTACAGCGCGCCCGTACCGCGGGCGCGGTGCCGCGCCGCCTTGCGCGCCTGGGCGCTGGTGTCGGGCGTGCCTGAGCCGACGGCATGATGCACCTCGCCGCGCGGTTCGTAAGTCAGGTGGGCGCCGGCGCGCAGCGCACGCAGCGCGATGTCGGTTTCCTCTCCTGCACCGAACCACTGGCCGACGCCCAGCCGGCTGTCGAAACCGCCGATCTCCTTGAACAAGGCGCGCTGGCAGAACAGTGTGATCGAACTCACCGCAATGTCGCGGAAGGCGCGGGACCGCTTCCAGGACAATGCAGCAGGTGACAGCGGTTGTTCATCCTGTTCTACCCAGCGCACGATCACGCCGGTGGGTTTGTCCGGACAGGCAAACCGGGCCGCCAGCGTTTCCAGAAGGCGCGGATCGTACCAGCAATCATCATCGGGAAAACCGACCCATTTGCCACGAGCCATGTCGATCCCCGCATTGCGCGCGGCGGCAAGGTTCGGCGGATGGTGCTTGATGTGCCGGATGGCGATGCCAAGGTATTTTGCACGCTCGACGTGTGGTTGCAGGCGGTCGTCACTGTTCTGGTCGACCACGATGACTTCGAAGTTGCTGAATGTCTGTGCTGCAAGGGAATCGAACAGCCGGCCCAACTCGTCGGTCCGTCCGACAGTCGCAAGGATGAGGGATACATCCGGTTTTCTCATGCAGGCCTCTTGATGTGCATCTGGGAGTTGATAATGCGGCGGCGGCGGACAAAGTACCGCGCGTAATGCGCCATGATCTGGAGCGGGTTGTTGCCGGCGTAGGACATGCGTACGCGAAAATCCTCCGCCATGGCGGCCAGCCGTGTCCGCGACGAGGTCGACAGGCTTCCTTCATGCTCGCGGAACGCGGTCAGCTGCTCGTCCAGTTGCAGGGGCTCGGACATGCGGGCCAGCTTGAGCCACAGGTCGTAATCCATCGCGTACTTGAGACTCGTGTTGAAGCCGCCTGCGCGCAGCATCAGTTCACGCCGCACGAACGTCGCGGGATGCGGGATGAAATTGCCGCGCAACAGCTTGTCGTAGCTGAAGCGGGGTGCGACGTACCTGTCCGCATGCAACTTGCCTTCCTTCAAGTCCATCGTGCGGCCGAACAGCCATCCGCGCCCGCTCGTTTCCAGCAGGTTGGCCACCAGAGACAGCACATCGGGGTGCAGGTAATAGTCGTCCGAATGCAGGTAGGCGATGACGTCGCCTGTTGCTGCGCGCAGTCCCTCGTTCATGGCCCGGCTGACGCCGCCGCGCACGTTCTCAAGCAGACGATAGGGACGGCGCAGTGCACGGATCTGGTCGAGCGTGCCATCTTCCGAGCCGCCGTCGACAAAGATGTATTCGATATGCGGATGATCCTGCGCCAGGACGGATGCGATCGACTCGCTCAGATAGGCGGCGCTGTTCCAGGTACAGGTAATCACGGATACGGTGAGTGCCATATGCAAACCTTTCTGTTGCTGCTTTCTGTTGCTTCTCTCTCTTACCGGGAAGGCGACGGCGGCAGCTGGTAAATCTGCAGCAGTTGCTGTGCCGCCCGGTCGGCGCTTCCCAGACCTTCCGGTGCGGTTCCATACGTGGTGTTCGGGTCAAAGGAAACGAGGTCCTCCACCAGCGATTGCATGTCGTGGTGCAGCCGCAGCTGGTCGGGCGCTGCGGCGTAGACCGCCAGCTCCGGCGTGCCGCCGCGATGCAGGGCAAAGGTCGGCTTGCCGAGGAAGAGTCCTTCCAGCACTGTCGTGGCACACGGCTCTTCCCACACGGAAGGGACGACAACGGCGGTGGACGTCGCGGCAAGCGTCAGGGTCTGCTCCGGTGAACACCAGCCGAGGAACTGGATTTGCCCGTTCTCGAATTCCGCGCGTAGCTGCGCTTCATCTGCGCCGTCGCCAGCCACCGTCACACGCATATGGGGTGGAATCCGCGGCGCCAGCGCCTGCAGGAACTGCTTCACGCCTTTTGCCGGATAGAGCTTTGCCGCGATGAACACGTTGAAGTCCGGGGACTTGGGCAACGATTTCGCTGCCTCGCGGATCCGCTCCAGTTCGGTGCGGTCGACGAAGTTGTGCACCGTCGTGCCCCAGGGGCCGGGGCCGAAGGAGCGTGCGACATTGCGCAACAGCATGTCGGACACGAACACGGTTTTGTGCGTACTGAAGCTCTCGGCAACCTCCTTGCGGAAGCGGATCACCGCGCTTTTCGACACGGCCCGCCGCAGCGCATTGGGATGGGGATGGATACAGCGGGCGCACTCTTCCGGATCGATCGACTCGCAGACCTTGCCGTCGCGAAAGCGAGTATGACGGAAGCAATCGCTGCCCTGGTCGTGCCGTGTCTGCACGAAGTTGATGTGGGCGGGGAGATAACGTGCCACGTTCGGCACATGCCCGTGATAGTGAATCACGTCATAGTTGGGCGCATGGCGCAGGATGATCTTCGCGAAGTGGCGCGCAATAGCGGGGCGCTTGGGCGGCATGAAGACGCCCAGCCGGATTTCCTTCCAGCCGGCGTGTTGCCCGCTCAACTCCCCGAAGAAGCGACCGCCGAAGCGTCCTTCCTCGCCACATACCGAAATCGGATGCTGGTTCCCGCCCAGCAGATCCACTTCATGACCCGCGCGCACCAGCGCACGCGCCAGGGTGAGGGCGTGCTTGGCGAGCCCGCCCATGCTCGGATAAGGAATGTCTTCGCTGACGATCAGGATGCGCATCTGTTACCTCAGGAGCGAAGTCGCCGGGCAAACGCCAGCATGGCGGCGCGCTCGTCACCGCCGACAATGAAATACAGGCCGGCCAGCGACAGTGCGACCAGCGCAGCTGACACGATGGCAGCCGTGGCGAACAATCCGCCCGGCATCAGCATCTTCAGCGGGGCAAGCACGCCGATGATGAGAAGACCCACGACGAGGCTGCGGCCGAACCCGGTGCGCATCGATTCGCCAAACGTGACCGGAACGGTACGCCCATGCACATACAGCAGGAAGATCATGCCCAGCGTCAGCGACGACAGCAGATGGCCGCCGGCAGCGCCGATGATGCCGAAGTAGGTCGTGCCGAGATACACCATCAGCACCCCGCAAATGCCGTTGGCAAGGGCAAAGCGTCCTGTGATGCGGGGGTGGCCGAGCGCGTCGTTGACCATGGAAGGGATGTTGGTCAGCGAATCGGCAAGCAAGGCCAGCGTCATCAGGATCAGCACCGGGAAGCCCTGCTGCACGAATTCCTCGCCGACCCAGCGGCGCAGGAACTCGTCGCCGGCAAGCACCATGATGCCGAGTGCGGCAAGGTTGATATAGGTGACATAACGCATGACGCCGAGATACACCGGCCGCAGTTCATTGATCCGGCCAGCCCCGGCGAGTGCGGATGCCCGTGGGTAAATCACGCTCGACAGGCGATAGGTGAGCCCGAGCACGCGTCCGGCGAGCGTGACCGGAACGGTATAAAAGGCCAGTGCGACCGGCCCCGCAATGGCGCCGACAATCAGCTTGTCCGCATGCTGGTGCAGCGTGGACGCGATTTTGCTGAGATAGGCGTAGGCACTGAACGAGGTGAGCGACTTGCGCACGTCGGGGCGCGGCCAGCATGGGGCGAGCCCCAGCTTGAAGCCGCGGATCAGCCACACGAGGTACAGCAAATTGGTGACAGCCACTGCGACACGGGCAACGATCACGCCGACGACGCCTGTTCCTGCCAGTGCGGCGGCGACTGACGCGAGATTGACGAGCGTGCCGAAGATCGCCTCGCTCTGGGCGGAACGGTCATACCGTTGCAAGGCTTGAGGCACGACGAGCAGGTAACTCTGTGCCTGCGACAGGGCGAATCCGAGCGCCGCCACCTGGAAGGCAAGAATGGTTGGCTCACGCATGGCTTCCGACACTTCAAAGAAGCGCTCGATCAGCAGTTCCGCGCCGAAAAAAATGGCAATGGCACCGACGAGGCCGAGGATGCCGTAGAAGAGCGTACCGAACCAGAAGGTCTCGGCGAAACGTGCTCGGTCATTGGCAGCGTGATGCTCTGCCAGGTACTTGATCGAGCCCGCACTGAGGTTGATGTCGAGTACGCCGAAGTAGCCGATGACCGAGCCGACCATGGTTACGATGCCGAAACCCTCGACCCCGAGCGCGCCGATCAACAGCGGGATGGTGGCCAGTGCGACCACCATCGGCACGGCAGAGCCGCTGAGGTTCCAGAGCGAATTACGCAGCAGCATACTGGGCGCTCGCCACGTACTGGCGGACCTGGTAGTGATGGAGCCCGACTGCGATAAACGGCATCGCCATCGTGAAGCCGAGCAGCAGCATGGTGCGGAATTCGATGATCGGCGTGCCGATGAGCAGTGTCGGGACCCAGAACAGAAATCCCGCGAATCCGGCGTCGGCGATCAGCCGCGGATCGCCGGCCAGGTATTTGCGGTGCTTGAAATAGAACGACACATAGGCGGCGAGGATGCAGCTGAACAGCACCAGGCCGACAATGCCGGTCTTGAGCACGATATGGCCGAACCCGCTGTGCACGAAGCTGAAGTCGTCGCCATGGTAGGAAAGCAGTTCCCGGTCGCCGGTGAACGTGCCCCAGGTGCCGCGCCCGAACAGCCAGTTGCCGTCCATGCTCTGCGCCGCCGCATACAGCTCGTAAAAGCGGCTGTTCTTGATACCGCCACGCGCGGGCGAAATGTCGTAAATGATCGATTCGAGGATGCCGCCACTGGTGTTGAACTGCAAACGGTGTTCAAAGAACACGACCGCAACAGCCGACAAGAGCGCGCCGGCGAGCAGGGCGAACAGGAACTTGCGCCGGCCAGGGATGTTAAGGAACAGGAAAGCAAACATCAGCGCCAGCCCGATCAGCGACGAACGGCGGAAGGAAAGCGCAACCGCCGCGACTTCCAGTACCAGTATGCCCATCAGCAAGATTCGCTTGAGTGCCGATAGTTTGACGCCGGGGCTGGTCAGCAGCCAGGCGGCGCAGAAGGCAGCCAGGCTGGCAACGAAGTTGTCGCTGATGTCGAAGAAGAAGATCTTGATGTCCAGTCCTTCGAAGTTTCGGTACGGATTGGCGGTATCGCCATCGAACAGGAAGAAGCGTACCGCGCCGAATACGGCACGGATCGCCGCCAGCACAAGGATGGTCATCAGCAGGTTCCAGGAGTCCTTCCCGCTGTCGAATGCCATGATCATCAGGTACATGAACACCAGCATGTTCAGCACATTGATGACGCCGCTGTAGCCGAGGATGACATTGAGTTCGATGCCTTCCATCAGTCCGATGACGACATGCGCGAACACGAGGAAGGCGAACGCGAGAAAGTACTTGGTGATCGGCGGCGCAAGCTGTGGTCCCTGCGGATTGGCCAGCCGCTTCAGCAGGGCGGCCACCCCTGATGTAATCAGGATCAGGTTAAGCAGGGAAAAATAGAACATGCCGGCGCCGCGCGAGTAGATGTTGCTTTGTGTCGTGAGCTCGCCCCATGTGGAGTCGGAGAACATGAACAGCACGCCGATGAAGCCGAGCACGATCAGCTTGGGCGCCTTGATAAAGATGCCGAAGATGATCGGAATCACGAACAGGGAAACAACGAGATTGGTATAGACCTCGGCAGATGTCAGGGATGGTGTCATGGCTATACTCGATTCGTAACACTGATTTTCGGCGTCACCCTGTGCATCTTCACTCTGCTGCGCAGGTCCCGCCGACCGGGGGCCTGATATGCAATTGGCCTCTTCCCATAATGTGGCCGGGGAGCGGTTTCACGCGAAGGGATATCCGTAGCAACAGCAAAGCATGGAGTCGAAGCCGGACGCCTGTCAGTCACTGTCTGTCGCCGTCCCCGCGTGTGCTGAGCGTGTTGACTGTGCTGACGTTGCTGCCTGTTCTGACGGCGCACTCGTCGCGTGGACAGATCTGGCATCTCCGGCATTGCGGCGCACATGCACACCTGTTTGTGCAGGAACGCATGCGCCGCAAGCAACAGCAAACACAGGCATTCGCCCCGCTCGCCGTTGTTCACTTATTCCTTGTACGTTTTTACGAAATCCTCATACGTGCACCGGATACCCTCGGCCAGTTGTGTCGCCGGCCGCCACCCGAGCGCCGACAACTTCGACACATCGAGCAGTTTGCGCGGCGTGCCATCCGGCTTGCTCGTGTCGTAGGCAATGTCACCCTCGTAGCCGACGGCTTTCCTGATGATTCCGGCAAGCTCGTTTATTGTGACGTCCTCCCCCGTGCCGACATTGATATGGGACAACGCGGGTGTCGTATGCGTTGCATATTCGGACCGATCAAGATCCATGACATGCAGGCAGGCGGAAGCCATGTCGTCGACAAACAGGAATTCGCGGCGCGGAGTGCCGGTGCCCCAGATCACGACCTTGTCGGCACGTTTTAACTTTGCTTCATGGAAGCGGCGTATCAGCGCCGGGATGACATGGCTGTTTTCCGGATGGTAGTTATCTCCGGGGCCGTACAGGTTCGTCGGCATGACGCTGCGATAGTCCGTCCCGTACTGGCGATTGAAGCTTTCACACATCTTGATGCCGGCAATCTTCGCGATGGCATAGGCCTCATTCGTCGCTTCCAGCGGTCCGGTCAGCAGGTATTCTTCGCGGATGGGTTGCTGTGCCATGCGTGGATAGATGCAGGATGAGCCGAGGAAAAGCAGCTTTCCGACGCCGTGCCGCCATGCTTCCTGGATGACGTTCGACTGGATCATCAGATTGTTGTAGATGAAGGTCGCAGGATAGGTATTGTTGGCATGGATGCCGCCGACCTGTGCTGCCGCCAGATACACTTCGTCGATCTTTTCGGAAGCAAAGAAATCGCGCACCTGCGCCTGGTCCGTGAGGTCGAGTTCCGCATGCGTACGGGTGACGATGTTCTCTTCGCCGCGCTTGCGTAGTGCGCGCATGATGGCGGATCCGACGAGGCCGCGATGGCCGGCAACATAGATGCGTTTTTGGGGGCTGGTATTCATTTCCATCCTCTCTTTGAATCAAAAGCAGGAGCCCTGCCGTGGCTGGATCGGTGCGAGCCATCGGCGGTGGGTGCTGCCTGCCGTCTCCGGGTGAAGCCGGGCCAGGCCTCTTGTGGTCTGGTCCGGTTTGGTTTGGTTGAGTTTGGTATTACGCCTCTACGGACAGCTCTTCCAGAACGCCATCTTTTACCGTGTCGCCTGGTAACAAGACCGAACGCCGTACTTCAGGCAATCCGCACAGGAATGCAGCAAATTGTTCTTTGACTTCCGGGTGCCGCAATGCAAGCTGCACAGTGGCCTGCAAGTAGCCGAGTTTGCTGCCGCAGTCATACCGCACGCCTTCAAACCGGTGGGCGAGCACTTTTTCCTGGGCGAGCAGTGCTGCAATGCCATCGGTAAGCTGCAGCTCACCGCCCGCGCCGGGTCGCAGCTGGCGCAGGTGCGTGAAGATCGACGGCGTCAGGATATAGCGCCCTACCACGCCGAATTTGGAGGGCGCATTCTCCGGTGCCGGCTTCTCGACAATGCCATGGAGCTTGAGCAGCCGTTCGTCGAACGGGGTGCCGTCAATCACGCCGTAGGAGCGGCTGCGTTCACGCGCAATGGTTTCGACGCCGACAATGCTGCATCCATGCTTTTCATACAGCTCTGTCATCTGGCGCAGTACGGGAGGCTGCCCGTCGAGCAGATCATCCGCGAGCATGACTGCGAACGGTTCGCCATTGACCAGCCGTTCGGCACAAAGAACCGCATGACCGAGACCCAGCGCCTGTGCCTGGCGAACATAAAAGCATTCCACATGGTCAGGCTTGATGCTGCGAATGGCGTCCAGCAATGTCTGCTTGTTGCGTGCTTCCAGCTCCGCTTCCAGTTCATATGCCTTGTCGAAGTGGTCCTCGATCGCGCGCTTGTTGCGCCCGGTTACGAAGATCATGTCCGTGATGCCGGCAGCAATGGCTTCTTCGACCGCATACTGGATCAGCGGCTTGTCGACGATGGACAGCATTTCCTTGGGGCTTGCCTTGGTGGCAGGAAGGAAACGCGTTCCCAATCCGGCTACGGGGAATACTGCTTTCGTTATCTTTTTAGGCATCCGTGTTTCTCTGAAAAGTCGCAAAGGGATTATTCGCTGGCATTCGGCGCGCTTGCTTCCCGGGCACTGCTTCCTTGACCGGCGAGGCGAGCAGCCAGCTGCAAATACAAGGGGTGTAAAAGGATCAGCATCGCGACACAGGACAGGGCCGCCAGCATGTCGACCTGCCAATCCGCCCAGTTGGCATGCCGGTACGGCATGAAGCTCTGGATTGCTTCGTCCAGCCCGCCCAGCAGGCCGGTGACGACAAGCGTCTGCAGCGCGCGCGAGCCAGGGGAGCCGCGCAGTCCGACATACAGCAGTCCGCTCAGGACCGCATACGCGGCGAAGTGCAGGAACTTGTCGTATACCACTGCGGAGAGGGCCTCCGCCTCTCCCGGCACGCTGCCGATAAGGATCATCAGCACATACAGGAGTATCGCCGCCATCAGGCAGCGCGCAGGCGTGACGACTGCGGTAACGCTTGTGTGAAGACGTGAAAACAGGAGATGCATGTCGGCTTTTGTTTTTTGTATCAGTTTGCAGGCGGCGCCATTTGATGCGATGTCACGGCTCCGCTCGGACGAGAGGCTGTTCAATACGCGTTCTTGCCCGTCCATCCCTTGAAAGCCGTCCACAGGATAATGCGGATATCCATCCACAGTGACCAGTTCTGGATGTAGTGCAGGTCAAACCGTACCCGCGCCGCCATCTTGTCCACGGTGTCGGTTTCGCCGCGATAGCCGTGGATTTGTGCCCAACCGGTAATGCCCGGCTTGACCCGGTGCCGCAGCATGTACATCTCGAGAAGGTCCTTGTACATCTCGTTGTGTTGCAGCGCATGCGGGCGCGGTCCTACCACGGACATGTCGCCAAACAGTACATTGATAAACTGCGGCAGTTCATCCAGGCTGGTCCGGCGCAGGAACCCCCCAATCGGTGTGATGCGCGGATCGTCCTTCGTCGCCTGCGTGACCTTGCCGTGTTCCTCGTGCACTTTCATCGTGCGGAACTTGTACACGTTGAATTTTTTTCCGTTCAGGCCAAGCCGAGGCTGCTTGAAAAACACCGGGCCGGGTGAGGTCGCCTTGATGCACATGGCGATCACGATGAACAGCGGAAGCAGTAACACCAATGCGACGATGGCGAATATCCGGTCGAAGATGTCCTTCGCGATACCGTTCAGGCCGCTGGAAATCGGCTGGTTCAGATCCACGATCGGAAAGCCGAGGAAATTCCCCATCTTGTTGCTCAGCATTTGCAAGCCGAGGATGTCCGGCACCCAGCGGATGTCCACGAAAGTGTTCCGCAAGATGTACTGCAACTGCTGCAGCATGGGGGACGCCATCAGTGGCAGGGTTACCCAGACTTCATGGATATGGCGCTCTACCACAAAGTCGTGGATCTCCTGCAGGGAATTGATGCGGACAATGGACGGATCGCTGATCTTCTCCATGTCCGCCGCGTCAGCATGGACGGCCTTCACGTCATAGCCCGTCCAGTCCTGCTGCAGTGCCCGGCGATGCATCTCCTGTCCGGTGCTGCCGTAGCCGACAATCACGACACGCTTGTTGTTGAGGCCTTTCATGCGCAAGTAATGCAGCACGAAAAACACGGCGCCCCGGTAGAGGACGAGGAAGGTTAATCCGCTCGCGAACCAGTAGAACATCCACAAGCGGGAAACGTTGCCGACATGATGGACCAGGAAGCTGAAGAACAGTCCGATCAGCAATACCAATCCCCAGGACGCGCCGAGGCGGAGAAACATGTCCGGCTTCGAGCGTCCTCGCCATGATCCGTACAACTCGAGTTGCGGAAACAGCAGGAAGGCAAGGGCGCTGCAAAAGTGCAGCAGCACCGTATGGATCGGTGAAGTTTCACTTAATGGAACATGAAAGTGAATCAGGGCCGCCAGGGTGCCGGCCGCTTCCAGGGCCAGCACGTCCATCAGGCGCATCGATAATTCCAACCGGGAAGAATTTGTGATTATTAAATCTCGCATGGGCGGTTCTAGCGTTAGCGGTTGCAACAATCTCAAACCAGAGACCGGTCACTGCGGTATGCTGAAACCTGCCGGTGCGGCAGTCGCTTCAGCGCGCACAATGCCGCAGCTCCATTGGCCGGTTTCACGGCTTGTTTGCCTTCACTGCAAAAGCCGAAGTGTTATTACCTTTAAGACAATGGTAATCACTAAAAACGGACAGAATTTGTTAAGTCGGTTTTGCTTGCGAAGCCTCAAATACCGGGTTGCTGGGACTCAAATTGACCGTTGTGAAGTATCAAAAGCCGATGCGCAGCGCCCAAAAATTTCCCGCTGGATGCTTCTCTGCAGAAAAGGAAGCCACCATTCCGGGTGTTCTGAAAATGCGCCGCGTGCTGATTTGATTAGCAACAGGCAACAAATTCCGCCGAGACATTCGATGCGCTATCATCTCCCCCTATGACTACCGAGGATACCCAGCAGAAGACTGCTTATGAATTGCTAGGCGGTGCCGAAAAACTGCGTGAACTGGTTGACCGCTTTTATGACCTGATGGAGCTGGAGCCGGAATTCGCCGGCATCCGTGCGATGCACCCGACCCCGATGGACAGCTCGCGCGACAAGCTTTTCTGGTTCTTGTCCGGCTGGATGGGCGGACCTGATTTGTATATCGAACGGCACGGCCATCCGCGCTTGCGTGCGCGTCACATGCCGTATGCGATTGCATCCGATGAGCGCGACCAGTGGCTGCGCTGCATGGCTTGGGCGATGCAGGAAGTCGGCCTGCCGGAATCGATGCAGGAGCGCCTGATGCAGGCCTTCTACCAGACCGCCGACTGGATGCGGAACAAGGCAGACTGAGTTTGCGCTGACACGGGCAATCACTTTCGAATCGAAGGATGCAAAGGAGATGCAGCCTAGCTCCCTGACAACTGCTCCATGAACCCAACCGACATCATTTTCCTGTTGCTCATCGCCGCCGTCCTGATCCTGCAGATCGTCCTCCTGTTACGTGCGCGGGGTACGGACAACGCGGGGCAACTGCTGCAACTCAAGGACGCACTGCAACAGCACCAGCAGCAAACGAGCGAACGCATCGAGCGCGAGTTGCGTCACCAGGTACAGGCCAGTGCGCAAAGCACCCGGCAGGAGCTGAGCGGCAGCCTCGCCCAGTTCCAGCAGACCCTCACCGCGCAACTGACGAGCGTGGCAACAATCCAGAACAACCAGATCGACACCTTCGCGCAACAGCTTGCCAAACTGAACGAGGCGAATGCGCAGCAGCTCGAATCCATGCGGCAAGCGATTACCTTGCAAGCCCGTGCAGGACGGGAAGAGCAGGCGGCCGCACTGAAGCGCTTCGGTGACACGTTGAACCAGTCACTCTCCACATTGACCGAATCCAATGCGCAACGCATGGCCGAGGTGCGCGCCACGCTGGAGGCAAAGATCAGCGATCTGCAGGCGGACAATGGCGCTCGCCTCGAGGAAATGCGCAAGACCGTCGATGAAAAACTGCATGCGACCCTCGAGCAGCGGCTCGGCGAGTCCTTCAAGCTGGTATCGGACCGGCTTGAAAAGGTGCACCAGGGTCTGGGCGAGATGCAGCAGCTCGCCATCGGCGTCGGCGACCTCAAGCGCGTGCTGACCAATGTGAAGACGCGCGGCACATGGGGCGAAGTGCAGCTCGAAATGCTGCTCGAACAGGTACTCACGCCGGACCAGTATGCGAAGAATGTCGAGACTGTGCCCGGCACCGGCGAACGCGTCGAGTTCGCCATCAAGCTTCCCGGACAGGATGATGGTGCCCGCCCGGTATGGATGCCGATCGATGCAAAGTTCCCGAAGGAACAGTACGAACGCTTGGTCGAAGCGGCCGAAGCTGCGGACGCGGACGGCGTCGCGCAGGCTGGGCGGGAGCTCGAACGCGCGGTGCGCGTGGAAGCGAAGTCGATCGCCGACAAGTACGTGTCGCCGCCGCTGACCACTGATTTTGCCATCATGTTCCTGCCGACCGAGGGCCTGTATGCCGAGGTGATGCGCCGTCCCGGCCTGGCGGATGAATTGCAGCGCGCCTGCCGCGTCAGCATTGCCGGGCCATCCACGCTGTCGGCCCTGCTCAACAGCCTGCAGATGGGTTTCCGTACATTGGCGCTGGAAAAGCGCTCGTCCGAGGTGTGGCAAGTGCTGGGTGCGGTGAAGACCGAGTTCGGCAAGTTCGGGGACGTGCTTGCGGCGACAAAGAGCACGCTGGAACGGGCAGCGAAGAATATCGAGCAGGCCGAGACCCGGACGCGCCAGATGAGCCGCAAGCTGAAATCGGTGGAAGCGCTGCCGTCGGAAGCAGCACAGCTTCTTCTCGGGCCCGACACTCACGACGCCAGTGACGACTAGGCCGTGTTTGACAAGCTACTGCACGGCCCGGATTGATGTCTGCGGTGCTCGGCGTACCAGTCGTGCGCGTGCGCTCCTCGACACCACTCCGAACCGCTCGCTACGCTTGTCAAACACAGCCTAGCCGGATGGACGCGAACCACGGTCGAACGCTTTTTATTCTCGATTTGCCAGGGGATGCCTATCCGGCCATATCCGACGCGCAGTAGTTTTTCAGTAGCCTGTTGCGGCGTTTTAGACGGAAATGCGCTGTATTTGTGATAAGTTCTCAGCATCGTCGCCGAACTTCTCCGGCGATGGCTCGCTGCTTGTTTTTCTCCCGGCGTCCGGCAGGACCTAAGCTATGGAAATTGCGATACTTTTTGGTTTGATCGTTCTCAACGGTGTGTTCGCCATGTCGGAAATTGCGCTCGTCACTGCGCGCAAGGCCCGCCTTCAGCGCCTGGCAGAGGAGGGCGATACCGCTGCCGGCGCGGCAATCCAGTTAGGCGATGACCCGAATCGCTTTCTTTCCACTGTACAGATCGGCATCACTTCCATCGGTATCCTCAACGGTATCGTCGGTGAAGCCACGCTGGCTTTTCCGTTCAGCGTGTGGCTGCAGCGCATGGGCGTCGATGCCGACTGGTCCGAATACCTTGCGACCGGCCTGGTCGTGGTCAGCATCACTTACTTCACGATCGTGCTTGGTGAACTTGTGCCCAAGCGCATCGGGCAGATCAGCCCGGAGCCGATCGCCCGCATCGTTGCGCGCCCGATGCTGTTGCTTGCTGCGTTGACCAAACCTTTTGTGCGCTTGTTGTCGGGCTCCACGCAAATCGTATTGCGCTCCTTTGGCGTGAAGGAACGCCTTGAGCCCAGCGTCACCCAGGAGGAGATCCACCTGATGCTGGCCGAAGGCTCAAGCGCGGGCGTGATTGAACAGCATGAGCACCAGATGGTACGCAACGTGTTCCGCCTCGACGACCGGCAGATCGCGTCGCTGATGGTGCCGCGTAGCGAGATTGTCTATTTCGATGTCAACGAACCGCTGGAAGAAAACCTCAAGCGCTTCGAGGAGAGCGAGCATTCCCGCTTCCCGGTGGTGCGCGGAGGCTGGGAGGAAGTGCTTGGCGTGGCCAATGCACGTCAGTGGCTCACGCAGACCTTGCGCGGTGAAAAGCCGAGCCTGACGGACAGCTTGCAGCCGGCAGTCTTCCTGCCCGAATCCCTGACCGGCATGGAGCTGCTGGAAAATTTCAAGAACTCCGGTGTCAAGCTCGCCTTTATCGTCGACGAGTACGGCGAGGTGCAGGGCATTGTCACCTTGCAGGACGTGATGGAAGCGATTACCGGCGAGTTCAAGACACATCGCGCCGAAGATGCGTGGGCAGTGCAGCGCGATGACGGTTCGTGGCTGCTGGACGGCCTGATTCCGGTGCCGGAACTGAAGGACCGCCTGAGCCTCAAGGGCGTGCCGGAAGAGGAACGCGGTCGCTACAACACGTTGAGCGGAATGATGATGCTGCTCATGGGTCGGCTGCCGCAAACGTCGGACAGTTGCGAATGGGAAGACTGGATCTTCGAGATTGTCGATCTGGACGGAAAGCGGATCGACAAGGTGCTGGCCACGCGCAAGTCGCCGGATACGGCCGAGAACAAGTCCGATCCGGGCTGACGCGGTTTGCATGTTCTCTGCGGAGGGGCACCCGGAATTGCCCTTTGAAGCTGTTCACGAAAAGACAGGCTGTCCGCGTCCAATGGACGTCATCATGTCAAGGAGGAGGTCATGGCTCATCGTCTTTCGGATCCCATGTCGGGCGGGTCCCGTCCTTCCAGCCGCAACAAGATCGTCACTGCTGCGGAAGCAGTCCGCCTGATTCATGATGGCGACACGATTGCGACCGGCGGCTTTGTCGGCATCGGCTTTGCAGAAAACATTGCCATCGCGTTGGAGAAACGCTTCCTGGAGAGCGAAGAAGAATTGCTCGGCAAGGGCACGCCGGGCAATCTCACACTCATCTATGCGGCCGGGCAGGGCGACGGCAAGGAGCGCGGCCTCAACCATCTCGGACATGAAGGCCTGATCAAGCGCGTCATCGGCGGCCATTGGGGCCTGGTGCCCAAGCTGCAGCAGCTGGCGATTGCCAACAAGATCGAAGCCTACAACCTGCCGCAAGGCGTCATCACCCACCTGTTCCGCGACATTGCGGCCGGCAAGCCCGGCGTGCTGACAACGGTCGGCCTCGGCACCTTCGTCGACCCGCGCCATGGAGGTGGAAAGATCAACGACTCCACCACCGAAGACCTGGTCGAACTAATGACGGTCGGCGGCAAGGAGTACCTGTTTTATAAGGCCGTCCCGATCAATGTCGGGATCATCCGCGGCACCACCGCCGACCCGGACGGCAACATCACGATGGAGAAAGAAGCGCTCACGCTGGAGGCGCTGGCAATTGCGATGGCGGCGCACAACTCCGGCGGCATCGTGATCGCCCAGGTCGAGCGCATCGCCGAAAGCGGCTCGCTGAATCCGCGACAGGTGAAGATCCCCGGCATCCTCGTCGATTGCGTGGTCGTTGCGGAAAAGAGCGAGTACCAGATGCAAACCTTCATCGAACCGTATAGCGCCGCGTTTGCCAGCGAAATGCGCGTGCCGCTGTCGTCCATCCAGCCGATGGAAATGAGCGAGCGCAAGATCATCGCACGTCGCGCGCTTCTGGAGATCAAGCCGAACAACGTCGTCAACCTCGGCATCGGCATGCCGGAAGGCGTAGCCAGCGTCGCGGCGGAGGAGAAGGTGCTCGACCTTGTCACGCTGACGACGGAGCCCGGCGTGATCGGGGGCATTCCTGCCGGCGGCCTGAATTTTGGTGCGGCGACCAATGCCGCTGCGATCATCGACCAGCCGTACCAGTTCGACTTTTACGATGGCGGCGGCCTCGACGTTGCTTTTCTGGGGCTTGCCCAGGCGGACCGGCACGGCAACCTCAATGTCAGCAAATTCGGTCCCCGCCTCGCAGGCGCCGGCGGGTTCATCAATATCAGCCAGAATGCGAAGAAGGTCGTGTTCGTCGGCACCTTCACTGCGGGCGGACTCGAAGTCGCCATCGCCAACGGACAGTTGCGCATCAAGCGCGAAGGTGCTGCGCCGAAGTTTGTCGACGCCGTCGAGCACAGGACGTTCAGCGGTGAATACGCCATGCAACGCGCGCAGACCGTGTTGTACATCACCGAGCGCTGCGTTTTCCGTCTGGTGCTGGAAGGGCTGGAGGTGATCGAGATCGCACCCGGCATTGACCTTGAGCGCGATGTGCTGGCGCAGATGCGCTTCCGGCCGTTGGTCAGTCCTAACCTCAAGATCATGGACGCGCGCATATTCCAACGCACGCCAATGGGGCTGCGCAATGACATCCTGTATTTGCCGCTGGAGCAGCGCCTCGCATACGACGGCAAGCGCAATGTCTTCTTCGTGAATTTCGAAGGCTTTGAAGTGCGGAACGTCGCCGATATCGAAGCCATCCGCGACCACGTCGAAAGGCTGCTGAAACCGCTCGACAAGAAGGTGCCTGCGGTTGTGAATTACGATAATTTTTCGATCGCGCCGGAATTGCTCGATGGGTATGTCGACATGGTGCATGACCTTGCCGAACGCTACTACTGCCGTGTCACCCGCTATACGAGCAGTGCGTTCATGCGCAGTTACTTCGGCACGGCATTCCAGCGGCACCATACCGAACCGTCGCTGTACGCAAGCCGCGAGGAAGCGTTTTCGCATCTCAGCGACTGAGCTGATTTTCGGGGGGGAGTATCAGGTTCGCGTGCTTGCCATGGCTAAGGCAAACGCCGATCGGAGTAGGCCGGTTACGCTGAATATACGGAGCAGAGGGCGCGATCGCGCTCTCATCCTCCGATGTAGGACATCTCCACCTTGCGCGCCGACTGTGTGGAACCGGGCGTGTTCGCTGTACGCAATTCCGAATACCGGTCGGTGCGGGCGCGCCACAAGTGCGCGACAACGGTCGAGATTTCTTCATCGCTGCGCCCGCTGCGCAGCAGCGCGCGCAGGTCATGGCCGTCGGACGCAAACAGGCAGGTGTACAGTTTCCCTTCGGTCGACAACCGCGCGCGCGTGCATTCGCTGCAGAAGGCACGCGTGACGCTCGATATCACGCCGATTTCTCCACTGCCGTCTGCATAGCGCCAACGCTCGGCCGTTTCGCCGGTATAGTTTGGCTCGATCTCCTGCAGGGGCATCTCGGCGCTGATCCTGCGCACGACTTCGGCAGACGGGATCACTTCATCCATTTTCCAGCCGTTGCTGGCGCCTACGTCCATGTATTCGATAAAGCGCAGGATGAACGGCGTGCCTTTGAAGTGCCGCGCCATCGGTACGATTTCCTGGTCGTTCATGCCGCCCTTGACCACCATGTTGATCTTGATCGGTCCGAGTCCCACCTTGTGTGCAGCCTCGATGCCCCGCAAAACATCGGCGACGGGAAAATCCACGTCGTTCATGCGCCGGAATGTGGCGTCGTCCAGGGAGTCGAGGGAGACAGTCACTCGTTGCAGGCCCGCATCTTTCAAGGCCTGCGCTTTCCTTGCGAGGAGCGATGCATTCGTCGTCAGGGTCAGGTCGAGATAATGACCCTCCGGCGTCTTCAAGTCGCTCAGCATCGAAATCAGGTTTTCGATGTTCTTGCGCAGCAGCGGTTCGCCGCCGGTCAGGCGCAGTTTGCGCACGCCATGTGCGACGAAGATCTTTGCAATTCGCGTGATCTCCTCAAACGACAGCAAGGCGGAGTGCGGCAGGAAAGGATGGTCCTTGTCGAAGACCTCCTTGGGCATGCAATAGACACAGCGGAAATTGCAGCGATCCGTCACCGAGATGCGCAAATCCTGCAGCGAGCGGGCGAGGGCATCCGCCAGCAAACCGGTCGGTGCTTCCAGCACGTCAGGAGCCGGCAGGGAAGAACGGGTGCGATGGTCGGTGATAGGGATAAATCGATCGGACATGCGGGAAGCGAAACAGCAGTCTGTGGAACAGCAGAAAAAACGGCGGACTGGCTAACGCACATACGATACCACGAGCCCGGCAAGCGCACAGGCGCCGATCAGCTTGATTGTATTGGCCTGATACCGCAACAGTGCCACGCTTGCGGCCGCAGCGATAACTATGGCAATCCAATCCCATTGCAAGAAGGGCCTTGCAAGAAGGAATACATGTTCCGCAAAAAACACTGCGAGACTGACAATGACGCCGACCACCGCCGCAGAGATGGCCGTCAGTGGTGCGGTGAGGCGAATGTTGTCGCGCGTGGATTCGACCAAAGGGCCGCCCACGAGAATGAAGAGAAAAGACGGCAGGAACGTAAAGAAGGTGGCAACGGCAGCACCGGCGATGCCGGACATCAATAATGCCTCCGCGCCGAACACCTCCTTGGTCCAGCCTCCGATGAAGCCGACGAACGCAACAATCATGATCAGCGGCCCCGGCGTGGTCTCGCCAAGCGCCAGGCCGTCAATCATCTGTGCCGGTGTCGCCCAGTGGTAGGTTTCTACGGCACCTTGATAAACATAAGGCAGAACGGCATACGCTCCGCCAAAAGTCATCAGCGCAGCCTTCGTAAAGAATACGCTCATGTGCGCTAGCGGATCGGACAGGCCGAAGCGTGCTGCAATCGCTGCCCAGGCAGCAAGGCCGAGACCAACACCGAAAGCACTGGATATGACCAGCCGGCGCCAGGAAAAGCGTGCATGGTGAGGTGTGGGCGTTTCATCATCGATCAGGGCAGGGCTGCGGGAATTATCCTGCCGTAATGCGGGACCGCTACCGAGCCTGAATTTGTCCGGCACCCATCTGCCGCCAATGAAACCGATTACCGCGGCTCCCGCCACGATCATCGGGAATGGCACGTTGCTGATAATCGCCACAAAGGAGGCAATTGCAATCGCCGCCAGCCATCGGTTTTTCAGCGTGCGATTGCCGATGCGCCACGCTGCAGCGAGCACGATTGCAACGACGGCGGGTTTGATTCCATACAACACTCCGTTGATGACCGGTGCATCGCCGAACGAAACGTACATCCAGGACAAGACGCAGAGGATTAACAGGGACGGCAAAATGAAGAGCGTTCCGGCAATAATGCCGCCCCATGTGCGGTGCATCAGCCAGCCGATATAGACGGCGAGCTGGGTCGCCTCCGGGCCGGGCAGCAGCATGCAATAGTTAAGCGCGTGCAGGAACCGTTGCTCGGAGATCCAGCGGCGCTTTTCCACCAGGTCAGCATGCATGATGGCGATTTGCCCGGCTGGGCCGCCGAAACTGATGAAGCCGAGTTTCAGCCAATACCAGAATGCCTCCCGGAGGCCTACCGGGCTGAAGTGGCGTTCCAAGGTCTTATCCATGTGTGTTCGGTTTTTCGGTAGCAGGAAGAAAAAAGGGAGCAAATGCTCAAGCCCCTCGCTTAACCTGTTGAAGGTTTTGGGATAGCCAAAGGCTGATTGAAGGGCCGCATTCGCAAGGATGCGGCCTTTTTTCATTGGTCGGGGTCGCCAAGGTGCTGCGGCGAATGCAGGGGTATAAGCGAACTGCAGGAACCTTCCGACCGGCCAAAACGATAATCTGTGCCTTGGAAATCAGCGGGGCTCGCTGAACTTTATCCGCAACAGACGCCGTGCGCCTGCTGTGAGTTCAGCGTCGACCCTTTTGAGCACCATTGGAGCCGGGCTAGGTTCAGCATCCTCTGGCGTGATTGAGTTCGACAAACAGAAAGCCCCGTAAGTCGTTGAACTTACGGGGCTATTTGCCCGGTCAATCAACCGCTTTCAACAGGTTAAGCGAGAGGCTTGGCAAATGCTCCCTTTTTCATTTTCCGCATTGTCCCATGGCTGACAAGGGACACTGGAGTGATCCGCCTTTAGCGTCGGGTCTCGACCTGAATCAGCGGCTCATTCGAGACCGGCGGCAAGGGCTTGCGTTCACGCGGAACGCGCGGCGGCTGCACAAGCTTTGAAGCGGCTTCCTGGGCTGCACGCAGCTTTTCTGGATCGGTCACTGCAAGAGTCAGCCCGGCCGCGGCCAGCATCTCACGCAGATTGTCGGTCGGCATCGGTGCCGGGGCAACTGGGGGCAACGCAGTTTCGACGGCCGCAGGTGCGGCAGGAACTGCCTCCGCCGGAACCGGTGTCGTCGACGCAGGCAGGACTTCTTCTGCCTGCGCTACTGCCGTCGGTTGCGCTGCAACTTCCATGACTTCAGCAGCTTCCTGAGCAGGCGCAGGAGCTTCCGCATTCGCTTCTGCTTCGACTTCGACCGCCGGCGATTCCATGGCCGCTACCGCGCTGGTCGCTTGGGCAGGTTCGCTGGTTTCGCTGGGAGCAGGAGTGGTTGCCATCTCCGGTTGTGGTGTTGCCTGCGCAGTAACCGGGGCAGGAGCAGCCGCCTGGACCTGGACAGAGGCTGGTACCACTTCCTCCGCAGGTGCCGGTTCTTCCGCAGAGACTGCAACTTCAGCAAGTGCCGGCTCCTGGGCGGGAACTGCCACCGTTGCAGGAACTGCTGCTTCTGTCGGTTCTGTGGCTTCGGCGACTTCCGGCAGCACTGCCTGTTGTTCAGTCGCGTCTTCTGCAGAGGTTTCAAGCTCGCTGCCGGCGATCAGTTCGCCTGTCTCGCGGTCACGGCGATTGCGATTGCGACCGCCGCGACGACGGCGACGGCGACGCTCCTCACCTTGCTCTGCGGTACCTTCTTCCAGCGCAGGTGCGCCTGCCTCCAGCTCAGCTTCAGCACCCGGTACGGCTGCCGACGCGCTTGCCGGTACCCCCGGTGCCGGCGAAATAGCAATCGGGACAACCTGAGCAGCATTCAACAGCTCTTCAGTCGGTGCTTCCTTGCGCTCTTCACGCTGACGTTGCTGGCGCTCGCCACGTTCACGGCGAGTCTCCTGGCCTTCGCGCTGCTCGCGAGCTTCGCGTGGCTCACGCGGTTCACGTGGTTCGCGAGGCTGGCGTGGGGGACGCGGAGTCTGCTGGGTTTCTGCTGCCGGGGCGGCTTGCTTGGCCGTTTCAGCGCGGCCTTCCGTGCGGCCGGTTTCTCGTTCCTCGCCACGCTCGCGTCCGCCGCGGCCACGGCCACGGTTGCGATTGCGGCCGTTGCGGTCGCCACGCTCACGGGTTTGCTGCGGCTTTTCTTCAACAACTGGTGCGGGAGCAACGACAGGTGCCACTTGCTTCTTGCGGAAGAAGCCGAAGACACGGCTGAAGAAGCCTTCTTCGGCAGGTGCAGCGACCGGTGCCGGCGCGGGCGCCGGTTCGACCGGCTTGCGCTCGACGACAGGTGCCGGTTGTTCCGGGGTAATGCCTTTGACCACAGCTTCCTGTCGCGGACGTACCTCTTCCTTTTGACGCTTGCCGTAGGCAATGTCGGTATCCGCTTGCTCTGCCATGTCATAGCTGGCTTGCGGCTCTTCCAGGCGCGGATCATCATGCTTGATGCGCTCAAGCTTGTAATGCGGCGTTTCCAGATGCTTGTTTGGGATCATGATGACCGTCACGCGATGGCGCGTTTCGATCTTCAGGATTTCGCCTCGCTTCTCGTTCAGCAGGAACGCGGCAACATCGACCGGCGCCTGCACATGGATCGCGGCGGAATTTTCCTTCATTGCCTCTTCCTGAATGATACGCAGGACTTGCAATGCAGAGGATTCGGTATCACGGATATGTCCCGTGCCATTGCAGCGCGGACAGGTCACATGGCTGCCTTCGGACAGGGATGGGCGCAGGCGCTGGCGCGAGAGTTCCATCAGGCCGAAGCGGGAGATCTTGCCCATCTGGACACGGGCGCGGTCATAGCGCAGCGCATCCTTCAGGCGGGTTTCGACTTCACGCTGGTTCTTCGCATTCTCCATGTCGATGAAGTCGATCACGATCAGGCCGCCAAGGTCGCGCAGGCGCAACTGGCGCGCGACTTCGTCGGCGGCTTCGAGATTGGTATGGAGTGCGGTGGTTTCGATGTCGCTGCCGCGTGTAGCGCGGGCGGAGTTGACGTCGATGGAAACGAGTGCTTCAGTATGGTCGATGACGATGGCGCCACCGGAGGGCAGGGGGACGGTGCGGGAGTAGGCGGTTTCGATCTGGTGTTCGATCTGGAAGCGCGAGAACAGCGGCACATCGTCACGATAACGCTTGACCCGATGCACCATGTCCGGCATGACGTGGCTCATGAACTGCTGAGCCTGTTCGTAAATTTCGTCGGTGTCGATCAGGATCTCGCCGATATCCGGCTGGAAGTAGTCACGGATCGCACGAATCACCAGCGACGACTCCTGATAAATCAGGAAAGCGCCGGGTGATGACTGGCCGGCGCCTTCAATCGCGCGCCAGAGCTGCATAAGGTAATTCAAATCCCATTGCAGCTCTTCAACGCTACGACCGATACCTGCAGTACGCGCAATCACCGACATGCCGGACGGCAGATCGAGCTTGTCCATCGTCTCGCGCAATTCCTGGCGGTCTTCTCCCTCGACACGGCGCGAGACGCCACCACCACGCGGATTATTCGGCATCAGTACCAGATAGCGACCAGCCAGGGAGATGAAGGACGTCAGGGCTGCGCCCTTGTTGCCGCGCTCCTCCTTCTCGACCTGAACCATGATTTCCTGGCCTTCGCGCAAAGCATCCTTGATGGATGCGTTACGAACATCGACGCCTTCCTTGAAGTAGCTTCGCGCCACTTCCTTGAACGGGAGGAATCCATGACGCTCTTCGCCGTAGTTGACGAAACAGGCTTCGAGCGAGGGTTCAATGCGGGTGATGACCCCCTTGTAGATATTCGACTTGCGCTGCTCTCGCCCGGTCGTCTCGATATCGATGTCGATGAGTTTTTGTCCATCGACAATGGCCACGCGCAGTTCTTCCTGCTGCGTGGCGTTGAACAACATTCGTTTCATTTTTGTGCTCCGTGACTCTGAGGTCATTTTTTATGCAGCAATAGCGAAGTTCGCCGGTGCTGCCAGGTACAGGGATGTACGCGAGAACGGAGTGCTTGAGGAGGGAATTGCCTTAGTGTGCGGGTGCGCGATACGAGAGCGCTTGGGCCGCAACGGGGCGCAAATGGGGTTGATACAGATGCCGGGTGCACACTTCGTCCGCGCTGCGCCAATCGGATGGATCGGGCGCAGCCTCGCGGGGCGTGCAGCTTGAATGGGCCAAATAAAACATGGGGTCCAGCAGAGTCGGCAAACAGAGGTCAACCACATCAACCAGCAAGCATTCGCAAACGAAGTGCTTGCCGGACTTATCCTTGAATTTCAAACAATCTCGTCCAACATCATTGTGCGCAATCCGATCGCAACAGCGGTGCAACCCTGATTCGCGCAAGATGGTGCATACACATCTTTTCCATCGAATTTGCAATTCGGCGAGGCCGGTGGAGACGCCCCTGTGTAGAATGTGCTTTTTATTCTTACACGCGCACCGGACTTGTAACCGGGGCGAAACAATTATATATACAAATGAAGGACTTAGCGAGATTTTCTGGGGAGCGGGCGGATTCGGCTTCATTTAACCAGTCCGCACACGCCCCGGCGCAAGTCCGTCTCGTCACCATTTCTGAAGAAGAGGCAGACCAGCGGATCGATAATTTTTTGATTCGGATCTGCAAGGGTGTGCCCAAGAGCCACATTTATCGCGTTTTGCGTTCTGGCGAAGTTCGCGTAAACAAGGGGCGCATTGACCAGACCTACCGCCTCAGGGAAGGTGATGTCGTTCGCGTGCCGCCCATCAGGGTTGCGGAAAAGGCGGCACAATCGGTTCCTGGGGCAGAATTCGCCATCCTGTTCGAGGATGCGCATTTGCTTGTCATTGACAAGCCGGCCGGCGTGGCGGTGCACGGCGGCTCTGGTGTCAGTTATGGCGTCATCGAGCAGTTAAGGGCTGCGCGGCCACAGGCGAAGTTTCTGGAACTGGTGCATCGCCTGGATCGGGAGACGTCCGGCATCCTGTTGTTGGCAAAGAAGCGCTCCGCATTGACGAGCCTGCATGAGCAAATCCGTGAAGGTCTGCTGGATAAGCGCTATCTCACACTGATTCATGGTGCTTGGCAGAATAATCGACAGCACGTCAAGCTGCCGTTGTTTAAATATACGACCGCTGATGGCGAGCGTCGTGTCCGGGTGCAGTCGGATGGTGCGCCATCGCATACCATTTTCAACCTGGTGAAGCGTTTTGGTGACTTCGCGCTGCTCGAGGCAGAATTGAAAACCGGCCGTACGCACCAGATCCGTGTCCACTTGGCGTCATCGGGCTTTCCGATTGTCGGGGATGACAAATATGGCGATTTCGCCTTGAACAAAGTTCTGCAAAAAGCCGACGGGGATCGCGTAGCGCTCAAGCGCATGTTTTTGCACGCGCACCAGATCACTTTCCGCCATCCAGAGACCGGTGAGCAAGTCACGCTCAAGGCGCAGCTCCCTCCCGAGTGCCAGCGCTTTTTGAAGACCTTGGAGCAGGGAAGCGGGCAAGAAGAATCAAATTATTAATCAGGGATTGGCGCTATCTGTGGCGCCGAAAGACATGGCAAGAAGACAATTCGATTTAATTGTATTTGATTGGGACGGTACGTTGATGGACAGTACCGCGACTATCGTTACCTGTATTCAGGCAGCCGCCAAAGACCTCGGTTTGCCGGTACCGGACAAGAAGCAGGCGTCCTATGTGATAGGACTTGGCCTCCAGGATGCAATGCAAGCGGTTCTTCCCGGATTGGAGCCCAAGTATTATCCGCACATGGTCGAGCGATACCGTTATCACTACCTGACAAAGGACAAGGGGCTGGCTCTGTTTGATGGAGTAAGGGAAATGCTTGCGGATCTATCTCAACAGGGCTACTTCCTTGCTGTCGCGACCGGCAAGAGCCGGGTCGGACTCAATCGCGCCCTGGACGCGGCAAACCTGTTGTCGGTATTCGACGCAACCCGCTGCGCAGACGAAACCTTCTCTAAGCCGCATCCCGCCATGCTGCAGGAACTGACGCGCGAACTTGGGCAAGACATGCAACGGACGGTGATGATCGGCGATACCACCCACGATATGCAAATGGCAACCAATGCAGGTGCGGCAGGCATTGCGGTTCATTACGGGGCACATTCGAGCAGCGAGCTTGAAGCGCTGAATCCGGTGTTTTCAGCGAACTCAGTGTTTGAATTGCATCAGTGGCTACAGGAAAATGCATAGTTCCCATTTGGATGGCGAAGCGATTCCCATTTGTGCATCGGATGCTGTTGTTGAGGGCGGGAAAGGCGTGCGCTTTCCGGTAACAGCCGGCGGTGAGGATAGAACCGGTTTCGTAATTCGTTATGGCAATGTTGTCTACGCATACCTGAATCGCTGTGCGCACGTGCCCATTGAACTCGACTGGAATGAAGGAGATTTCTTCGAGTCCAGCGGACTGTATCTGATGTGTTCTACGCATGGTGCTATCTATACGCCTGAGAACGGCCGGTGTGCCGGCGGACCATGCAAGGGAGGGCGTTTGCAACCCATCACGGTGTTCGAGCAGGATAACTGGATTTATTGGCGGCCTGATGAATACATCAGGCCGATGCGGGCATAATCGCCGGCTCTATCGGAACAAAAGCAGGAAGAAGAGATGACTGACAATAACTACGACCAGATGAGTTCAAGCAATCCGACGCCGCCGCAACCTCGCGCCACTGGGTCTTGGGAGCGAGAGCTCTTGGAAAAGCTGGCTTTTTCGGCGCTCAAGGAGCAGCGGGCGCGGCGTCGTTGGAATATTTTCTTTCGATTTGTCACTCTTGCTTTTATCGGTTTTGGTCTGTGGATCGCATCCGGATTGGGCGATCAGGAAGCCGAAGTGGTCGGGACACATACCGCATTGATCGAAATCGATGGAACCATTGAAACTGGTACGGCCGGTGCCGCCGACGCGGTTATTCCGGCGCTCAATCGCGCTTTCGCCGACGAGAATTCCGTCGGTATCATCCTTCGCATCAATAGCCCGGGTGGCAGCCCGGTGCAGGCGGGAATGATCAATGATGAAATCGTCCGTTTGCGGAAAGAATATCCGCGCAAGCCGCTCTATGTTGTGGTTGACGAAATTTGCGCATCAGGCGGCTACTATATTGCTGCTGCTGCAGACAAAATTTTCGTCAACAAGGCCAGCATTGTCGGCTCCATCGGCGTCCTGATGGAGGGCTTCGGGTTTACCGGCCTGATGGAAAAACTCGGTGTTGAGCGTCGGTTGATGACCGCAGGTGAAAACAAAGGATTCATGGATCCCTTCAGTCCGCAAAGCCAGCAGCACAAGAGCTATGCCCAGGAAATGCTGAATGAGATTCATCAGCAATTTATCGATGTTGTGCGGCAGGGGCGCGGTGACCGCCTAAAGGAAACGCCGGAAACCTTTTCCGGACTGTTCTGGAGTGGTAGCAAGGCGGTCGAAATCGGTCTTGCCGACGGTTTCGGTACCGTGGATACCGTGGCGCGCGACGAATTGAAAGCAACGGATATTGTTGACTACACGCAACATGAGGCGCTGTCTGAGCGACTCTTGAAGAAGTTCGGCGGTGCCGTGGGTGAAGGGGCCGCAACCTCGGTTTGGGGCGGTACACTGAAGGCCGGAATTAAATAGCACCTGGCTCACTGTGGGCGCTATGGGCGCACTGTTTGTATCTGACACGAGGGCTTTTGTGTATCAGTCTCGATGGATTTCCTTGAAAGTTTCGAGCGACGATTTATATTGAAAGTGTTCGGTTCAGTTTCGATCCTTGTACGGCATAACAAGCATGTGATAGGAAAAACTCGTGAACCGGGCGCTTATTGCCGCGTCTCGGACGCGGTTATGAGAAGCTTCGGTCTTCTCGAAGACTGCCCGATGGGCATGCAAAACGGCGGCGCAATACCGCCGTTTTGCGCATTGATGGATCCGTTGTTCTTCAGCTTGCGAGCATCAGGAACACCGTAGGCTTTTTCTGGATTGCCGGAAGCTTTCCCGCTCTGATCTCGGCAAGCCATCTGCTGGCAGGTTGCGTCAGGATCGATTCGGTTTTCAGACTCAAATCAGTCGCAATGCAAATCAACGTACTGGGATTGCAGGTCGCGGACAAGGTCTCCAGCATCGCCGCATTCCTGTAGGGCGTCTCAATGAACAGTTGTGTCTGCTTTTCTGTCCGTGATCGATCTTCAAGCAACTTAATTCGCTTGGCACGTTGCCCCGCGTCGGTGGGCAGATAACCGTTAAATGCAAAACTCTGTCCATTAAGTCCACTTGCCATTACTGCCAGCAACAGCGAGCAGGGACCAACCAGTGGCTTGACTTGGATTCCTTGTTGGTGCGCGAGGCGTACGAGGTTCGCCCCCGGGTCAGCCACTGCAGGGACACCTGCCTCGGAGATCAATCCAGCATCCCGCCCGGCTTTTACGGGGATAAGCAGGTCGGGAAGGGTGTTGATGTCCGTTTTTACATTTAATTCGTTGATCTGGATTTCTTGTATCGGTTTCGCAAGCGGATGTGCCGCGGAAATCTTTTTTAGATAGGCGCGCGTACTCTTTGCATTTTCTGCAATGAAGTAATCGAGTCGCGCGGTAACTGCCTGCACTGCTTCCGGAATGATGTAAGCCAAGTCGTTCGCCGCGGCTGAATCCAGTCCGCCAGTGCCCGGTGTTTCAAGAGTGCAGGGAATGAGATAGAGGGTTCCAGTCATGTTCTAGGCCCTGAAGAAAGAAACGCCAGCGCGTCGAAGCATGGTTGTCAGTGCAATGAGCGGCAGTCCTGTCAATGCAGTCGGATCGGTGCTTTCAATTCTTTCAATGATCGCAATTCCCAAGCCTTCATTCTTCGCGCTTCCGGCGCAGTCATAGGGCTGTTCTATGCGTAAATACGCGTCCAGTTCGGCTTCGGGCAGGTCTCGGAATGTGACGAAGGTCTGGATATTCTCGACTTGGGCAGCCTGATTGGAGTTTTTAGTGCGCCCGTCCCAGACGCAAAGCGCGGTATGGAAAACTACTTCGCGTCCACGCATCTCCATAAGTTGACTCAACGCGTTTTCATGCGAGCCCGGTTTTCCGATTTGCTTCCCATTGAGGGTCGCCACCTGATCGGAGCCAATTACCAAGGCCGGGCCAGCCTTTGCTGCAACAGCGCGTGACTTTTCTCTAGCAAGGCGAATCGCAGTTTCTTCTGGCCCTTCGCCAGGAAGCGGCGTTTCATCAATATTTGGTACAAGAATTTCGAAGGGCAAGTGTAGTCGGGACAGTAGTTCCTTTCGGTATTTCGAGCTCGATGCCAGGATGAGTCGTGGAAAAAGAGTGGTCGGTGCAGTCATTTGCGCCTTGTTCTTCAGTGGTTGCAGCTCAAAAGTGATCTAACACTTTGACGAATAAGGGAAAAGCCTGTTATTATCGCAGGTTTTCCGGGCTCGGCTTCGTTGTATGAATCCTTTTGTGATCGACGCGTTTGAATTCTGTCGGCTCAAAGAGCGCCGAGAGGGTGAGGTCGCGGTTGCCAATTTGCCGCGGCTGGCGGCGGAGTCGGTTGATAGTTTCGGCACGGTGCGCTGGTCTCTTCAAGGCGGCAGTGACAAACAGGGGTATCCACAGTTGGTGTTGTCAATAACCGGCTCTGTGCGCCTGATGTGTCAACGATGTTTGGCGCCGTTTGTGTTCGATGTGGCGTCAGAGTCGGTGCTGATTCTTGCTCCGGACGAAAGTGGTGCGGATGAGGTTGACGCATTGCTTGGAGATGAATCGGTGGAGGTCATAGTGGGCAGTCGCACCTTTGACGTCGGGCAGCTCATCGAGGACGAGGCGTTGCTGGCAATTCCTCTTTCGCCCAAACACGAGACTTGCCCGGATCAGCTGATGGTGGATGCTGGAAAGGATGCAGAGAAAGTTTCGCCGTTTGCCGTATTGAAGAATTTAAAGCAATAAATTTTCGGGTTGCAGCAGGAGTTCCCGGTATGCAAGAAGTTGGCAGGCCGGATATGTTAAAATTTCAGATCTTAAGGTTTAGGAGTCATCATGGCCGTTCAACAGAACAAAAAATCCCCCTCCAAGCGTGGTATGCACCGTGCACACGATTTTCTGGTTGCTCCCCCGCTGGCAGTAGAGCCGACTACTGGCGAAACTCATCTGCGTCACCACATCAGCCCGAACGGCTATTATCGTGGTCGCAAGGTCCTCAAGACCAAGAACGACGAGTAATTTCGCACATTGTTCAAAGCTAAAAGCGGCGCAGGTTTGACTTGGCGCCGTTTTTTCATATGCTGAAAAAGCGCATTGCGTCATTTTGAATCACGCCTGATCTCGCCCGCAAGGCGGTTAGAGTGAGGTACTGAGTCAAAACAATGACAATCAAAATTTCCATAGACTGCATGGGTGGCGACCACGGCCCGTCAGTCACGATTCCCGCCGCTGTCTCCTTCGCTAATCACGAACCTGACGCCGAGTTGATTTTGGTCGGTCAACAGGAAGCCATTCACGCGGAGCTGAAAAAGCTCAATGCAGAAGGACATCCGCGCCTTTCAGTGATCCACGCTACAGAGGTTGTCACCATGGACGACCCAGTGGAAGTCGCGCTGAGACGAAAAAAGGACTCCTCGATGCGCGTGGCTATCACTCTGGTAAAGGATGGGCGCGCGCAGGCATGCGTATCAGCGGGTAATACAGGTGCGCTGATGGCGGTGTCGCGTTACGTCCTGAAGACCATCCCTGGAGTGGATCGCCCGGCTATTTGCACACTTATCCCGAATCAGAAGAATGCCGCAACCTACATGTTGGACCTCGGTGCCAACGTGGATTGTGAACCACAGCATCTGCATCAGTTTGCCCTGATGGCCTCGGCTTTGGTATCCGCTCTCGAAGAGAAGCCGTCGCCGACGGTTGGCCTGCTCAACATCGGCGAGGAAGACATCAAGGGTAACGAGGTCGTGAAGCAGACCGCGCTGCTGCTGCGCGCAGACCATCAAAAGGGAATGCTGAACTTCTACGGGAACGTCGAGGGTAATGACATATTCGAGGGTACGACCGATATCGTTGTCTGCGACGGTTTTGTCGGAAACGTAGTCCTGAAGGCATCGGAAGGGCTGGGGCGCTTCGTGAAAAGTGCGTTGACAGCCGAGTTCAAGAGTAATCCTGTGAATATGCTCGGGGCGCTGATAGCGGGAGGGGCAATCAGGTCCTTCTCCCGCCGCATGAACCCGTCGCGCTACAACGGCGCGAGCCTTCTGGGCTTGCGTGGACTTGTTTTCAAGAGTCACGGTGGAGAGGACGCATATGGCTACGAATGGGCAATCAAGCGCGCATTTGAAGCTGCGAAGCATGATCTTCTTTCTCATATTTCGCACACCATCGCAGAATTGATGCCTCAGCCAGCTTCTCCTTCGGCGCCGGCACCTGCAAGTCCGGTTACGGTACTCACTCAATAGAAATCGGAATGGCTCTCTATAGCAAAATCATCGGTACGGGAAGTTTTCTTCCGGCACGGCGTGTCACCAATCACGAGCTTGCCGCTCAGTTGGCGGAGAAAGGTATCGAGACTTCAGATGAATGGATCGTGTCGCGTAGCGGTATTTCGGCTCGCCATTATGCGGATCCAGGTGTCCAGTCTAGCGATTTGGCGGTTGAGGCAGCTAAGCGAGCGCTAGAGATGGCTCGCCTTGGTCCGAATGATATTGACTTGATCATCGTGGCAACCTCCACCCCGGATCACTTTGGTGGTTTCCCAAGCACCGCATGCGTCGTACAACGCAAGCTGGGAATCAGAAACGAGTGCGCGGCATTTGATGTGCAGGCTGTCTGCAGTGGATTCGTATATGCGGTTTCTATTGCCGATAGCTTTATTAAAGCCGGTGTCCACAGAAACGTAATGATCATCGGTGCCGAGGTGTTCTCGCGCATTCTGAACTTCGAAGATCGTACGACATGTGTGCTCTTTGGAGATGGTGCCGGTGCCGTAGTGTTGACCACATCTGATGAGCCAGGGGTCCTGGCCACAAAGCTGCATGCGGATGGGAGTCATGGTCACATTCTCTGTATCCCGGGAAGTGTCAGTGGTGGGGCAGTGGAAGGTAGTGCCTTCCTTTACATGGATGGGCAGGCAGTTTTCAGGCTTGCAGTGTCGGTGCTCGACAAGGTGGCCAACGAGGCGCTTAAAGCCGCGGACATGAGCTCCTCGCAGATTGACTGGCTCATTCCACATCAGGCCAATATCCGCATCATGCAGGGAACGGCAAAGAAGCTTGGTCTGCCGATAGAGAAGATGGTGGTGACTGTCGACCAGCATGGGAACACATCGGCAGCGTCAATTCCGCTGGCACTCGATGCTGCCGTGCGTGATGGGCGTGTCAAGGCAGGGCAAAACGTAATGATGGAAGGTGTTGGCGGTGGGTTCACTTGGGGTGCGATCCTCGCTCGCATGTAATTAATTTTCAACATAACGAAGAATGACAAAATTTGCATTTGTATTTCCAGGTCAGGGATCGCAAGCCATCGGTATGCTGAATGGCTTTTCCGATGATCCGGTGGTCCGCCAAACCGTAGAAGAAGCATCGGACGCTCTTGGTGTCGATCTTGGCAAGTTGATTGCGGAAGGTCCCAAGGAAGAACTCGATCTGACTACCAATACTCAGCCGGTAATGCTGACTGCTGCAGTTGCGTATTATCGAGCGTGGATTGCCGCTGGTGGTCCAGTTCCCGCAATTGTTGCTGGACATAGTCTGGGTGAGTATTCGGCTTTGGTTGCGGCCGGAGCACTTGCATTCAAGGATGCTGTTCCTCTTGTGCGGTTTCGCGCAAGGGCGATGCAGGAAGCGGTTCCGGTTGGGCAGGGTGGTATGGCGGCCATCCTTGGTCTGTCGGATGAAGATGTCCGGGTCGCATGTGCGGAAGCAGCGCAAGGCGAGGTGGTCGAGGCCGTCAACTTCAACGCTCCTGCCCAGGTAGTTATTGCGGGCCATAAGGGGGCTGTCGAACGCGCCTGTGAAGCTGCAAAAGCCAAGGGGGCAAAACGCGCGCTGCCACTGCCTGTATCTGCTCCGTTCCATTCCTCGTTGCTGAGGCCGGCATCGGATCGTCTGCGTAACTACATGGAAAAACTGCCGTTCGCAGTTCCGCAAATTCCGCTCATTAATAACGTCGATGTCGCGATCGTGCAAGACGTTTCGGCCATAAAGGATGCTCTCGTTCGCCAGGCGGCAAGCCCGGTGCGATGGGTCGAGACCATCCAGAAAATGGCGGTCGACGGCGTGACGCATGTCGTGGAGTGCGGGCCCGGTAAGGTGCTTGCTGGCTTGACCAAACGTATCAACAGTGACTTGATTGGCGAGTCCATCGTTGATCAGGCGTCTTTGAATAAAGTGATGGAGTTAGTGAAGTGAATCTGAATAACCAAATTGCGCTGGTTACGGGTGCAACTCGCGGCATTGGGCGAGCGATTGCTCAGGAAATGGCGCGGCAAGGTGCGAAGGTGGTAGGCACGGCAACTTCGGAGTCTGGAGCTGCAGCGATCACCGATTACCTTGCGGCCATCGGTCCGGATTGTGGCAAGGGCGTTGTCCTCAATGTGACCGATGCCGAGCGATGCATTGCGGTCGTCGAGCAAGTGCAAAAGGAATTCGGCGGTCTGGCGATCCTGGTCAATAACGCAGGTATTACGCAAGATCAGCTTGCAATGCGAATGAAGGATGAGGAATGGGATGCCGTCATTTCGACTAACCTTACTGCCGTCGCACGCCTTTCTCGTGCAGTCTTGCGCGGCATGATGAAGGCCAAGCATGGACGCATCATCAATATAACCTCCGTAGTTGGTTCTGCAGGAAACCCGGGGCAAATGAACTATGCAGCTGCCAAGGCCGGCGTCGCCGGTATGAGCCGCGCGCTTGCTCGCGAAATCGGAAGCCGTAACATTACTGTGAATTGTGTAGCGCCGGGCTTTATTGACACCGATATGACAAGGGAGTTGGGTGACCAGCAGGCATCAGCATTGATGCAGCAGATTCCTCTTGGGCGTTTTGGGCAACCGGAGGATATCGCCGCCGCAGTAGCGTTCCTTGCTTCGCCACAAGCCTCTTACATTACCGGCACGACACTGCACGTGAACGGTGGCATGTTCATGAATTAAGTAATATTCGCTACTTTTGGCTGAAGTTTAGGTGCCGTTGAAAACAGAAGCCAAAAGTGAATTTTCGTTGCGCAAACCTGATAAAATGCGCGCACTTTCTGTAACCCACTGGAGGGATAATATGTCCGATATCGAACAACGCGTTAAGAAGATCGTCGCTGAACAACTGGGCGTCGCTGAAGCAGACATCAAGAATGAATCGTCGTTCGTTGATGACCTCGGTGCCGACTCTCTTGACACCGTTGAACTCGTGATGGCTCTTGAAGACGAGTTTGAAATGGAAATTCCGGACGAACAGGCGGAGAAGATCACTACGGTGCAACAGGCGATCGACTACGCCAAGGCACACGTCAAGGCTTAATATTGTTTTTGATCGATTCAGGAGAACCGCTTGAGCCGCTCACGTGAACGTCGCGTCGTAGTGACTGGCCTCGGTTGCGTTTCCCCCGTTGGTAATTCTATTGCCGACACTTGGGCAGCGCTACTCGAAGGCAAATCGGGCATTGCGACCATCACAAAATTTGACGCCACGCCTTTCTCCACGCGTTTTGCGGGTGAAGTAAAGGGCTTCAATATCGAGGACTACATTCCTGGTAAGGAAGCGCGCCACATGGACGCCTTTATTCATTACGGCATGGCCGCAGGAATTCAGGCGATTCAGGATAGCGGCCTAACGGTGACCGACGAGAATGCTGATCGAATTGGCGTCATCGTCGGCTCCGGTATCGGTGGTCTTCCAATGATTGAGGAGACACATGCCGAGTACGTGAATCGCGGGCCGCGTCGTATCAGCCCATTCTTTGTGCCGGCATCGATCATCAACATGATCTCCGGCCATCTTTCGATCAAGTACGGTTTCAAGGGGCCAAACCTCGCCATTGTGACGGCATGCACGACCGGCCTGCACTGCATCGGTGCGGCAGCGCGCATGATTGAATATGGTGATGCAGATGTCATGGTTGCTGGGGGCGCTGAATCAACGGTGTCGCCGTTGGGCGTCGGCGGATTTGCTGCTGCACGCGCGCTATCCTCACGCAACGACGACCCGGCTACCGCCTCCCGACCCTGGGATAAGGATCGCGATGGTTTTGTGCTCGGCGAAGGTGCTGGTGTCATGGTGCTGGAAGAATACGAGCACGCAAAAGCGCGCGGTGCCAAGATTTATGCAGAAGTCCTCGGCTTTGGCATGAGTGCGGACGCGCATCACATGACGGCCCCACTTGACGATGGAGACGGTGCGCGTCGCTGCATGATTGCTGCACTGAACAATGCACAGGTCAATCCTGATCAGGTTGATTACGTCAATGCGCATGGCACTTCAACTCCATTGGGTGACGTTGCCGAGACGATTGCAATCAAACGTGCACTCGGTGATCATGCCAAGAAGGTCGTCGTAAACTCGACAAAATCCATGACTGGCCACCTGCTGGGCGGTGCTGGTGGATTGGAGTCAGTAGTCACCGTGCTTGCGGTGCATCAGCAGGTGTCCCCGCCAACAATCAATATCTTCAACCAGGATCCCGCCTGCGATCTCGACTATTGTGCAAACACTGCACGTAATATGCCTATCAAAGTCGCAGTGAAGAACTCGTTCGGTTTTGGTGGCACGAACGGCACCCTCATCTTCGGCAAAGTCTGATTAGATGCGTCCCTCTCTAAACAGAGAGGGGCGTTGCTGAGCTTTCCCATCATGTCTATCGCGGTCTCCGCCATAGTTCAACCCTCACGCGCTTTGTTCGTGATGGTGACTGCTATGTCGGGTATCGTCGCATCAGTTGCTCTAACGGTTGCTCTCGGACTCGTCGGAGAGTTGTCCGTCCTGATACGATCCGGCCTTACAGGCCTATTGCTTATCCTCGCAGTTTTTGGGTTTTATCATGGCACCAGCCATCGAAAAACCATACATATTGATATCTCAGGAGCAGGGCAGATCCGCTTGACTAAAATGAACGAAAGCGGGTCTTGTGCAAACGCGAACTGGCCGCATGTAGAAGACTCTGCGGAAGTGGTTCAAATTTCAAGGGATTCCACGATATGGCCGCATCTGCTGCTTTTGCGCTTGCAGTCAGACAGTGGAATCGTGAGCACGTTGCCGATTTTGCCCGATAGCGTTTCGCGGGACAGCTTTCGGTCACTCTCGGTTGCGTGCCGTTGGATTGCTGCGCGCAATAATCCTCCTTCAGTCGAGGATGGCCAGAATTTTTCGAAGTAAATTGAACTTCTTGCATTTCCTACAGTCAACAGCTTTAGCCGCGTATATGTTGCAACGAAACAAGGGAACGGGGATTGACGACAGAACGCGACATTGACCAACTGCTTGTCGAGCGTGTCCAGCGCGGCGATAAAAAAGCGTTCGAGTTGCTAGTATCCAAATATCAAAGGAAACTTATGCGGCTCGTATCGCGGCTTGTTCGCGACCAGGCAGAAGCCGAGGACGTTGTGCAGGAGGCCTTTATCAAGGCTTACCGCGCCTTACCCCAGTTCAGGGGTGATTCGGCGTTTTATACATGGCTATACAGGATCGGCATCAATACAGCGAAGAACTACTTGGTTACACAAGGTAGGCGCGCGCCGACTTCCACTGAAGCCGATGCTGAAGAGGCAGAAACTTTTGATGACGGTGAGCACCTAAGAGACATTAATACGCCTGAATCCATGCTCGCCACGAAGCAGATCGCCGAGACGGTAAATGTGGCGATGGACGCACTTCCAGATGAGCTAAGAATCGCAATTACATTGCGTGAGATCGAAGGGTTGAGCTACGATGAAATCGCGGAAGCAATGGGATGCCCTATAGGAACCGTTCGCAGTCGCATATTCCGGGCTCGAGAAGCGATCGCGGAAAAGTTAAGGCCGTTGCTGGGCACCGCGATTGACAAACGCTGGTGACCGCAGGTGCAGGCAAGACAAAATTTGTATGGTTGTGTAGTGGTTTAATAGGGATTGGCGCAGCCAGAACGAGGTAGGTATGAAAACGAGAGAAATGGCCCGGGAAGAAATTTCCGCACTTATGGATGGGGAATTAGCTGGTCACCAAGTTGATGTGACCTTGGCTGCGTTGCGTCAAAAGGAGGGGCGCGCCGATTGGAATGTGTATCACCAAATCGGCGATTTGTTGCGCTCAGACGACATGGCGGCTCCCCTGAGCCCGGGATTTGCAGAGCGTATGGCGGCACGTCTCAACGCTGAACCTGCGATCGTTGCGCCGATCACGATGCCAGTCTTGGAAGAGGCTTCAGAAAAAGCATCCCAGCCGTACCGAGTAAAACGTTGGGCCATGCCTGGGATGGTGGCCGCTGCTGCAATGGCGGCTGTGGCGTTTGTCGCCACCCCTCAGTTGATGGTCGCAACGGAGGAAGGCAATACTGACGCATCATCTTTGGTTGTGTCCGCGAAACGAGTGGATTCCGAACCATCTCCGGTCGTGGCAGGCAAAATCCCGGAAGGTGTCGTATTGCGAGATCCTCGTATTGACGAATACCTCTTGGCGCACCAGCGTTTTTCTCCTTCTTTGTATAGCTCAGCACAATATGCGCGATCCGCGGCCTTTGCTGCAGAGACTGGTAAATGATTCATATGCGGCAAACACTCGTTTTACTTAAGTTTGTCGTTGCACTGTCGATCCTTCTCACACTTTCCGCGAAAGCGGAGATCCCCGAGCCACCCGGCGACAGTAGGCAGGCTCACAATTGGCTGAGGAAGATCCAGTCCGCCGCGCAAAGGCTGAATTATTCTGGTACGTTCGTCTATCAACAGGCGAATCAAATGCGTACCTCGCGGATTACGCATCTCAAGGATGGCAAAAACGAGATCGAGAAGCTCGAGATTCTTGATGGTAAGCCGCGTGAATATATTCGTAATAATGAGGAGGTGATTTGCTACGTCCCCGAGACTAAAACCTTACTGGTCGAAAAGCGCATAACGCACGATGTGTTTCCATCCATTCTTGCGGCGAATCCATCGGACTTGACCGAGTTTTATAACGTTCGGCAGGGAGAAGTCGGGCGTGTAGCCGGATACGACTGCCAGGCGATCATTCTTGAGCCGAAAGACGGACTTCGCTATGGGTATAAGCTCTGGGCAGAAAAAGCGACAGGTCTTTTGTTGCGTGCACAAACGCTGAATGAAAAGCGAGAGGTAGTGGAGCAGATTTCGTTCACGCAGGTAACCATCGGCAATATTGACCCGAGCCGAGCGAAGCCGACTTTTTCGAATACTAGAGATTGGCACGTCGAAAATGCAGTAATGAGCCAAGTGGATTTGTCTGGTTGGAGCGTTAAGTCTCTTCCACCGGGATTTAAGAAGATTCGAGAGGTGAAGCGAATGGTGACCGATGCATCTGCATCGGGAAGTGCTTCCTCATCAGTTCAAGCCGGGAGAGTGCAAAATCAACGCGAGGTTTCGCAAATGGTTTTCTCAGACGGGCTTGCAGCGATTTCGGTCTTCATTGAACCGGGTTCCCAGAGTCGCACTGAGGGCTCGTTGCAGCAGGGGGCGCTAAATATCATTGGTAAGCGGCAGGGCGACTTTTGGCTTACCATTGTGGGCGAGGTACCGCCGGCGGCGATCAAACAAGTCGCCAATTCGATTGAATTCAAATCTAAATAGCTAAAAAAATAGGATTTTATGAAAACAATCTCTTCCGCTCGAAAAGCTTTGTGGTCGCTTCTGCTCGGTGCGGCCTATCTTCTCGCCGCACTACCTTTAGCCGGGGGTACGTCTTCTGTCCATGCAGCGACAATAGCAGGACTGCCCGATTTCGCAGACTTGGCCGAAAAGGCAGGGCCGGCAGTCGTTAATATCCGCACCACCGAACGAGTGAAGCCGGGGCAAGGAGGTGGTGTGCCGGGTAGTGAAGATGAGGAAATGCAGGAGTTTTTCCGTAGATTTTTCGGCATTCCTGTCCCGCCTCGGCAACCGGAGCGCGCACCGCGCAATCGTAGGCAGGCGCCGCAAGAGGAGGAGGTGCCGCGTGGCGTTGGTTCCGGTTTCATCATATCTGCGGATGGATTTGTCTTAACCAATGCGCACGTGGTTGAGGGCGCAGATGATGTTTATGTGACGCTTACCGACAAGCGCGAGTACAAAGCAAAAATTATCGGTGTCGATAAGCGAACCGATGTGGCTGTCGTCAAAATTGATGGGAATAATTTACCTCGGCTCACAATCGGAGATCCGAACAAGCTAAGGGTTGGCGAGTGGGTTATCGCGATTGGCTCTCCCTTCGGTCTTGATAATACAGTGACTGCCGGTATCATCTCAGCGAAGGCGCGCGATACCGGGGACTACCTGCCATTGATTCAGACCGATGTGGCGGTCAATCCGGGAAATTCCGGTGGCCCGCTAATCAATATGCGTGGCGAGGTAGTCGGTATCAATTCACAGATTTATAGTCGATCGGGTGGCTATATGGGAATTTCGTTTGCCGTTCCTATCGACGAGGTGATGCGAGTAGCAGAGCAACTTCGTACGTCCGGCCGTGTTACGCGCGGTCGTATTGGTGTACAGATAGGTGAAGTTACCAAGGATGTCGCTGAATCGCTTGGTTTGGCACGCGCTCAGGGCGCCCTCATTCAGCGCGTCGAACCAGGTGGCCCAGCAGAAAAAGGCGGCCTCGAAGCCGGAGATATCATTATCAAGTTCAATGGCACATCGATTGAGAAATCAACTGATCTTCCGCGTCTGGTCGGGGCAACAAAGCCGGGCACACGTGCGACTCTCACGGTCTGGCGTAAAGGGGCAAGCAAGGAAATCACCTTGATGGTTGCGGAGCTGGAGCCCGAAAAAGCCGCAAAGAAGGATGAGCGGAAGCCCAAGCCCGAGCAACCTGCGAACGCGCTCGGATTGGTCGTAAGCGACCTCTCCGATGCGCAAAAGAAAGAACTCAAGATCGAAGGCGGCGTGATTGTCGACGCTGCTGAAGGTTCTGCTGCACGCGCGGGACTTCGTGCCGGCGATATCATACTTCAGCTCAATAACAATGATGTGCGAGATGCAAAGCAATTCAACTCTCTGGTTGCCAAGCTGGAACCTAGGCGAATGGCTGTAGTTCTGGTGCGACGAGGGGACGCGTCGCAGTTCGTTCCAATTCGGCCGAACGGGCCACAGTAAAAGCGTTTTAACGCATGATCGGAGCTGCAGCCGCTGGCGGTCTGCAGCTCTTTTCTTTTCAAGGTGTGAAGAGGCTGGACAACATCGCGCCAGTGATATTGTGATGGAGCGCTATACTTCAATTGTTATCATCGTTTTTTGATTTGTACGTGCATTATTAAATTCTGCCGTGATTCATTTCGCCCTTTATTCCCGCTCTTATTGTCATTTATGCGACGACATGCTGGAGGCACTTCAAGCTCTGAGCAGCGAATATCCCTTTACGATCGAGTTGGTTGATGTCGATGCTGATGAAACCCTCGTGGCGCAATTTGATGAACTCGTGCCGGTGTTGTTCGGATGCAGAAATGGCGGAGAGTCAGTGCAGTTGTGCCATTATTTTCTGGATGAGGCAAAGGTCCGGGCTTTCCTCGCGGCGCCGTGAATCCGGCGGCATACCGCGCAGTGCGCACCATCAGAGCGGATATATACGGTTTTCCCCTCTGAAATCCGGTAAAATGCCGGCTATCTAAAACCCTTCTGTCATAAGGCGCTCGCTTGGGGGCTCCCCCTGCTCAGAGCGCCTTTTTTGCAATTGCATCTTAGTTAATGAATAACATTCGCAATTTCTCCATCATCGCCCATATCGACCATGGGAAGTCGACTCTTGCGGATCGCATCATTCAGCTCTGCGGTGGGTTGTCCGACCGCGAAATGGAAGCGCAGGTTCTGGACTCAATGGATCTGGAGCGCGAGCGGGGGATCACCATCAAGGCGCAAACAGCAGCGCTTACCTACACGTCGCGTGACGGCAAGGTGTACAACCTCAATCTCATCGATACGCCCGGGCATGTCGATTTCAGCTACGAGGTGAGCCGCTCCTTATCTGCATGCGAAGGAGCATTGCTTGTCGTCGATGCATCCCAAGGCGTAGAGGCGCAGACAGTCGCAAATTGCTATACGGCGCTCGACTTGGACGTAGAAGTCATTCCGGTATTGAACAAGATTGACTTGCCATCAGCGGACCCAGACCGTGCGATAGCGGAGATTGAAGATGTCATCGGCATCGACGCAACGGACGCGGTGCGCTGCTCCGCCAAGACAGGCGAGGGCGTTCAAGACGTGCTTGAAGCCCTGATTGCGAAAGTTCCACCGCCGAAAGGTGATCCAACAGCGCCGTTGCAGGCGTTGATTATCGATTCATGGTTCGATAACTATGTTGGCGTTGTCATGCTCGTTCGGATTGTGAACGGGACGCTACGACCGAAGGACAAGATCTCGCTGATGGCGACTGGTGCGCAGTATCTAACGGAAAGCGTTGGCGTGTTTACGCCCAAATCGCAATCAAGGGAAGCGCTGTCTGCTGGACAGGTCGGTTTCGTCATCGCAGGCATCAAGGAACTCAAGTCGGCACGTGTCGGCGACACGATTACGCTTGCAGCAAAACCTGCAGCAGAGCCGCTGCCTGGCTTTAAGGAAGTGCAGCCACAAGTGTTTGCCGGTCTGTTCCCCGTGGAGGCGAATCAGTACGATGCGCTGCGCGACTCGCTTGAGAAGCTCAAGCTTAATGACGCTGCGCTGCAGTACGAACCGGAAGTGTCGCAAGCACTTGGCTTTGGCTTCCGTTGCGGTTTCCTCGGTCTGCTGCACATGGAGATCGTGCAGGAGCGCCTCGAGCGCGAGTTCGACATGGACTTGATCACCACTGCACCGACTGTCGTCTACGAGGTGGTAAATCGTGATGGTACGGTCATTATGGTCGACAACCCATCCAAGATGCCCGAGCCGTCGAAAATTGAGGAAATCCGCGAGCCGATCGTCACAGTCAATCTCTACATGCCCCAAGAGTATGTCGGCTCAGTCATTACGCTTTGCACGCAAAAGCGTGGTGTTCAGATCAATATGAGCTATCACGGTAAGCAAGTGATGCTGACTTACGAGATGCCGATGGCGGAAATTGTGCTCGATTTCTTCGACAAGCTTAAATCGACTTCGCGTGGCTATGCATCGATGGACTACGAGTTCAAGGAGTATCGCGCAGCAGATGTCGTCAAAGTTGACATGCTGATCAATAGTGAGAAGGTGGACGCGCTCGCGATCATCGTGCACCGCTCCAGCAGCCAGTATCGGGGACGTGCTGTAGCCGCAAAGATGCGCGAACTGATTCCTCGGCAGATGTTTGACGTCGCGATCCAGGCTGCGATTGGTTCCAATATCATCGCGCGCGAGAACGTCAAAGCGATGCGTAAGAACGTCCTCGCGAAGTGCTATGGTGGTGATATCACACGGAAGCGGAAGCTCCTCGAGAAGCAGAAGGCGGGCAAGAAGCGGATGAAACAGGTCGGTTCAGTAGAAGTGCCCCAAGAGGCATTCTTGGCGATCTTGCAAGTGGAGGATAAATGAGTTTGCAGGCAATTCTTGGCAATTTTGCATTAATCCTATTTATCCTCACCATTTCAACCGGCATTATCTGGTTTTTGGATGTTTTTTATTTTGGCAAGCAACGTAGGGTGAGGGCAGATGCTGCGTTGGCGGAGTTCGATTCCCGTCAAGCGCGATTAAGGTCCGAAGGTATCAAGACCGACGAAAGCGGCCGTGCCAAGCTGGAAGCTGAGTTGCTGAAGCAGCCAACCTGGATTGAGTACTCTGGTAGCTTTTTCCCCGTTATTGCGCTTGTATTCTTTTTGCGCTCATTTCTGTACGAACCGTTCAAGATTCCATCGAGCTCGATGGTACCGACGCTGGTAATCGGCGATCTGATCCTGGTGAACAAATTCACCTATGGCATCCGCCTGCCGATCGTCAACAAGAAAATCATAGACATAAACGATCCGCAGCGCGGTGACGTAATGGTTTTCAAATATCCGAAGGATCCGTCGCTTGACTATATCAAGCGCGTAATTGGAGTCCCGGGCGACAAGATCGTTTACAAGAACAAGCGCCTCACCATCAATGGAACCGCAGCAGTTTATGAGCCTTTGCCGGATTACCTTGATGAAGAACATCTGACCTATTCTAAACAATATAGGGAGAATGTCGGAGATGTTTCCTACAAGATATTGAATGATGATCGCGCTCCGTCTTATATACAGAATCCTGATCCTTTTCCGAAACACGAGTTTTGTAGTTACAACGCAGAAGGTTTTAGTTGCACGGTCCCCTCTGGACATTACTTTATGATGGGGGATAATCGGGACAACAGTCTCGACAGTCGATATTGGGGATTTGTACCGGACGAAAATATTGTCGGAAAGGCATTTTTTGTCTGGATGAATCTTGGAGATCTCAAGCGTATCGGCAGTTTTCAATAATTAGATTTACCGCGGGAGGCGAGCATGAATTTTTTATCAAATAAACACTTTCGACAGCATGGGCTGTCATTAGTCGGTTTCATGTTCGTCATAGTTATTGTGGCACTCCTAGCTGTATTGGGTATGAAGGTTGTTCCCTCCATAGTTGAATATACGGCGATCAAGAAGGCGATCGTCAAGGCCAAGGAGGCTGGGACAACCCCGGCAGAAATCAAGGCTTCCTTTGATAAGCAGGCATCTGCTGGCTATATTGAGTCGGTATCCGGGAGGGATCTGGAATTTTCAAGCAGCGGAAGCGGCACAGAAGTCAGCATCGCTTATCAGAAAAAAATTCCACTTGTTGGGCCGGCAAGCTTGGTCATTGATTACGCGGCAACAACGGAGAGCAACAGGCCCGCACGAAAGATTGATTGAACGCGCTGATACGACGATTCTCGATGGATTTCAAGTTACTGCAAGATCGGCTGGGCCATACCTTCAAGGACGCTGCACTGTTACAGCAAGCCTTGACTCATCGCAGCCATAGCGGCGTCCATAATGAGCGCTTGGAATTCCTGGGTGACTCCGTCCTGAACTGTGTCGTCGCATCGTTGCTGTTTGAACGCTACAGCAAGATCGACGAGGGTGATCTTTCTCGCCTTCGAGCCAATCTCGTCAAGCAGCAGTCCCTCTATGAAATTGCCCAGCGACTTGAGCTCTCCCAATTCCTTCGTCTCGGTGAAGGGGAGCTGAAATCTGGTGGTTTTCGTCGTCCGTCAATTCTTGCGGACACATTGGAGGCACTCTTCGGCGCCATTTTCCTGGATGCGGGTTTTGATGCGGCGCGTGACGCGATCAGGGCGCTTTACATCCCCATCCTTGACACCGTAGATCCTAGAACACTCGGCAAGGATGCCAAGACATTGTTGCAAGAGTTTTTGCAAGGTAAAAAGCTCGCACTTCCACAGTACAACGTTGTGGCAACCCATGGCGCCGCGCATAATCAGGAATTCGAGATTGAATGCCTGGTGCCCAAATTAGACATCCAGGTGTTCGGGACTGGCGGAAGCCGGCGTGCTGGCGAGCAGGCGGCTGCAAAACTGGCGTTAGAGGCAGTTCAGAATGCGCTCGTGAAGACCGCAGCATCGGGTCGTAAGACCAAGCCACGTGCATCTCAATTGAAGCTTGCTGGTATCGCAACGATACAACCGGATGCTCCGGTAGAGGATGCATCGGCAAAGAAAGGGGCAAAGGCGGCTAAAGGTGAAAAATCTGAAGCCAAGCACGATGCCAAGCAAAGCAAGCTGGACCTGAAAGCCGAGGCGAAGGCAAGCGAAAAAACACTTTCCCCGCAGAGCCCGGATTCATCTTCCTCATCGCCGAGTAATGGGAGCGTGACTGAGCCAGCTTCTTTCCCCTCGGCTACCTAATTCAACATAGCATGACGCTTCCTGAAGCACTTTCTGATTTTCGATGTGGTTACATCGCGATCGTCGGACGCCCCAATGTCGGCAAGTCGACATTGATGAATGCCTTGATTGGTGCCAAAGTCAGCATTACGTCTCGTAAGGCTCAGACAACACGCCATCGAATTACGGGCATACAAACGACGGCAAACACGCAATTCATTTATGTCGATACGCCAGGTTTTCAGACGCGGCACTCGAACGCCCTGAACCGGACACTTAATCGTACGGTAACCAATACGCTGACGGCGGCAGATGTAATTCTTTTTATTGTCGAAGCGGGAAGCTTCGGCGAGGCCGATCGGCAGGTGGTAGCGTTGTTGCCGGAGAATGTGCCGTGCATCCTTGTGATCAACAAGGCGGATCGCGTGAAGGACAAAGCCCTTCTGATGCCTTTTGCTCAGCAGGTAAGCGTTGCAGGCAACTTCGCTGCAGTAGTGCCTGTGTCTGCAAAGCAGCGTTTCCAGCTTGATGCCCTCGAGGATGAGATTCGTAAATACCTTCCCAAGAACCCGCCGGTATTTGCTGAAGACGACATCACTGATCGTAGTGAAAAATTCCTTGCCGCAGAGATTGTCCGGGAAAAGGTTTTTCGCTTTGTCGGTGATGAACTTCCATACACGAGTACGGTGGTAATCGAGAAGTTTGAGGAAGAGGGAAGTCTACGCCGTATTTTTGCCGCGATTCTGGTCGAACGTGACAGCCATAAGGCTATGGTTATTGGCCAAAAAGGATCGAGGCTGAAGGAAATCTCGACGCAGGCTCGCCTCGACATGGAAAAGTTGTTTGGCGGTCCCGTTTATCTGGAGATCTGGGTGAAGGTCAAATCCGGCTGGGCGGATAACGAGGCGGGATTGCGGGCCTACGGTTACGAATAAATCTCTCTTTCATGGTTTCGGGAAAAGCAGAAGAAAATCCCCGGTCAGTCATGCGTTTGACAAGCGGCGATGAGAAGAGTCCGTCACATCCGTCGCGGTGTGCCGAAGCGACTGAGACGGCGAAGGATTCTTCTTTCGCTGCCGACGATGAGTCCTCGCAACCCGGCAAGACGAAGGTGCGCGCCGGAGCCCAAGTGTCGACTCGTCCCAAACTTCCTGAAAAGGAACACCGGGTTGTTGGCCAGCCCGGTTTTGTTTTGCACAGTTACCCTTACAAGGAAACCAGCCTCATCGTTGATGTCTTTACTCGAGACTTCGGACGTATCGCATTGATTGCAAAAGGGGCAAAGCGACCGCACTCCAAGCTTCGAGGTGTACTTCAGACCTTCCAGCCTCTTTCCGTCGGATGGAGCGGGAAAGCTGAAGTGCGGACCTTGACCACCGCGGAATGGATAGGCGGGCTATTACCGCTGGAAAAATCTGCGCTTCTGTGCGGCTTCTATCTCAACGAGCTTTTGGTAAAGCTGCTCGCACGGGACGATCCACATCCGGCGCTTTTTGATCATTACATCGCGACTATCAACCAGCTTGGGCATAATGAGCCTGCCCCAATCGTATTGCGAAAGTTCGAGCGGGCCCTGTTGAAGGAAACGGGCGTTGGCGGCAACTTTACGGTTTGTTCCGATACGGGAAAACGGATCGATCCGGAAGGAATTTATGTGGTCGACCCCGAGCGCGGGCCGCGAACTCCTCATCCGGCGGACACTGCGCCTCGTGTATCGGGCAAGACGCTGCTCGATATGGAACAGGAGGACTATAGCGATGGAACCACCCAGATGCAGAGCAAATTCCTGATGCGTTCCTTGCTTGCACACCATTTGGGCGGGACGCCGCTCAATACGCGACAGATTCTGATAGATTTGATGCAGTTATAACCCAAAACCAAGCCATGAGCCTCTTACATCCGACCACACCAGTCATTGATCTGGGCGTCAATATCGATCATGTTGCGACGCTTCGTAACGCACGTGGGACCGTGTACCCGGATCCCGTAGAGGCCGCATTGCTTGCCGAGGAGGCGGGTGCGGATTGCATCACATTGCATCTGCGGGAAGACCGCCGGCATATCAAGGATGCGGACGTGGAGGCGATTCGGCCACAACTCCGTACCCGGATGAATCTCGAGTCGGCGGTAACGCGGGAAATGCTGGATTTTGCATGCCGCGTCAAGCCACAGGATGTGTGTCTCGTACCGGAGCGGCGTAATGAGGTCACAACGGAAGGCGGCCTGGATGTCGTCAAGCACTTCGCCGATGTGCAGGCGGCGGTGAGGCAGTTGCAGGCGTACGGGATTCGGGTGAGCCTGTTTATCGATGCGGACAGTGAACAGATCCGAGCAGCGTCCGAAACAGGAGCTCCTGTCATCGAGATCCACACCGGGCGTTATGCAGAAGCGCAATCTGAAAGCGAAGTGCAGCAAGAACTGGAGCGCGTGCAGGCAGGGGTGCTGGAGGGGGTCAAGCATGGCTTGAAGGTCAATGCCGGGCACGGCCTGCATTACACGAACGTCCAGGCGATCGCCGCAATTCCGGAAATCGCCGAGCTGAACATTGGCCACGCCATTGTCGCCCAAGCCGTGTTTGATGGTTGGAAGAACGCCATCAAGGAGATGAAGGCGATCATGATTGCGGCCCGCCTGGGTGTGCACAAGAAATGATTTACGGGATTGGCACCGACATTATCCAGATGTCGCGCATTGAGGCGGCACTTGCGCGCCACGGTGAACGTTTCGCCGAAAAGGTGCTCGGGCCTGATGAGCTGGAAAAGTATCGGCGCCGCAAAGCCAAGGTCGCTGTGCGAGGCTTGCGCTTTCTCGCCACGCGCTTTGCCGCAAAAGAAGCATTTTCAAAAGCGATCGGCTTGGGCATGCACATGCCGATGACATGGCGTTCCATGCAAACGCTGAATGCCCCGAGCGGAAAGCCTGTCGCGGTAACGAGCGGGGCGCTCAAAGACTTTATGGAGCAGAACGGGCTGACTGCCCAAGTGACGATTACTGACGAGGCCGATTACGCTGTTGCCTTTGTCATTGTGGAGAAAAAATGAATGCATTAGCCGCAAACGCTGCGCCGCAACTTGGTCCTGTGATGCTTGATGTCGTGGGCACGACGCTTAGCGACGACGATATCCGCCGTATCAAGCACCCGCTGACCGGAGGGGTCATCCTCTTTGCGCGCAACTTTGAAAGCCGGAGGCAGTTGACCGCATTGACGGAGGCAATCCACGCTGTTCGACCCGGCGTGCTGATCGCTGTTGACCACGAGGGTGGCCGTGTCCAGCGTTTCAAGACGGATGGCTTTACCAAGCTGCCTGCAATGCGAAAGCTAGGTGAGCTGTGGGACAAGAACGTTCTCGAATCAATCAAGGCCGCAACCGACGTCGGCTTTGTTCTTGCAGCAGAATTGCGCGCTTGCGGCGTCGACCTGTCCTTCACACCGGTGCTTGACCTTGATTACGGCGAGTCCAGTGTGATCGGGGATCGTGCATTTCATCGTGACCCACGTGTGGTCAGTGTATTGGCGAAGAGCCTGAACCACGGACTGGCGCTGGCAGGCATGGCGAATTGTGGTAAGCACTTCCCGGGACATGGTTTTGTGAAGGCTGACTCTCATGTTGAGATTCCGGTTGATGATCGGGGGCTGAAGGAGATACTGTCGGAAGATGCGGCGCCTTACGACTGGCTGGGGCTTGGGCTCGCCGCCGTCATGCCGGCGCACGTGATTTACCCCAAGGTCGACAAGAATCCCGCGGGCTTCTCGAAAAAATGGCTGTCGATCCTCCGACGCGACATGGGATTCCAAGGTGTTATTTTCAGTGATGACCTGAGCATGGAGGGCGCAAGCGTCGCGGGCAGCGTGGTCGACGGAGCGCATGCTGCACTTGGTGCCGGATGCGACATGGTGTTGATCTGCAATTCACCGAACAAGGCTGATGAGCTGCTGGCTGGATTGAATTTCAAGGCCAATGCAGCAACAAGAGAATCTGCTGCACGCCTCGTCGGTATGCTTCCGCAGTCCCCGGCCATGCAGTGGGAGGAATTGCAGATGGATGCACGCTATCGTGCTGCAAGGCAAACGGCCCGGTCCTTGGTTGAGGCTTAACCGGTTTTCTGCTCAATGTCCGAAAACGTAGCACCTGACCCGCGCGCAGCCGTCCTGGAGACGGTTGCGAAGTTGCCCCATCTGCCTGGCGTATATCGCTACTTCGACGCGGACAACAATATCTTGTATGTCGGCAAGGCGCGCGATTTGAAAAAACGCGTCTCGAGCTACTTTCAGAAGACCCTGAGCAGTCCACGCACTGCAATGATGGTGGAGCGCATCGTTCGGCTGGAAACCACGGTGACGCGCAGTGAAGCTGAAGCACTCCTGCTTGAGAACAACCTCATCAAGACACTGCAGCCCCGATTCAACATCCTGTTTCGGGACGATAAATCGTATCCCTACCTGAAGATCTCCGCCCAGGAAGTGCCTCGTATGGCTTATTACCGTGGTGCGGTCGACAAGAAAAATCAGTACTTTGGCCCATTCCCGAGCGCATGGGCAGTCAAGGAGTCGATGCAGATCCTGCAGAAGGTCTTCCAGCTGCGTACCTGTGAAGATACGGTGTTTGCAAACCGGACCCGTCCATGTCTGCTCCACCAGATCCAGCGTTGTAGTGCGCCTTGCGTGAATGCGATCAGCAAAGAGGAGTATGCGCTTGATGTGGAGAACGCTGCCAAATTCCTGCGCGGGCGGCAGAACGAAGTGCTCGATGCACTGGAAAAGAAGATGCATGCGTTCGCTGCGGAGCTGAAGTTCGAACAGGCTGCAGCTGTCCGTAATCAAATTTCGGCACTCTCGCGCGTGCTGCACCAGCAGAGCATGGAAACGGTTGGCGACGCGGACATCGACATCATTGCTGTAGTTGTGCAGGGAGGTCGTGCCTGCGTCAATCTCGCCATGGTCAGAGGTGGCCGGCATCTCGGTGATCGAGCATACTTTCCGACGCATGTCGACGATGCATTGGTGACGGCCGAGGGATCAGTCGATGTCGAGGTATTGAAGGCGTTCCTTGCGCAGCACTACATTGATAAGTTCATCCCGGGAACACTCATCCTTGGTGTCGAGATTGACGAGCCGGAATTGATGATGGCATTAATGGAGCAATGCGGCCATCGCATCACTCTCGTATTCCAGCCGCAAGGGCAGAGGCGACAATGGCTTGAAATGGCGCAGAAGGGCGCAGAAATTGCCCTTGCTCGACTCCTGTCGGAGCAGGGCTCCCAGCAAGCGCGAACACGCGCCCTGATCGATGTGCTTGGTCTGGACATCGACGATGTCGATTTGCTTCGCGTCGAGTGCTTTGATATCAGCCATACGCAAGGCGAAGCGACCCAAGCTTCTTGCGTTGTCTTCCACCACCACATGATGCAGAACGGCGAATACCGCCGCTTTAATATCAACGATATTGCACCCGGCGACGACTATGCGGCCATGCGGCAGGTTCTGACGCGGCGCTATGAGAAAGTGGCCAACGGTGACGGGATCATGCCGGACATCGTTCTGGTGGATGGCGGCAAGGGACAAGTGGAGATGGCGCGTCAGGTGTTCAGCGAACTTGGTCTGGATATCGGAGTGATTGTCGGGGTGGCGAAAGGGGAGGGGCGCAAGGTCGGTTTGGAAACGCTCGTCTTTGCTGATGGCCGCACACCACAAGAGTTGGGCAAGGAGTCGGCCGCTCTCATGCTGATTGCCCAGATTCGCGATGAGGCGCATCGCTTTGCAATAACAGGCATGCGTGCGAAGAGGGCCAAAGCACGCCAGACGTCTCGCCTTGAGGAGATCGAGGGAATTGGCGCCAAGCGCCGTCAGAAATTGCTTGCCCGCTTCGGTGGCTTGCGCGGCGTGGCTGATGCAAGCGTCGAGGAGCTGGCATCTGTCGAAGGAATCTCACGGCAGCTGGCAGAAGAAATTTACAAGCAGCTTCACTAGTGTCATGGACCTGTTGGGCGCGACGGCGATTGCAGGGAATGTGATTTCCACGCGATAATTCGCGAAATTCACGGGCGCTCACTTATGCCACTTAATATTCCGATCCTGCTTACATGGCTGCGCGTAGCGCTGATACCGCTGGTTGTGGGTGTCTTCTATCTGCCCGACGACTGGTTGTCTCCGTCTGCAAAGAATCTCGCATCCACGCTCATATTCATCGTCGCTGCAATCACGGACTGGTTCGACGGATTCCTGGCACGGCGCTGGAATGAGACCTCGGCATTCGGAGCATTCCTTGATCCCGTGGCGGACAAGCTGATGGTTGCGGGCGCGCTCTTGGTGCTCGTGGAGTTCGATCGCGTCAATGCCGTTATCGCATTCATCATCATCGGGCGCGAAATCACGATTTCGGCTCTACGAGAGTGGATGGCGCAAATCGGGGCGTCAAAGTCCGTCGCGGTGAGTTCAATCGGGAAGATCAAGACTGCTGCCCAGATGGTGGCGATCCCTATGCTCTTGTATAGCGATACCATCTTCGGCATCGATTCGCGTCTTTGGGGCGCATGGCTGCTTGTGATTGCTGCGGCACTCACTGTATGGTCGATGATGTATTACTTGCGCAAAGCGTGGCCGCTCATTAAAGAGAAGGCCGGCCGCACCGTTTGAATGGTTGTACTGCGCTTGACAAAAAACAGCAGGGCTCTATAATGTGCGTCTGTTGTGAACGCGGGAATAGCTCAGTTGGTAGAGCGCAACCTTGCCAAGGTTGAGGTCGAGGGTTCGAGACCCTTTTCCCGCTCCAGGTTCTCAAAGGAAGCTTCCGCAAGCTTCCTTTTTTATTTCGCCTGATGTGCGGACGGCTCTTGATTGAGTGTCGCGATATCAGCATGAAGAATTACGCGGGAATAGCTCAGTTGGTAGAGCGCAACCTTGCCAAGGTTGAGGTCGAGGGTTCGAGACCCTTTTCCCGCTCCAGATTTTCAGGATAGCCTTCAAGGCTCTCCAGTAGTGAGCGATGCGATGTTGATGGTTGAGCATCGCGCCACACTCTCGGTTTTGTGGTTACAATACGTTTCCCATGGCGGGGTAGCAAAGTGGTTATGCAGCGGCCTGCAAAGCCGTCTACGCCGGTTCAATTCCGACCCCCGCCTCCAGTTTTCTAAAAAAGCGCCGTGTGCGCTTTTTTTACTTGTGCGATGCGTAGCTCCCGCACAGGCCCGAGTGGTGAAATTGGTAGACACAGCGGACTTAAAATCCGCCGCTTACCCGAGAGGGGGCGTACCGGTTCGATTCCGGTCTCGGGCACCAAGACCTCGTTTCATTCCGTCTCATGATCATCTCAAGACCCGCATGGTTTCTGGCTATGCGGGTTTTTTGTTGTCTCATTACTTCAGGCGTATTCACCGGATACAGCCATGATGTCGGTATCTCCGTCGGTACTTCTTGATTGCACGGCCCGATGCGACGGAAGGGGAGAAGTCAAAATTTGACTTGCCGCACGCTTCTCGCAGGATGCAGATGTGAACACATCGGGCGGTATTCTTTTCATTTGCTCATCAGTTCAAGTCGCTTTCCTTCATTTCCTCTTTGGCGATTGCCCCTTAAGCCAGTTGGTAATTGCATGCTTGCCAAGTGAATTGCAATTTTGTTTTTTAAAAATTTACGCAGCGGAGAGTTTTAAGAATAAACGAAGAAATAAATTCATTTTTGATTATTAAATGTTGTCGTCTCTGGTTTGAATACAATAAAAGCACGGAACCCACTAAAATTTCGCAGCATGATTGCCGGCTTATTTTCCTTTCAAATGGAGCGGTAAATGCCGGTGCAACTTTCAACTTTTCAGGAGATGGGGAATGAGCAAGACCGTGTACACACAGGAACATGAATGGCTGCGCATTGAGGCTGACGGCCTCGTCACGGTCGGTATCACTGACTACGCCCAGGACCATCTCGGCGACCTCGTGTATGTCCAGTTGCCTGACGCGGACAAGGAGTTCAGCAAGGGTGAAGAAGCTGCCGTGATCGAGTCGGTAAAGACCGCCGGCGAGATCCTGATGCCGGCCGGTGGTGTTGTGACCGAGGTCAATTCAACGCTGGCCGATGAGCCGGGCAAGGTCAATGAAGACCCCATGGGCGCAGGCTGGTTCTTCAAGTTCAAGCCGAATCAGGCGGATGAACTGAACGGTTTCATGGATGAAACGGGCTACAAGGCATATATTGCTTCGCTCGGCTAAGTCACATCGATTGATCATCCATCCGGCGACTGCGGTTCAGCATTCGCCCTTACGCAATTTGCTCGTGTGCCGGTCGCATGCGAGACATCATTCCAGTTTGAGAGGTAACCATGGTTCAGAAGCGGGCTACGTTTGCGGAATTGCAGCAACGTACGGATTTCATTGACAGGCATATCGGTCCGGGCGAAGGCGATCGGAAAGCAATGCTTGCGGAGCTTGGCTTCGAGTCCATGGATGCATTTATCAAAAAAGTGGTTCCAAGTGCCATTCTGTCGCACGAGCCGCTGAAGCTTGGCGAATCCCGGAGCGAGCCGGAAGTACTGGAAGAGTTGCACAAGATTGCATCAAAGAACCAGTTGTTCAAGTCGTACATTGGCATGGGCTATTACAACTGCCACACGCCGAATGTCATCCTGCGCAATCTGCTTGAGAATCCTGCCTGGTACACCGCGTACACGCCATACCAGCCCGAGATTTCTCAGGGACGCCTGGAAGCTTTACTGAACTTCCAGACCATGATTTGCGACCTTACCGGCATGGAGATTGCCAATGCCTCCCTGTTGGACGAGGCGACTGCGGCCGCGGAGGCAATGACCTTCTGCCAGCGTGTTTCGAAGAGCAAGAGCAAGACCTTCTTCGTTTCAAAGGAATGCTTTCCGCAAACTATCGACGTAGTGCGTACCCGTGCCGAGCCGATCGGCATTGAAGTCGTGGTAGGGGATCATCGCACCGATCTCGATCAACTGGACTGCTTTGGCGTATTGCTGCAGTATCCGACGCTGGATGGCGAGATCCACGACTACAAGGATACGGTTGCCAAAGCACACGCGAAAAATGCACTGGTCGTGGTAGCAGCCGATCTGCTGGCGCTAACCTTGGTGACGCCACCGGGTGAATTCGGTGCCGATGTGGCGATCGGTTCGGCGCAGCGTTTTGGTGTGCCGCTCGGATATGGCGGCCCGCATGCGGCGTACCTCGCTACGCGCGATGCCAACAAGCGCCTGATGCCCGGCCGTATTGTGGGTGTGTCAATCGATAGCCATGGCGACAAGGCCTATCGACTCGCAATGCAGACGCGCGAGCAACATATTCGCCGCGAGAAGGCGACCAGCAACGTCTGCACGGCGCAGGTGCTCCTCGCGAACATGGCGAGCATGTATGCCGTCTACCATGGCCCGAAGGGTCTCAAGACGATCGCTCAGCGCGTACATCGCCTGGCTGCGACGCTTGCTGACGGACTGCGCAAGCTCGACCTCGACGTTCGCACGGCGGGTTTCTTCGACACGATCACTGTCCACACCGGCGCCCAGACGCTGGAGATTCATGCGCAAGCGCGCAAGCAGTCGATGAACCTGCGTGAAGTCGACGATGCAACAGTCGGCATTTCGCTCGACGAGACAACCACGCGCGAGGATGTCGAGGCGCTCTGGGCCATTTTTGCCGGCAACAAGACTGTGCCATCGTTCACTGCCTGCGAAGAGGGTACTGCCGACCGGATCCCGGCAGCGCTTGTGCGTACCAGCGAGTATCTGACTCATCCGGTATTCAACAGCCATCATTCCGAAACCCAGATGCTGCGCTATCTGCGCGCGCTGGCAGACAAGGACCTGGCGCTTGACCGCACGATGATTCCGCTGGGTTCGTGCACGATGAAGCTGAACGCGACGGCCGAGATGATTCCTGTGACATGGAAGGAGTTCGGGAATATCCATCCGTTTGCGCCGTTGGAGCAGGCACAAGGCTACCAGCAGTTGACCTCGGAGCTTGAGCAGATGCTGGTGGCGTGCACTGGTTACGATGCCGTATCGCTGCAGCCGAATGCCGGCTCGCAGGGTGAATACGCCGGCCTGCTTGCGATCCGCGCTTACCACCAGAGCCGCGGTGAAGGGCGTCGCAATGTCTGCCTGATTCCAAGCTCGGCACATGGCACCAATCCTGCAACTGCACAGATGGTCGGCATGCAGGTGGTTGTCGTACAGTGCGACGAGCGCGGTAATGTCGACGTTGCCGATCTGAAGGCCAAGGCTGAGAAGCATGCGTCCGACCTTGCGGCGATCATGATTACCTATCCTTCGACACACGGCGTGTTCGAGGAAGCCGTCACCGAAATCTGCGACATCGTGCATGCGCACGGCGGCCAGGTGTATATCGACGGCGCAAACATGAACGCGATGGTTGGGCTTTGCCAGCCGGGCAAGTTCGGTGGCGACGTATCCCATCTGAACCTGCACAAGACATTCTGCATTCCCCACGGCGGTGGCGGGCCCGGCGTTGGCCCGATCGGCGTGAAATCGCATCTCGCGCCGTTCCTCCCTGGGCATCGCGTGCTGGAGAACAAGTCGGCACCGGTTTGTGCTGCTCCCTGGGGCAGCGCGAGCATCCTGCCGATCAGCTGGACCTACATCAAGATGATGGGGCGACAAGGGCTGAAGGAGGCGAGCCAGGTCGCAATCCTGAATGCCAACTACATTGCAAAGCGCCTCGCACCGCATTATCCGATCCTGTACGCAGGCGAGAACGGAATCGTCGCCCATGAGTGCATCGTGGACTTGCGTCCGCTGAAGGACACCGGCGTTACTGTGGATGATGTCGCGAAGCGCCTGATGGACTTCGGCTTCCATGCACCGACGATGTCGTTCCCGGTGCCGGGCACGCTAATGATCGAGCCGACCGAGAGTGAATCGAAGGACGAGCTGGACCGATTCTGTGAAGCGATGATCACCATTCGCGAGGAGATCCGTGCCATCGAAAACGGAAGCGTGACGGCCGAGGACAGCGCATTGCGCCACGCGCCGCATACGGCAATGGATATTGCCGGCGAATGGAACCGGGCCTACTCGCGTGAGCAGGCGGTGTTCCCGGTCAGCTCACTGCGCGGCAACAAGTACTGGCCGCCGGTCGGCCGGGTGGACAACGTGTACGGCGACCGCAATCTTGTCTGCTCCTGCCCCCCGATGTCGGACTACGAATAAAGCAGGGCGGTAGCCAGAAGGGCGGTGAACGCCTGGTCGTATTCCGGCGTCCAAGCTGTATTGCATCTTCGTTGGAACAGGGCGGAATATCATGGCCATCAGCGTTTTCGAGTTGTTCAAGATCGGCATCGGACCGTCGAGTTCTCACACGGTAGGTCCGATGCGTGCCGCACTCTTGTTCGTGACAGGGCTGCAGGATTCCGGCTTGCTTGCGCGTACAGAATCAGTCAAGGCGGAGCTGTACGGCTCGCTTGGCGCCACCGGAAAGGGGCATGGCAGCGACAAGGCGGTGCTCCTCGGTCTGCTTGGAGCGGCGCCCGACACCGTCGATGTCGATGCCGTGCCAGCCAGGATTGAGCAGGTCAGAAGTTCCGGGCGCATCAGGCTGCGTGGCGAGAAAGAGATCAGATTTGCCGAGAGCGAGCATCTCCTGTTCTACAAGCGGCACTCCTTGCCATACCACCCCAATGGCATGCGCCTGACGGCATATGACGCTGCCGGCACTGATGTGTCGAGCAAAGTCTATTACTCCGTGGGTGGTGGCTTTGTCGTGAACGAGGAAGCGGCGGGGAGCGATCGCATCGTGCCGGATACGACGGTCCTCCGCCATCCGTTTACGACCGCGTCGCAGATGCTTGCGCTATGTAAGCAGAATAACGCGGCGATCAGCAGCTTGATGCTGCAAAACGAAACGGCCTGGCGCCCCGAGGCGGACACGCGTGCCGGGCTGTTAAGAATTTGGCAGGTGATGCAGGAGTGCGTCCGACGGGGATGCGAGAAGGAAGGAACGCTGCCGGGTGGATTGCAGGTGCAACGACGCGCAGCTGAACTTTATCGCAAGCTGTCGAGCCAGCCGGAAGCGAATTTGCGCGATCCGCTGACGACGCTGGACTGGGTCAACCTGTATGCATTGGCGGTCAACGAAGAGAATGCCGCCGGCGGACGCGTGGTCACTGCGCCGACAAATGGTGCGGCGGGCATCGTGCCGGCCGTCCTGCACTACTACCACCGTTTCATTCCCGGCGCGAACGAAGAGGGCGTCATCCGTTTCCTTCTGACGGCAGCAGCGATCGGCATCCTGTACAAGGAGAATGCATCGATTTCCGGTGCAGAGGTCGGCTGCCAGGGCGAGGTTGGCGTCGCATGCTCGATGGCGGCGGGTGCGCTGGCCGAAGTAATGGGCGGAACGCCGGAGCAGGTCGAGAATGCCGCGGAAATCGGCATGGAGCACAATCTCGGGCTTACATGCGACCCGATCGGCGGGCTGGTGCAGGTGCCGTGCATCGAGCGCAATGCGATGGGATCGATCAAGGCAATCAACGCCGCACGAATGGCGTTGTGCGGTAACGGACACCATTTCGTTTCTCTCGATAAAGTCATCAAGACCATGAGGGAGACGGGCGCCGATATGAAGGTTAAATACAAGGAGACTGCGCGCGGAGGGCTCGCGGTCAATGTGATCGAGTGCTGAGCTCGGTTGTTTTTTGCATTCAATAACAAGGAACGGATTTCTATGGATACCAACACCCAGGCTCTCGCCCGCACGCCGCTGTACAACCTCCATGTTGAGCTCGGCGCCAAGATGGTCCCATTTGCAGGCTATGAGATGCCGGTGCAGTATCCAAGCGGCGTACTGAAGGAGCACAACCATACGCGTACTCAAGCAGGGTTGTTTGACGTATCCCATATGGGCCAGGTCCGGCTGTCGGGCGAGGGTGCCGCAGCAGCGCTTGAGTCTTTGGTGCCAGTCGATATTGTCGACCTGCCGCGCAATCTCCAGCGCTACGCGGTCTTCACGAATGAGCAGGGCGGAATCCTCGATGACCTGATGGTCTCGAATGGTGGCGACCATCTGTTCCTCGTGGTGAATGCAGCTTGTAAACAGCAGGATGTCGCACACCTGAGAAAGCATCTTGCCGGGCGCTGCACGGTCGAGGAACTTGCGGATCGTGCGCTGCTTGCGTTGCAGGGACCGGCCGCTGGCGCCGTCATGGCTCGTCTCGCACCGGACACTGCGAAGATGGTCTTCATGAATACCGCCAAAGTCACGCTCGTCGGCGCTGAGTGCTTTATCAGCCGCTCGGGTTACACAGGGGAAGACGGCTTCGAGATCTCTGTTCCGGCTGAGAAGGCTGAAGAGCTGGCCCGTCTGCTGCTGGCACAGCCTGAGGTCGCTCCGATCGGTCTTGGTGCACGCGATTCGCTGCGTCTCGAAGCGGGATTATGTCTCTACGGGCATGACATGGACACCCAGACGACGCCGGTCGAGGCGAGCCTCGCATGGGCATTGTCCAAGGTCCGTCGTGCTGATGGTGCCCGCGTTGGTGGGTACGCGGGTGCGGAAATCATCATGCGTCAGCTGGCAGAAGGCGTCGCCCGCAAGCGTGTCGGCCTGCTGGTGAAAGATCGGATGCCGGTACGCGAAGGCGCAGAGTTGGTCGATGCAGCCGGGCGAGTTATTGGCAAGGTCACCAGTGGCGGCTTCGGCCCGACACTTGGCGGTCCGGTTGCAATGGGCTATGTCGAGACACCACATGCAGCAATCGGTACAGCATTAAATGCGATTGTCCGCGGCAAACCGGTTCCGGTCGAAGTGGCGAAGACTCCGTTTGTGCCGCAGCGCTACTATCGCGGCTAACGGCCGGTAAAGGACAGCAATGAGCGAATCGAATTCCCCTGTCAGCAAGAATCCTGCGCCAAGTCCTGTCAAGGCAGGAGAGAAGCTGCGCGGCGCAGAGAAAATGGCGCGTATTCCGATCAAGATCGTGCCGACCGAGCCATCCCAGTATCTGCGCAAGCCGAAGTGGATCCGAGCCGAATTCACGGGTACGAAGGAGGTGCAGCGGCTGAAGGCAGTGCTGCGCGAGAACCACTTGCATACCGTATGCGAGGAGGCGAATTGCCCGAATCTCGGCGAGTGCTTCAAGAGCGGCACGGCAACGTTCATGATCATGGGCGATATCTGTACCCGCCGCTGCCCATTCTGCGATGTCGGCCACGGGCGTCCGAATCCGCTCGATCCCAACGAGCCGAAGAACATGGCGAGCACGATACAGGCGATGGGCTTGAACTATGTGGTGATCACTTCGGTTGATCGCGATGATTTGCGGGATGGCGGGGCGGGCCATTTTGTAGCCTGTATCGAAGAAACGCGCCGACTGAGCCCCGACATTCGAATTGAAATCCTGACGCCTGACTTCCGGGGACGGATGGATGTCGCGCTGGAGTTGCTCGGCCAAGCCCCGCCAGACGTATTCAATCACAATCTCGAGACGGTGCCGCGCCTGTACCGCATGGCGCGCCCCGGCGCCGACTATGAGCACTCACTGGACTTGCTGCATCGATTTAAACAGCGCCATCCACAGGTTCCGACCAAGTCCGGACTGATGTTGGGCTTGGGCGAAACGTTGGAAGAGGTCGAAGCGGTGATGCGCGATATGCGGGAGCACAACATTGAGATGTTGACTCTTGGGCAATATTTACAGCCGAGCGCACATCATCTTCCTGTCCAGCGTTATGTGACGCCGGAGGAGTTCAACGCACTTAGGGTAACAGGGGAAAAGATGGGCTTCACGCATGTCGCATCCGGACCAATGGTGCGGTCTTCCTATCATGCGGATATGCAGGCAAAGCAGGCGCTGGCATCGCAAGCCTAAATTGGCACTTCCACCGCTGCTCGAAAAGTGTCCGTCTAAGTGCGTATGGGAGAGAACGTTTGAAAATCAATGTCTTACGGAGTTCACAACACGGTTGCCCACAAGCTTGGTAACACTTTCTGTTGAAAATTCTCAAACTGTTGAGACATCCCAAACGGAGTAACGGGTTTGTTTTCGCTCAAATTGCCGCTCTCTAACCTCCTTTACGATAAGCACTGCTTTGAACCTCCCAAGAAGTATTCGCCCGCATCGCATTGCCTGCGGGCTTTTTTATTTCCATTTGTAACTTATGTTGCATTTTCTCATTCAATCCGTTGGCCAATTGAGATTTCTCAAGCGTATTAACGGTAAATTTTGCCATACTTGCTCCCGAGAAAATTCTTTCCCTCAACGAGGTTAAGGCCATGCGAAACTGCCCCACCAGCACCGACGTCGTTATCGAAAACTTGATCACTGCAACCTTCGGAGAAGAACCCAGTGCCCGCGAAAAACATGTTTATCGCGAAGCTCTGCGCGGCTTGGTTCGCCTCGCCAAATCGGAACAAGTTGTGGAAATAAAATCCAGTGTGAAAAAACTTACCGGAGCGATGGAGGTGACTTCCGCGCGTCGGCGGGCAAAGGCGGTGCTGTTGGCACAACGCTTGCCGGGCCTCTTGGATCAAGCCCAGCAACAATTTGAATTCAAGTAAGCAAGCAAGAGTGGCGGCGCTATATTCGCGCCGCTTCGTTGCTCCCCGTATCTCGCCGAGTCGCCTGACCGGCGTTTTTACAAGGAATGTCAAGGCAAACGTTGTCGTAGGCCTGTGCCTTGTGAGCATTTCCGAGCGGATAAATGTAGAATGCGCTGCGCGCTGACACTGTTGCGCATTGCTGAGCGCGGTGTCCTTCACATTCATTACTTTTTCGCTTCGTTCTGGCTAGTAACCCATTTTGCCCGGATTCGCGAAAGTCCCATTAGGCTTGGCATCCCGCTTCATGAAAGTCTATAACCTCTGCTGCGAAAACGATCATCGCTTCGAAGGATGGTTCTCGTCCGAAGAAGATTTCAAGGTGCAGTCGGACGCAAGGGGAATCGAATGCCCGGTCTGCGGAAACCATGTCGTCAAGCGGTTGCCTGCTGCGCCGCGCTTGAATCTTTCCGGCGCACCGGCACCGCAAAGCGATGCCGTGGCCGAAGTTCAGGCGCAGGTTCTCGGCATGATTCGCCAGATCGCCGCCAATAGCGAAGATGTGGGCGATCGTTTTGCGGAGGAAGCAAGGCGGATTCATTACAGTGAAGCACCGGAGCGAGCGATCCGCGGTGTGGCGACATCAACTGAGTGCGAGGCACTGATCGAAGAGGGGATCGATGTCCTGCCTCTGCCCGCATCCATCCTGAAGCAAACTCTTCAATAGATCGGGTACCGGCGGAGCCCGGCAAGCTCTCTGCCTGATTCGCTCCTTTTCTTGTTACTTGTGTATCCACAATGCCTTTAGTTTCCTAAAAGGCAATATGGAATTGCGCACCATTTTTTTGTCACACGGCGAAATAATCCGCCTGTATAATCATTTTAGAACGGTCGTGCTTTTTAACCGGGACAACAAGGAGACAGCATGGATTTGAATTACACGGCGGAAGACCTCGCCTTCCGCGATTCCGTTCGCGCCTTCCTCGACGCGAACCTTCCGAAAGACCTGCAGCACAAAGTCCTCAATCACAAGCGCCTTTCCAAAGAAGACTATGTTCGTTGGCACAAGATCGTTGCCAAGCAGGGCTGGGTCGGTACCGGTTGGCCGAAAGAATACGGTGGCACGGGGTGGAGCCCGGTCCAGCGCCATATCTGGGAGGAGGAGTGCGCTGCTGCGGGTACACCGCCGATCATGCCGTTCGGTGTCGCAATGGTTGCCCCGGTCATCATGGCATTCGGAAATGAAGCGCAAAAGCGGCATTACCTGCCGCGCATCCTCAACTGCGACGACTGGTGGTGCCAAGGTTATTCCGAGCCTGGCTCAGGCTCCGACCTGGCTTCACTCAAAACCCGTGCGGAGCGCCAGGGTGACTTTTATATCGTCAATGGGCAAAAGACATGGACGACGCTGGCGCAGCATGCCGACATGATTTTCTGTCTTGTGCGCACCGATCCGAATGCACGCAAACAGGAAGGCATTTCCTTCCTCCTGATTGACATGAAGACCCCGGGCATCACGGTGCGGCCGATCATCATGCTCGATGAAGAACACGAAGTGAACGAAGTGTTCTTTGACAATGTGAAAGTGCCGGTCCAGAACCTGATCGGCGAGGAAAACAAGGGCTGGACGTACGCGAAGTACTTGCTGGGTCATGAACGTACCAACATTGCTGCGGTTGGCCGTGCAAAGCGCGAGCTCCAGTTCCTCAAGCGAGTTGCGAACAGTCACTCGAAGAACGGCAAGCCGCTGCTGGATGATCCTGTGTATGCGGCCAAAATCGCCAGCCTCGAGATCGAGATCATGGCGCTTGAAATGACAGTGCTGCGCGTGCTGTCGCAGGAAAGCAGCAAGCGCGGGCCGGGGCCGGAAGCATCGATGCTGAAGGTCAAAGGCACGGAAGTCCAGCAAATGCTCACCGAGTTGATGGTCGAAGCCGTCGGCCCGTACGCGATGCCGTTCGACCCGGCCTACCTGGAAGGTGAGCATGAGCACAGTCTTGCCGGGGATGATGATGCGGCCCCGCTTGCGCCGTACTACTTCAACTACCGCAAGACTTCGATCTACGGTGGTTCGAACGAAATTCAGAAAAACATCATCACCCAGATGATTCTGGGCCTGTGAGGAGACCATGGACTTCAACTACACACCCGAGCAGCAACAATTCAAGGATGCGCTGCGCCGTTTCATCGACAAGGACTACACCTTCGAGCATCGCAACAAGATCGTCCATTCCGAGCAAGGCGTGTCCGATACGGCATGGGCGACCCTCGTTGAACTGGGAATGACTGCACTGCCGGTGCCGGAAGAGCAGGGTGGTTTCAACGGCTCGGCGGTCGACATGATGGTCGTGATGCAGGAGCTCGGCCGCGGACTTGTCGTGGAGCCTTACTTTGCAACCGTATTGGGCGCGCAGTTCTTGAAGCTTGCCGGCGGCCGCGAAGCAATGTTGGAGAAGGTCGCCACAGGCGAGCTGAAACTGGCATGCGCGCTTGGCGAGAAGCAGGCACGTCACGAGTTGTTCAACATCATGACCAGCGCCAAGGCAGACGGCGAGGACTTTGTCCTCAATGGCACAAAGACGGTAGTGATTCACGGTGCTCAGGCCGATCAGCTCATCATTTCTGCGCGTACGGCCGGTGGCCAGTCCGACACGGATGGCATTTCTTTGTTCCTGATCCCCGCCGATACTGCCGGGGTAACGCGCCGTGAGTACCGCACGATCGACTGCCAGCGCGCTGCCGACATCGTCTTCTCCAATGTGCGCGTGCCTGCGTCGGCCTTGCTCGGCAAGGCGGGAAGCGGCTGGGACATCCTGGATGCGGCGGCCGACTATGGCGCGACGCTGCTGTGTGCCGAGGCGGTCGGCGCAATGGATGCGTTGAATGCCGCAACGTTGGAATATCTGAAGACACGCCAACAGTTCGGTGTGCCGATCGGAAAATTCCAGGCTTTGCAGCATCGGATGGCTGAAATGTTCATGCAGGCGGAGCAGGCGCGTTCGATGGCGACTCTCGCGGCAGTGAAGGTGGATTCGCCGGAAGCTGGTGAACGGCGCCGCACGGTTTCCGCTGCCAAGGCGCGCGTCGGACAAGCACTGAAGTATGTGGGGCAACAGGCGATCCAGCTGCACGGCGGCATGGGGGTCACGAACGAGCTCCCGGCTGCACATCACTTCAAGCGCTTGACCATGATCGAGTTGACGCTCGGTGATACAGACCATCATCTGGCGCGTTTTGCAGCACAGCCGGACTTCAAGAAGGTCGCTTAATACCATAGGGGGAGAACATGTCGCAATTGCACTGGTATTTCGAGGACTTTGAAGTTGGCAAAACGATCGAAGTCGGATCAAGAACAGTTACCGAAGAAGAGATCATCGATTTTGCGAAACAGTTCGACCCCCAGCCCTTTCATGTCGACAAGGCGGCAGCGGGACAATCGATGTATGGCGGGATCATTGCCAGCGGTTGGCATACCTGCGGCCTCATCATGCGACTGATGGTTGACGGCTTCCTGAATGGTGCCGCCAGTCTCGGTTCGCCTGGCGTGGACGAAATCCGCTGGATCAAGCCGGTGCGTGGCGGTGATACGCTGAACGTCACGACAACTGCGCTGGAAATGCGGCCATCCGCGAGCAAGCCGGACCGTGGCGTCGTGGTGACGTTATGGGAGGCAAAGAACCAGCACGGTGAACTGGTCGCGACCATTAAAGGCATGGGGATGTTCCAGCGGCGTCCTGGCGCCTGATTCTTCCCTGCGCTGTGTTACACAAATAACGGAGACAACATGCGCGTCATTGCATCTGAAGAAGAACTGAAGGGGCTGGTCGGGCAGGAAGTGGCGGTAACAGACTGGTTCCCGGTCACGCAGGAACGCGTCAATCTTTTTGCCGACGCCACCGGTGACCACCAGTGGATTCACCTTGATGTCGAGCGTAGTCGCAAGGAGTCACCCTACGGCGGGACGATTGCGCACGGCTTCCTGACATTGTCATTGCTGCCGATGATGATGCAGAGCGCAGTGTCGCTGCCGCCCTCAAAGATGGGGGTGAACTACGGACTGAACAAGGTCCGATTTCCGGCGCCCGTACCCGTCGGAAGCCGTTTACGCGGCCGCATGACCCTGCTGGAGGTGGAAGACATCGACGGCGGCGTGCAGATCGTGTGGAAGGTGACAATGGAGGTAGAGGGCGGGGACAAGCCAGCATGCGTCGCCGAGTCGATCGTCAGGCGATATCTGTAGCGTGCCTGTAAGGATGTGATGGGCTCCAATATGGAGCCCATCGTTCAGCGCCCATCGTTCACTGCAACGTTTCGCGCTTTTTTCTATTCTGCGGCGGTTTACCGCTTCTGGTACTGCGCGTTGCCAAACAACATTTCTTTTGACTTCTCATCGAGTAGCGGCTTACGTTCTTTGGCGAGGACTTCAACGCCACGCTGAACCGCCGGGCGTTCGCTGATTTCGTCGAACCAGCGTTTCGCGTGCGGATAGTCTTCCCATTCGATGCCCTGGTTCTTCCAGGAGCGCAGCCATGGGAAGGTCGCGATATCGGCGATCGTGTACTCCTCACCGGCCAGATATGCGTGCTTTTCCAGCTGCTTGTCGATCACGCTATATAGGCGCTTGGCCTCATTCGTATAGCGATTGACCGCATACTCGATCTTTTCTGGTGCATAAATGCGGAAGTGGTGGGCTTGGCCGAGCATGGGGCCGACGCCGCCCATCTGGAACATCAGCCACTGCAGCGTCGTGAATTTTTCACGATCGGTACTACCAAGGAATTTGCCGACCTTGCTTGCCAGGTAAACGAGAATGGCGCCGGACTCGAAGAGCGAAATCGGCTTGCCGTCCGGTCCTTCTGCGTCGACGATGGCGGGAATCTTGTTGTTGGGGGAAATGGCGAGGAAGTCGGGCTTGAACTGGTCGCCCTCACCAATGTTGATGTGGTGTACCCGGTAGGGGAGACCACACTCTTCCAGCATGATGTGGACCTTGTGGCCGTTCGGCGTTGCTGCGGAATAGACGTCAATCATTGTTGTTCTCCTGACGGTGGAAGTTCAAACGCTGCATGGATTATGCAGAAGTTTGCACTTCCCCGCAGGAGAAAGGTGCTGCGCGGCCGTGCTTGCCGAGGTTATTGGCCGCTTGCGTAACGCCAGCCCATTTCCGCCATCGGGCGCGCCGCCTTGCCATTCTTTAGTGCCTGCTCGCTGGAGGCGGTGCCGTCGACATAACGCTTCATGATGCCCTGCAGGATGCCGGCGAGGCGGAACATGTTGTACGCGATGTAGAAGCTCCAGTCTTCCTTGCGGATCGTTTTGCCAGTGCGCTCGCAGTATTTCGCGATGTATGCCTCCTCGCTCGGGATGCCGAGCGCCTTGAGATCGAGGCCGCCAATGCCGCGGAACTGGCCTTGCGGGATGTGCCAGCTCATGCAGTGGTAGGAGAAGTCGGCCAGCGGATGGCCCAAGGTCGAGAGTTCCCAGTCGAGCACCGCCAGGACGCGCGGTTCGGTCGGATGGAAGATCATGTTATCGATTCGGAAGTCGCCATGGACGATGCTGGTTTCATCGCCTTCGGGAATATTCTTGGGCAGCCACTCGATCAGGTTGTCCATGGCCTCGATCTTCTCGGTCTCGGACGCCCGGTACTGCTTGGTCCAGCGATCGATCTGGCGCGCGAAGTAGTTGCCCGGCTTGCCGTAATCCGCCAGTCCAATGGCTGCGTAGTCAACCGTATGCAGCCGCGAGATGACGCGGTTCATTTCGTCGTAAATAGCACCGCGTTCTTCCTGCGTCATGCCGGGCAGCGATTGATCCCACAGCACGCGGCCGTCGACGAAGTCCATGATGTAGAACGCCCGTCCTATGACGGATTCATCCAGACACAGGGTGTACTGACGTGCGGCAGGGAAGCCGGCTTTGTGCAAGGCATCCATCACACGGAATTCACGGTCGATGGCATGGGCGGATGCCAGCAGCTTCGCGGCGGGGCCCGGCTTGGTACGCAGTACATAGCGCTGGTCGCCAGCGGTGAGTTTGAAGGTCGGATTGGATTGACCGCCCTTGAACTGTTCCACTGTCAGTTCGCCGGAAAAGCCGTCGATATGCTGGCGCATGTATTCCTGCAAGGCGGCGACGTCGAACTTCGCCCGCTCCGAAACGGGCCGCGTACCCATGAATTCTTCGTACATCTTGTCTCCTTAAATGAAGGGCGGATCACTATCGCCAAATTCTACAACATAAAATCGCACGACCGTACTATTCCGGGGAGCGTGATCGGTGAAATCGATGTAGGCCGACCCGAAACTTACAAGCCGCGCGACTTTTTGTACTGTTCCAGCAGCACCTCCATCGTCGTGTGGCGGGCATTACCCTGTAGTTCGGAGATGGGGGAGTAGTTCACGATGCGGACTACCCAGTCGGCATGAGCTTCACCAACATCGATCGCATTGATGCAGCCCGCCGTCTGCGCGAGGTTGCCGAGAAACAGGCGCTGGTTCGTCAGTGCGTACGACAGAATGGCGCGATTGACGCCGCCATGCAGAACCATCAGCACGGTGTCCCACGACTTGTCTGCACGAAGCCGGTCGATGCATGGATGGACACGGTCCATCAGCTGGCCGATGGTCTCGCCGCCGAGGAACTGCTTGTGTTCTGGTACCAGCCCGTCGAATGCGCCGACGAAGGCTTCCTTCAGGCTCTCATCGGGAATGGCTGACAGCTTGCCACCGCGCAGTTCCTCCAGGTCTTTCCAGTGTTCGAGCGCGATCTGCTGTCCCGTTTCGGCCAGGACCCGCGTCGCCGTCTCGACGGTGCGAGGCAGGCCGGAAACGATGACCCGGTCAAAATGCAACTTTTCTGCGGCAAATACCTTGCCGGCGGCTGTCGCCTGTTCTCGGCCCAGTTCATTAAGCGGTACCTGCTCTGGCAGGAAAGGCTTTCCGGCTGCGTCGAAATAGGTGACGCTTCCATGGCGCATCAGATAGATGCGCCTCCGTTGATGTGCGGTCATTTGTAATGCGGCTTTCGTTTTTCAAGAAAAGCGGTGATGCCTTCCTGTGCATCGCGATGATGCAGGCTTTCGACAAAATGGCGCTTTTCGGATTCAAAGTGCTGTGCAAGCGAATTTCCCTGCGCTTCATGTGTCAGCGACTTGATGCGCTCGACCGCATTGGGAGAAAGCATCGCAAGTTCATCGGCCCAGTCGAGCGCGTGATCAAGTGCCGTGCCATCGGCGACAAGTCGGTTTACAAGGCCAAGTTCATTCAGGCGAGAAGCGGGGACCGGCTTGCCTTCTATGAGGATTTCCATTGCGAGTTGCCGTGGCAATGCCCGTGTCAGGAACCACGATCCGCCGCCGTCCGGCGTCAGGCCGACACGTACATAGGCCATGACGAACTTTGCCGACTCCCCGGCCACGAGCAGATCGCAAGCGAGCGCCAGCGAAAAACCGGCGCCTGCTGCTGCTCCTTCGACTGCGGCGATCACCGGCTTCGGGCAGTCCCGGATCGCCTCAATCCAGCCATGCAGCTGGTCGATTGAATCGGCCTGTGCGGATTTCTCCTTGCTGCGGTTTTCCAGCAGGCGATTAAGGTTGCCGCCGGCGCAGAAAAAATGATCGGCGCCTGTCAGCACGACAGCCCTGACAGAGTCGTCCCGTTCGGCGGTGGAAAGTGTCTCGATCGCGGCTGCGTACATGTCAGGATGCAGGGCATTTTTTGCACCCGGATTGGAGAGTGTCAGGATCAGGGTGGCGTCCCGGCGGGATGCTTTGAGTTCGGCGGACATGGCAGGTATGGTCTTTTAATGGAATGGTGTCGTTTTACCGACACTATTATTGCCGAAATGAGTCGCTCCGGCTCGTGCCCGTCTTTTAGCGCGCTAGCCAGCTAAGGTAAGCTTTACCGCTCAACAATAAATCATCTGATGGAGGCGACATGCTAAAGCTGTGCGGTTTCGCGGTAAGCAACTACTACAACAAAGTAAAGTTGGCGCTGCTCGAAAAAGGCGTCGAATTCCAGGAGGAGCTGGTGTGGACGGACCGCTCACCGGAATTGCTGGCGCGCTCACCCTTGGGCAAAGTACCGTTTTTCGAAACAGAAAAGGGAACGATTTGCGAGTCGCAGGTGATGATGGAGTACGTCGAAGCCGCCTACCCGCAAAAGCCGTTGCTTCCTGCTGATCCCTTTGCCGCTGCGAAGGTTCGCGAGCTGGTCACCTTCATGGAGTTGCATCTGGAACTCGTTGCGCGTGAGCTGTATGCTGAAGCGTTTTTTGGTGGCAAGGTGTCGGATGAAATCAAGGCTCGCACGCAAAAGCTCTTGACGCGTAACGCCAAGGCATTCGGCAAACTCGCGAAGTTTTCCCCCTACGTCGCGGGTGTAGAGTTCACCATGGCAGACTGCGCGGCGTACGTGCACCTACCGCTGGTAAGCATGGCATCCAAGATCATTTACGGCGAAGATGTGCTGGCCGAGTTGCCGGTGCGCGAGTACACGAAGCTGGTCGGTGAACGTCCGACGGCGCAACGGGTGACGGCAGATCGCAAGGCCAATCAGGAAGTGATGGTAAAACGCGGCAAGTGATGCCGGTGAAGCACCGCAGAAAGCAAAAGCCGGCATATGACTGCCGGCTTTTTTGCAGGGCGCTGCTTCAGTGTCTCGCCGTGCTTGAATGCCGGTTCCGGGTATCGCCTCCCTCGCGGCACATTGCAACCGTTGCGTTTTCGCTCGGTGCTGAAGGCGGATTGCGGACCACGCTTACAAGCTTGCCAGGCGATCCAGCGCCGCCCGTAGGGTCTCGTCCTTCTTCGCAAAACAGAATCTGACAATGCCCGATTCCTTCGGCTGGTTGTAGAAGGCTGATACCGGAATTGCTGCAACACCGATTTCGGAGGTGAGCCACCTTGCGAAGTCGGCTTCCGCCATTGAAGAAATCGCTGAGTAGTCGACGCACTGGAAATAGGTGCCCTCCGACGGCAGCAGCTTAAAGCGCGTCGACTTCAGTCCATCACGGAACAGATCGCGCTTGCGCTGGTAAAACACCGGCAGGTCAAGGTAGGGCACAGGGTTTGCCATGTAACGTGCCAGTCCGTGTTGTACCGGCGTGTTAACCGTAAATACGTTGAACTGGTGGACCTTGCGGAATTCCGCACTCAGTGGGGCTGGTGCGGCAACATAGCCGACTTTCCAGCCGGTGACGTGGTAGGTCTTGCCGAAACTGGATATTACAAACGCGCGTGCCGCAAGTTCCGGGTAGCGGCACACCGACTCATGGCGCGCGCCGTCGTACACCATGTGTTCATAGACTTCGTCCGAAATGAGCAGAATGTCCGTTCCTCGCACGATGTCGCTGAGCGCGCGGATATCCGCTTCCTTCAGCACCGAGCCGGTAGGGTTATGCGGCGAGTTGATCATGATTAGCCGCGTCTTCGGTGTGACGGCTGCGGCGACCCTGGACCAGGGAACAGTGTAGCCCTGCGGGCCGACGTCCATTTGCACGCATACCGGAACGCCGCCCGCCAGTTCGATCGCTGGTACATAGCTGTCGTACACCGGTTCAATGACAATTACTTCGTCGCCGGGATGGACGCTGCACAGGATCGCCGTCAGGATCGCTTGCGTTGCCCCAGCCGTGACGGTGATCTCCGATGCGGCGTCATAGCTGCGACCGTACAGTTTTCCGATCTTCGCAGCGATCGCTTCACGCAGTGCCGGCACACCGGCCATGGGAGGATACTGATTCAGCCCGTTCTTCATTGCGGTCGTGACGGCATCGACCAGCGCAGGATCGCAGTCGAAATCGGGAAAACCCTGGCCCAGGTTCACTGCAGCTTTTTCTACAGCCAGCGCCGACATCACGGTGAAAATCGTCGTCCCTACGTTTGGCAACCGGGACTGGATTGCAGGGACATGGGTGTCGGGAGCGAAGGAGGGCGGCGTTGGAGTATTCATTCGGCGTCAATGAAACAGGGTAAAGAAGGCATTTTATACAGCTTGTGCTTCGGCTGACCATTTCTCCGGCGTCACAATGCTGAACAGCCCCTCGCGCGCTGTTTTCCGTCCCAGCTTCAACAGCGCCTTGTCTTTGGTGATCAAGGTCTGTGCACCGGCGTCGCGCGCCAGCTCGAGAAATTTCTGGTCGTCCGGATCGCTGCAGATCGGCAGGCGAACAGTCGTGTTGATCTGCGTTGTATTTGGGGCTATGCAGGCGATCAATGCGTCGAACTTGGCCGCGACGGCGGGGCGAGATTCGCAGTCGAGGGGAAGGTGTTCGTATTCGAGGACTTTCAGCCACTCCGTGCGGCAATCGTTTCGCGTCACGGCCTCGATCGTACCTGCGTGCAGCGCGGCGAGTAGCGTTGACCAGCGAGGGTCGCGAAATACGAACAGGTCCAGGCACACGTTGGTGTCGATGACGACGCGCTTCGGTATCATTGCGGCTCTTTCTTTGAATTGCAATTCGTTATTCATGCTGATTGTTTTATCTCCCGCCAAAACGCTCGACTACGACACGCCCCCGACCACCGAAATCTGCACACGTCCGGATTTCATTGAAGACTCCGCAGAACTGATCGAGACACTCAAACCCATGTCGCTATCCGATGTGGGCAGTCTGATGGGCATTTCGGATGCGCTGGCGGCCCTGAACGTCGCGCGGTTTGCGTCGTGGTCCAGAGAGTTCACGCCAAAAAATGCCAAGCAGGCAGTCCTTGCGTTCAACGGCGATGTCTACGAAGGACTGGATGCACCAACGCTCGGCAAGCGGCAGCTGGAGTACGTGCAGTCCCACATCCGCATTCTATCCGGCCTTTACGGTGTATTGCGACCGCTGGACCTGATGCAGCCCTATCGGCTGGAAATGGGAACCCGGCTCGCCAATCCTCGGGGGAAGGACCTGTATGCATTCTGGGGATCGAAGGTGACTGGTGCCCTGAACGAAGCGATGGCTCGGCAAAAATCGAAAACCTTGGTCAATCTCGCATCCGAGGAATACTTCAAGGTGGTCAAGCCGAAGCTTCTCGACGCTGAGATTGTCACGCCAGTATTCGAAGACTGGAAAGGCGGACGTTACAAGATCATTTCGTTTTACGCCAAGCGTGCCCGTGGGCTCATGGCGCGTTATGCGGCGCTCAATGGCATCGTGCAGGCCGAGAAGCTCAAGGCATTTGACGTTGACGGTTATGCGTTTGATCCGAAGGCGTCGTCCGAGCATAGTTGGGTGTTCCGGCGTCGGGTGGAGGCCTGAGTCCTGATAACAAAAAGCCTCGCAGTGCGAGGCTTTTTTGTATCACAACATTTATCAGAAATTACCAGAATTTCCACCAGGATCTTTCTGCCTTCGGGACTCCGTTCGACAGAAAAGCACTGTTCGGAAAGTTTGTCCGCAGAACGCGCTCCGCATCGTCACGCAATTCCGGCAGGCCGAGCGCTTCGTATGATTTGACCATCACATACAGCGCCTCTTCAACGGCAGGCGCTTCACGATATTCGCTGACTGCCAGTTGTGCTCGATTGGCTGCCGCTATGTAAGCGCCACGACGATAGTAATAATTTGCGACATGCACTTCATATTGCGCCATTGCGTTGACAAGGTACTTCATCCGCGCAATTGCATCCTTCGTGTAGATGCTGTTCGGGAACCGCTCCGCCAATTGCTTGAATGAATCGAAAGCGTCACGTGCTGCTTTGGGGTCGCGCTCGCTTGGATCCTGCTTGGACAGGAAGTTGAGGAAGCCGAGCTTGTCGTTGAAATTGATCAGGCCGCGCAGGTAGTACATGTAGTCGACGTTCGGGTGGTTCGGATGGAGTTTGATGAACCGTTCGACAGCTGCCAATGCCAGTGCCTGGTCGCCCTGGCGGTAATGTGCATAAGCCACTTCCATTTGTGCCTGTTGCGCGTACGTGCCGAACGGGTAGCGTGCCTCGAGCTTCTCGAAGTACTCGATTCCCTTTTCGTAGTTACCTGCCGATATTTCGTCGCGCGCCTCCGAGTATAATTTGGAGGCTGACCAATCCTTGGTTTCGTCGATTTTCTCCGGAAGTATGCCGCACCCGGAGAGCGAGAAAGCAAGGACAATGGCAGCGAACTTCAACGATCTTTTTTGCATGACGTTTGCAAGAGCACATCTGGATAAGTCGTGGATTATAGCCGATGGTGCCTTCTTGCAGCGCTCCAACTGAACTCCCATTTTGAGCAAACCTTTACCTGAAACAGATATCGACGACGGCGACGTGGACGAGCGCGCCGCCCCCGAGCCTGCGCCTATTGAACTGGTGTTGACACCGGAATTTTGCGGAGTCCGCCTGGACAAAGCGTTGTCGCAGCTTCTTCCCGAATACTCGCGCAGTCGCCTGCAGCAGTGGATCGAATCGGGAATGGTGACAATTGACGGTCAGCCGGCACGCGGCAAGACGCTTTCGCTGGGCGACGAAATGGTTGTCATCCAGCCGCAGGCAGCGCCGGAGGATCAGGCATTCAAGCCGGAGCCGATGCCGTTGTCGATTCTCCATGAAGATGCTTCCATCCTCGTGATCAACAAGCCGGCGGGACTGGTCGTTCATCCCGCTGCAGGCAACTGGTCGGGCACCTTGCTCAACGGTCTTCTATATCATTCTCCGGCACTTTCTGGCGTGCCGCGTGCGGGTATCGTGCACCGGCTGGACAAGGATACGAGCGGCCTGATGGTCGTAGCGAAAACCTTGCAAGCACAGACCGATCTCGTGCGCCAACTGCAGGCGCGTACTGTCAAGCGCGAATACTATGCACTGGTATGGGGGACGCCGCATGTGACCGGCAAAGTTGATGCCGCTATAGGTCGCCATCCGCGTGACCGGATCAAGATGGCCGTCTCGAACCACATGAGTGCCAAGCCGGCGGTCACGCACTATCAGCGCCTTGCAACCGGGATGCTGGACGGACGCCCTGTCAGCCTGTTGCGCTGCCAGCTTGAAACCGGCCGTACGCACCAGATCCGCGTGCATATGCAGTCGATCGGTTTTACGTTGGTCGGCGACCCGCTGTATGGCAAGCCGCACCTGGCATCGATATTTGGACGGCAAGCGCTGCATGCACACCGGCTTGGACTGGTTCACCCGGTTTCCGGCAAGGAGTGCGAGTGGAGCGCGCCGGTTCCGGACGATTTTGCAGATCTTCTTGTGCGCGCCGGCATGGATGCCATGATTGCTGAATGAACCCGGAGACCTGGTAATGGAGCTGATCATTCGCGACTGGACTGCCTTGCCTGCCAACGTGGGGGCATTGTCGACGACGCGGCGCGGTGGCATCAGCCTTGCGCCCTACGATGATGGTGCGGGCGGTGGCGGGCTCAATCTCGGTATGCATGTCGGCGATGCGCCGGATCGCGTTCTTCGCAATCGTTCCTTGTTGCGCAGAGTTCTGCCAGCCGAGCCCGTATGGCTTAGCCAGGTACATGGTTCGCGGGTAATAGATGCGGCCACGGCTGGCGATTCGGCGGAAGCCGATGCTTGCATTGCGACACAGGCAGGGGTGATCTGCGCGATCCAGACGGCCGATTGCCTGCCGGTCTTGTTCTGTGATGTCGAGGGGGGCATCGTTGGCGCAGCCCACGCCGGTTGGCGCGGCTTGGCTGGCGGAGTGCTGGAGAATACCTTGTCGGCCATGCGGGCTGCCGGGGCTGGCGAAATTACCGCATGGATGGGGCCGGCGATCGGTCCGGAATGCTTCGAAGTCGGGCAGGATGTTGTTGACGCGTTTACGGCACAAGATGCCGATGCGGCCGATGTATTCAAGCCGTTACATGGACGGGATGGAAAATACCTGGCCGATATCTATTCGCTGGCACGCAGGACGCTGCGCAACGCCGGTGTCGAAAAGGTCTTCGGAGGCGGACGCTGCACCGTGACGGAAAAAGACCTCTTTTACTCATACCGCCGGGACAAGACAACCGGTCGGATGGCGTCGTTGATCTGGCTCAAGTAAAACGGATCCCATATCGGCGATGCTTCCTAAAGCCAACATACTACGTCTCTGATGACGTTTCTTTTTCCCGCTTCATATTCGCTTCAGTCGAGGATTCTGCCGCTTGCAGTTTTTCGGCGTTCTTCCGGTTGCGCCTGCGTTGTGGGGTACCCATCACATATAAAATGATCGCCACAGGCAAGATGCCGTACAAGAGGAAAGTCATTATTCCTGCGACAACCGATTGCTCGGTAATGGACATCATGAAGACGACATAGATCCATGCGAGGGCGACAATATACATAGCGGTTTACTGCAGCAAGTCAAACCATAACCTTACGCCAAAAAAGAGAAGCAAGCATGAACATGTTTACGCCACAAGCAGGCTCCAACACATGGATGCCGCAGTTTCCCGATCCGAATGCATGGCAGGCCTGGCTCAAGACGCCGCCGATCGACACCAAGCCCATTACGGCGACAATCAAGGAATTCGGCGCAACCATCGATCCGACGGTTGTGGCGAAACTGCAGAGCGACTATATGCAGCAAATTTCCTCTTTGTGGCAGGAAATGCTCGGGGCAAAGACACCCGCAATTTCGGACAGGCGTTTTTCGTCACCGGAATGGCAGTCGAACCCGCTTCATGCATTTAACGCTGCTGCTTACCTTCTCAATGCCCGCTTCCTGACAGCGATGGCGAACTCTGTCGAAGCGACGCCGCGGGCAAAACAAAAAATCCGGTTTGCGGTGCAACAGATGGTGGATGCGATGTCGCCCGCAAACTTCCTCGCAACGAACCCCGAAGCGCAGCAAAAACTCATTGAGACAAAGGGTGAGAGCCTGACCAAGGGCATCACGCATTTGCTTGAGGATATGCAAAAAGGGCATATTTCGCAGACGGATGAATCGGCATTCGAGGTGGGCCGCAATGTCGCCAACACCGAGGGTGCAGTGGTTTTTGAGAACGAGCTTTTTCAGCTGATTCAATACAAGCCATTGACGAAGACCGTCTACGAGCGCCCCCTGTTGCTTGTTCCGCCTTGCATCAACAAGTACTACATCCTCGATCTGCAACCGGAAAATTCGCTGGTGCGCTACGCGGTAGAGCAAGGTCATACCGTGTTCCTGGTCTCCTGGTGCAACCCAGATGCGTCGCTCGGGCACCTTACATGGGATGACTATATCGAGCGCGGTGCCGTCAAGGCGATTAATGTCGCGCAGGAGATCAGCGGACAAGAGCAGATCAACGCGCTCGGTTTCTGTGTGGGTGGAACAATTATCTCGACAGCCGTAGCGTTGCTTGCGGCGCGTGGCGAGAATCCTGTTTCAAGCCTGACGCTGCTCACGACGTTCCTCGATTTTTCTGATGCGGGCGTAATCGAGGTCTTTATCGATGAAGCGCAAGTGGCGATGCGCGAGCAGACGATCGGCAAAGGCGGGCTGATGCCGGGGCGCGACTTCGCATCCGCATTTTCCAGCCTGCGTTCGAATGACCTGGTCTGGAATTACGTGAAGTCGAACTACCTGAAAGGGGAAAACCCGCCACCGTTCGACCTGCTGTACTGGAATGCCGACAGTACGAACCTGCCTGGACCGATGTTCTGTTGGTACCTGCGCAATCTCTACCTGGAGAACAATCTCCGTGTGCCGGGCAAGCTGACCGTGGCCGGCGAAAAGATCGACCTTTCCAAGATCGATGCGCCCGTATTCATCTATGGCTCGCGTGAGGACCACATCGTTCCGTGGGGAGCGGCATATCAGTCGACTTTGCTGCTCAATCCGAAAAAGCGCAGTCGCAATCGCTTCGTGCTGGGTGCATCCGGCCACATCGCTGGCGTCATCAATCCGCCCGCGAAGAAAAAGCGGAGCTACTGGACCAACGACAAGCAGACCGAGAGCGCCGAGGAGTGGATGAAGGGAGCCAAGGAACAACCCGGCAGCTGGTGGCCGGAATGGTCGGCATTCCTCGCAAAGAACGCCGGCAAGCAAATCAATGCGCCACGCAAGTATGGAAACAGCAAGTACAAAACGATAGAGCCGGCACCCGGACGGTATGTGAAGGTCAAGGCTGAGTAAAAAAAGGTCCCGAACCTGTCAGCTCGATGACAGGTTCGGAACGTATTCTTCACGGCAAGATTGACTCTTTACTAGCAGTTTAATTTTACGTTGGCGATCGAAAGCGGCTCTCGGCTTTTCTTGACTTCATTGCAAGATGGTCAGGAAGGACGAGAATTACATGCGTAAACCTTTGTTTTTTCGCACTATAATAAAAACGCTTTGGGGCGAACGCATGTTCGCTTTTTTTACAAAACGGCATGAATGCGTTGCGACGCAATAACTGGAATTTTCGATGAATAGTGCAAAAAAGACCTTCGAGCGCTTGATCAAGAAGTATCCCAACCGCCGTCTTTACGATACGCAAACCAGCTCCTACATCACCTTGTCGGATGTGAAGCAGCTGGTCCTGGATAACGAGGATTTTACGGTAGTCGATGCAAAGACCGACGAAGATCTGACCCGCAGCATCCTGCTGCAGATCATTCTTGAGGAAGAAGCAACCAATGGCACGCCGATGTTTTCCAGTGGCGCGCTGTCGCAAATCATTCGCTATTACGGCCATGCGATGCAGGGGATGATGGGCTCCTACCTGGAGAAGAACATCCAGGCCTTCATTGACATCCAGAACAAGCTGGCAGAAAGCTCCAAGGGCTTTTATGAAGGCAAGCCGTTCAGCCAGGAGATGTGGAACCAGTTCATGAATGTCCAAGGGCCGATGATGCAGGGCATGATGAGCAACTACATCGAACAGAGCAAGAACCTGTTCATGCAGATGCAGGAGCAGATGCAAAACCAGACCAAGAACATGTTCGGCACCTTCCCATTCGGGCCGAATGACAAGAACAAGAACTAAGACGAAGCCGATGACGTAAGGACAACCCGGCGATGAACCAACCGGGAGAATGAACGTGAAAGGGTACAATAGCGGATTCGCTTTGTACCCTTTTTTGTCATGTCCAACGTCTCTTCAAATCCCAAGGTCGGCTTCGTTTCCCTCGGTTGCCTACGGGAAACTTATGATATACCGGGAAACATTGGCTCAGATAAAGTAAGGGGTTATTAGTAAAGAATTGCCAGCTAGAACTGCTCCTTGGAAAGCTGATTATTCTCGGAAGGGATGGAATTTAAATAAAAATGGCAACAGACAACATTTCTGTAACGCTGATCACCCAAGCACAGCACAAGTTTTATTCCGGAACGATGCCGATCGAATTGATCGCAGAGACGTGTTCAACAAATCCGAGAGAACAAGATCCAGAGGCGGGCTTTCAACGGACATTGGATGCAGGTCGGGCTGAGTCAATTGCCGACTACATACGAAACGGCGGCACGATACCGTCAAGCATTATATTGTCCGCCCAAGAAGCGGCGAGGCTTACCTATAACTCGAAGAATAAGACCATTAACTTTGAGGTGACGCCAGATGCGTTTCTTATTCTAGATGGACAGCATCGCGTTTATGGTTTCAGAAAGCTACTTAACGAAGGCGTGAAGTATCGTGTCCCCGTCATTATTTACAGCGAGCTTAGTACCGTAGAAGAAGCAAGACTTTTTATCGACATAAATACATTGCAGCGTCCCGTACCGAAAGAGCTGCTACTTGACATTAAGCGACTCGCAGAACGCGAAAATGATGATGAACGCTTGCTCGATGAGCTATTCACGAATTTTGAAACGGAGCGTGACAGCTTCCTTTTGAATAAGCTTAGCCGTATAGATAAGCAAAAAGGGAAGGTTTCGAAAGTCACGTTTTATGACTCCATGAAGCCGATCTTGAAGGAGTTCAATATCTCGAATATTGATCGCCTCTATCGGATTATGAACGCGTATTTTATTGCTGCGAGCGATGTTTCTGCCGAGCATCAATTCGACCTCGGTACGGCCATTACAAAGGCCACGTTATTCAAGATTCTAGTTTCGCACGCGCGTGCCATCATTTCGGTTATCTCTGACAACAACCCGCAAGACCTCGAAAAGATAAGTGAACATAAGAAATATCTCATGAGATCGCTGCCTGGCTCGTTTCAAGATATCTTGAATTCAAAGGCATACTTGAAGTCTGTGGAAGTACTTGATAGAAAGCTGCTTCGCCGCAATGTAACGATCTGATGGAATTTGCGAAACTCGTCCGGCTCTTTCTTCCAAGCGCGGTGGAAGGGATCTTTAAAGTTCGACAACGCTCCCACCACCGCTTAGTTGAAAAGCTTCAAGAAATTGATTTCGTAACGCGAGGAATCGTCCAGACAGGGAGCGATACAGAGATAACGCTTCAAGTTCTGGACGATGAAGCGATTCATAAGCTTCTCTCTGGGGAGGCGAATAAATTTTTACTTGCGTCTCTACTGAGTCGTCAGCGGGCAATGCAAACGCAGGATAGCAACGCGGCATGGCAAACCGTAGAGCATTATTACGCTGCCTATTACGCTATTCACTATATGCTCCGGATCACAGGGGTGAGCATAACGAACCTTGATTCCACCGCTACGAATTTAATTCTCAGAGCGCAACTGTCGAAAACTAAGGTGAATTCAGTACCCGGCGGGCTTTACGTCCTTCGGTATGATGACGTGAATAAAAATATCACGTTAAAAACACGCTCAAAAAAGAACGGCGGTTCACATCAGGAAGCGTGGCAGCTTTGGGTTGAGCTTGTAGATAAACTTCAAAATGCTGCTAACTCGGATATTGGTGAATATGCGCGGGAAGTAGGTGACTTAATCGCTCACAAGGCTTTCCTTGTGCGATCCGTTGGGCACTATAACCCTCCTGAGCTTAGAGGCGAGATCAATTATCAGTTTAAGGGTGGCGCTTGGAAGTTCGAGAAGGATTCCGCAAAAACAGTAAGGAAGCTTCAACTCGCTATTGAGCAACCAAACACTTCAACCGCCGATAGAGGCGTAAATGCTGAGAGCTTGATCACCAATAATAAGATCATTATCAATCTAGCAAAGGCCATCTTTTTACACTCGTCCGAGCGATATCCGAAGAGCGTTTCTAGCTCAATCAAGAATATGTACGGGGCGTATGTCAACTAGTTGGATAAGGAAGTTGAAGCGGTTATAAGTGCAAGTGCAAAACTTCCTTGCTACTTATTGTTGGTGTCCAGAGAAGAACTCTTCCTAACGATGCGCATCGTTTGGATGAAAAAATCCTTCGTGATTGGGCGTCCCGAATTAACGGGAGCTTGGGGGGTGAGCACTCTAATGTGTCCTTCACCGATCGTAAGCGCCCGGCCATCCCGTCTTGAGGCTGGAGGAGCGTGAAGTTACGCGGCGGGACGCCAGCGATGCGGCAGGAGTTCGTCGATACGGCGGGCCGGCAAGGACGGCAAACGTTCCAGCACATCCT